>JAXLXG010000017.1:0-109495 GCA_046328075.1 Candidatus Sericytochromatia bacterium
GGGTTATTGAGTATGGTAAGGTTTATTCTCCTGAAAAAGTGAAAGAGATGCTTGGCGGAAGGTATGCAAATTCTCCAGAAGAAGCGTTAAATGCTCTTAATTTTGGCACTGCGACAACAATATATAAATGGACACCTCCACAAAAGGGTGAAGAAGGTCATGTAGAAGGTGTTTTCTATACATCTAAATACCAAAACTATCATAAAACATTACAGTTAGAACATAAAGATAGAATTGTTATTGATAGACAACTTGGCTTAGAAATTGAAAAGACTTTAGGTGAAAAGTTTAGTATAAAAACAGGTGTTAATTTTGATTCACCAGGTGACCCAACTGCTAAGAATGCTGTTCATGCTACTATTGGTTATAAAACAGGAAATGAAGATAATTGGTTTAGTGCGTCAATAGGAACACAATACAGACCAAATGACGGAGCAAGGGTTGTAGGAACTACAGATTGGGTTAAAAATCCTACATTACTTGCTGGTGCGGACATTAGAGGTCAATGGACACCATTTAAATTAAGTTTAGGTGAGAATCATAAAACAAGCACTGTTGTTTCTGGTAATCTTTCAGGAGCGTTTCTTGCTCTTAATGGTCAAAAAGAAAGTGATGCAGGAAAAATTGTAAGTTCAGATAAAATGAGTTTTGATGGAGATTATATATCAGGTTTACCAAGTTTAAATCTAGGTGTTGAACAAAGGTTTTATGGTAATATAACTCCTAATCTTTCATATTCTGTATCTCCATTTATAAAATATAATGGAGCTTTAGCAGTTGCAGGTATGACAATGGGTGGAACAAATCCAGTTGATTTTGCTAATATTGGTGTTAATGGTAAATTAACTTATAAAGATGGTAATGCAGAAGTTAGCGTAGGTGGTCAATACATGGCTAAACAAGTTGATAACTTGAATAATACAGGCTTAGGAGTAGAAGGAAAATATAACTTTGGTAAATTAAATGTTTTTGCTGGTTCAAGTGTTATAAAGAGTGTTGAAGGTAGTAGGTTTATGTTTAGTCAAGGTATTGGATATGATATTACTAAAGATATTGCTTTAAATGCTAGAGCAAACCAAGAATTAATACTATCTGGTGGTAATGCCTATACCAATCCTGGTAGTATTAATGCATCTATAGGTTTAACAGCAAGGTTTTGATTATTGAAACTTATATCCAAAACCTAAATTTACAGAGACTACACCTGTATTAAGTGCATTTACTTTCGGTTGTGCTTGAAAAAATGATTCATTTATATAAGTTTTAACTCCAGCATTTAGAATCCAATTATCATTAAAAATATAATCAAGAGCCAAACCTGCATGAGCATACCATTTAAAACCTGTAAAATCTGGAATAGTAGAGTATATAGGTTCAACTCCTATAAATAACTGTGGTCTTAAATTAAACTTGTAATCTGATGTTGGAACATAAGCAAGAGAAATAGGAAAAGTAAAAATACTTCCATTATAATAAGATGTTCTAAAACCATAAGTAAGCCTAATATTTTCATGTAGCTCACTAAATCCACTTATTCCATATAATAAGCTTACAGTTCTAGAATCATTTTTATCTGTTTTTCCTAAAGGTAAAAATAAAGTGTCAATAGAAGCTATAACACCATTTGCAGGATATGCATTATTTATAAAAGTGCTTGATATAAATAATATACTTAGTAGATTTATATGTATTTTTTTTAGCATAGTACAATTAATATAATAATATTTTTTAAATTATACTATAAAGAATTATTTGAAACATTTTTTGTAATTATTACAATAAGACTTTTACTCATAATAACTATTAATAATTTTATTCTTTTTCTCTAAAACCTGTGAGCAACTAAATTTTATTATTAATATTAAAATTTATGTTCTTATTCTATAAAAAAAATGTAAAAATAAATGAAAAAAATATCACTTAATGCTAGACAATTAAGAAAATTTGAGTAATTATACTAAATATTAAGTATAATTATATAATATTAATTTTATAAGATTGAGGTATAAATGTTATCAGAGCTTATTAATTTGGCAAAAAATCAACTAGGAAATACAGTTACTCAAAACACTCCACTAGAAGCTAGTCAAGCTGAACAAGCTATAGAAATTGGTGGTAATAGTATTTTTGATGGTTTAAAAGGAGAATTATTATCAGGAAATTTACCACAGTTAATGAGTTTATTTTCTGGAAATCTAGATGCAAATTCACTAATGTCTAATCCAATTGTTGCGAATATAGCAAGAAATTTTATTGGTGAAGCTGTAGTAAAACTTGGTATATCACAAGAAACAGCTAATACAGTTGTGAATTTTGCTTTACCTCATTTATTATCATTTTTTGGTTCTCAAGCAAAGCAAAACCCTCAAACATTAATATCAGCAGTTACTGAACAAGCTGGTGATAATGCAATGAATGATATAAAAGATATGTTAGGTGGATTTTTTAAATAAGTTATTTATTATATTAAAATAAGGAGAAAAATTATGGGTTGGTTAAAAAGATTATTCGGATTTGAGAAAGCAGAAGCACCTAAGGCAGATATTTCTCAAGCACCTGCTGAGTATCAAGTAGCAGGAGCAACTATTCCACCAGAGAGATTAGGTTTACATGGTGAATATGATCAAAGCGGTTTAGCAAAGAGAGTTCTTGCTGCTTTTGATGAGCATCCTTCAATAGATGATATTGATACTGTTTATGTAGCTCAAACAGGTTCAACTGTTGTTCTTAAAGGAAAGGCTCCACATCAAGAAATTGTAGATATAATGATTCAAGTTGCTCATGGAACTCATGGTGCAACTAATGTTGACTCTAGTCAAGTAACAATAGGCTAAAACTAATCCTCTCTGAAGTTCTGCTTTGGAGAGGACTCATTATTTATATTCTTTTTAAGTGTGAAAAAATTTATAAATTCTTCTAATGTTTGAATTTCATAATTATTTTTAACAAATATATTCCAATTTTTTACAATTTCTCTATACTCTTTTACTTCATTAATTCCATCGTTAATATTTTCTCTTACTTGATTATGGGCTTTAAATCTATCTTTACTACATGAAGTATCAACAAGTTTTGATGCAACATTATCAATAAATAATTTATTTTTTAAATTTTTAGAAAAAGGCCAAGTGCGACATGAATTAGGTCTATATTCGTATATAGAGCACTTATTATCTTTTAAAAAGATACATGAATTATCTGATAATTTATTTGTTAAATATAATTCTTGATAACTACCATATAATAAAGCACAATCTAATGTTATTTCTTCAGGTTGTACCAATGTTATAAACATTTCAGAGTCAAAACCTGTATTAGCTTGAATTAGTCTATTTATATCAATATGACTAAGTGGGACATCCATATCTTTACAGCAATCGCCACATTGATTACATGAAAAAAATATTTTTTCCTTTGACCAAAACATTAAGTTTCGATTTCTTGTTCTATTTCTTCAGAAGAATTATCTTCTAATTCAGAATCTGTATTTATTTCATCACCTTCAAGTTCATCTTCTGCTTTTTCTTCAACATTTACAGAAATTAAGTCTCTATCTAAAAGCTCTATTGCTAAAGTAACTTTATGTTGAAGATCTAAACTAAGACTTGGGTTATTTTTTAATTGATGAAGTAAATCTATTATTCTTCTTATTGCTCTTATAATATCTCCATCATCTAAATTTGTATCTTGTACTAAGCTTTTCCATGTTGAACCATTGCCCCAAAGCCATACAACATAAACCATATCAACTTCAACTGTTACTTGTGCATCAATACCTTCTATATCTTGAATATGGTCAAGCTCATTTGCAATATTTTCTATTTCTCTAACTTTACTTTTTATTTTTTTAGGTACATTGTCCATTGTTCCTTGACTTGATCTTCTTGGTTCATAAACTAGTACAGATAAAACAGAAGCAATTTCTACAGGACTTAAATCATTTAAAATATCTTTTCCTATAACTAATGAAATTGCGAGATCATTTTCAGATCTTATATATGCTGTTAACATACCTTTTTCTGTTGGTTTAAATTCTTCTTGAGAATCTTTTTCAATTTGTTTAAAATGTTCTAAAACATTCATCATTCTTTTAAACTCATGAATATATAACTCTTTTTGTAATTCTATAGTTTCTTTTAGTTCTGATATCTGTTGAGTAATATGTTTAAACTTATTATGTTGTGATAAGTGTTCATTTAAAATAGGGCAAGTTTGACATTCATGATTTCTTAATTCATGTCTAGTATCTTCTAGTTTTTCAATTTCAGATTCAAGATTTTTAGGATAATCTATTTTAGATATTTTTTTACTATATTTTTGTGTTTCACTATTATTAAAAATCTTTCCTAATTTTTTACTTCTAACCCAATTCCCTACTTTTACTTCATATGCTGCTGCTAAAACTTCATCAGGTATAAATACATTAACAACATTTTTTGAAATATATAAACATTCTGCTGGTGTAACTCTTGTAACACCTTTATTAGTTGCTATTATAGAAAATAACTTAGGCTTTTCAAAGCTTCTCTCTTTTGCTGTGTATTTAGCAATTAAAGCACCTAATATTGGAACATCACTTTCTTTAGTTCTCACTAAAATAACAGAACCTCTACGAGCCTGATTTAATTCATTAAACATCTTTTGATATTGTTTATCTTCAAAAAGCTCTTGTTCTCTACGTATTTTTAATTCTTGATTAGTTATTTTATGTTTAATGTCTTCATACTCAAGTAAAGGCATATCCTCAAACTTTAATTCTGGTTTATATTTACAAGGTATTACAGAATCGCTTATCTGCTCTTGTTGCTTTTCTAATTCAAATCTTAAATCTATAATATCTCTATTGCTTAAATATTGACCGAAACTCTTTTTTAAAATAGTTTTTATTTCTTCCATTTTAAAATTTTTAAGTAAGTTAAGAACCATATTATATGATAGAGAAAAATTACTATTTATCGGGTCAGGATGACTTGTCGCAAGTCTTACAGCCTCTGAATAAGGATCTCTACCATCATCATAAACAACACAATAACCAATAGTATCCTTACCACGACGACCTGCTCTACCTGTCATTTGCATAAATGAATTAACAGATAAAACCTCATGACCATAATCACCTCTTTTAGAAAGAGAACTTATAACTGTTGTTCTAGCAGGCATATTAATACCAGCTGCTAGGGTTTCTGTTGCAAATACAACTTTTATTAAATTCTTTTGAAATAATATCTCTACCAAATGTCTTAATACAGGAACTAAACCTGCATGATGAACTGATATTCCATCTGGAAGTGCTCTTAATAATTTTTTTGTGATAGGACTTGTATCAGCTAAAGATGGATTTTCTTCAATTATTTTGTTTACATACTCTAAAATTTCTGTTCTTTCTGCTTTAGATGTTAATTTTATTCTTTGATATAAAAATTCTGATAGATTTTCATCACAACCACGTCTACTAAAAACAAAATAAATAGCTGGTAAAAGATTTTTTTCATTTAATTCTTTAACAACTCCTATAGTATCTAAAGCACTTTTTCTCTTTCTTCTCTCAAAACTTCTTGGTTGACTTTTTCTTAATAATTTATAGTTTTCTGCTCCATTTTTGAGCATTTCATGTATTTTATTATTGGTATAGTATAAAAACTCTATTGGTACAGGTCTTATAGGATGTTCTATTACATCAACTTTTGTATGAATGGAAGCAATCCAAGATGATAATTCATGAGCATTAGAAATAGTCGCAGATAATGCAACAAATAAAATATGTTTTGGAGAATGTATTATTATTTCTTCCCAGACTGTTCCACGTTCACGATCGTTCATATAATGACATTCATCTAAAACAACATACATTACATCATCAATTCTTCTAATATCTTGATAAAGAATATTTCTCAAAATCTCTGTTGTCATTACCAATATAGGAGCATCAGGATTTATTGCAATATCACCAGTAAGTAAACCAACATAACCAGAACCATATTCATCACAAAAATCTCGAAATTTTTGATTACTTAGAGCTTTAAGAGGTGTTGTATAGATTGTTTTTAATCCTCTATCGAGAGCATCAAATACAGAAAAATCAGCAATAACTGTTTTTCCAGAACCTGTTGGAGCTGTAACTAAAACAGATCTTCCTGCTAAAAGAGATTCAGCTGCCTTTATTTGAAACTTATCTAAAGGGAAACTAAACCTCTTTTGAAAATCTTTAAGGATTTTTTGCATTAAATATTTTCTAACTTCCTAATTTATTTATTAAGTCAACATAAGCTTGCATAGCATCTTCTTTTGACATACCTTTACGAGTTGACCAAGCGTCATATTTTGCTCCACCAACCATATCAAACATTCCTGGACGACTTCCTGTAACATCACCTTCTGTAGCTTGTTTATAAAGTGAATAAATTTGCAATTTTGTATCATTTGATTGACTAGGTAAACTAGTTGATCTACCTTTTGCATCTTCAAATTGTTTAGCTAAATCCATAATATTTTTAAACCTCATTAGAAAATAATGAGTAGTTTAACAGAAATTAGACTAATTTAAAAGCCTAGATTAGCTTTTAAAGCTAAATAATAAGGAATAAAAATAAATATTTTATCATCATTATATTATTTTATATAATTTTTTTTCAAATTAGATTTAATACTAAAAAGTATAATATGTACCAATATTAAAAGTTCTTCCTCTATTTATAACTCTGCAATCAATAGGTATTTTTGTCAATGTTTTATAGTTATAATCCATAATATTATAAATATTTCATAACATCTTGAATTTATCATTTATATTATAACTTAAAATAATACTTTAACTTTTAAACGAGATAAGCTATAAATCACCTCTACATAAAGATATTGAAGATATTTTTAAAGAAAAAGGTATTGAGATTTTATATTGACCTTCCACCTGAGTATAACCCAATAGAAATGATATATACGAAGATAAAAAAAAACAAAACTAAAAACTTACATGAGCTTAAAAATAGTATTACTAAAGCATATCAAACTATTACTAACCAAGATGTTATTAGATGGTTTAATCATTGTTGGTATGAATGTTAATATTTTAAAGAGGAATACCTGTTTATTCAAGAGATGTAATACCCATGTTTAGTATATCATTTTGTGTATAAACACTAACAGATGAAGGAGCTTCTGAAAAAGTTTCAGAAGTTTCAGAAGCTAGAGATATTTCCATATTTAACAATTCTTCAAGAGAAAGAAGAATTTGCAGAATTAGATAAAATAGAAACTGTATATTCTAATACTAATAAACTAATGAACTTTTTTCGAGTCATATTTACATAATATATTTATTTATATAGGTCAGATACTAAGGTCAGATTATTAATCTATCAATAGATTTATTTAAGCTTTTATTGTATAAAAAGATAATTTTAATCAGTATTTTTAAGAATTAATATTTAAAAGCCATCTTAAAGTTGATAATCTTTCTGAAACTATTCTTTCATCAATTTTTGTTTCAGAAATATCAATATTATTATTTTTCATGTCTTTTAAATAGTAAAATAATCTATACACTAAATCATAATGATCTAATATTTCTTTTATAGGTCTTAGTTCTGAACTATTAATAATATCATTTAAACCAATTTCATTAACTAGAGTCTTTATTTCTTCTAGGCTAAAAGCTTTATCAACAAAACCTATATGAAATATATGTTTTAATACCCATAGCATTGTTTTTATAGATTCTAGTTTAGATAAGGTATTATCAATTTCATTTTTTGAATGGACAGAATGTTTAAGAAAACTTTCTTCTTTAGAATCAAGATACTTGATTAAATCTTCTTTTAAAAGAAAATCTTTTAATTCTTTTTTTGAAATTAAACCTTGTACTTTTTTAATTAAGTAAAATAATACTATTGCTCTTTTTGCAATATCTTGAGGTTTTTTAAAATTTACTTCTTCTTCACATACAATTAAAGGCAAATTTTCTGGAACATTAAAACCTCTACTTTGAATAATTAGATTATTTTTATTTTTTCTAGAAATTGCATTTTCATAACTATGAAGTTCAATATTTTCTTTAAACCCATCTTTATCAAAAAATAAATTATAATCATTATTATACATTTTAGAATTTTTTAAGATAAAACCATCTATGTTCTTAGTTATATTTTTAACTAAATTTAGTAATGAGTCATTATTTTCAGTATCTTTTATTAGTAAAATTTTATTTATTAAATACACTTTTTCTTCCAAAATAGTTAATTTATCTTGTGAGTTAACTATATTTTTAGATAAAGTGTAAATATATTCTTGCAAGTTTCTTATTTCATTATTAAATTCTTGAGTATTTCTTATATAACTATAAAATTCAAACTTTGAACTATCATTTATTATTAAATAGTTATCTATAATATCTAAATTAAGTTCATTAAATAATTTATTTATATCTATATTATTTTTTGTTGAGTATATTATATATTCATTTTCTTTATCTTTTTTTAAGCCACTATTTTCTAAGATATTATAAATATATGAGTAATCTTTTTTAGTACCATAATCTTTAATAAATATTTCTGCTTCTTTTTCACGATTACTTTGCTTATATATCAAACCTAATTCATAAAAAGCTTTAGGTATTGGAGATTCTTTTGTTTTTAAGATTATTTCTTTTAATATGCTTTCAGCTTTTTCAATTTGTCCTATTTCTCTATATGCAATTGCAAGATTAAGAAGATCTGAATTATTAGATAAACCAATATTTTTATTAAAAATATCTATAAGTTCTTTATATCTAGCTTGGTTAATTAAACTATTTATTATATTAGTATAGCTTTCAGATAGATTATTTTCTTTCCAACTTATAGCATCCTTATAACTTGATTTAACGGCTTTATCAAGGTTTTTATTAAATAATTCGATATCAGGAATAAATTCATAAATTCTTGCTAAATAAAAATACAATTCATTTTGATTAGTATTATTTTTTATAGCATATTTAAAAAACTTTTCTCCTTTTTTGTATTGTTGAGATTTTATGAATGCTTCAAATATATAATTATAGGACTCTAAATCATTTGTTTGTATTTTTAAAACATTAGATAAACTTTCTATTGCCTCATCATAATTATTTAATTTTATTAAACATAAACCTAAAGTTTTTAGTGATTTTAAATCATTTGGATTATTTTTAATATATTTTCTTAATATATTTTCCGCATCTTTAGGCTTATTTTGTTCAAGATACTTTAAAGCTTCTGTTAATGATTTATTACTATCATCTGGTGACTTATTTGATCTAAATATTGAAAATATATCCTTTATTCCCATTTATTTTTCCTTAAGTGTTTTAGTAATATTTTTACTATTAATTACTACTTATTTTTTTCTAAATCATTTATCAAATCTCTAAGACTTTTTATTATATATTCTTTTTCAGTTGAAATACTAGATATTTTTTTATTTACAGATAAAAGTTCTTGATTATTTTTTTGACTAAGCTCAGATATATTTTTTAATTCTTCTATAAATTGTGAAACTTTTTTATAAGATATATCTATTTGTTTTGATGAGTCATCATATTCTCTACTTAATAGCTCTAGCTCATTTTTTAATAATTCTGATTTGTTTTTATCAGTTTCTAAAACCAAATTATCTTTCTTAGATTTTATGGAAATTTGGAGATTATCTTTTTTAGACTTTAAGTTATTTAATAATAAATTTTCATTTTCAATATATTTATTTGAGATTTTTTATATTAGTTTCTATGTCTGTTGTTTTATTTGATAACACTTGCTTTTTTAATAATAAAAGAGATAATTTTTTATTTAACTCAGAAGAGAATGAATTAATAGATTTAATATCAAAATGATTATTTTGTTCTGATTCTATATCAAGTTTTTTTCGTTATCTGAAAACTTACAATCATTATTTATATTAAATAAAACTAATTCAATATTCTCTTTATCTGTTATCTCTGACTCATATTTATATATATATTTATTTATAAAGGCTGTTTTCTGATCTATCTCATCCATTTTATTTTTTACTTCAGGTAATTCTTTTTCTAACGGCATAACAGTTTTTAAAGCATTAGTTGCAGTATTTAAAGAGCTAAATATAAGATTTAAAAAATTTAGGTTTGCTTTACTATCTATAGCTGAATAACCTATAGACACAGTATTTGCCGTCCCCATTGCTAAATCCAAGCATATTTAAACCTGTATTTATATTTTGCTTCATTGAATAAGTATCACTTAGAGCTTTTCTCTCATAAGAACAATTATTAACTAAGGTTTTAAGAACTTTTATCTTAGAACTTATATCACTATTATTTTCAATATTAGAAATACTCTTATTATCAAAACTAAATTTATCGTTATTTTTAATAACAGAAGAACAACTTGAAACAAAAAGAACTAAAGATAATAAAAGATATTTACTTTTCATAGTTAACCTTTAATTTTTTAGAATTATTATATATAAATTATTAAACCCAAGATTTAAAATTAAATCTTGGGTTTTTTAACTCCGCCAGGTGGGGTCGAACCACCGACCGATCGGTTAACAGCCGATTGCTCTACCACTGAGCTATAGCGGATTATGTTATGTATAATACAAAGATTTTAATTTAACGTCAACCCTTTCTGATAATGTTTTATTAATTTCTTTGTAATATATTCATAAACTTACTTTACACTTACTGCTGTAAACCTTCTTTTTAGAGCTTTAAAAACTTTTTCTTGCCATTCAAATATATGTGAATATAAATCATCTTCATATATATAGGCTATAACTTTTGCTCCATCTAAATGAGTTGCTACTGCTAAATCAGCAAGTGTTAATTTATTTCCAAGTAAAAACTCTTTATTTTCTAACTTAGTACTTAAAAGATCAAGATTTGCTCTAACTCTCTTTTTTAATAAATCCTTCTGATTGATATTTACACCATAGTTATCTAGCATCTTTTTTATAATCATAGGTCCTATTTTATCTATGTTTTTATCCATAAAGCCCAAACCTGTTTTATAAGTATCAGTTTCTGTCAAAACTTCTGGATGCTCATATAAATAAATTAGAGATAAATCTCTGATAGGTGGTAAAAAGGCTTCATCTGCCCAATCTTCTAGAAGCATTATTTCATGATGTAATTCTGGTTCATCTTTATATGTTAATGTTGGTTCAGGAAAAATTTCTTCAAAATATTTTATTATCATTGTTGAATCGTTAATTATTTTGCCTTTGTATTTAACAACAGGGACTTTTTTCTGCCCTGAAAACTCTGATACAAAACCTTTTTGAATTGCAGGTAATAAGTTAACTGCACGATAAGGAATACCTTTATAATCAAGATATTTTGCAACCTTCATACAATATGGTGAATAAGTATATTGTAAGAGTAAAACTGTATTATCATCAACGACTGGAACTTTTGGTTTTAATGGTATCTTATTTTTTAGCCACCAAAATCCTACCACTGATAACAAAACTGCACCTGCTCCAAGAGCAATATTTTTATTGTCTTTGCCCATAGTTCATCTCCTAAATTTTAAATATTACAGCACTATGTCTACCTGTTATTTTATTATCTCTTCTATAAGAGTAAAATAAATCTTTATTTTCAAAAGTACATAAGTCCTTATTATAATCTATATTTTCTTCAGGAACATCAAAATTTAATGCCTGACTCTTATTTATTTCTATTAAATCTGCATAAATCTTATTATTTCTTTCTTCAAAGCATTTATCACTAAAACTTACTCTTGATAATTTATCCATTACCTCTTGTCCAATTTCAAAGTTTTTAACTGAAATTCCGATTCCTATAGCTATAATTAAATCTTTTACATTGATATTAAAATCTGATTGCATTTTTTTTATAGTTTCAACTAAAATTTGTTTTTCAGTACTTTTCCATCCAGCATGTATAACTCCGACACATTTAGAATTTTTATCTGCTATAAGGATTGGTAAACAATCCGCATACAAAAGCATAATAGGTATATCTTTTTCACCTGTAATTAATGAATCAGTACCTGAAATAGCATCTTTAGGACTTTGTGAACCTCTACCAATATCATTTTTTAAAACATGATGAACATTAGCCTGATGGACTTGTTGAGCTAATACTAAAGAGTTAGAATCAAAACCTAATACATCACCAAGTATTTTACGATTTTCTTTTGCATTAATAGATTCTTCAGGTTGAGAACTATAAATATTTAAAGACTCATAAACGCCTTGACTTATGCCACCTATTTTTGTACTAAAAGCATGATTAACTCCTTTAATATCTAATAGAAGTTCTGATTGAAGAAGTTTTAATCCATTTTTTTCTATAAACTTTAACATTTAAACCTTTGTAAACACTAACATACTATTTAACATAAACGTATTTTAGTATATTTTATTATTAATATTTAGTTTGTTTCCATATCTAAAGTCTTTTAACACAGTAATAATTGTATTTTTAGATAATTTATCATACTCAGTTAGTTTAACAACTCCAATATCTTTAATAAGCCATAAAGTTAAATCGTTTGTTTTATTAGATACACTAACTTTTGTCGCGTTTTTAAAATTTTTAAAAGGGACTTTTACATCTGTTAAACCTTCATACTTAAATTTTACATAAACTACACCTGATGATCTAATATCAGACATTTTGACCAGTTTATCTGATTCTTCTCTAAATGAACCACTTAGTCTTAATGTAGCATAATCATTATTTATACTTACAACTTCTGTTGTTTCTTCTTTAGGTGGCATTGGGTAGTTAGGATTGGAAGAATAAGAATAAAATGTATATTTTAAGCCTATAATTGGTTTAGGTTCAAAACTATTTACAAACTTTCCATCTACAGTTGAACCAATTTTTATTTCAGAGTTAGAGCTATTTATATTTTTAGTTTTTACATCATTTTTTATCTCTTTAGCAAATGAACTATTACTAGTAATCATGAATATACTTAATAATGAGAGGCTTAAGAGTTTTTTTTTCATTGCTTACCTAATAAAATCTTAAATAATAATTTATATTGTAACTGATTACAACAAGATAATTAAGATAATAAAAAATGTATTTAACTGATAAAGTTAAAAGACAAGAAATAAAAAGATATAAGAAAAGAAGTTAAGAGTTAATCATTTCAACAATTATTATAGATATATAGAAATTATAGACACAGATTTTTAATAAATAAGATAATTCACTTGACTTTAGAAGTATTATCTTTTTAACTCTTAATATGTTAAAATTTAATCTTTTATAAAGTTTATATAAAGTAAGTTCAATGAGTAATACCCAAATTATAAAATCATATATTGAAAAAAATTTTATATTTATTATTATACTATTTGGTTTATTAATCAGATTAAGTGCTTTGCTTCCTTTAAAAGATATTATTACTAATTTAGCTGATTCTTTCATTTATTATGATATGGCAAAAAATTCTTATAATGGTTTAGGCCCTAAAATTGATTTTATATACAGCTATATGAATATGCCAAAAGATATAACACATATTGAAGATTATTATGAGCCTTTATTTGGTTTAATTAATTCATTATTTTTATATTTAGGAAATGGTTCTTTTTATTCATCACTATATATATCATTTTTTGGTGGTGTAATAAGTATTCCTTTAACATATATATATTCAAATATTTTGTTTAATGATAAAAGAATTTCTCTATTATCTGCATTTTTTATAGCATCTATGCCCTTGATGATAAATAGAAGTATCATTCTTATGAAAGAATCATTTGTAACATGTCTATATTTGATACTCTTTATTTATTTTAAAAAAAATATTAAAAGTCATAATAAATATTTTTATATAAGTTTAGGAATTTTTTCATGTCTATTAGGTTTAGTTCAATATGAATCTATACCTATCTTGATAATATCTTTTTCAATATTCTTTTTAATAACAAGAAAAATAAAAGAATTCTTTTATTTTTTTCTTGGTTATATACCAATATTAGCTATATATAGCTTTATATTTTATAATTTAACAGGATTATATACTAGTACTAAGTATCTATTCTTTTTTACTAGTTATCAAGCAAGTGATTTTTCAACACATAGGGCTTTAGATATTAATATTTTTATTAAAAAATTTTCAAAATCGTTTTTATATATTTATTTTACTACTCTAACAAATATAAGTTTATCAATTATTTTTATGTTTTTTTTATCAATAAAATATTTATCAAAGTCACTAATAACACAGTTTAATGCTATATTCATAATTATTCATTTATTAATTCATGGGATTGCAGTTGATCTATGTAGATCAAGATTACATAATATTATTCCCAATAATAATGTCTTATATAAGTTACTTTATATATAGATTAAATGACAAAATAAAAGAAAAAATATTAATAATAACTTGTTAATAGTAAATATTCTTTTATATAATATATTATATGAGATATTTACTTATTTTAATATTTCAAATGAAATTTTGTATTATCCTGTTTTAAGAACTCATATATTTATACCATTGTTTTTCTCTTTATCTTTAGTATTTATCTTAAAAAAATATATCATTCTATTAGATGAAAAAAAAATGTATTTTTTGAATAGTCTAACTATCTTGTGTATAGTAATTAACTATAATAATACTTTTTCTTATAATGAGATTTATACATTGGATAATGACATTAACTCAATATTACAAATAAAAACTCAAGCTGAAATAATTAAAAATACTATACCTAAAAACTCTATTGTATTAACAGATGAAACACATAGATTTCATTATTTTTTAGATATGAGAACTCTAAGAACAACAAGTAATATTAAAATTATGAAAGAAATAAAATCAAAATATAAGCCAAATTATGCTTATACTCAAAACTTAGATGTACTAGATAAGGCTGGTTATTCTTACAAAATAAAATTTAAGTATAATAATAAATTCCTTTTAGAAATTACTTAAAAAAATTATTATAATAAGTGTGAATTAAAAGATAAGAAGTAAAAAGTGATAAAATAAGAAGATATAATTAGTAATTTCAATAATTTTACTTTATTGCTTTCTTAAAACAATATTTTAAATACTATTTAATAGCGTAGACATTGTCTTTTTACTTATTGTCTTATAACTTATTCTCTTGTTTTATAGAAAGTATAGACTTATATTTTTAATAAATAAAATTTTTTCTTTTTTCTTCTTATCTCATTACATTTTATCTTTTTACTTTCTCACATTTTCAAGCCTTCTTCATATTCTAACTTTGTAGAAAGATAAACACATAATAAAGTTGCTAAAATAGATAAATAGCCAGAATAATTATAATTTATAATTTGCCCATTAGATAATTTTGAAACTATATTACCTGAAATAAAAGCAGCTAATCCAGAGCCAAGGTTTTGTAAAGAGGAATTTATACTCATAAAACTTCCTCTATATTGTGGTTTTACACTACTAGTAATCATAGCCATAGATGGTATAACCCGTCCTGACACAGAAATCATAAAGAAAGATGTTATTAATAAAACTAATTTCAAAGGTATTTTTCCCAAATTTGTTATTATCATAACAGGTATAGTTGATATTAAAGCCATTATTATAAAAACTTTTCTTTTACCATATTTATCAGCTAATTTTCCAATAATTTGTGCTGTAAATAAAGTACAAAAACCACCTATTAAATAAATATAAGGTAACTCACTTTCTTTTAACCCTACATTTGAGACCATATAAGGGCTAAGATAAGGTATTACACTAAAACCAGCTAATGTTAACATCATAGTTAAAGTAAAAGCTTTTATATTATTCTTTTCTGAAAATAAATCTCTTACTTCTTTTAATGGAGATTTTATAACTTTATTCTCTATTTGCTTATTGATACTTGTTAAATATTTGATTAGGAATGGAATGATAAAAAATGATAAAAAAGACAATAGATAAAATGGAGCATGCCAATCAAATAAATTTGCAAGATATAAGCCAACAGGTATCCCTAAAACTGAAGCCAATGCAAAACCTGACATAACAAGCCCTGTTGCTTGACCTCTTCTTTCAGGAGGGATAATGTCTCCTATTATTGAAAATAAGGTAGCTCCCATAATACCACCAAATGCACCTGCAATAATTCTTGAAATAACTAAGAATAAATAATTAGTTGAAACTGCACATAAAAGAGTCCCAATACAGAATCCTGTTAATAAGGTTATTAAGGATTTTTTTCTATCAAATCTATCAAGAAAAAAAGCTCCCAAAAAACCAAATATACTAGCACTAAATGTATAAGAAGAAACTATTATTCCAAACTGTTTTGGATTTATTTCAAAAACTCTCATGAACTGAGGGCCTAAAGGCATTATTATAACAAAGTCCATAACATTAACAAATTGAATCATTGCTAATAAAATCAAAATCAATTTTTCACTTGTTAAAGTTTCATTTTTTTTCACTAAACATCACTCATCATTTATACTAATCTTTAAAAGGTTGTCCAATAGTTGTTATATATAAAACTGCTTCAGTCTCTGGGATACCAAGTAATTCATTTACTTGATCATCAAAAAAACCACCTATACCACTAACACCTAAATCTAATCTTAAACAAGCAAGGTTTAATCTTTCTCCTAGATGTCCTGAGTCTAAGTGTAAATATCTATAAACTCTCTCTCCATATTTATCAATAGATTTTTTTAAATTAGTAGTATGAAAAACAACTAAACCAGCATCTCTACCAAGATCTTGTCCAAGACATAAAAAACATAATTCCTCTCTAAAGTTTTTAAATCTTATTTGTTTTAGTTGTTTTTTTGAAGGTGAATAATGGTAACATCCATCTTCTAAACCCTCAACATCTGTAACAGCAATATATGTTTCAATAAGTGATAAATCAAAATATTCAGGAGCTTCATCAAAACCTTGGTCTTTATATAACTCAGGAGAATAAGTAAAAGATAAAATTTGACTTAATTGCTCTTTTGTTATTGCTTCACCTGTATATGCTCTTGTAGAACGTCTATTAAGTATGGTTTCTTCTAATTTATCATTCCAATTTATTATTTTGGGTTCTAAACTTTCTCCAAATAGTAGATTCATTCTCATTTGAGATACTTCATCAACTTTAATTACTTTAGGAGCTAAATATTTATCTATATAACCTGAATTATGGAAATCTAAAAGTAAATTATCTGTATTATGATTTTCAAAACTTATATTTGAAGCTAAGGTAGCTGATTGATTACTTAATTTGTCATCAGATAAATTAACAACTGCTAAAGCAGATTCAGTTTCTTTATCTAACCAAAGTAATTCATTTAATTCTTTATCCTTAAATGCACCTATTAAATTACAATATTTACCAATAAAACTAGAGTAAATAGACATATTACCAATAACATGACCTGTATCAAGTAATATACGTCTATAAGCTCTGTCTTCATATCTCCAAGAACTTCTAAAAAAAACACCTGTAAATATTATTGATAAATTAGATTTTTCAAATGATGGGTTATTAAAACATGACTCTTTTAATTGATTCCAGACATCTTTATCCCAAAACTTAATTAAACTATGTGTTTTTACTTGAAAATTATATATTCCATCTTCTAAACCAAGATAATCTTTAGCTATAATATATATTTCAGTTGGATATAAGCCACCAGCTGATGGAGCTGCTCTTAATAATAAAGGTGGTGAATAAGGAACAATAGCTGTTATTCCATTTGTATAATAAAGAAGTTTTGAAAGTTTTTCTAAACTTTTATAAGTTTCACTTGATTTATCTTCATTATTTTCTTTTTTGGAAATATATTTACTTAAATCTATTTTTTCACCTTTTTTGTATTCTTTAAAAGGGATTGGTTGTTTTGACCAATCTATTTGCCTCTGACTTCTTGAAAGCCCTTGAGGTGAATACTTTGTTTCCTGATGATAAAATTCAGCAAAACTTTTTAAAGGCATAACTAATTAACTTTCTAATGCTTTTATGAATAACAGACTTATATAATACAGCAATTTATAATTTTTAGAAATTTATATAAAGTATTTAAGTTTAAATATTAATCAATTCTTTCTTTTTTCTTATATACAGTATCAAAATACATAGATAAAATGTACTTAGTAAGAAGTAAAAAGTGAGAAGTAAGAGAATAAAGTCAATTAGATATAATATCTTTGCTTCATTATTTTTTTTAAACCAATTTTGTATAAGCATACAAAGAGATATTATTAGTTAATTAATTTATGAGCGAAAAATTTAATACAATACCTGAAGCTATAGAAGACCTTAAAAAAGGCAAGATTATTATAGTTGTTGATGATGAAGATAGAGAAAATGAAGGTGATTTTGTAATGATAGCAGAACTCGCAACACCTGAAACTATCAACTTTATGGCTAAAGAAGGTAGAGGTTTAATTTGTGTTTCACTAACAGAAAAAAGAGCTGAAGAATTAGATCTAAAGTTAATGGTTACTAATAATAACTCATATCTTAGTACTAATTTCACTGTATCAGTAGATCATATTCCAACAAATACTACCGGAATCTCAGCTTTTGACAGAGCTAACACAATAAAAGCTTTAACTGACAATAAATCAAAATCTCAGGATTTTATGAAACCTGGGCATATATTCCCACTTATTGCAAGAAAAGGTGGAGTAATAAGAAGAGCAGGTCATACAGAAGCATCATCAGATTTAGCTAAACTTGCAGGATTTAAGCCTATAGGTGTAATTTGTGAAATAATGAATGATGATGGTTCTATGGCAAGAGTACCAGACTTATGGAAAATTGCAAAAAAACATGATATGAAATTTATTACAATTCAAGATTTAATAAATTATTCAATAAATAGGGATATTTTTGTACAACTAGATTCTATTGTAGATTTACCAACAAAATGGGGTGATTTTAAGCTTTATACTTTTGTTAATAAGCATGATCCAAAAGAACATCATATTGCTATGGTAAAAGGTGAAATTGATAATGGAGAACCTGTTCTTTTAAGAGTACATTCTGAATGTCTAACAGGCGACGTTTTTGGTTCTGGGCGTTGTGATTGTGGAGAACAACTTAATTTTGCTATGGAAAAGGTTGCTAAAGAAGGAAGAGGAGCTATCTTATACTTAAGGCAAGAAGGAAGAGGTATAGGTTTTCAAGCGAAAATGAAAAGTTATGAACTTCAAGAAAAAGGCTTAGATACAGTAGAAGCGAATCTTAAACTAGGATTTAAGCCAGATCTTAGAGATTATGGTTTTGGAGCTCAAATGATTCATCTTTTAGGTATAAAAAAAGCAAAGCTTATGACTAATAACCCTAGAAAAATTGTAGGTTTAAATGGTTTTGATATTGAAGTTATAGAGAGAGTTTCAATAGAGATTCCAAGTAAAACTACTAATTTAAATTATTTAAAGACTAAAAGAGATAAATTAGGTCATGATATTTTAAAAGATAATTAGAAATTTTATTAGTCAAGTTAAAACTATTTTCTTAACTATATATGTAAAATATATATAAGTCTCTTAAATCTTAAAAATTTATCTTATAAATATAACTTGAGCAATTACTTAATTTTGAAAAATATATGTAATGCTTTTAAAACTCTAAAACGACTATTTTAAAACATAAAATCATTATTTGATTATTAACAATTATCTAAATAATATTATTCATTTTAAGCAAAAACGATATAATATACTAAATCAAATTGAAAATATATGTAATAAAAAAGCCTTGAGAGGATATAAAAAGTGGTTCCGATAAAAACCGATAAAGAAATAGAAGAGATGAGAATCAGTGGAAAAATAGCAGCTGAAACTCTTAATATGATTGAAAAATATATAGAACCTGGAATAACTACAATAGAGTTAAATAGGTTATGCCATGAATATATTTTAAGTAGAGATTGTTATCCTTCACCTTTAAATTATCATGGTACATTTCCAAAAAGTATTTGTACTTCTGTAAATGAAGTGATTTGTCATGGAATACCTACATCAAAACAAAAACTAAAAAATGGAGATATTATAAATATTGATGTAACTGTGTATAAAGGTAATTTTACAGGAGAAGATGTTCAAAGACATCTAAGAGAGAAAAAAGTTACTGATTATTTCCCTGAATATTATGCAGGTTTTCATGGCGATACTAATAAAACCTTTATAGTTGGTAAGGCATCTCCTCAAGTAAAAAAACTAGTAGAGGTTACTTATGTATCTATGATGAAAGGTATAGAAACTGTAAAACATGGTTCTAAATTAGGCGATATAGGTCATGCAATACAAACTCATGCGGAATCTCATAAATACTCAGTGGTAAGAGATTTTACAGGTCATGGAATTGGAAGAAAATTTCATGATGATCCTACAGTTTTACATTACGGAAAAGCAGGTACAGGAATAACCTTAAAAAAAGGAATGACATTTACTATTGAACCTATGATAAACATGGGTAGATATAATATGAAAATATTAAAAGATGGTTGGACTGCTGTAACTGCTGATGGTTCACTTTCTGCTCAATTTGAGCATACAATATTAGTAACAGAAGATGGTTTTGAAATCCTAACTGTTGCATAGTTTTTTAAGGAATGGAATATGATTAAACTTACAAGACTTGATGGACGAGAATTTTTACTTAATTGTGATTTTATAGAATATATAGAAGCAATGCCTGATACTATGATTACTCTTAGAACAGAGAAAAAAATTATAGTAAAAGAACCTGTTAGTGAAGTTCTTAATCGTATTATAGAATTTAAGCGTTCTGTTTATTCTAATCCGTTCTTTAATCATGGTGGAAAAACATTTATTAACTCAGATACACCTGATCTATTTTTCTTAAATAAAAATCTAAAAAAGATGAATGATATTCATGATTTAGAAGATGAAGAAGAAGATAACTAAGTATGAATAATGTAAATAAATTAAGTCATATTGCTTTATTAGTTAATAATATAGATGATATGATTGAATTCTATAATTTATTTGCAGAGATGGAAGTTATTCATAGAAGAATTGATGATGGAGTTAATGTTGCTTGGGTTAGATTAGGAGATTCAAAAAATTTAACTATAGTTATGATTGAAACAAATAATATAAATACAAGTAAGACACAAAGAGTTAATCATTTTGGATTTGATGCTATATCTAAAGAGTCTGTAGATAAAATCTCAGAATTAGCAAAACAAAAAAAATGCCTAAAATATCCTGCTCAAAATGGTGGAAAAATACTAGGATATTTTTGTATGGTAGAAGACCCTAATGGAAATAATTTAGAATTTGCTTATGGTCAAATGAGAACAGATGAAGTATAAAAATTTAATTGGAATATTATTATTAGGAACAATATTGGTTGGAAATATGCCCTCAAACGCAAAAGAAAAAATAGTATACCCTCAATCAAAAAAGATAGATGTAAAAGAGAATTATCATGGAAATATTATTCATGATCCTTATCGATGGCTAGAAGATCCACATTCTGAAGATACAAAAAAATGGGTTGATGAGCAAAATTTAGTAACAAGAAAATATATTGATTCATCATCAATAAAAGATAAATTTAAATCCCGTCTTACAGAGCTTTGGAATTATCCAAAATATTCAGCTCCTACAAAAGAAGGAGATAGATATTTTTTCTATAAAAATGATGGTTTACAAAATCAAGCTGTTTTGTATATGCAAAAAGAATTAAATGGAGAATCAAAAGAAATTTTAGATCCAAATAAATTAAGTTCTGATGGTACAGCAGCAATTTCAAGTCAATCTTTTAATAAAGAAGGGACTCTTTTAGGATATGGAATTTCTCAAAGTGGAAGTGATAGACAAGTTGTAAAGATAAGAAATGTTGATACAGGAAAAGATTATGATGAAGTTTTAAAATGGTGTAAGTTTTCTGGTATAGCTTGGAAAAATGATAGTTCAGGTTTTTATTATAATAGATTTCCAGAAACAGGTACTGTTCCAACTGAAGATCTTAATAATTATAGCAAAATATATTGGCATACACTTGGCACAGCTCAGAGTGAAGATAAATTAATTTATGAAGATAAAAAGCATAAAGAATTAGGATTTTATCCTTTTATAAGTGATGATGGTAAATATCTTTTTATTCATGTTTATAAAGGTACAGCTTCAGAAAATACTCTTATGTATAGAGAAATTGAAAGTGATGGAGCTTTTAAAAAAATTATAAGTGAACCAGATGCTTCTTATGAGTATATTGATAATGATAATAATTTTATATATTTAAAAACAACATATAATTCTCCAAAAGGTAGAATAATAAAAATTGATTTAAATAACCCATCAAAAGAAAATTGGCAAGAGATTATTCCTGAACAATTAGATGTAATGGATTCTGTAAAATTCATAGGAGGTAAATTTGTTATTACCTATATGAAAAATGCTTATCATACACTTAAAACTTATGAGCTAGATGGAAAGTTAAATGAGATAATAAAATTACCAACAATTGGTTCTGTAGAAGAAATAACAGGAAAAAGAGATGAAAATGAAATGTTTATAAAATTCACTTCATTTACTTATCCATCAACAATCCTTAAATATGATATTAATAAAAATAAATTAGAAACATTCAGAGATTCTGAAGCTAAATTTAATCCTAAAGACTATGAAACTAATCAAGTTTTTTATAAATCAAAAGATGGAACTTTAGTTTCAATGTTTATTTCTCATAAAAAAGGATTAAAGTTGGATGGTAATAATCCTGTATTACTTTATGGTTATGGTGGTTTTAATGTAAGTCTTAATCCATCTTTTTCTATCTCAAGAGTTGTTTGGATGGAAAATGGAGGCGTTTTTGCTATGCCAAATCTCAGAGGTGGTGGAGAATACGGTGAAGAATGGCATAAGTCAGGTATGTTAGAAAAAAAACAAAATGTTTTTGATGATTTTATTAGTGCTGGTGAATGGCTTATAGAAAATAAATATACAAATTCTAAGAAATTAGCGATTCATGGTGGTAGTAATGGTGGTTTATTAGTTGGAGCATCTATGACTCAAAGACCAGATTTATTTGGTGCTGTAATTTGTAGTGTTCCTGTATTAGATATGCTACGTTACCACAAATTCACTGTTGGACGTTACTGGATTCCTGAATATGGTGATGCAGAAACAAACCCTGAACATTTTAAATTTATGATAAAATATTCACCTCTTCATAATATTAAAAAAGGTATTAATTATCCTACAACACTTGTAACTACTGCTGATACTGATGATAGGGTAGTACCATCCCATGCACATAAATTTACAGCAACACTTCAAGAATTTCAAAAAGAAGATGGAAATCCTATATTAATTAGAGTTGAAACAAAAGCTGGACATGGAGCAGGTAAACCTACATCAAAAGTAATAGATGAACAAACAGATATTTATAGTTTTCTATACAAAGCTTTAGAGCTATAAATTATTATTTATTAATAACTTGTTTGATGTTATTGTTAGACAAGTTATTTTACATATTATAGATAATATAAAAATAATGGTTTTTGTTATAACAAATATTTTTAGAGGTCTTCATGAGCATTAGTAATTTAAATTTTAATAATGGAAGTAATATACAAATTGAATCAAAAAGAATTAATAATATCAAAAATCAAGAATTAAATAAAAATACTTCATCTAAAGATATAACAACAAATGAGAATATAAAAACTAACAATAATAAAGATATATCTAATATTAAAGACTTAAAAGATTCTAAGGAGATAAATACTCAAATAAAATTTAATAAAAATGATATTAATAAAACTCTTTCACCATTTCAAAAAGAAATATTAATAAATATCTTATCTGATAAACAAAAAACTGAATTTTTAAAAAATTTACCAATAGATATAAACAAAATTCCAATAAATAATATGTTGAAAATTATGTCAAATTTTATGAATGTTGATGTTTTTTTTAAATTTGCACAACAACTTAATAATGAAGATCTAAAAAAAATATTGGAAAAATTACCAAATGACATTTTAACTACATTACATAAAAATACAAATAAGAATGATTCAGATATAAACAGAGAGGAAAAAATAGAAGATATTATATCTTTTACAGATAATTCAGGTGATTCATCTCCAATAAAAGGTTCAATAGTTTCAGATCTAGGTTTAGGTATTATTAATTCTGAATTAGAAAAACCACTTGAAGAATTGAAAGCTAAATTAATTAATAACAACTTAATTAATAATAATTCAGAAATAAAAGAATCAGTAACTAAATTATTATCTAAATTACCTTCAAGTAATAAAGATTCGTTTATTTATTTAAATATGATTTTAGAACGTAGACCTGCAATGGAAGCAAATAAAATTACTGAATGTTTAAATAAATTATCACAGATGGTAGATAATAAAAATAATTATGTACCACAAATTGGTAGTAGAACATCATTTATTATTTCTTGTCTAAGAGATATTTCTGCACCAACTAATATATCTCAAGGTAATATTGGGACTTGTAATCCTACATCAATGACAATAGAATTAGCGATAAGAAATCCTCTTAAATTTTTAGAAATAGCTGACACTTTAGCACAAGGTAAAAATTATGATTTTAAGGATCAATCTGGAAAAACCATAGGCTCAATGAAGCCTAACTTAACTTTTGCTAATAATGGTAATGGCGTAACTGATAAGACACTTCGTTCTCCTTCTTCTGCGTTAATGCAAAATTCATTTATGGATTCTGCTGATGGTTCACGAAGAAATTTTAATAGTAGTGGTGAAGAAGAAGAAAAAGGTGGTTTATTTTTATTTCAAGCCGTAGCCCTAAGAAATATGATGTATGCAGATAAAGGTGAAACAAATTTTAGTCAATATTCTTCACATAATTCTTTTAAGTTTGATGAAACTTATACCATTAATAATACTTCAGGTCAAATAAATGGTAATATACCTAAAAATATTCTTATGAGTATTTTGAATGAAAATAAACCTTCAATAAATAATCCTATTCAGGTAAGTATTGTTTATAACTCTAATTATTTAGATACAAATAGCCCACACGCTGTTTTAGTTATAGATATGAATGATAAAAATGTAACTATTATTAATCCACATGGTCAAGAAGAAAAAATACCAGCAAATGAATTTAAGAAAAGGTTAAACGAAGTCTCATCTAGTAATGATAAAGCCAAATTCCATATATATGATAAAGAAGAAATTGATAAATTAAAACCTGAAGAAATCATAAATAAAATAAATTCAAGTAATATACTAGAATCTATGAAAATTACAGATATTCCTTATCTTTTTAATAAAATATCTAATATAGACACAAAAGAAATTAAAGAAGCCACAAAAAAAATCTCTGAACTAATTAATGAAAATATAGATACTATTAATGGTTTTGAACTTGATGTTCTGTTAAAGCAATTAAGATTATATGATTTTCCTATAGACAATTTATTAGATATGGTAAAAAATGATCAAAATAAAAGTATAGATGAAAAAATTAAAGTTTTATCTAGTTTGGATAGATCAAATGATATTTTAGATTTAATAAATAATGAACTAAAAGATAATGTAAATTCTACAACTTTAGTTTTAATGAAATTTACAAATTATGAACTAAATTCTTGGATAGATGAAAATATGGAAAAAATATCTAAAGAAAAAGATTCTTCCACATTAGTTTCATCATTAATTAATATTTTATTTTTCCGTAAAGAAAAATTAAAATCAGATGGCATGGGTGATGAAATTATTAAAGAAATAAATGAAGAATTAGCAAATAAAATAAATAATCTTGTAAATGATATATCAAAAAATCCTAATGCTGAAGATATTTTGTTAAATTCGTTATCTAAGCTTGGATTTGATATAAAAAATACTAACTCTTTATTATCTACACTAAATTTAAAACATGATAACCCTGATATTGAAAATGTATTAAAAAATATCTCTAACAATTTAAGTAAAATTATAGATACTAAACTAGTAAACAAAAATTAGTTGTTTAAAGTTTTATATGATAAAAAATGTGAAAATTGAAGATATAGAACAAATTTGTAATATCTATAACTATTATATTGAAAATACTTTTGTAACTTTTGAAGAGGAAATTATAAATTATCAAGAGATGAAAAATCGAATTGATAATATTACAAAAAACTATCCTTTTTTAGTTTATAAAAAAAATGATGAAGTTATTGGATATGCTTATGGAAATATTTGGAAGCAAAGAGCATCATATAAACATACAGTAGAATCAACTATTTATTTATCACATAAAAATATTAAAAAAGGAATAGGATCTATGCTTTATTCTCAATTAATTGAGGAACTAAAAAAGCAGAATATTCATAATGTAATTGGCGGCATAGCTTTACCAAATGAAGCAAGTGTTAGATTACATGAAAAACTTGGATTTAAAAAATGTGCTCATTTTACACAGATAGGAAATAAATTTAATCAATGGATTGATGTAGGTTATTGGGAGAAAATTTTAGATTGAAAATAGCTAGAAATTATTTTTTCTAGCTATTTTTAGAAGCTCTACTTATCGTTAACTTTTCTGTTTTTTATGTTTGCTTGTGCAGCCGCAAGTATAGCTACTGGTACTCTATAAGGAGAACAGCTAACATAAGATAAACCAATATCATTAACAAATTCAATACTGCTAGGATCTCCACCATGTTCACCACAAACACCTAATTTAATATTTGGGTTAACACTTTTACCTTTTTCTACAGCAATTTTAACTAATTGACCAACACCCTCTCTGTCAAGACTTACAAAAGGATTTTCTTTTAATACTTTAATATCTAAGTATCTCTGTAAAAAGCTACTTTCTGCATCATCTCTACTGTATCCAAATGTCATTTGTGTTAAATCATTAGTTCCAAAACTGAAAAATTGAGCATGATTTGCTATTTGGTCTGCTGTTAAAGCAGCTCTTGGAATCTCAATCATTGTTCCAAATAGATAATCAATAGTTTCTCCCATTTCTTGCATTGTTTTTTGTGCAACTTGTTCAAGATGATTTCTAACTAAGCTTAATTCATTAACATGACCAATAAGAGGAATCATTATTTCTGGAATAGCATTTTTTCCTCTTTTTTTAAGATTAATAGCAGCTTGAAATATAGCTTTTACCTGCATTTCATTAATCTCAGGATAAAGAATACCTAATCTACATCCTCTTAAACCCATCATTGGATTTACTTCATGTAAGGCTTCAACTTTTTTAAGTAAGGCTTCTTTTTTAGTTAAAAGCTCATTATTTTCACCTTTTAACCTTAAAGTAATAACCTCTGTGAGTAAGGCTTTATGATTTGGTAAAAACTCATGTAAAGGAGGATCAAGTAATCTTATTGTTACAGGTAAACCTTCCATAGCTTCAAATATTCCTTCAAAATCTCTTCTTTGAAATTCTAAAAGCTTATCTAAAGCAATTTTTCTTTCTTCTAAACTATCAGACATTATCATTTCTTGAACAATAGGTAATCTATTTTGCTCCATGAACATATGCTCTGTTCTACATAAACCAATTCCTTTTGCTCCAAACTCTCTAGCTTTCTGAGCATCTTCAGGAGTATCTGCATTAGCTCTTACTCCAAGTCTTTTAATTTCTTCACACCACTTCATTAATGTTTCAAAATCACCACTTAATTCAGGTTCTTTCATCTTGACTTCACCTAAAATAACTTCGCCTGTTCCACCATTTATTGTAAAAATATCGCCTTCTTTTATTGTGGTATTACCAATAGTAAAAAATTTATTTTCAGTATCAACTTTTAAAGACTCACAACCTGCAACACAAGTTTTACCCATTCCTCTTGCAACAACTGCTGCATGAGATGTCATACCACCTCTACTTGTTAATACACCTTGAGCTTGAATCAAACCATGTATATCATCTGGTGATGTTTCAACTCTAACTAAAATAACTTTTTTCCCTTGTTTACCAAGCTCTTCTGCTGTATCAGCATCAAAAACAGCAATTCCTGAAGCTGAACCAGGTGAAGCTGGTAAACCTTTTGCAATTACATTTATTTCAGCACTTTCATCTATCTGTCTATGTAATAGATTATTTAATTGTAATGGTTCAATTCTTGAAACAGCTTCTTCTCTTGTTATCAATCCTTCATTAACCATATCAACTGCAACTTTTAAAGCAGAGTGAATTGTTCTTTTTCCACTTCTTGCTTGAAGCATATATAATTTACCTTTTTCAACAGTAAATTCTAAATCTTGCATATCTTTATAATGATTTTCTAAAAGATTTGAAATTCTATTAAACTCAGTGAAAACTTCTGGTAAAGTTTTTTCCATTTCTGTAATTGGTTGAGGAGTTCTAATTCCTGCAACAACATCTTCTCCTTGAGCATTTATTAGATATTCACCATATAAGCCTTTGTGTCCTGTTGATGGATTACGAGTAAAAGCAACACCTGTTGCTGAAGTGTCACCCATATTTCCAAAAACCATTGATTGAACATTTACAGCAGTTCCAAGAGAATCACTTATTTTATTATGTGCACGATAAGTTTTAGCTCTTGGATTATTCCAAGATTTAAAAACAGCCTCTATAGCCATTTTTAATTGTTTGTATGGATCTTGTTCAAATTCAATACCATGTTGAACTAAAAGATATTTTTTATATTCACTTACAACTTCTTGTAAATTTTCTTCTGTTAAATCTGTATCTTGATGAACATTATATTTTTCTTTAATTGAATGTAAAATTCTCTCAAAATTATCCATTCTAATTCCAAGAACTATATTACTGAACATTGAAATAAATCTTCTGTAAGCATCATATACAAACCTTTTATTATTTGTTTGAGATATTAAACCTTTTATAGAATTATCATTTAAACCAAGATTTAAAACAGTATCCATCATTCCAGGCATAGAAAACTTTGCACCAGAACGAACAGAAACAAGTAATGGATTTTCATTACTACCAAATTTTTTAGATGTAATATTTTCAAGTTTTTCTAGTGATTCTAAATAATCTTTTTCAAGATTAGTTGGAAAGGAATTATTTTCTGAATAATAATTACAAGCTTCTGTTGTGATTGTAAAACCTTGAGGAACAGGTAAACCGATATTTGTCATTTCTGCTAAGTTAGCACCTTTGCCACCTAGCAAATCTTTCATAGTACTATTACCTTCATTAAAAAAGTAAACGTATTTTTTATTATTTTCCATTTTAGATTAAACCCATCTCTATCATTTTTTCTGCAATTTGAACAGCATTAAGAGCTGCACCTTTTCTGATATTGTCACCAACAACCCACATATTTAATGCATTAGGATGTGACATATCTTGTCTAATTCTGCCTACATAAACTTCATCATGTCCTGCAATATCAAGAGCCATAGGATAACTTTTTGTTTTAGGATCATCTTTAACTATTACACCTGAGAAATTAGATAAAAGTTCTTTTGCTTTAGCTACATCAAAAGGTTTTTCAAATTCTACATTAACTGTTTCAGAGTGACCTGTAACAACTGGAACTCTAACAGAAGTTGCTGCAATAGCTAAATCTGGTAATTCCATAATTTTTCTTGTTTCATAAGTTATTTTTGTTTCTTCATCTGTATAATCATTGTCTTGGAATGTACCACCATGTGGAATTACATTCATAGCAATAACTTGAGGAAGTATTGTTTTTTCAGGTTTTGTAAATGTTTTATTAAGCATAGCACCTAATTGGTTATACATTTCTTCAACTGCTTCTTTACCAGCACCAGAAACTGATTGATAAGTTGATACTAAAACTCTTTTCATTGGATTATAGTCATGTAAAGGTTTTAATGCCATTACTAGTTGAATAGTAGAACAATTAGGGTTTGCAATTATTCCTTTATGATTTTTTAAAGCATGAGAGTTAATTTCTGGAACAACTAAAGGAACATCTTTTTCCATTCTAAAAGCACTTGTATTATCAATTATAATTGCACCTGTTTTAACAATAGATGGAGCAAGTTCTTTACTCACATTAGCACCAGCAGAAGATAAAACAATATCAATACCTTCAAATGCTTCAGGAGTTGCAACTTCAACTTCATATTCTTTACCTTGAAATTGTATTTTTGTTCCTGATGTTCTTTCAGATGCAGTTAGTTTAAGAGTATTTATTGGAAATTTTCTTTGATCTAAAATTTTTAAAAATTCATGCCCTACCATACCTGTAGAACCTAAAATAGCAACATTATATTTTTTCATTATATTACCTCTCAAATAACAAAATAACTTTAATTCTTTAGTTACAAATTAATTTTTTACCTATGTAATTTTATCACGCATTGCATAAGACTAATAATTAAGTATTTATTTTTTAAACCTTTAATTAATCAATTTTAATTGAATGTAGTTAATTCATAAAAAAAATGTTAAAATTACAACTGAATTGATTTTATGAGCTTGTTTAGTGTTTTTTATGTTAATTTAAAGGTAAATCAATTTTAAATCATTAAAATTAACAACTACCTCATAAAATGATACTTATTATTATTTATAAAAATTATTTAAGTCATGAAATATGAAGATCTAGACTATAAATTTAATCAAGTTTTCTATAGAAAAGTATTAGATGATAATGAATGTAAAAAGTTAGAAGAATATTATACTGACTTAGATCCATGTATCCCTATTTATAAAAAAAATAATTCTGAAACAGTTAAATCGGGTCAAAAATTCTTAAGTGAAGATGAGGGTAGTTGGTTAAAAGAAAAACTTATTGAACACGTTAGAGAATTAAATAATAATTTTTATAATATAAAATCTTTAAAATTTGGTCGATTTGGTTTACTAGAATGTAACGAAGATAGTGATGAACATGATTGGCATCACGATGTAGGAATGCAATTTCCATATTCAGAAAGAAAAATAACTTTAGTTATATTTATCAGAAATAGAGATGATTACGAAGGTGGACAATTAGAATTTATACCTAAATTAAAAGAGCCACTTAAAATGGAGAAAGGTTATATGGTAGCTTTTCCATCTCATAAAATACATAAAGTTTCAACTGTTACAAAAGGTTTAAGAAGAACTGTTATAAATTGGTTATATGAATATCAACCAGAGATTGATAAATATATAATCTAACTATAAATAGTTTAAGTGTTGATAAGCTAAATGTGTTACTGTTCTACCTCTAGGAGTTCTATTTAAAAAACCTATTTGTATTAAATAAGGTTCATAAACATCTTCTATAGTTGCCACATCTTCATTTGTTGCTGCTGCAATTGTTTCTATACCTACAGGACCACCTTTATAATGTTTTATAATAGTATCAAGAATTTGCCTATCTGTATTTTCTAAACCTTTTTCATCAATGTTTAATAAATTAAGAGAAATATTTGCAATGTCTTCTGTTATTATATTTTCATTTTTTACTTGAGCATAATCTCTTACACGTCTTAATATCCTATTTGCAATTCTTGGTGTACCTCTTGATCTTTGCCCTATAGCCTTTGCACCATCTTCTGTTATATTTAATTTTAAAATATTAGCTGATCTTCTGATAATATGTGTTAATTCATCTATTTCATAAAAATTAAGTCTATTAATTAGTCCAAACCTATCTCTTAAAGGAGATGTTAAAGAACCTGCTTTAGTAGTAGCTCCAACAAGTGTAAATTTTTTAAGTGGAAGTCTTTTAATTTTAGCTGTTTGACCTTTACCTATTGTTATATCAAGTGAAAAATCCTCCATTGCTGGATATAAAATCTCTTCAGTCACTCTATTTAATCTATGAATTTCATCAATAAACAAAACATCAAATTCTTTTAAAGAAGTTAAAATACCTGCTATATCTCTTGGTCTCTCTAAGGCTGGGGCTGATGTTATTTTAATATTTACGCCCATTTCTTTGGCTACAATCATTGATAATGTTGTTTTACCTAATCCAGGAGGTCCATATAAAAGAATATGGTCAAGAGGCTCATTTCTTTGCTTGGCAGCAAGAATAGCAATTTTTAAATTTTCCTTTAATGCTTTTTGACCAATATATGTATCAATTGTATCTGGTCTTAAATTATTTTCAGAATTATCCTCAGATTTTACTTCAGGTTGAACAATACGATTTTCAGTAGGAATAATAATCTTCTTTTTTATTTCAGGTGCTTTACCTACAATTCTTTTATTCATTTCCCTATCAGGAAGTTCTTTTTTAGAAGATGAAATTAAAACCATTCTTTAATTTTCCAAACACAAAATATATTCTAATTTAAGCATATTTTATAGGATCTTTGGTGTTAATTAATTCAAAACCTCTTAATCTTCTTACACAAGAATCACATACACCACATGATATATCATTATTTGAGTAGCATGACCATGTATGTATAAAAGGTACACCTAATTCTAATCCTTTCTCTACAATATCCTTTTTACTCATTTTTATCAATGGGGTATATATTTTTATTTGTGTTTCTGGTTTTGTTCCTGTACTAATAACTTTTTCAAAAGCTTCATAAAATTCTGGTCTACAATCTGGATAACCGGCACTATCTTCTTCTACTGCTCCAATATATAAAGCATTAAATTTTAAGACTTCAGCCCAACTTGTAGCTATTGATAATATATTTGCATTTCTAAATGGAACATAAGATGTAGGAATTTCAGTACTATCAAGGTCTGCTTTATCTACTTTAATATTTTTATCAGTAAGACTACTTCCACCAATTTTAGCAAGATGTGTTACATCAACGACTAATCTTTTTTGTATATTATAATAGTCTGATAACTCATTATATGCTTGTAACTCTCTTTTTTCTGTATTATGACCATAATTAAGATGAAGTGTTGCTACTTCTTCACTTTCATTTTTTGCAATTGCCAAACAGGTTGCAGAATCCATACCACCTGATAATAAAACTACTGACTTTTTCATTAAAACTATATAATTACACACTCAAATATATTTGAAATTATTCTATCATGTAACTTATTAATCTTAATTTGTATAAGTATTTTTAATACAATTATTTATATTGATTTATATGATTTGCATTTTTATAAAGAACTAAAGCCACACAATGTACTAAATCCAGATTATTCAAAGAAGTATTGAAATTACTATACTAGATAATAAGTGAAAAGAAAAAAGTAAAAAGTGAAAAGACAGGAGTATTTCAGTTACAACGCTATGAGTTAAATATTTTTTGCAAAACAATTACTTTTAAGTGTAACTCTTCTCTTCTTAATCTATATTGCTTTACTAAAAAGTTGTGTACTAGGGGTTTTACTCCATAATCTATTATCTAAACACATACAAATATTTCTAATAAATGTTTTTCCTAACTCTGTTACAGATACAATATTATCTTTGACTATAACTAACTCATCATTTTCTAACTCTGAAATTCTCTTTATACCATCTTGAATATAAAGTTCATTTTTATTAAATTCAGTTTTAAAATGACACATAAGATTTAAAATATGTCTTCTTATTATCATATCTTCTTCATTTAAGATATGACCTTCACTAATTGCTAATTTACCTGAGTTTATAGATTCCATATACTCTTCTATTACTTTGTTATTTTGCATAAATCCATTCCAAGTATCACTTATACTTGAAACACCTAGACCTATTAATAATTCTGTATAGTTATCTGTATAACCCATAAAATTACGGTGCATTGTTTCATTTTTCATTGATTTATACAATTTATCTGTTTTTAAAGAAAAATGATCCATACCGATTTCTGAATAGCCGTTTTCCTCTAGTAGAGTTCTTCCTGTTTCATATAATTTACGTTTATATTCTGCTGATGGTAAATCACTTTCTGTATAACGTCTTTGACCTGCACTTTTCCATGGAACATGAGCATAACTATAAAAAGCTATTCTATCAGGCATTAATTCTTTTACTTTATTTACAGTATTAATAATACTTTCTTCTTTTTGAAAAGGTAAACCATAAACTAAATCAAAATTAATTGATGTAAATCCATATTTTTTTGATATATCATTTATAAATTTTACTTGTTCAAAAGATTGAACCCTATTTATCATAGTTTGAACATATGGATCAAAGTCTTGAACTCCAATACTTATTCTTCTAAATCCTAATTCATAAAGTGTTTTTATATGTTCTTCTGTAGTTACATTAGGGTGAACTTCTAAACTAAATTCATAATTAGTTGCTAACTCAGAGTTTTTTAAAATACCTTTTATTAAAGTTTTCAAACTATCAGGGCTAAAAAATGTAGGTGTTCCACCTCCAAGATGTAATTCTTTTATAATAGGTTTTTCATTAAATATTTTTTGATAAATTTCCCATTCTTTTAAAATAGTTTCTATATAAGGTTTTTCAACAGTATGATTTTTAGTAATTCTTTTATTACAACCACAAAAAGTACAGATACTTTCACAATAAGGTAAATGAATATATATTGCTATACCATTTTGCTTATTTGTTTTATCAAATGAATTTTTTACAGATAATTTCCAATTCTCTTCGTCTATTGTTTCTTTATTCCAATAAGGAACCGTAGGATAACTTGTATATCTAGGAACAGGTACATTATATTTTTCTAATAAAGGTTTTTTCTTTATTTCAAGATCTTTTATTTTTAACACAACATTTTCAACCAATAAAATAATTATTTTTAACACATTAATTTAAACATTATTTATACTTGTTTTTTATGACAACAATCATTTAAAGTGTTGATATTGATCAAGATAAAAATAATTTTCCTTAAAAATATTTTAAAACTTAAATCTTCTTATTTTGGATTATTTAAGATTTTAAACCTATATTTTTTACTATATCTCTTAACTCATTTAAAGATATTTCACAGCTTGGTAAACCATTTTCTTTTTTTATTTCAAATATATTTTCATCAAATTTCTTTGTATCTCTCCATCTAACCTCAAGCTTTTGATTTAATATCCATGACTTACCAACAACAATTTGTAAAGGTATTCCTATCAATTCAGCATTAGCAAATTTCTCTCCAATTCTACTATCTGTATCATCTATTAGAGTTGAAATACCCATTTCATTGAATTCTTCATAAATTTTGATAGCTTCTGATAGATGTTCTTTATGACTTATTGGAATTATCAAAATTTTAAAAGGAGCAATATTTTGATTCCATATTATTCCTTTATCATCATAACTTTGTTCAACTATTGTCTGAAGTATTCTTGAAACACCAATTCCATAACATCCCATATAAAAATAATCTTCTTTTCCAGTTTTATCTACAAATTTTGCATTCATAGATTTAGAATATGTTTGCCCTAATTGAAATATATGCCCAATTTCAATCCCTTGTAATGTATTTAATTTATTTTCTTTGCAACTTGGGCATATATGACCTACTTCTGTTTTTGAGAGATCATGAAAAATATCTGGTTCAGGCAAATCTCTACCAAAATTAACATTTAAATAATGAATATCTTTTTTATTTCCTCCACATAAGAAATTTTTTAAACCTTTTGTAGAAATATCAAAGAAATAAGGAATATCAGTATTTTTATATAGATTTATCGGCCCTGCAAATCCCACAGGTGCTTTTGTTGCTTCCTCTACCATTTCAGCAGAAGCATTTCTTATTTTTGTTGCATTTAAAACATTAAGAATTTTTGTTTCATTTATTTGTAGATCTCCTCTTATTGATACTATAACTGGTTTACCATCATATTCTAAAACAACTGTTTTTATCATTTTATTTTCAGGAACATTGGTAAATTTATATAAATCTTCTACTGTCTTTATATCTGGTGTTTCTAGTTCAATTAAATCTGAACTTTCTTCATGTGTATATTCTGGTAAAAATGAAGTTGCTTTTTCTTGATTTGCACCATAACCACATTTATCACAGTAAAGTAAAATATCCTCTCCTATATCTGTTAAAGCCATAAACTCTGAGCTATTATTACCACCTATTGCTCCACTATCAGCTTCTACTTTTATAAAATTTAAACCACATCGCCTAAATATATTCTTATAAGTTTCAGCCATGATATTATAAGTGTTAATCATTGACTCCTCACTCTCATTAAAAGAGTAAGCATCTTTCATTAAAAATTCCCTATTTCTTATTAAACCTTGTCTTGGTCTTATTTCATCTCTAAATTTTTGATTCATTTGCCAAATATTTGAAGGTAAATCTCTATAAGATTTTAAATTTTTTCTTGCAAAGTTTGTTACAACTTCTTCTGCTGTAGGGGCTAAAAAATAATCTAGTCTTTTTCTATCTGTTAACTTAAAAGCAATATTAGCTTCAATATACTTACTCCAACGTCCTGATTCTTCCCAAAGTTCTCTAGGTTGTAAAATAGGGAACTCAAACTCAATAGCTCCTGACTTATTCATTTCATCTCTTACAATTTCTTCTATATTTTTCTTTACTCTTAGACCAAGTGTTGCTATAGTCCATAAACCACTACTTATTTGCTCAATAAAACCAGCACGCATAAGTAATTTAGTTCCTGCTGAAACAACAGATCTTGGATCTTCTCTTCTTGTTTTAGGATGTATTAATGAATATTTCAAAGAACTATCTCCAAATAGTAATATTTATATAAATTAAATAAAATATAAAGTAAAAGTATTAAAGTAACAACAAATATTCAATATATCTTATAAATTAATTATTTAGAGGATAAATTGGTAGAGGTGGCTCAGTAGGCTTTATATAATTATTTTTTGAGCTTTCTATTCTTTGTTCTGTCTTTATTATTTTTATAAAATAGTTTAAATCATCTAAAATATATGCATTATTAGAAAAATCTTTATATAATATTTCTGATTCTTTTATAATATTTTCATAAGATTTCTTTTTAATTAAATTTTTAAACTTTACTATATTAAACTTTTTATAATTAGATTCTTCTAGCTTATAACTTAAATTATTTACCATATAATCTAAAGTTTTAGTGATATTCTTTTCTGGGATTAAAGCAATATTTTTAAATATACTCTTTCTTAAATCAGGTAAATTCTCACGTCCTATATGTTCTAATGAAAAAATATTAAATCCTGCTACATTTCTCTGATGTAATAAACCAATAAGAGGATAAATATCATCTGCTTTATAAAATCTATGAGCACCTAAACTTGGATATAAGTAATCAAACCTTGTATTTTTATCAGTTTCAGAATTAATCCAGTCATTTAAATCTTTTACTTGATCTGTATATAACATTGGACAGACAAAATTAATATAATTATTATTTGCCCAATGCCTCCAATCTTGCATTTTTAATAAACGTCCTTCTTTTTCTGTCCTAAAAATGGCAACACCTATTTTCATTTCGGGTTTAATATTTTTTAGCATTAAGTTAGCAGTTTTTACTAAAGTTGTTACTTGTTCCTCTCTCCAAAATTGTAACTCTTTTAATAGTTCTGGATTATTATTAATATCATCTGGAACTAATTTATTATATTTTTGATAATAATAATCTTTAAAATTTCTCTCGGTTATAGTGTCATAAGATAAAGTTTCATCATATCTTATATAATCAAGTAGTAAACCATCTATATCATAGTTTATAGTTAAAACTCTAAGCAATTTTAATATTAAATTTCTTGCTTGAGGTGAAGCAGGACTTAAAAAAAGAGGCTCTCTATGTTCAAATTTCATAACTTTTCTTTTTGCGATTAAATCAGGGTATTTTTTTAAAAAATAATCTGAATAGAGAGGTGATTTAACTCTAAATGTCCAGATCCAAGGGTATACGTCAATATTATTTTTATGTGCTTCTGAAATGAGGAAATCTAAAACATTAAAGTTTGTATCTTTGAATCTTTGTTCTGTATCAGCAATATTATTATTAAAAATAGTATAGCCACGTCTAAAAACCTCTGGATAAATAACATTAAAGTTTGCATACTTAATCTCTTTTATTAATTTAGTTATTTCAGGTTTTGTAGTTGGTATATTATCTGTATCAATATATAAGCCTCTAGTTTCTACAGTTCTAGAAGGCATAATCTCTAATTGAATTTCTCTTATTTCATCTAAAATTTTTTTTATACTATTAGTCTTTTTATAATTGTTTAAATCAATAGATAATAAATTTATATTTTTATTTATTTGGTTAATTTTAACTTTATAGCTACTATAATCTTGTTTTGAGAAGCTATTTTTTTCTAAATCTATTTTATTATTAATCTTCTGTACTGTTAATTTCAAAACATCTATATTTGCTTTATTAGGCTCCCTTACTTCGAGTTTAGGACTAATAATATTATAAGTATCCAAATTGTAAGAGTAACTATCAAAGGGAACAAATATAATCAAAAGACAAACTAAATAATACTTATATTTCAAAAAAATTGTATTTCTATAACATAAAATAACATCTAATTATTATATTCTTATAGCTTTATATTTATCAAGTATTAGATAAAACTATTTCACTTAATATAATTAAGCAAAATTTGTTTGAGGAAACTAAGAGTAAAACTATTGAAATTTCTTATTCTTTTAACTTCTTCTATTTTCACTTAATAAATTTAATTAAATAATCTAGTTAAATTATATAATTCATCTAAAGTATTTAATTCTGATTCTGAAATATTGTATATATACATACTTTGATTAACATAATTATTCAAAACGTTTTTATTTGTCTTATTACTTACTATTTTAACTTTTAGCTTATTTTTATCAATTAATGTAGAACTAGAAATTAAGTAATCTAAATAACAATCTTGAGATAATTGTCTAGTAAGATCATAATTTTCTCTTAATTTTGGATTTAATAATGTATCTCTAACTTTAATTAGATGTTTTAATCTAATTTCAGAATATCTGTACATAACAGAGTCTTTATTGTGTTTATGTGGATTAATTTTTTTTACTAATTCTTTAAAAGATTTATTAATCTCTTCGTTTGTGCAATTATATTTAAGCCCTAAAATTGTGTAGTAATCTTCATTTAACCATTTACCAAATGAATTAGATAAATATTTTACTTCTTCAACATTATTTTTACTTCCCATATAATCACCTATAATTACTTAATTCAAACTAATTATCAATTATTATAACAAAATATTAAGAAAAGTAACATAATTTTACATTATTTTTATAATAAATTAATATGAAAAATTTTTAGTTCTAAAACTTGTTATAATAAGATTTATATTTATCAAAAAATTATTAATGAGTTTAAGCTTGAAGATTAGTAATATAGTTAAAATCTATTTACAATACCTTAAACAAAATTATAAGTTAACAGAGCCATAATAGTAATGTTTAATGATATCTTCATCAAATAAAAAATTAGGTGCTTTTGTTTTGATTAATTTTAAAATCTGAAATGAATAAAACTTGTATTGTTGAATAAGAACTTGAGATAAGTTAAACATAAATGCATATAAATTAATAACATTATGAATAGGTAATGATAGCTAGAGTTTTAGATCTTCGTTTTTTTCTCAAATGTTCTATTTCTTCAAATTGACAAAGTATTAAATCTGATTTTTTCATAATATATTATCAGATTATTTAATAGATTGAAACTACTTATATCTTATATTTATTTAATTTCTTTTTCAACTAATTGAGTAATTATTTAATATTCTTTAACCTATAACTTTACAAAAGTAAACATATATATCTTAGTTTTTTCTTTTAACAAGACTATCATTTTCATTTAGAATAAATTAAAATATATTTCAATAAGTAAAGATTTAAAAATCCTAGATATATGCTTCTTTACTTAGTTTTCAGAGTCTTTGGCAAATAATAAATATTATTCTTAATAAGTGTAATTTTGTAAAGAAATATAGTTATAAATTCTTATAAATAGACTTATTGTATTATTAAAATAGGTAATTTGGAGCAATTCTATGGTAAAAAATGTAAATTTAAACTCTTTATCATTATTAATAGTTATGTTTTTAACTTCATGTAATGTTCAAACTGTTAATAATAATACTATACAAGATTCAAATAATATTAATTATTCTAATTTAGAACCTCAAAAAATTAATACATCTATATCAGGTCAAGTTAGTTTTAATAAAGTTAATTTTTCTGAAAATAAGTCTAATAATAAAGATGATAAATTTAAAGCTAAAGCATATGAATCAGAAGTTATAGCTAATACAGAAGTATCAGTTTTATACCCGTCTAATTATACAAATACAAGTTTAGCAAATACATCAATAGCAGTAGGGTTAACTGATTCAATTGGAAAATTTAACATTAATTTTGAACCTACATTTTCACCTATAAAAGATCAAATATATATATTAGAAGCAAGAAAAAGAATAGGTGGTGAGGGTAATAATGTAATTGCTTTAAAAACTTTTATAAAATGGACTGGTACAACTTGGACAAGCATTACAGGAACAACAATATATATTAATAAAGCAACAACTGCTCTTGGAATAATGAGTGGATATAGTTCAACGATATTAAATCCTAGTGATACTATAGCAAAACTTGATGTTACTTCAACAAGTATTAATGTTTCCACTATAAATACATACTTAACTTTAGATAAGTTAAATGCAGTTACAAATCTCGTTGATACAGTTATTACTAATAATCAAGATCCTATATCAGAAATTAAATATATTAGTAATAACCTTACATATAATAATCAAAAAATTTTATATGATGGAATTATTTTACTTACAAATATTAGTGGTAAAGTTTATGATGTAAATGGAAATATTGCTAGTGGTGCAACAGTAACAGCAAAATCAATTGACCCTTCTTCAACTTGGGTTGGAACACCACAAACAACAGGTGTTAGTGGTTCTTATACATTTAATAATGTACCTGTCGGTATAAAAATTATAATAGATGCAACTCAAACTAATTGGACAACACAAACACGTACAGAAACAGTGGCTAATAACTCTACATTAGATCCTACAATTAATGTTTTTGATTTTAAAGATCAATTTGCTATTCAAGATGCACCAGAAATTGTTTCAATCTCTGTTAGTAATAGAAGGCTTAATGCATCTTCACTTAATGATTCATTTGATTTTATATCAAAATTGCCAATCAATTCAAAGCCTACACCTCAACAATTAGCTGACCCTAATCAAATTACAAATGTTGGAAATATTCCAACTAATATTCCTATAACTAATGCTGCTCTTATACTTAGCATTACATTTAGTGAAGCTGTAAATATAGATGATATAAAAAATTACCTTAGAATAACAGCACAATCAAATTTTGATAATAAACTAGATAGTTTTACTATTATACCAACTGATACAGATGTGAATTTTATTCCATCTTCAGATAGTAAATCAGTAAATTTATATTTCAATAAACCTATATTAACAAATAAAATAAATAAATCTAAGTATATGATAGATTTTTCACAACCTTTTAGAGACTTGGCTGGTAATACTGCACTTAACAAAAGATATTTTAGGTTTGCACAGAACCAAATAAATGATTTTGTTACATTTTATGTAAATCCAGATATTACTCAACCTAGGATGACTGGAATAACCGCTAGAGATGGAGGTTCAACAGCTTTAGATACAATAGAAATAAGATATAGTGAGTCTATGGACTCTTTTAAACAAACTTCATATACTGCTCTTCTTCAAGATCCAGCAAATCCTAGCGATACAACAAAAAGTTTATGGTATAGAGATGCAAATACTGTTACTCCAAATACTACACCAATTACCTCTTCTGAGTTAGATAATAATGCAACTATATTTGGATATTCATCAACAGGTAATGCTAGTGATTTCAAAGGGTCCTATATGATAGGAAGAGTAAAAGCTTCTGATATATCAGCTAATACTCCTAAAACAAGTATTCTTGGTTCTAATACCAGAACTCCAATTAATACAGCAGTAAAAAGTGATAGTATAAATAATTTACTTAGAAATGTTAAATTTAATGGTATTAATGTAACACTTGAGTTAGATCCAAGTGCATTTGATATAAACGATAGAATTATTGTTTCTGGAGCAAATTCAATAATAGGCTCTTACATAAATACAACTCAAACGCCATCTATTAATGAAAGTTTATCTGTAACTTCAATAAATAATGCTCTTGTTTATTCAACAATTTATGACCCAGTTGGTAATTTACTTAGTGTAACATCACCAAGTACGACATCTAATATAACAGTAAATAACTCACAAAGGGTTTCAACAGCATTTTAAGTATTTATTGAAAATTATTTTGGAGAAATTAAGAAATGAAAAAAATTAGTAAAAATATATCAATAGTCTTATTGTTTACATTAACATCTTGCTCTGTTAATAATTTAAGTTCAATAAATAATAATGACAAAATTAATAGCAATATAAATTTAAAAACAACTTTAAGTGGACAAGTTATATTTCCTAAGGACAAGTTTAATACAAAGGCAACTCAAGAAAATATTTTATCATCAACAACAATTTCTATATTATACCCATCTAATACATCAAGCTATTCTTTAACAAATAATACTGTAGCCACTGGTTTAACTGATTCATTAGGTAAATTTAAACTAAATCCTATATCAACATTTAAACCTACAACAGATCAAGTATATATATTAGAAGCTAGAAAAAGGCTTGGTGGAGAAGGTAATAAAATTATATGTCTTAAAACTTTGATAAAGTGGAATGGTACAACTTGGACAAGTATTACAGGTACTAATGTTTTTATAAACACAAAAACTACAGCTATTGCTATTATGAGTGGTTATAATCAAAATGCATTAAGTTTTAGTGATACAATTAATAAAGTTACTGTTTCATCTAATTCTGGTGTTCTTAGTAGTACTTTAAGTGATATTACATCCGTCATTAATCAAGCGAAAATCAGTGAAATAACATCTTTAGTAGAGCAAGTTATTACAGATAATAAAGATCCAATTGCAGAGATAAAATATGACTATCAAAATGCAAAATTAAGTTATGGTAGTAAAGTTATTAGTTATGATAAATATGAAAGAACTACTATTAAAGGAAAAGTTTATGATATTAATGGAGCACCTCTAGCCAATAGAACTGTTGCTGTAAACTCTTATGATACAACAGGTCTTTTTTATTGGTCTAGTCCACAAGTAACTACAGGTGTAGATGGTTCTTATGAAATACAAAATGCCCCTGTAGGAGTTAAAACATATATATTTACTTTTGAGTCTACAGGAACAGCATCAACTTCAACAAGTACACCAAGAATAAGAATTGAAACAATTAGCTCTAATTTAACAAATGATCCAAATTTAAATATTTATAATTTTGGTGGTTCAGTTTCTGATTCCCAATATGCTGTACAAGATGAACCAGAAGTTGTATTTACAGATATAAATTATTCTACAGTAGAATCTTCATCATTAGATGATGATTATATTAATGGTGCACCTAAAAACTCTAAACCTTCTATATTACAATTATCAACTAGTACTCAAATAGCAAATGTAGGTAATGTACCATCTTTAACTGGTGTGGATTCTGATAGAGTTTCTATAACTATGTACTTTAGTGAGCCTGTAAATATGGATGATGTAATAAATTATCTTAGAATAACTTCTCAAACTGGTATAAATGGAGATACAAATAGTTATGTAATAACTCCATCTACTTTAGGTACTGTATTTACACCAAATTCTTCATCAACTTCTTTAAATTTTGAGATTAGTAAAGCATTATTAGCAAATAAAACGGGTAGTGAAGCAAGATATATGATAGATTTTTCACAGCCTTTTAGAGATAAATCTGGTAAACAATCTATATCTGGTAAATCATTTAGATTTAGCTATATTAAACCAAACGATTTTGCTTTATTCTCTGTTGCTAATGACACAAGAACTTTAACAATAGATAGTATAGAAGCTATTGATGGTGGAACAGGTAATGATAGACTCAGAATTTACTATAATAAACCTATGGAGTCAATTGCTAAAATATCTTATCCATCTATATTAATAGATTCAACAGCTACAGATAATAATTTAAGGAAAATGTGGTATAGAGATTCTAATAATATTGCTCCAAGTATTAGTTCTGTATCTGGAGTAACTACAGATAATAATTCTACAATTTTAGGTTTCTTATCAGGATCTGATACAGATACAACAATGTTTAAAGGTGTATACACTGTTGGAAAAATTAAAGCTTCCGATATTAATGCAAAAACACCGAAATTAACTGCTTTAGGTTCGGATATAAGAATATTAAGTACAACACCTATTAAAGCAAATACAACAAATGATTTAGTAAAATCTGCTGTACTTAATAAATACTATGTTGATATAGAATTAAGTCCTAGTGCTTTTTAAATAAATGATAAAATAATAGTCTCAACATCTGGCTCTATAGTTTAATCTTATAAAGATAATAATGTAACACCTAATATTAATGAGGATTTATCAGTAACACCTATAGGAGATACCATTAATTATGCTTCAATTTATGATCCATTAGATAATTTACTTAGTACAGGTAATTTATCTACAATTGATAACTTTAATAATACTGATTCTCAAAAAGCCACAACAGTTGTTGATATAAGTAGTATTTATACTTTTAATGGCAAGTAATATTTATTTAAATACATTTAAAGCAAGATTGTAAAATTAATTACTAAATTACTTTTATTATTTTTAGTGTAGGTTTTACATTTTGAAAAAAATTTTATTATTTATATCCTTATTGTCTACATCTTGCGGATTCAGTTTAGATAACAGTTTAATAAAAAATAAATCCCTAGAAGGGAACCCTGTTAGTATTAACTCTGGGTTAAAACCCAGCCCCAAAGAATTTGGGGGAAACCACGGATTAAAAATCCGAGGTATTCTTAATACTAATAAAATTAATAATCAAAACACATCTATAGATAATATTGCAATAATAAGAACTAGTGATATAGAAAAGATAAAAAAAAATTATAACATTAATATATTAGATAAATTAACTATAAATAGCCAAAATATATATAAAATATCTTTATTTGATAATAAACCCTTTAATGTTACAAAAGATATTAGTACAGAATCTAAAAAAAAGATAGAACAAATTTCAAAAGATCCAAGTACTTTGAATATAGGTATTGAAAAAGTAATGTTAAATGAATCAGCAGAAGATATGGTTGATTTATATGATAATTCTGGAAACATAGTTAAATATCCTGTTCCAAATTCATCTCAAAATAGTTGGTGGTTAAATGAAACATCAGGAACAAATATTATAAAATCTTGGGAATACTCTCAAGCTGAAAATATTAATATAGCTGTTTTTGATAGAAGTTTTGGAAAGCTTGATAAATATGAAGACTTTAAAGGTAGAGTAAATATTCATCCAGAGTATATGAGTAATTGTAGAGATACAGTTCCTTTAGATGATCCAGTTTGTAGCTCATATATGGAATCACCTAAGCATGGATTTTGGGTTAGCTCCCTTATTGCTTCTAATGGTTATAAAACAAATATTTTAGGAGTTGCTCCAAAGTCAAGAATTACTCCTATTGCTATTTTTTCCTCTTGGGACTTTTTAAAAAAATTATCAATTATAAAAGATTATAGAGATCCAATAAACAAAAAACCTATTGATATTGTAAATATCAGTTCTGGACTAGTTATTAATAGAAGTGATTACAAGGGAAAAGATTGTATAAAAGTTTTGCATGGTGGTATGGATATTTGCGACCCAGAACTTGTTATGGCACAGCAATTAATAAATGACTTATCTAATAATCATAAGGTTATAATTGTTGCATCTGCTGGTAATGAAGGAATAAACACTTCTTCAGGTGATACGTCAAAGTTTCATTTTCCTTCTGGTTTGACTAATGTAATAGGTGTTGGAGCTTATGAAATGTCAGAAATTAATAAAGGATATATAAAAAGAGCAGATTTATATCCTAAATCAACACAAGTAAGAAATATTATTCAAAGTTCAAGTTATGGTTCTTCTATAGACATCTGGTCTGCTGGTGATAATATTCCTATCTTTTATCCAAAAGATATAAATGATACTTCTAGACAATGGGTAGAAGTAAAAGGTACAAGTTTTGCAACACCTATAGTTACAGGTTCAGTAGCTTTATTAAAATCATTAAAAAGAGATTTGAATGTAAGACAAATTGCTTATTTATTATATGAATCAGGAATTGAAATAAAAGATCCTAGTTTCAAAGTTGATATTAATAATAAACAAAAAGCTCTTAACTCTTTAGAATCTATAAAACTTTTAAAAACATTTATAGATAAAAAATAATTTAAATAATCCCTAACTTATATACCATCTAATTCTGCTAATTCTTTTTTATATCCACCAGAAAGAATAGGGAATCTACACCAAGTTTTTGGATCAAGGTTTTCATCATCTACATGAAAAGCAGGAGCATATCTTTCTCTTTTCCATTGATTAATACACCAAAGCCTAAAAAATCTTTTTACCCACGTTTTTAAATCTTCTTCAGAATATAATGTATTAAACTTTCCTTTCATTAAGATAAAAACTTCTTTTGGAGATCTTTTATCTCTTATAGCTGCTCTCTCAATAGCATCTAAAACATCATAAGGCATTAAATCTTTTTCATCTGTTTGCTTTGTTCCAGCTGGTCTTAATTCTGCTGTTGGTTCTTGTTCATTTATTAATTTTAAAACAGGTATTTTTTCAAAACCATCAGCCCCATGATGTTCTAACCATCTTAACCAACTTCTTAAGAAGTTTTTATCAATTCCACCTATTGGGCATAAACCTCCACAAGTATCTCCATCCATTGTTGCATATCCAACAGCAGCCTCACTTCTATTACTTGTTGTAAGTAATAAAGCTCCTCTTTCATTAGCTAACATCCAAACACTTGGACCTCTAACTCTAGCTTGAATATTTTGTAAAAGAATATCATCTGTTTTCCAACTAAATTTTCTACCAATACCAGCCGAAACCATTTCAACATAATGTTTTACAATTTCGTTTATATTAAAATCCATAAAGTCAGCACCTAACTCTTCTGCTAAACTCTTTGCTGCATTTTTTGTTACTTCTCCACTATTATTTGTAGCTTGATAAGCACAAGTAAGAATTTTTTTCATAATCTCTTTTGTTGTGGTTAGATCTTTAAGCTTATCTTCCATATAACTAAGTTTTTTAAGAAAGTTTTCTAAACCAATTTCTTTAATACCAAATTCAAGCATTAAATAAATAAGTGTTGCAACTGCACTTGAATCTGCCCCACCACTAAGAGAAACAACAAAACCTTTTGAATAACTTTTACGCATATAATCATAAAGAGCTAAAGAAACTGCTCTTGCAAATTCTTCTTCTTTTCTAAATTTTGAGTTTTCCCAATTTTCATTATTTAAATTAGCTTCAACATTATCTAATTCTTTATCAAGTTCAATTTCAGGATAATCAAACTCATGATAAACAGTTGAATCATCTTCTTCTAAATCTGCTTGAAAACTTGCTATTTTTGACTGAGCCATACGTATCTTATCTATTTCAATTACAGCAGAAGTTAATATAATATCTTGGAATGAAAGCCTTTTACCTGATGCCATAAGTTTTCCACCTGATGCAATCAGATTTCCTCCATCAAAAATTATCCTTCCTGACTCACAACCCATTAAATTTGAATAAATATATGCAACTCCAAATGCTCTTGAACCTTCAAGTACAAAATCTTTTCTTATATCATATTTACCAAAAGCAAAATGACTAGCACTTGGATTTAAAATTATATCAATTCCTTTTCTTGCTAATTCTGAACCTGGGCGTCTTGATACCCAAGCATCTTCACATATTTCAAAACCTATTTTTATTCCTGAAATATCAAAATGTATATCGCCTATTGGATATTTTTGACCTTCAATTTCTATAGTACTGTGCATACCTGTAGGCCAAGGTTTAAACCACCTTGGTTCATAATGTATACCATCACCAGCTAAAAACTTTTTTGCAGCAAATCCAAGAATTTTTCTATCAACAATTAAACAAGCTGTATTAAAAATACTTTTCTTAAAAAATAGAGGCATTCCAACAGAAACAATCATATCTTTTGTATGAGGTAAAATCTCCATGAGCATTTGTATTGTCATATCATTAAGGCTAGGAGATTGGAACATATCTTCACATCCATAACCTGTTATACATAATTCTGGAAAACATACTAATGAAATCTTTTCGGAACGGGCTTTTTCTATAGCTTCTAAAATATGTTTTAGATTATTTTCCCAATCAAAAGGAGTTTGATTAAGTGATACACCTGCAACTTTAATTAGTTTCATAAAATTTATTCCTCTAAATTTATATTCAGCTTATTTTTTAGAACATTTTTTATATCAGTAGGTATTTTATCACTTTTATTTGTAAGTATATGAACAATTGAATCTTTTACTTGAATATTTTCTGATACATTAATCAAAAGTTTATTTCTTATATCAGGCTCAAGGTTATCAAAATTTCTTATTAAGCAACCAACTATTCCCCAAATTGATTTTGGCTCTAAAGATAATTTTTCTAGAAGATTATTGCAATAACTCTTATCAAGATATTTATCATACCCTCTTATTATTATATATAAAACTGTTAATAATTCACTTAAATTATTTAATTCCAGTTTATTTGTAGTTTTAGAATAATAATTATCTATTAGTTTTTCTAATACTTTGTACTTATATTTTTCACTTATTAGATAAAAATAATCTCTTGCAATATAAGTTGTAAATTTAGTGCAATTTCCAGATAAAAGATTTAGTAAAACTTCTCCTAAACAATCAGGCGATATTTTTTTTACTTTATCTCTTACAATAAAAGAAACAGGTTTATTTATTTTATCTATAGAAGAAATACTAATTAAAAGTTTTTCTCTTACATTATCAATAATATTATCAAAATTAAATTTTAATACTTTTAATCTATAAAATTCAGCTTCTTTATAGTTAGCCAATTCTAAAATAATTTTTTCTCTAATATCAATAGGAATATTTTTAAAAGCCTCATTTATAATATGTGAGATAGGTATAACAGATTCATTATTAATATCAAGACTTTCTAATAATTTATTTCTATAATCATTTGGTAGAGTATAATATTTATACTGAAGAATTACACTAACATTCTTTGAAGATAGTGGATTTTTAGCTAAATTAAATAAAGAATTTTTTACTTCATCTGAAATATTTTTAAAATTTTCAATAATAGTTGAAGCTGTATTATCTGAACCAATTTCTGTTTGACATAATTTTAATAATATTTTTTCCCTTAATTCATTTGAAATATTATTAAAATTATAATTAATATATTCTGATATATCTCTTATATCATTCTCTGTAATATTATCTTTAGTTATAAACTCTTGTATATTTATCATAATCACTAATATATAAATTCTTTTTGATATAAAATATAAGAAAAATTGATTTGAGAAAATTAATAAGCCTGAACTATTTAAGTTATTCACTCTTGTATTCTTCTCTTTTCACTTTTTACTTAGTACATTTTATTCTAAATTTTATTTTATGTAAAAATTCTATTACCATATTTATTATATAATTTGATAAATTTATGAACTACTGTATATACAAGTTATCATTTATTATGATAGTATTTATTTTTAAGATTAGAATCATTTTTGATTGTATAAGTTTCATTTTTAATAATTATTTTTAATAATTTAAGGTAGATTTATGATAAAAAACAAATTTTTATATTCATTATTATCTTTATTAGTTTTAAATGCTTGTGTTTCTCAAACTGCAAATTTAACTCAGAGTACTCCTAAGCCAACTAGTACTCCTGTTACTAATAACACAAACGATACAAAGCCTAAAAATGAACCTACTATTAATACGCCAAATAATGTAGTATCAACAATAGTTACAACATCTCCTACACCAACACCAAATAATTCTAATCAAAACACAAATACTACAAACACAGCAGTTACTGTTAATACAGAATTACCTAAAATCACGTTTAGTGCTTTAGGTCAAAATGAAGCTAACTCTGGCTCTTCTCTAACTCTTAAAGGGAATAATTTTACTAGTGGAAAAGTTAAAAATTTAGTATTTGTTAATAGTAGTAATACTGAGCTTCAAGCTAGTATATCAAAAATAGATAATACTGAAATAATCTTTAGTGTACCAAGTAATCTTTTAAATGGGATAACTAATACTGTTGAGCTTTCACAAAGTTATCAGTTTGTTAAAATTTATCTCAATCTTGAAAATGGTCAAAAATTATTAGTCAGTGATTTATTTAAAGTATTATTTTCAAATAGCGGTTCTTCATCTAGTAGTTCTTCTAGTTCTAGTGGTGGAGGTAGTTCTTTAGGTGCTCCTACAACTGTTACAGGTAGTGTAAGCGTTGTTGTTAATCCTACTGCTCCAACAACTGAAATAAAAGGGACTGTTGGCATATTACCTAAATTGATAAAATAAACCTTTTAACAATCTAGCTTTAGCCCATTGTAAAAATGTAAACTAATTTTGTTTGAGTGTAATAAATCGTGTTTTTAACTTAAAAGTTAATTTTATTATTGGTTTAACCTTAGCTATTAATATTGATGGATCTGGTATATTATAATCATTAATATCAAGGTCATGACTTCCATCTAAAATAGCTGATTCTTTATCATTAGAGACTCTTATCTTAAAAGGAATTTCCACTTCTTTTGTTATTTCTCTTATAGTTAAATCTCCAATTATTTTTATTAAAGCTGTATTATCTATTTCAATCCTATTATTCATAATATGAATATTATTTACTTTAAATCTTATTTTAGGATACTTTTTTACATTTAATGTTTCACTATGCATTCTTGAGTCTAATAAAAATATATTACTAACTATTGATTTTGTATCTATTTCTAATAAACCGTTAACACTTTCAATAGTATTTGAAGTTTTTGTACTAATATTAATAAAACCTTTAAATTTTTCTGATTTTGTTTCTACTGGGTGAATACTTGTATATATTATAAAAGAAATTTTACTCTCTTTATTATCAAATTTAAAATTAAAGTTTTTTGCTTCAACTGAATTTAAATTAATAGATAGAAAAATCAAAAAGAATAAAATTATCTTTAGTATATTATTTTTAAGCATAAAAAAAGTTAATCAGGTATTTCAGATACCAATGCTAGTTTTTTTCCATTAGGACTAATTGAAATTCTTAAAATTTGTTTTATACCCATGCTTGAAAGATCTGCAATTTTTAACCAGTTTTTATCTTTCTTAGGATTGAAAATATATAAACTAGATTTATTACCCATTATTATATTTGAGTCTGGAGTCCAAGCATAATCCTCGCTTCCATCTAAAGCCTTAATAATTTCCTTTTCTGAAAAATTATCAAAATCTATAGATTTAATAAAAAAGTTTTTATCATTTAACTTATGTACAAAACTATAAGTATTTTGATTTGGTATTTTATGAATAGAACGACCAATATCAGATTTAACTATATTATGCTTACCTGTTAATTTATCTAAAATATGTAAATTATAATGTTCTCCTAAAACAAACATTGCAATATTTTTATCATTTCCCCAAGCATAATAACCTATAGGCATAAGATCTTCTATTATAGGTTTCAAATCGCCATCTTTTGATATTTGCCATAGCCTCTGCATTCCATCTTTTTCAACTCTAACTATTGATATATTTTCAGAGTTTGGAATAAAATTTGCAGAGTATTCACTAGAATCATTAGTATAAGTAACTTGAGATATTGTATTTGTATTTATATCGTATTTATAAATATCAGCCTGTTTATCTCTTATAGATGTATATAAAATTGAACTGCTATCAGGAGTAAAAGATGGTTGATTATCATATCCATCTCTTTGAGTTATATTTTTACCATTTGTTATATTTTTTAATTTTAAATCTAAATCAAATAAAAAAATATCTGTTCCCTTATAAGTTTTTATCTCCTCTGCATTCACAAATAAAGAATTTAGTACAAGAGTTAAGCTTACTAGAATCTTTTTCATTTTTTATCATCTTCATTTATCTTATTAATAATTTCTTCAAAAACTTGTTCTGCATTATCACTCTCTATTTGACAAGTACCAGCAGATTCATGACCTCCTCCACCATATTTAAGCATAAGAGAACCAATATCTGTTTTACAAGTTTTATTAAATATTGACTTACCTACAGCAAATACATTTTTTCTTTATTTAAACCCCAAATACGGTGAATTGACACATTGCATTGAGGAAATAAGCCGTAAACAACAAAGCGATTTCCAGGATATATTATATATTCTTCTCTAAGATCTAAAACAACTAGATTGTCATATAATGTTGCACATTTACAGATCTGTTCTTCAAACTTATCTTGATATAAAATATATAGCTCAACTCTTTCTTTGACATCTGGTTGTTCTAAAATTTCTTCAATAGTTAAATTTCTACAATCATCTATTAAATTCATCATTAATTGATAATTAGAAATAGTAAATTCTCTAAAACGCCCTAAACCTGTTCTTCCATCCATTAAAAATGAGAGTAGCTCCCAGCCTTTAGGCATTAAGACATCTTCCATTGTAAATTGTGCAGAATCGGCTTTATCAACAGCAATCATCATCTCATCTGAAATATTTTTAAATCTTTCCTTACCACCATAATATTCATATACAACCCTTGCAGCAGAAGGAGCATTAGGTATTAAAATATAATTATTTTTGTCAAATTCTTTATTTCTTTCACCTTCACTTTTATGATGATCGAAAGCTAAATAACAAGTTGAAACATAAGGTAAATTTGTTGTTATATCATTATCTGTAATTTCAATAACTCCATCTTGCATATCTTTAGGGTGAACAAATTTAATTTCATTAATTAAATTCATTTCCTTTAATAAAACAGCACAAACTAAACCATCAAAGTCACTTCTTGTTACTAATCTATATTTTTTATCTGACATATTTGTTACCTACATAAATTTCAAACATATTATCTCAAAAAATAAGCTTATTGGATATATTTCAAATCAAAATCTGATATAAAATTTTCAAAAAAACTAATATTTATACTAAATCCTCCTTCTCAATCTTAAAGAATTATTTACTATAATTAAACTACTAATAGCCATCGCTGCTGCTGCTACTATAGGTTTAAGAATACCAAGCATTGCTAAAGGTATGGTTATAAGGTTATATAAAAAAGCCCATAATAGATTAATTTTTAATGTTTTATTAGATTCTTGAGATAATTCAAACAATTTAGGTATTATTTCAATATCGCTATTAATAAGTGTAATATCAGATGCTTCCAATGAAATATCTGTAGCATTTGAGATTGCGATACCGATATCCGCTTTAACTAAAGCGGGAGCGTCATTGATCCCGTCTCCTATCATAATAACCGATTTATTTAATTTTTGAAGATTAGTAATAAAATTTATTTTATCCTCTGGCAATTGATTAAAATGATATTTTTCAATTCCAACTTGATTTGCTATAGCTCTTGCTGTATTTTCTTGATCTCCTGTAAGCATAACTATCTCAAAACCAATTTCTTTTAGTTTATTTATAGCTTGTGGTGTTTTTTCCTTTATTTTATCATCAAGATATAAAATAGCTGATAATTTAGAGTTTATAGAGACAAGTATTCTAATTGAATTTTGAGAAATATCAATATTTTCATGCAATTTATATAAATCTATTTTTCTTTCTTTTAATAATCTTTCATTACCTATTACAATATATTTTTCATTGACTATCCCTTCTACACCCATTCCCTTTTTTAATCTAAAATCTATAACTTTATAAAGTTCATTGTTTTCAAAATTAGAAAAATTAACTATTGATTTTGCGATTGGATGCTCAGAATAGTTTTCTAAACTAGCAACTAACTTTAGTAGTTCTTCTTTGTTAAAAGCATTATCTAGAATATCAACTTTTGATAAGGACATTTTTCCTTCTGTAAGAGTTCCTGTTTTATCAACAATTATAATATTAATTTTTTGTATGGTTTCAATTAGACCTGCATTTTTAAATATAATACCTAAAGATGCAGCTCTATCTAGAGCAACAAAGGTTGCCATAGGAGTTGCCAAACCTAAAGCACATGGACAGGCAACAACTAAAACAGAAACAGAATTAAGAAGTATTGTATTATATCCAGAACCTTGTAAATACCATATTAACCCTGTTAACGCTGATAATATAAAAACAATCGGAATAAAAAATGCTGACACCCTATCTGCTAATTTTTGACTATCTGTTTTCTCATTTTGAGCTTTTTCAACTAAATCAATTATTCTTGAAAGAGCTGTATTTTCTCCTACTTCTGTTACTTTAAAAATAAATCTTCCTTCTTGATTAATAGTTGCTCCATAAACCTTATCATTAATTTTTTTTGAAACAGCTAAGCTTTCACCTGTAAGCATTGACTCATCAATATATGAATCGCCCTCTATTATTACACCATCTACAGGAATTTTTTCACCTGCTTTTACTATAACTAAGTCATTTATTTTGACATCTTCTATATTAATATTTTGTTCTTTTCCGTCTTTTAATATAGTAGCGGTTTTAACTCCAAGTCCTAAAAGTTTCTTTATAGTTTGTGATGCTTTACTTTTTGATGAATTTTCAAGAAATTTACCTAATAAAACAAGTGCAATTATCATTGAAGCTGTATCAAAATAAACATCTGTTTTATTATTAAATATCGTCCACATACTATAAATATAGGCTGTAAGAGAACCAAAACTAATTAATGTTTCCATACTCATTTGACCTTTAAGACCTTTAAAAAAGGCGTTTTTTAGAAAAGGGAATCCTAAACCAAAAATTATTAAAGTTGCTAAAAATGCTTCAACATAAATAGCTATATTCATTAAATCTGGATATTTTTCTAATTGCCCATAATAAAAACCTAAACTTAATGACATTATATTCATGGATAAAAGCCATACCATTCCAAGTCTTAAAAGATAATTTTCTGATAAATATTCACTATCTTCTGTATTTCTATTATCAAGAAGTACATAACCAAATTTTTTTAGGTTTTTATTTAGGCTTTTAAAATCAAATTTTGTATTATCAAAAGATATCTTTATTTTTTCAGATATTAAGTTAACTTGAGATTTAATAACACCTCTTTCAAGATCGACAATTTTTTCTATTATTGAGCCACATGAAGAACAGGTAATACCTTTTATCCTATAGCTTATTACATTTGTTTCTTTAATATCTTTTTTTTCAACTATTTTTAAATTATTTAGTTTTTCTTTTACTAAACCTTCTAGTTCTAGTTCTTTATTAGTATTAGAAGAATTTATTAACTGATTGGCAATAGAACAACCTAAACAGCAATAAAACCTATCAGACCCATTTAAACTATTTACTACAGGTTTATTATTAATAGGTAACGAACAATGATAACAATTATCAATAATTACTTTTTCCAACTTATTTTAATAATACAAAACAAAATACAATAAATAATTATACTTATCTCTCATATTAATAAAAAAAATTGAATATAAATTTTAAATAAATTATTAGTTGTAGAAATTAATTAATTTGTGTAATCACTAATGTAAACAAATATCAAGTATTATATAAATGTATAAAATGTAATAAAATAAAATGAAAATTTTATTTAGTAAGGAGCTTATATGAAAAAAATAGTAAATTATTCTTTAGCATTAATGATATCAACCTTTGCGTTGACCGCTTGTTCAACACCTAATACTACTCCAAATGGTACTAATAATACTCAAAATAATTCTACAAATTTAAATGGAAGTACAAGCATTAATACTCAAGTTACTTTAAATCAAAATGTAAGTGATATTGTTTCATATATGGAAGATGAAGCAACACTTTCTGATAGTGCTGATATAATGGCAAAATCAGGTTTTTCTGTAAAAGGTTTATTAGGTGATATTAAAGCAACAACAGAAGCTAAAACAAGTACAACAATTAGTTTACCTACAAAAGAAGAAGTAAAAGAAAAAGTAGGAGAAAAACTTGATAAAGCAGTTGACTCAGGAAAAATGGATGCTTCGACTGCAAAAAAGGTTGAAGTAGGTATTAATTATATGCTTGATAATCAAGTCGTAAAAAATGAACTTGTGGCTCAAGGAATTATTACTTTAGATGCATCAGGTTCCGTGAGTTCTGTCGATAAAACAAAACTTAAAGCTTATATAAAAACTAAAAAAGAACAACTTGTGAGTATAGCTAAATCTAATGAAGATAAAATAAAAATTAAAGTTGATGAAATGAAAGTCAAATTCTCTGCACAACTTGAAGCAAAAACAGGAGTATCAACTGATGATTTAAAAAACAAAGCAAGTAAAGTTGCAAAAAGTGATGTTGTCAAGGTTACAACCCCCGATGGAAGTGTAACTCAAACAATGACAGTTAATTTTACAACTCCTAATGGTAAAGTAACAAAGGATAATAAGATAATTAGAACTGCTGACAGTAAAGGTAATTTAATTAGTTTAGAACATTATATGACAGTAGATAATACAGCAATTACTAAGACAGTTTCAAAAACTACAACTATTAATGCAGATGGTTCAAGAAAAGTAGTAACAAACTCAACAACTACTTGGAAAAAATCTGAAAGAACAAGACAAATTTCAGAAGAAAGAACTATTAGTGCTGATGGAAATGCTACTGGTACAGGTACAGTAACAATAACAGAAAAAGGAAAAGAGCCTATTGTTAAAACATTAAATGTAACCAGTACTAATGGTAAAGTAACTATGACATCAGGTGATACAGATAACGGGTCAAGTATAAAAGTTGAACAATCAGTAAATTCTCAAGCACAAGTGGCTGTTAAGGAAGAAGGAAAATCTGAAACAACTTCATCTGTTAATGTTGAAACTGTGACTGAAACAGAATCTTCTGTTAGTTAATAACACATAAAAAAGGAAAGGAGTGTTTTTTTGACACTCCTTTTTTTATTAAACTTTTTGAACTAAAAATTTAATCATTTCTTCATTTAATTCTTTTTCCTCAGAATCAAGTGAATCAGTATGCTCCAAACTTAAAGATAATGTTTCTGATTTGATATAATCAGCAAAACTCATAACAGCTTTTTTTAGATTATCAGAACCAGTAAAAAGAACCTTGATTTTATCTGTTATTTCAAAGTCGGATTCTTTTCTAATTGTTTGAACTCTATTAACAAATTCTCTTGCATATCCTTCATTAATTAAGTCTTCACTAAGATCAGTATCTAAAGCAACAGTTAAACCATCTTTGCTTTCAGCAACCATTCCTTCTTTTTGACTACGTATAACTAAAATATCACCAAATACAATATTAAATGTTTCACCGTTTAACTCTATATTTATAGATTCACCAGATTCTAGTAATAAAATATCTTCTGCTGTAAATTTTTGAATTTGCTCTGCAACAGACTTCATATTTTTACCAAGTTTAGAACCTAATACTTTAAAATTAGCTTTTGCTGAAAGATTTACTAATGAATCTTCTTTATCAGAAAACATAACATTTTTCACATTCAATTCATCTTTTATTAAATCTTCCATTTGAGAAAGATAATTTTTAGTTTTTTCATCTTTAGTCACCAGATGTATTGCATATAAAGGTTGGCGGTTTTTTAGTAAATGCTTAGCTCTTAATGCTCTACCCATATAAACAGCAGATTGAACAATATTCATTCTTTCTTCAACATCTAAATGTTTTAAGTTATCATTTACTAATGGATAATCACATAAATGAACACTTTCAGGCATACTTGATGTTTTTAAATTTTGATAAATTTCTTCTGCTATAAAAGGTAAGAAAGGAGCAATTACTTTAGAAAAATCTAATAAAACATTATATAATGTATAATATGCTTCGTTTTTATTTTGATCATCTCCCGATTTCCAGAATCTCCTCCTACTTCTTCTTATATACCAATTAGTTAATTGTTCAATAAAATTAACAAACGGAGCTACAGCTTTATTCAAATCATAAACGTCCATAGCTTTTGTTGTATCATCAATTAATGTTTGAAGTGCTGAGAATATCCATTTATCTAGAGGATCTTTTACTTCTATATTTTTATTTTCTTCTGGATTCCATTTATCAACATTTGCATAAGTTACAAAGAATGAATAAGAGTTCCAAAGAGGTATTAAAAGAGTTTTAAGTATCTCTCTTACACCATTTTCAGAGAACTTAAGGTCATCTGCTTTAACAAGTGGTGAGTTTATCAAATAAAGCCTTACAGCATCAGCTCCATAAGTATCTAACATATAGTGAGGATCTGGATAATTCTTTTTACGTTTGCTCATTTTTGAGCCATCTTCTGCAAGAACAATACCATTAACAACTATATTTTTTGAGGCTGGTTTATTAAATAATGCTGTTGATAAAACTAAAAGTGTATAAAACCAACCTCTAGTTTGATCTATTCCTTCAGCAATAAAATCAGCAGGAAATCCATTTTCTAATTTTTCTTTATTTTCAAATGGATAATGATTTTGAGCATAAGGCATTGAACCACTTTCAAACCAACAATCAAAAACTTCAGGAACTCTTTTACAGATTTCTCCTGTCTTTGGATGTTTTATTTCAAGCTTATCAATAAAGTGCATATGTATATCAGTTATTTTTTGACCTGATAATTCTTCTAATTCTTTTACACTACCAATACAAAGATATTCACCTGATTCTGTCTTCCATATTGGAAGTGGTGTACCCCAATACCTGTTACGTGAAACAGCCCAATCTATTGAATTTGCAATCCATTTACCAAATCTTCCTTCTTTTATATTTTCAGGAACCCAATGAACTGTTTTATTATTTTCAATCATTTTTTCTTTGACATCTTCAACTTTTACAAACCAACTTGAAATTGATTTATAAATTAAAGGTGTATCACTTCTTTCACAGAATGGATAAGAGTGCTCGATTGTACTTTGCTTTAATAATAAACCTTTATTTTTTAAATCTTTTATTATTAATTTATCTGCTTCTTTTACATTTATTCCTTTATAATCACTTACTAAAGATGTAAATTCTCCACTTTCATCAACAGGATCAACTAATGGAATACCATTTATTTTAGCTACTTTATTATCTTCTTCACCAAATGCAGGAGCTATATGTACAATACCTGTACCATCTTCTGTTGATACATAATCTGCTGTTACAACTCTAAAAGCACCTTCTTCTTTTTTATCTTTAAAGTAATCAAATAAAGGAATATAATTTAAACCTTTTAAATCATTACCTTTTAGATGCTCTATTATTTGATATTCATTATTATCTTTAAAAAGAGAGTGTAATAAAGCATGAGCTAAATAATAATAGTTACCATCATTATGCTTAATTTTTATATATTCAATGTTAGAACCAACTGCTAGAGCCATGTTTGATGGAAGTGTCCAAGGAGTAGTTGTCCAAGCTAATATATATGTATCTTCTTTATCTTCTAATTTAAACTTTATAAATACAGAAGGATCTTGAGTCATTTTATAATTTTGATTAGCTTCAAAGTTTGAAAGTGGTGTACCAAGTCTATAAGAGAAAGGAACTACTTTTTTACCTTCATAAACTAAACCTTTATCCCAAAGTTGCTTGAATACCCACCAAACAGACTCCATAAAATTGAGATCCATGGTTTTATAATTATTATCCATATCAACCCAACGACCAATTCTATTAATTGTTCTTCTCCACTCTTCTGTGAATCTTAAAACAATTCCTCTACAAGCTTCATTAAACTCAGCTATACCAATTTTATCAACAATTTCTCTTTTGCTTGAAAGATTCATTGTTTTTTCCATTTCCATTTCAACTGGTACACCATGACAATCCCAACCAAAACGTCTTTCAACATAATATCCTCTCATTGTTTGGTAACGAGGGATAATGTCTTTTTGAGTACTTGCAATTAAATGCCCATAATGTGGTAATCCTGTTGCAAATGGAGGTCCATCATAAAAAGTATAAGCTTTACTATCTTTTCTTAGTTCGAGTGATTTTTTAAATGTGTCGTTTTCTTCCCAAAAGCTAAGTACACCCTCTTCCATCTCTGGAAAATTAGCTTTATTCGATACAGGTTTAAACATGATCTCCTTAAATATACTATATTAAACTTTAAATTAACTACAATATACTAATATACCATGTATCAAGCTAATTTTTCTAGATAAGTTTAGATTCTTATTGTTCTTAAATTATTACTATTTTTTTGGGAAATATTTTTAATTAGGTGTTATTTCTATTCCTTCTTTTATTTTATTATCTGGTTCTAATACAATTATTTCTTTTTCATTAAGACCATTTATAATTTCAACATTATCTTCATTTTTTAATCCAATTTTCACTTCTTTTTGTTCAAGTTTATTAAGATTATTAACTTTAAATACATACCATTTGTTTTTATCTTTAAAAATGGATCTTTCAGGAATCACAAGTGTATTTTTATTTTCTTTAGTAATTATTTTAATATCAAGGTTAGTTTCAGGTTTTAAGTTTAGTTTTGTATTATCAAAATCTATATTTACTTTAATCCTTTGTTGCTCTACACCAAGTGATGAAACTTTTGTAAATCCCGTAGGATATATTTTACTTACTTTAGCAAATATTTTTTTATTATTTAAAGCTTTACCTGTAACTTCTACTTTCATTCCAATCTTAATTTTTGTTATTTCTTCTGTCAATATATCTGATTGTATAACTATACTTTTAAAATCACCTATTTTTAATAATTTAGAACCAGAAGGAACTGTTGTTTTATCTTTTAAATAAACTTCAAGTACAACACCAGAAAAATCAGATAATAGTGTTGTTTTGAATATTTCATTATTAATGATATTAATCTCATCTTTAATTTGATTCATTTGAGCAATATATACTTTTTTTTGAAAATCATTATCATTTACACTTTTCAAAAGTTTATTTAGTGTAAGCTGATTTATTCTTATATTACTATTTGCATCTATTTCTTGAGTTTTAATATTTTCTAAACTTGTTTTTTGTATCTTGTAATTTGCCTCTGATTTTTCAAACTCATTCTTATTTATAGATTCTTGTTCTAATAATTTTTTATTCCTAAGATAATCATTTTTAACCTGTTCAAGATTTATTTTTATAATATTTTTTTGTTTAATTATCTCATTAATAGAATTTTGTGATTGTTTAATTCTAAGTTTGGCTGTATCAATATCTTCTTGTTTTATCTTAGATTTATTAACTCCTTCAACCATTGCTTCTAATTCATTAAGTTTTGAATTAAGAGAATTTAATTTTTGAGTTCTATTATAATTATCTAATCTTGCTATAACTTGCCCTTTATTTATAAAATCACCTTCTTCAAAAGGTGTAGGTACAATATTTCCATCAATTGTTGTATAAATAATATGTTCTTTTTGTAGATATGTTTTTGCATCTTCTGAAATATAATCTTCAATATTAGATTTAAAAACTTTTACTGTTTGAATAGATATAGGTGGTGTTTTAAACTTAAATACTATTATTGTTATAAATATAACTAAAATAACTAAAGATATTAAAATTTTTTTTAACATATTATTTATTCTCTTGTTTTTAACACATCAACAATATTAATTTGATAAATTCTCTTTCTTAAAAAGGTTTGTAATTATTACAAAAAAACTTATAAAAGAAGCACAAAGAATATAAGTTGAATTATTTATAATAAATGGTATTCGGAAGTATTCTGTATCATAAGCAGTTGTCATACTTTTACACATATAATAACCAAGTGGTAAACCCAAAAACATACCTATAAAAGATAAGATAATATTTTCACTAAAAACTATTTTTCCAACTTCTGATTCATTAAAACCTAAAACTTGAAGTGAAGCTATTTCTTTTTCTCTCTCTGTAATATTTATAACTGTTGAATTATATATAACTGAAATAGCAATAACACCAGCAAAAAGACTAAGAATAAAATTAGAACTTTTCATAGAATCAGCAGTATTTTTATTAAAATTTTCAACAGAATCTTTTTTTACTTCAACAGAAGATATAATAGGTATTTTTTTTAAATACTTATTTAATTTCGATAAATCTTTCTGATCTTCTAACTTTAATAAAAGTGTATTTATAATTTTAGAATTACCTAAAAGTCTGCTTAATGTATCTATATTCATATACATACCAACCCCAAGGTATTGTTGAACAATTCCTGAAATTGTTACATATTTCTCTTTTTTGGCTTGATTACCCATTAAAGGTATAAGAGTAATTTTATCTCCTTTTTTTACATGAAGTTGTTTTGCGACCATTTCTGAAAGATAAATACCATATTCAGGTACATTTATATATTGCCCATCATTATTTATTAAATTATATAATTTTGAATTTTCTTTTAAACCATATATTACCATTTGTTTTTTGTACCATTTATTTTTAACTTCAAATGGATATATAAGCATTTCTTCAACTTTTCTCACATAAGGAAAACGTAATGATTCATAATATGCTCTTTTGTCTCTTTCTGTATAAAATGAAATTTTTAAATCTTCTTTTTGAACTTTATTAAATTGATGTTCCATTAAAAATTTAACTGCATCACTTTGAAAATATCCTAAAAATAATATTGCTGTTGAAAGCATTACACCTAAAGCAGTAAAAGCAGAACGTAAAGGGTATCTCCATATATTACGTATAATAATTTTATCTATAAAACTTATATGCTCCCAAATAAACTCTATTTTTTCAAAAGGTGTTTTTACAACAACTATAGAAGTATTTTCTTTCATTGCATCTACAGGAGTTATTTCTATAACACTTGAAATTGCAAAAAGAGAGCTAAATAAACAAGACGAAATGCTTATAATAATACCTATAAAAAATAATGATGGATAAAATTTATATATTAATTCTGGAAAAGAATAAAATTTAGAATAAAGACCCATAAGTCCATAACTTAAATATTGCCCTAAAACTCCACCCAACAGACCTCCAATAATTCCTATAATAAATGAATATTTTATATAGTGCAAAGAAACTTCTAAATTACTATAACCATAAGCTTTTAATAAACCTATATATGTCTTTTCTTTCTTTACCATTCTTGAAATAACTATTATAAGAATAATTGAAGCCACAAATAAAAATATGCTTGGTGTTACTTTTGATGTTACAGCTAATTGTTCAAGTTCACTTGTAAGCATCCAATTAGATAATTGATCTTTTCTTTTTATCTTACTATAAATACCATAAGGTTCAAGTTGTTTTTCAGTTGAATCAATTATTGTATCAATATTTTCAGATTCATTTATTTCAGCAATTAATTCATTATAAAAACCATTTAGATTAAATGTACCTTCAGCCCATTTCTTATTAACCCATATAACTCCAAATTTTTCAGGATTAGGTATTATTTCTGAAGCATTACGTATAGAATACACATATTCTGGAGATTTAACTGTTCCAACAATTTTTAAATTTTGTTTTTTACCATTTGATGTTACACTTATAAATTCATTTAATTTTAAATTATTAGCAATAAAAAATTTATCATCTGTTATGCACTCATTTAATTCACTATGATTTATCTTTCGACCAGACATAAGATAAATATTATCTATAATATTATTTTTATCAGGTAAGCTTATAATTCTTCCTGATTTTAATTCATCTTGTTCTTTAATATTTATAGAAACATCTTTTGAAATTCTACCTGATGCTTCTTTTATTCCATTTATATTTTGTATTTTAAATATTGAGTTTATCGGTGCTTTTTCTAAAGTTATACTAAAATCATGAAATCTATATTCTTTATAATAAGAATCTCTTGTGAGATTCAAGTTCAAAAAAGCAGAAAAGAAAGCTATATATACAGCAACACCACAAGCAATAACGATACTTACAGCTAAAACCTGCCCTTTTATTTTCCAAAGTTCTCTTAAAAGCTTTTTATCAAGAGCTTTCATTACCAAATTACCTCATCAGCAGACACAGGATTTTCATTAATAGTAATTTCTTTAATACCACCATCTCTCATTTTTATTACTCTGTCTGCAATATCTGCAATTCCAATATTATGAGTAATAACAATTAAAGTTGTATTTGTATCTTTATTTATTTTTTGTAAAAAATGAAGAACTTTTTTACCTGTATTAAAATCTAAAGCCCCTGTTGGCTCATCACAAAGTAATACTTCAGGTCTTTTTGCTGTGGCTCTTGCAATAGCAACTCTTTGTTGTTCTCCACCAGACATTTGGCTTGGAAAATGGTTTTCTCTACCTTCAAGACCTACCATTTTTAACATTTCTATTGAATTAGCAGGTTTTTTAGAAATTTCTCTTGCCATATCAACATTTTCTTTTGCAGTAAGTGTTGGAATAAGGTTATAAAACTGGAATACAAAACCTATATGTTCTCGCCTATAATATGTAAGTTTTTTTTGATTGTATTTTGATAAATCTTGTTCTTTAAAAAAGATTTGCCCTGTTGATGGATTATCCATTCCACCAATAATATTTAAAAGAGTACTTTTACCTGAACCACTTGTTCCTAAAATAACAAGAAATTCACCTTCAAATATATCAATATTTATGTTATTTAAGGCATTTACAACAACTTCACCCATAACATATCTTTTTGAAATATCCTTTAATCTGAATATGATATTTTTTTCAGACATTTTAAATATCCATTAAATAAGAGAATTAAATAATCCATAAGATATAAAATTTGATAATTCTTCTAAAAGTTTATGTTTATCAGGAATAATTTTATTTAAAGTGTCGTTTTTTCTCAAAAAGATAATTATACGTTCTTTCATATCTGAAAAACTAGCTTTGTTTGATACAAGTTTAAACATAATCTACTTAAATAACTAAATTAAATTTTAAATTAACTACAATATACTAATATACCATGTGTCAACTTTATATTTTTATTTAACTATTAGATTCTTATTGTTCTTAAATTATTACTATTTTTTTGGAAAATATTTTTTTAATATTTTTTCTTCTGTTCCTTCATAACCACACACTCCCATTCTTGGAGAATTAGTTACAGATGCCATACATTCTTCTCCTTCTGTTTCAACACAAGAATGTTTTTTTAAGTGTTTTTTACACATTGTGTTATCATCATAACAAAAAGGACAAATAAATTCTGCATTTTCTTCACAAAAACTACACTTAATATAAGGTAAGTTATTTATTGCATCTATTTGTATTTTTTGTTTACCATTAGTAGTAGAAATTGAAAGAATTTTTATTGTTAGAGATGTTGTACTACCAAAATCATATTCATAATCCATTTCAAGATTCTCTAACATAAAAGAAGATATTTTTTTACTTTTAGCTATTTCATTATTTTTTAAATAAAAAGCACTCATATGCCCACAACACTCTAACCAAACATCTCTTAAGAATTTATCAATTTGACTTAATGTTGTTGTTTCTAATACTTCAACATACATCCAGTATTCTTTAGAATATTTATCTTGAATTAGAAGTAAAATAGATTTTTCAGTTTCTTTTACATCTTTATAAAACTCTTCTTTAGATTTGCATTTATTTAGATGATTTTTAATAGTTCTTTTTGTAAATTCTTCATTACAAAAATTACATTTACCTGTTGACATTATTTATACCTCTTATATTTTAAATTTAAGTTATTATACTATTTTCATAATATTTTTAAATAATTTATTATATATTCTTTTGTAAGAAATAATAGAGAAAAAATATGAGCCATCTTTAAAATTAAATAAAAGGCTTATCTTATTAGTGATTTAATGATAAGATAATTTAAAGAATTATATTTGTAAAAGTTTATATATAGTATGAGTAAAATATCAATACTTCCTGAAGGCGGAACCAGACTTAATGTTGGTTATACTTTTGGCACAAATAAAGAAGCTGTAAAAGATGTTCAATCTCAGCTTGATAGTAAAGGTTACGATGCTAAAGCAGGTAAACTTGGTTCTGGTGGTTCTTTAACTCTTAGCAAAGATATTATCAGTGTAAATCTAAATAAAAATAATGATTTTTCTTTTAAATCTGGTGCTGAGATATCAGGTGGTTTAATGAGATTTAATACTAATGTAAAAGTTGGTGAGAAAGATATTTGGACTGTTAATGTAAGAGAAGATCATTATAATGATCAAAATCAATATACTCACTTTACAACTTATGAAAGACAATTTGAAACTCAATCACAAGCTTTTTTATTTGCTAATAGTATAAATCAAGGAATATATTCAACTAATAATACTAATTCTTACGCAAGTGTTCCAATTGCAGATAAAGAAGATATATATAATTCAAGTAGTAAAGCTATAGGGTCTATTAAAGTAGGTGTTACTGCTGGTGTTCAAAAAGATTTTAATTTTGGAAGTTTTAGAGTTGATGCTTTAACTGGCTACGATATTTTACAAAAAGGTGCATATACAGGCGGTAGATTAAGTTATGCAAATAATGTAAATGGATATGGTTTATTTACTCAATTTGATAAGAATATAACTGGTAATTATAAAGAGCCAAAATTCCAAATAGGTATTACATACAATTTCTAATAGATAAGCAGAAATATAAAAAGCAATAATGATTATAAACACAGTAGTTAAAAACTCAATAGATTTGGGCTTTGTTAGAATACATTTATATGGAATAATTTATACAATCTCCTTTTTACTTGTTTATTTATTCACAGAAAAAACTTTAGAAAAAAGAGGTATAAAACTTGCTTCTAATGACTCTATAGGCTTACTAGGATTTTTATTTTTTATATCAATATTTTTTGCAAGAATATTTTATGTTTTTGTATATTGGGGAAAAGAATATCTAAAAAATCCAATTGATATTTTAAAAATTTGGGATGGTGGTTTATCATTTCACGGTGGCTTAATTGGTACTTTAATTGGTTTAGCTATTTATTCAAAGATAAATAAAATTTCATTTAAAAAGTTAGCTGATATTTTATCTTTGAATATTCCTATAGCTTTATTTTTAGGTAGAGTTGGGCATTTCCTTAATGGTGAGATGTGGGGAAGAATAACAAATGGTGAATGGGGTGTTATTTTTATTCAATCTGCTGAAAACCCAGTACCAAGACATCCAGTTCAGTTATATGAAGCATTTTTTGAAGGTATAGTTCTATTTTTTAGTTTAAAATTTTTTGCTAATAGGAAGTTAAAAGATGGACAAATTTTTTCATTATTCTTAATTTTTTCAGGTTTATTTAGATTCTTAACCGAGTTTTTTAGAGAACCAGACCAGCAACTAGGTTTTATATTTAATTCCCTTACTATGGGACAGTTATTAAGCATACCAGTTATACTTTCTGGGATTATTTCATATTTTATGCTCAATAAGTCATGATTGAAAAGATAAACTGTAAAGAAAGAGAAGAAATAAAAAGAAAGTAATTGAAAAGATAATATTTAAATTTATCAATATTATTTTCTTCTCTTATTACCTTGTACTTTTTACAGTTTACTTATAATAGTTAATGAATTTCTTGATGTATAATTAATTATCCTGTAATTTAGTTTAAACCAAAAGTGAAATGAAAAAAGTAGAAATACAAGATAAAAAAGTCTTAATTGATGGCAAAGAAGGTATTATTTATGGTGGGGAGTTTCAATACTTCAGAATACCTAAAAGCACTTGGGAAACATCATTACAATATCTAAAAAATGCAAATATTAACCTTATAAGTTTTTATATTCCTTGGATTTGGCATGAAGTTGAAGAAAATAAATTTGACTTTACTGGTGAAACATTTCCAGAAAGAGATATTGCATATTTTCTAAAACTTTGTGAAAAATTTGAATTTAATGTTATGGCAAGACCAGGCCCTTATATTTATGCAGAGTATCAAGGCTTTGGTTTACCAGAATGGGTAAGAGAAAAACATCCAGAGATTTTAATTCATTATGAAGATGGTACAAAAAGCCATGAAGTTTCACTTAATCATCCTGTTTATTTAGATTATGTAAAAAAATGGTATAAAGCAATTTTTAACATTTTAAAACCTTATTATGAAAATAATATGATCTTTGCTTGGCAACTAGATAATGAAACAGGTTTACCGCAGTTTGGAAATGTTCCTTTTATGAGTGATATAAACCCTGATACAATAGAAAAATTTAAAATTTATTGTGAAAAGAGATTTGGAGATATTAAAAATATCAATAAAGTTTTAAGAACTGATTATAAGTCTAGAGATGAAATATATCCACCTAAAAAAGGTAAAGGAAATAAATTTCAAGTTAGGATTTATGGGGAGTTTATTGAAGATTATATTGTTGATTACTTAGATACTCTTAAAGGTTTTGTCTTAGATTTAGGTATAAAACCATTCTTTTATTTAAATGATCCTTATTTATGTCATTGGCCTCATCATAGTGTTAAAAAGTCTAGAGTTGCTCCTGTTGGTTATGATACTTATCCTAAATTTTCAACAAGTAAAGAAACTCATGATTTACCATTTTGTGTCTCTTATGCAACAGAGTTTTTTCATTCTATACATAAAAATCAACCAACAATAGGTGCTGAAGTGGGTTGTGGTTGGTTTGATCCTAGAGTAAAAGTTAATCCTGAAGCAACTCTTCAGCTTTCTATGGTTTCTTTAATAAGAAATACAAATATATTAGCTTATTATTTACTTCAAGATTGTTTAGAACATGATGGTTATGAATGGTTATTTCAATCACCACTTGATATTAAAGGACAGCCAACAGCTAGATATGATGTATTAAAGCAAGTTGGTACATTTGTTAAAGAGCATGGTCATTTACTATGTCAATCAAAAGAAATTTATAGTGATGTCGGTTTAGGTATTTATATTCCTCATGTAAGAGATATGATTAAATCTAATATTAATTATTGGTCTGTACTTGAGGAGATTAACAAAGCAACACTTCATTTTAATGGACATTCTAGTATTATGGGTGTTTTAACAGAATGTGGTTTTAATCCAGTAATAAATGATCTTGAATTGATGTCTTATGAAGAAATGAAAAAATTAAAAGTTCTTTTTATATTTTCAACTGGTCATTTAGACAAAGCTTCACATGACAAAATCTTAAAATATGTTTATGAAGGTGGGGTTCTTATAACAATAGGTTATCCTATAACTGAATATGATTCAGGAGAAAAGATAGAAAATAATCCTTTATATCCTGCTGAACCATTTTCAAACTCTAATGTGTACCATTTTGGAACTACAAATCTTGCGACTCAAGCTGGTTATGATGTAGTTAGTTATCAATGGAGTAGAAGACAGATAAAACATAAGCAATCATTACATACAATAGATATGTTGCAACCCATGGGAGAAGTTATAAAGTATCTAGGTAAGATGGGTGCTTGGATTAATAATGAGAGAGGTGGTAAACTATGGTCAAGCCGTTATGTTTCAACTTGGAAATCAGGAAAAGGAATTACTCCATTATTAAGATACAATGATATGACTGTTTCTTATTCTGCAAGATATGGTCACGGAAAGAGTATTTTTGTAGGAACATTACTAGGTATATTCTATGATTCACCTGCTTATTACAAAAAAGAGCAATCAAAAAAGGATTCAATAATTGATTTTGTTTACTTAATTTTAAAGGAAGCTGGTTTAAAGCCTATACATAATAAAACAAGTAATATTGAAGTTATAATTAGAGAATTAAAAGATAGTATGTTAGTATTTCTTGTAAATAGAGGAAGTGAAAGAAACTATTGCATTGAACTTGATACAGATTTTTATGAAAACATAAAAGTAATATTTACAAGTAAGAACTCCACAATAAATGAGAATGAGTTTATTGAACATAGAATTTTAAAAGGTTTTCTTGAAAAAGATGATGTATTAGGATTACATATTTACTAGATTATATATTAAGGTAAGAGGTAAAAAGTTAAAAGAGAAGAAGATAAGAGCTAGGAATTTAAGTAGTTCTAATTCATTAATTTTGCTTAAGTATATTAAGTAAAAACACTTAATAAGATAGTAAACAAGATTAAAACTATTGTTATGAGGATAAAATATATATTTAATTTATTATATATTTTATTTCCTAATATATCTCCAGTTTGTGCGTTTATTAAATATATATAGTTTTTATCTTTATGATAATAATTTATAATCCATGTGGGAATTAAAAGCTGAGTAAAATCTATATTCTCATAATTAGTTTTTATATTATCAATTTTTTGAGTAGATATTGAGTCATTTTCTATTAAAATTTTTATATCATAATTCAATACAGTGTACATAAATAATAAATTTAATTATGATACTAATCCAATTGTGAGCATGTCTTTGTAAGCATCAGCCATTTTTTTAGAATTTAGGTCAATATCAAACTTATGAATAAATAATTTAAGCATTTGATTATTAGAAGCTAATCTTTGATAATTTAGCATAGAAAAAGGTTCTTTGTGAAATTCACCTTTTGTTATTCTATCTTGTACTTTAGCCATATTTACAGCAAAAAAAGACATATTGAAATGAGTATCTAAAATATTTTTATTTGTAGATTGACAATCTTCTAAACCAGTAAAAGTTTTACTATCTCTAAATAAAAACTCTATTTGAAATCTACTTGAATAAAATTCAAAAATATCTAAAGCAGATAATTCAAGGTCACTTGAGTAAAATATATGACGCTTATCTTTATTTGTAAGTAGTAAAACTATTTTTATATTTCTTTTCAAAGATAAACTGTAAACAACTTTTGAGTATAATTTTTCCCCCTCAAGTAAAGTAATTACATAATCTAACTTGTGATTGTTAAAATCAACTTTACCATCATATTTTCTAGGAGCACCCTTTTTATTTGTTCTTTCACCTTGATAAAGATAATTCAAATTAGCATCTGACCTTAATTTACAAATTATATGCTTTTGTTGTTTAATTATTCCATCTACAAACTCTTTTTTTGAATGAAAGCCATCAAAAGCAATATGTTTTATCTCTTTAAAATATTCATTGTTATTTTCAATATGTTTCAGGTAAAAATCCATTCTATTTTCACAATTAGAATCTGTTTGAAGTGCACTTATTGGATAAGCTGTGTTATATTCTGTATCTATCATTGCTAATAGAGATAACTCTAAACCTTTATTTACTTTTGAGTTCTTGCCATCCCAAAATTTACCTAAACCTTCTGTTTTGTTTCCACTTTTTTTTATAAATGAAGCATCAAAAGCTAATATATTTTTATTATTTTCTTTATAGACTTCTTTGATTCCCAGTATGTTCATTTCTACTATATTTGAATGATTAGCCTTTATATAATTTCTTGAGATTGTCTTTTCATTCAAATCTATATATCTACTTATATTTCTAAAGTTTTTTTTCCTAGTGTACAAAAAATTCCATTACTTACTTTTTCTATAAATCTTTTTGAACTTTCTTTTAAATCATACATTTTTGATAATACTTTTGTTATAATTCTCATCAGATAATTACCTCTTTATTATTTTTATTTTAGTCTTTAAAAGTATAATAGGTTTTTATCTAATTTTTTACATATCATTTTAAAAATGTCCACTGTATTGATAATTAATATCTGCATTTATACTCTTAAATGCTTCTTGGGGTTCAATATTGTATATTTCTATAATACTTTTATCAATAAAGCTTAAATCAAATTCTTTTAAATCTAATATATTCCAAACTTCAAACTTTTTAATAGATTCTAGTATTTCATAATTATCTGCTTTAATAATTAAGTCATTAAAAATTTTTTGTATAATTTGATTTAAGTTTTGATTTTTTGATTTTTTTATTTTATATGTACTATTAGTCTTTATATTAAATAACCAATAAGGAGTATATATACATTTAATATTTTGTTCATTTATATACTTTTTAAGACTTCTGTTTATAAAAAAATCTTTATTCAACCATTTGCTCAATAATTCAATAGACTCTTCTTTTTTTATCTTTATTGGTAAAACATAATCATATTTTATAATTTGTTTTAGTTCAAAAGAATCAATTTTATTTAAGCAATAAGGACAGGTAGTTTCAGTATTAATAAAAGATAAATTTATAGAACATTTTTTACAATTAAATATCTTAAATTTAGAATACCTATTTTCCTTTAAATTTTGAAAAAAAGCTAAATGATTCATTCATATATAAAAAAAACTAAACTTATTTCCAGTTAAACATATTAAAAAAGTTTCTTATAATAGATTTTTTACTTCTGAAGAAAAATGTATTTTTTTGTATAATAAATGGTCTAGTTCCGAGATTTATTATATCTTTATTCTGAGATGTAATAAAATAAAGAGTATTCTCTATAGATTTACTTGTTGCAATCCTTTTATCCTTAACTCTTAGATTAAACACTTCTTCACCTCTATTTTGACTAATATAATATAGTCATTTTTGAATCCATTGATAAAAAGTTTATAATATATCTGATTAAATTTTATGTCATATAAATCACTTATAAAGGTTATTTAATGCAAAGAGACGATATAAATCAAGAACTATATAAATTAATTGATTTAATAAAAATTGAACAAAAAGAAGAATTAGAAGATTTTAGAATAAAATTTATCGAAACACCTTTAAATCAAAGAAAGGTTCAAGGTATAACTTGGTATCCTTTAAATATAAATTCAATAGATACAAGTTTTAATCAAAAAATAGTAATAGAATTTGAAAAAACTAATAATCAAGATAAAAATCATTTATTTCAATCTGGTAAAACAGTTTCTTTATTTACAAATCAAGAAGATATAAAAGCTAATAAAAATATAATAGGTTCAGTTATCAATGTTAAGAATGATAAAATAAAAGTTTTATTTAATATAAGTGAGATTCCTGATTGGTTAGAGGAAGGTAAAATAGGACTTGACTTATATTACGATGAAAAAACTTTTAAGGAAATGGATTTTTCTCTTAACTATGTGATAAATACAGATGATAAAAGAATTAACTATTTAAAAGAAATTTTTTATGGTGTAAACAAAGCAAAATTTGATAAGTCAAGAATTAATAATTATAAAAAAAATAAAGATTATGATAAATTAAATCAGTCACAAAAGAATGCAATTGATAAAGTTTTAGAATCTGAAGATATTTGTATAATTCATGGCCCCCCAGGAACAGGAAAAACAACCACTTTAGTCAATACAATTGAAACAGTCTTAAGTTATGAAAAACAAGTTTTAGTAGTTGCTCCAAGTAATACAGCAGTAGATTTAATTGCACAACTTTTAAGTCAGAAGGATTTAAATATTGTAAGGATAGGCAATCCTGCTAAAGTTGATATTGAAAATTTAAAAATCACTTTTGATTCTAAAGTTGAAAATCATTTACTTTATCAAGAATTAAAAAAGATGTATAAAGAAGCTGATAAAATCAGAAGTCAAGCTTTAAAATTTAAAAGAAGTTTTGGTAAAGAAGAAAGAGAAAATAGAAAATCTTTATTAAATGAATCAAAAGCATTAATAAATGATGCAAAGAGAATTGAGAAAATTATTAACCAAGACATTTTAGATTCAGCTCAAGTCATTTGCTCAACATTTGTAGGGGCTACAGAAGAAAATTTAAGAGCTAAAAAGTTCTCAACTGTTTTTATTGATGAAGCTGCTCAAAGCTTAGAACCTGCTTGTTGGATTGTAATAAAAAAGGCTGATAAAGTTGTTTTGGCAGGTGATCATAAACAATTACCACCAACAATCAAGTCTGATTTAGCTTTAAAAAAAGGCTTAGGTATTACATTATTTGAAAAATGTATAGAAATTCAAAAAGAATCAAGTATTTTACTAGATACACAATACAGAATGAATGAAAATATTATGAATTTTTCTAATAAAGAATTATATAACTCAAAATTAATTGCACATGATTCAGTAAAAACTCACTTATTATTTAATGATGATAAAGCAATTTTATTTATAGATACAGCAGGTTGTGGATTTAATGAAATATTAAATCCAAAAACTAAAAGTTATTATAACCCAGAAGAAATAAATATTTTAATTAATCATTTAAATTTGTACTTACCACAAATAGAAGAAACTGTTTCTATAGGTATAATTTCTCCTTATAAAGAACAGGTGAACGAAATTGAAAAAGCAATTGATAAAAATAATTACCCAAATGCTAAAATTTTCATAGATACAGTTGATGGTTTTCAAGGTCAAGAAAAAGATATTATCTATATAAGTTTAGTAAGAAGTAATGAAAATAGTGAAATTGGATTTTTGAGTGATATAAGACGTATGAATGTTGCAATGACAAGGGCTAGGAAAAAATTGATTATTATAGGTGATAGTGCAACCATAAGTGAAAATAAATTTTACTCTAATTTTCTAGAATATATAGATTTAGTTGATTCTTATGAATCTGCATGGAGTTTAATGTAATATGAAAACAGCTATAGTTTCAACATTTGTAAATGCAGATAATGTAATAGATTCATTTATAAAATATCATAGTTATATAGGGTATGATTATTTTATTTTTTTTATTGACGATAATTCACCTACTATAATCAATCATTTAGAATCAAATTATAAAGATAAGGTGTTTATAATAAAAAAAGATGAAGAGCATAAAAGACTTGCAAAAAAAACTAGTGTATATAAAGAATATAATCAATTTTCTCATAATGAGGTAATGGCAAGACAAATAATAAATGTCGAAATAGCTTTAAATATATGCTTAGAAAACAATATTAATTGGATTACACATATAGATATAGACGAATTATTTTTTTTAACAAAGAAAAAATCTATAAAAGAATTATTTCTAGACTTTGAATCTTTAGGTTATGATAATTCATTTCATTATAACTATGAGGCTTTAGCTCAAAGATTTGATATAAAAGATTATTTTATAGAAGTAAATTTATTTAAAAAAAATCCTAGATTATTTACTATGAAAGATATTAATATTTTAGGATTACAAGAAGCAAATACTTTTTATTTAGGTTATCAAAATGGTAAAGCCTCAACAAAAGTAACTCCTGAAACAAAAATTGAATCTGTACATAGATTTATTGGAAAAAAAATGGTTATTGATTATGAAAATATAATATTGCATTATATTTGTTGTGGATATGATAATTTTGTGAATAAATATAAGGTAAGAGGTGATTTTCCTGATAAATGGTTTAATAAAAGGGATATAAAACCAAATATACCTTTTCATATTAATTCACGTGATACTATTAAAACTGATGATACTGAAGCTATAAAAAAATTATATAGAGAAAATGTAATTAAATATGATGAGCAACAAGTTAACTTTTTACTTAATTGTGAGTTATTAAAAATCATAGATAAGCCCAAGCAAATTATCATGAATTTAAGAACATAGTAAATTAACAATATAAATACAACTTTTAAGAGAAGTTAATATTAAAAATATTTCTTAAATTGGCATATTAAATTATAAATCATGTTATTCTATTAAAAATAATAGATTCCTAAAAGGGAATAAAAAAATATATGGATTTTATGATTTATTTATATCTATTTTTTTAATATAATTTTTAAAATAGATCTTAAATATTAAATTACTATAGTATGGATATCGAAAATAAAAGTATAATGCTTGTTGACGATGAGCCAATAAGTGCCTTACTTCTTAAAAAATATTTAGTAGAAGAGGGATATGATGTAACTTATCTAAACTCAGCAACTAAAGGTGTAGAAGCATTTAAAAATAAATTCTATCCTTTAGTAATTTCTGATGTCAATATGCCAGATATGGGCGGTTTAGCATTTTTAAGATGGATTAATGAAAATTCTCCATTAACAGATGTAATTTTAATTACAGGTTATGCAACACCAGAAATTAAAGAGGCTGGAGCAAAGAGAGGTGCTGTTAACTTCTTTGAAAAGCCGTTAGATTTTAGTAAGTTTACTAAATTTGTAAACTCTAAATTTAAAAAAGAACACTTTACAGCTAATCTAAAAGATATAAGTCTAACAGAATTTATAGAAATGATACTCTCTTTAAATAAAAAAAGAAGGATAATTATTAACGATCAAGAAACAAATAAAGAATCAATTATTTATATTCATGAAGGAAGTATTGTTGAGGCTGAATTTGAAGATTTAAGAGGAGAAGAAGCATTTAATAAAATAATTAGTTTAAATAATGGTATTTTTCGTGATGATGAATGGATTCAACCTAAATTTTTCTCTATAAATAAGAATTCTAAAGAGTTATTTGAAGAGGCAGGGAGAATAAAAAATAAAAAGAATAATAATTCTTTTGATGCAAATAGTGAAGAGATAATTAAATTAAAGTCAACTAAAAATCTGTTAGTTGTAGAGCCAGAGCTATTAACTAGGTTAGTTATTGAAAAATACTTAAATCAGCATGGATATAATTGTATTGCAATTGATTCATCTATTCAAGCATTGCAACTATTAACTAAAGAAAAATTTGATTTAGTTATAACCTCAACTAATGTTCCAGAACTATCTGGTATAGATCTTTTATTATGGATAAAAAATAATTTTCCAAAAACTAAAGTAATAATAATGACTTCTTTTGCTTCTGATAGTGTAAAAAACTTTGTTAATCAAAATGGTGCTTTAGCTTATCTTGAAAAACCAATAGATCTGAAAGAATTAGATTCTTTCATTATAAATCAGTTATTAACAGGTCGTTTCTCTGGTTATTTAAGATATATTTCCTTATTAGATTATATAAGGATACTTGTAGCAGATAATTCAACAAAAAAAATATATATAAATGATGTAGTAGTAAAAAAATCTGGAACAATATATATAAAAGAAGGAAATATTATATACTCTGAATATGATGGAATTGAGGGAGAAGAAGCCTTTTTTAGTATATTAAGAATGGAATATGGCGTTTTTACTGATGTTGAATGGAATGAGCCAGATAAAGTAAATATTGCAACTAAATTTGAAATGCTTTTAGTTGAAGCTCAGATAATAGGTGAAGAAGAAAATATCAAAAAAAGAGTAAGAACAAGAGAAGAAAAGAATTTAGTCAAAAGTGGAATATTCTCTTTAAGTAGTAATAGAGTTGAGTATGTAAGTATAGGTAATATAGATGAAGAAAAACTTGGAGTTTTTGGTCTTTATATAGGTAAATCTACAAAACAAGATGTCATAGAAACTATGAAAAGATTTAGTTCAATAGATGCTAAAGAGCAGATGTATAACCAACTTATATCCTATGATGACATTTCACTTAGAATTTTATTTAATGATAAAGGTGTAATAGAAGAATTTACTTTTGGTGAGCAATTTAAAGGGAAAACTTATTCAGGTTTATCTATAGGTGACACAATTCAAAGAGCTATTGAGATATATGGTAAACCTATTACTGTTACAATTAAAGGTGCTGTTTGGAAACATATTGCTTGTTTTAGTATAATTGATCAAAAAATTAGCTCGATTAGATTAAGAGGTTCTAACTTCTTTGAAAATACAACAACTCAAGAATTCAAACTTTCTGACTCTGAAAAGAAAGTTCTTGAAATGGCTAGAAATAGAGCATTAATTCCTGAAACCTTAGGTTTAGATTTTACTATTTATAATAATGGAGCTATGGGAATATTTTTAGGTAAGACAAACAGAATACAAGTTAAAGAAATAATGGATAAATATAGCAAAGGATTTAATGACTTAAGATCAAACACAGTAAAGTATATCTATGATGATATAAGTGTAATTATAATCTTTGATGAAAATGGAATAGTAAAAGAGATGAGTTTTGGATTGATGTATAAAGGGAAAACTCAAAAAGGTTTATCTATTGGAAATACATTAGTTGATGCTAGAGCCATGTATGGTAAACCAAAATTTGAAAGTTTTAATAATTTAATATGGAATAATTTTTCAGTCTTTTCAGATGATTCAAATATCATTGATTCTATTAGAATTCATTTAGTATAAAAAAATTATTTTTTAGATCAGAATACAGATGGTGCAAATAAGTAAGAAGATAGGAAGTAAAAAGTAATGAGAGAAAAAGAATAAGAATTAGTAAATTCACTTCTTTGTTTCAAAAAATGCAAACTAATTTTGTTTGAGTACACAAAGGATTAACACAGATTTCTAAGAAATAAAATAGAATATTTTCACTTCTTACTCTTTATTTCCTTAGCCATATGTAAAAATTCTTTTAACCCTTGCTTCATACATCCTTGATAAATAGTTAAAAAAAGATTACAATTAGGTTATCTTAAAGTTAAGATTTTGGAGGTAAAAATTGCAAGAATTATTAGTAAAACATAGTACAGAGTTTGTAAATGAACCATTTACAGATTTTTCAAATTCTGAAAATATAGAAAAAATGAGTAAAGCTATAGACACTGTTAAGTCATGGCTTGGTAAAGAGTATCCTTTAGTAATCAATGGTGAAAAAATATATACAGATAAAAAAGAAAAATCTATTAATCCTGCTGACTTAGACCAAATTATCGGGGTTTGTCAATTTGCAGAAAAAGAGCATGCTGATAAAGCTATTAACGCAGCATATGAGACATTTAATACATGGAAAAAAGTTTCAGCGGAAGAAAGAGCATCATATTTATTTAAAGTTGCTGATTTAATTAGAGAGAGAAAGTTTGAGTTTAGTGCTTTATTAAGTTATGAAGTTGCGAAAAATTGGGCTGAAGCAGATGCAGATGTTGCAGAAGCAATAGACTTTTTAGAGTTTTATGGTAGAGAAATGATTAGATATTCTCAAGGACATGAATTAACACCTGTTAAAGGAGAAAAAAATAAATTAGAATACTTACCACTAGGCGTTGGAATGGTTATTCCACCTTGGAACTTTCCTTTAGCTATTATGGCAGGTATGACAACAGCTTCAATTGTTACAGGAAATACAGTGGTTTTAAAACCATCTCAAGATGCTCCTGTTATTGCTGCCAAATTTTTTGAATTACTTGAAGAAGTTAATTTACCTAAAGGGGTTGTTAACTTTTTAACAGGTGATGGTTCTGTAATTGGTGATTTTATGACAGAACATCATTTAACAAGATTTATTGCTTTTACTGGTTCTATGGAAGTTGGTTTAAGAATAAATGAACGTGCTGCAAAAACTCAAAAAAGTCAAATTTGGATTAAAAGAGTAATTGCTGAAATGGGTGGTAAAGATGCAATAGTTGTAGATAATGAAGCAAATTTAGAAGATGCTGTAAATGGTATTGTTGCTTCAGCTTTTAGTTTTCAGGGACAAAAATGTTCAGCTTGTTCTAGAGCTATAGTAGTCGATTCTGTATATGATGAAGTATTATCAAAAGTAAAAGAAAAGACAGAAAAACTTGCAATGGGTTTGGCTACAGATAACGCTTATATGGGACCTGTTTCAAGTGAAAGATCTATTAATAAAATACTTGAATATATAGAAATAGGTAAAAAAGAAGGTAAATTAGTAACAGGTGGAGAGAGATTAAATGATAAAAATGGTTACTTTGTAAAACCTACAATATTTTCTGAAATATCTCCAGAGGCAAGATTAGCTCAAGAAGAAATTTTTGGACCTGTTTTAGCTTTTATAAGAGCAAAAGATTTTGATGATGCATTAAGAATTGCAAATAATACAAAATTTGGTTTAACTGGTGCTATTTATACTCAAAATGAAGAAAAACTCACAAAAGGTGCTGAAGAATTTTTTGTAGGTAATCTTTATTTAAACCGTAAGTGTACAGGTGCATTAGTTGGTGGGCATCCATTTGGTGGTTTCAATATGTCTGGTACTGATTCCAAAGCAGGTGGTAAAGATTATCTTCAGTTATTTATGCAAGCAAAGATGACAACAAAAAAGATTTAATTAGATAATATTCATATAGTTTGCATATTGATTAGTATGCAAACTATTTTTTATTGAGAACTAAGTGGTAAAACTTTAACTTTTACTTGATTATTGTATATATAACTCAATAAATAGTTATTATTTGTATAAGTTATTTTTGCTTGATTATCTAGAATTGCACTTGGTACAGAAACTATAACAGTATTAGAGGTTGAAAGAGCTTTTCTATCGTAGTCATATTGAAAAACTTTTAGTTCTTTGGTAGAACCATTATCTGTAATAGCACTTGTAATAAAATTATTATTTTTATCAAGAGCAGTGTCAATACTTAATACTGTATCTGATAGTGGTGCTTCTTTATCAGTATCAACTCTTTTTCCATTATTAATTCCTAAAGAACTAAAAAACTGAGTTTCTATACTAGGTGCATTTTTATAAGAACTTATAGCAAAATGATTAGGACTCATACCTGTTGAATTATTATAAAATATAGAAGGCATTCCATAAGTTGGATTTACCAAAGCGTTCGCCCTAAACTCATTTCCTAAAACTCCTGTAAGTGGAGTAAAAGAACTATCAAACCTTCTTGCATTAATATTTATTCCGTCTCCTCTATCATGTTCCCAAGCAAATAAAATCTCGCCTGAGGATTTATTTACATCTACACTTGGTTTTGTTTGATTATTAACTGTAGTCGTATTTATTATTGTTTCTGTAGCAAATAATGGAGTTCCAGTATTAGTGTACTTTCTTGCATAAATATCTTTATTAGCAGAAACTTGATGATCACTTTCCCATACTATAACAAAACTTCCATCTGAATGATGAGCTATTTGCGGATTATTTTGTTGATTTGTTCCATATGTATTTACAAGAAATTCATTACCCGAAATACCAGTTAAAGGAGTTCCATTAGTTTGAAATCGTCTTGCGTAAATTTCATAATCTCCACCACCCGATGGTTCATTTTCCCATGTAACAACAAATGTTCCATCATTTGCCATAGATACTTTTGAATTTGTTTGATTATATGCAGTTTGTTGATTTATTCTAAATTCACCTGTTGAACTATTACATTCAGGAAGATTACAAGGAGAAGGTGTTATAACACTATTATTTTTATCAAAAACCTGAGCATAAATACCAGCTCCAGAACCATCTTGAGAATCTGCCGTCCAAGTCACAACATAATTTCCACTTGTTACACCTACACCAATACAACTTGATATATCAACTTTAGACTTATTAATTGAGGTATTTGTATTAATACTAATATCTGATAATTTAGTATTAATCACAGGTGTAGAAGCTAAAGTACCTACAGATAGACTATTTGTTCCATTTGATTTATTTATTGCATTATTTGTTACTTGTCCACCTATAGTTTTCATTAATTGCATTTCAATATCTATTTGAAAATTGTCATCAGTATTTGCACTACCAGCCTCAGTTGTTGCATCATTAATTATACTAACATTTCCTGAACTGTTAACATATATATATTCTCCACCATCAGGATTAATTGTTCTAGATGTACCTCCACCAGCATCAGCTGGGTTTCCATTTAAAGCAACAATATTAACTGAGTCATCAGTACTTGAATAAGCTCTAGCAGCAATATAATAAAATGAATCAGGTTTTAAATTTTTTATATAAAATGGCTTAGGGTTAGAAAGATCATTAAGTATATTTGCTGTAGTAGTTGCAGATGAAAATATAGAGGTTGCTGGTGGTGGTGGTACAAATGAAGGAGGTGGTGGTGCAGAAACCCTTTGCATTGCAATTTTATAATGATGAATACCAGCTAAAGTACCTAATTGTGTATTGACTATAGCTTTAGTATTAAATTTTTCATTATTAACTAGTCTAAAGTTGATAGGCACAGAGTTTCCTGAATTATAACCTAAATCTATTTCATTATTTTTAGTTTGTATCTTAATATTATTAACATTAACTAAAGAGCATGAAGTTGTTATTAATCCTAAAGAAAATAAAACAAACAAACTCTTAGAAGTTTTAGAAATATCTAAACTAATTTTATTATCATAGTTTTGAGATAATTTTTTTTTCATAAAGAAACTCATTAAAACAATTGTTTTTTATACTTTTATAAATTATAAATTAAAATATCTTATTAATAATATGAATTAAACCACATTTATTATAAAAAGTTTCAAGTAAAATTTTAAGTATATTATAAAAATTAAATAATTTTTTATGAAAAATATTTTTTTACTAATTTGCTCTTTAATAATATTATCTTGTAAACAGACTGTTACAAGCTACTCTGAATTGGAAATAGTACCACAAAAAGAAAGTAATCAAAATCAAAAGATTGTAATTGAAGTTGGAGAAAAAGTTCAAGTAGAAGGAAAAGTACAATTTACTGATGGAAAAATAACAAATGATGTAGTCTGGAAATCAGAGAATGATAAGATTGCTACAGTTGATTCTCAAGGGTTTATTGAAGGGATAAGTGCAGGTAAAGTAAATATATTATTATCTTCTAGAGAAGAACCTAAACAATCTACTAGTCTTGAAATAATAGTCAAACCAATAAAAGAAAAAGAAATCGAGATAGCAAATGATAATTTAGTTTTGAATAAAGAAGATCAAGATTATTTAAATAAAATAAATCAAGAGTTACAAAAAAAGCAACTAGAAAACAATAAAAAGTCATATGATACAACTTTTATGCTTATTAATGTTTATGATAATAATAATGATTTAGTAAAAGATATAAATATAAATGCAAAATCACTTATAAAAGAAATTTCTTGGAATTTTAACAAAAAATCTGAAACAGGATCTTTATTAATTGAAGATGTACCAAACGAATGTTTAATTGATATATATATAACTAAAGAGAAATGGAATACAAAAAAAAGGCTTATAATAACAAAAGGTCAAGTAAAATCGAAGAATAATCCTTTAATTATAAATTTTGGAAAAGAAAACGATTTATTTTATTCATTCCAGTATGAGCCTGAAATATCTAAAGTTACATTTAATTCTAAAGAGATTGCTGGACTAATTTATGATAATAATATAGATTACATAAACCCTCCTGATATTTCAGAAAAATATATCAAGGTAAAAGCACCATTATCAAAAATTACTTTATCATTTAATAAAGCAGTAAATAAAAAATCAGTTGAAGATAATATTGAAATTATATCTCAAAGAGATTCTAAGGGAAACTTTACTAAATTCACCAAGGATAATGGTTTAGTTTTTACATGGGATAGATTTGATACTAATTTAGATATAAGTTTAAATTCCTCATTAAGCAATATCTTATATAGATTACAAATAAAAAATCCCTACTCAGATATAGAAGGTAATCAATCTAAACAAGGTAGATATATTTCATTTGCGAATCAAGAAATATATAATGATTATATTAACTTCTTGATTGAGCTTTAATTACAATAAGTTTATGAAAAAAAAGATAATACTTATATTAGCTATGATATTTGGCTTTATAACAAATACTTATGCTCAAGATACTACAATAGAGAAAAATATTAAAACATTTATTTTATCTACAAAAAATACATATGGATGGGAAAATAAAACAAATAATATCTCTTTAGATTTTTTTAAAGATGGCAGATTACATATTCAAGCCTCTGAAGGGGAAGCCTCAATGTGGGAAGGAAAATGGAGTCTAAAAGGTAATAAACTTACAATGAAAAGACCAGATCTAAAAAAAACGATTATAGTTACAGTAAAGATAAATAATGATTTTTTGATTCTTGATAATATAACTTACAAAAGGTATAAACCTTATTAAATAGGTTACTTGTAGAACATAAAGAGTAACTACAAATAACCTAAATAAATTACAATCTAACTTCTACTTCAGAAAGAGGTTTATTACGTGTATAGTGATGTGCTCTTACTCTTTTTTCTCTGGTTAAAATTGTTTCTTTAGAAATTTTTTCTCTAAGTTTTAGAACAGAGTGAAATAAAGCTTCTGGTGTTGGAGGACAACCAGGCAAATACACATCAACTGGAACAACTTGATCCATATAATCTACAACAGTTGGAGAACCTCTAAATATACCACCTGTAATTGTACAATTTCCCATTGAAATTACATATTTAGGTTCAGGCATTTGTTCATATAACAAAGCAACAATTGGTGCCATTTTTTTGGTTACTGTTCCTGCTAAAATCATTAAATCAGCTTGTCTAGGTGTAGCTCTAAAAACCTCTGAACCAAATCTAGCCATATCATATTTTGGTCCTGTAGATGAAATCATTTCAATTCCACAACAAGCTGTAGCAAAACTCAAAGGCCAAATAGAATTTCTTTTTGCCCAGTTATATACTTCATCAACTGTTGAAATTAAAACATTTTTTTCAATATGGTCTTGCTCATCTTTGGTTAATTTTGACCACATATCTTTAAATGCCATGTATTATTAACTCCTAAAATGCTTAATTATTTTAATGTTTTATCATAAATTATACATCTTATTACATAATTAGATAATTTACAAATACCTATTATACAAGCTTTAATAAATGTTTAAGGTTTTTTTGTAAATATTGACATTATAGTTAGGTTAATGGTTTATATTTTTCTTATAAAATATTTTTTAGGAGAAGTGAAAATGTCTAATAATATAACACTATTGATAGAAGGTATGCATTGCCAATCATGTGTTGGTAAAGTTCAGGATAGTTTAAAACAGTTAGAAAATATAGAAAATGTTTCTGTTGATTTAAATTCAGGCAAAGCTGATTTAAGTTTTAATGGTGATTTACCTACAGAAAAAACTCTTAGAAGAGCTATCGATAAAACAGGGTTTACACTTGTTGAAATAAAAGGCTAAAAAATGTCTAAAACTGTAATGATTGATATATCTGGAATGACCTGCTCTTCATGTGTATATAAAGTTGAAAAAGCTTTAAAAAATGTTGAAGGAGTTGAAGATGTTGCAGTTAATTTTGCATCAGAAAAAGCAAAAGTCATTTATGAAAATTTATCATCTGAAGATATACTAATTAAAGCAGTTGATAGTGCTGGATTCAAAGCTAGTTTTAAGAAAAGTGAAAAAGAGTTTGAAGATGAAACAAGAGTATTAAAAATAAAGTTAGTTTTTGGTGCTTTAATAAGTACTTTTTTTCTTCTTGGAATGATTCATATGCTTGGATTTCATTGGATTCCTATGTGGTTTATGAATCCATATTTACAATTTATATTAGCAACACCTGTAGTATTTTGGGTTGGTTCACATTTTCATATTTCAGCTTTTAAAGCATTGAAAAATAAAACAGGTGATATGAATACACTTGTTTCATTAGGGACTTTATCTTCTTATCTTTATAGTTTTATAGCTACTTTTAACCCTGATTTTTTTATAAAAAATGGTTTAAAACCAGATTTATATTATGAATCATCAACAGTAATAATATTCTTAGTTTTACTTGGTAGATATTTTGAAAAAATAGCAAAAAAAAAGACAAATACAGCAATACAACAATTATTAACTTTACAACCTAAAAAGGCTTTAATAATAAAAGATAGTGTTGAACAAATTAAAGAGATCAAAGATATTGAAATTAATGATATTTTATTAGTTAAACCAGGAGAAAGAATAGCTTTAGATGGAATAGTAATTAAAGGTTCTTCAAGTGTTGATGAATCTATGATAACAGGTGAAAGTATTCCATCAACTAAGGAAAAAGATTCTAAAGTTATTGGTGGAACTTTTAATAAAACAGGTAGTCTAGAAATAAAAGTGTTAAAAACTGAAAAAGACTCTTTATTATCTCAAATAGTTCAAGCAGTAGAAGAAGCTCAAAGCTCTAAGGCTCCAATTCAAACATTGGTAAATAGAATAACCTCTATTTTTGTTCCTGTTGTTATAGCAATTTCTATAATAACATTTATAGTTTGGATTATATTTTCATCTAACTTCTCTTTTGCTTTTTTAAATGCAATATCTGTTTTAGTTATCGCTTGTCCATGTGCTTTGGGATTAGCAACACCTACAGCAATTATGGTAGGAACAGGATTAGGAGCAGAAAATGGAATTTTGATAAGAAATGCAGAAGGTTTAGAAATAGCTGGAAAAATAGATATAATTGCTTTTGATAAAACTGGGACTATAACAGAAAATAAGCCTCAAGTAACTGATATTTTTAGTAATAATTTATCAGAAAAGGAGTTATTAATAATATCAGCCTCTATGGAAAAAAAATCTGAGCATCCTCTATCACAAGCTATTATTCAAAAAGCTCAAGAAAACAATCTATCTTTAAAAGAAACTGAATATTTTAATTCTTTTACTGGTAAAGGAATAGAAACGGATATAGAGGGAAATACATATTTTATTGGTAATAAAAAGCTAATGGATTTACAAAAAATATCTATTAATGAGACTTATTCTAATAAAGTAGACGAACTATCTAAACAAGCAAAAACAGTTATATATATTTCAAATGAAAAAGAAATTATAGGCTTAATAGCTATAGCAGATAAAATAAAAGCTAATACAAAAGAAGTAATAAAAAAGCTAAAAGAAAATAATATAGAAGTTGTAATAATATCAGGTGATAATAGACATACTACTGAATCTGTCGCAAATGAAATAGGAGTAACTAAATTTTATCCTGAAGTTTTACCGACAGAAAAATCTAAAATAATAAAACAATTACAAGAAAACAAGAAAAAAGTTGCAATGGTTGGAGATGGAATAAATGATTCTGTTGCACTTTCACAAGCAGATTTAGGAATTGCTATGGGTAAGGGAACTGATATTGCTATAGAATCTAGTGACATTGTCATAATGAATAACGATTTAGATTCAATCATAAAAGCAATTAATCTAAGTAAAAATACAATAAAAACAATAAAACAAAATCTCTTTTGGGCTTTTATATATAATTCTATAGGAATTCCAATATCAGCAGGAATACTCTACCCTCTCTGGGGTATTTTATTAAATCCTATATTTGCTTCTGCTTCTATGGGTTTAAGTTCAATTTCTGTTATATTTAACTCTTTAAGATTAAAAAGAAAAAAAAATAAGCAGAGATAAGTCTTATCTTTACACATCTTGTCTTTTTATTTATTGCTTCTTCTCTTATAAATTCATATTTTCTTCTATACTTTAAAAAGTAATCTACCTAGATAGATTACTTTAGTATATTAAATATTTAAAATGTTATCTCAAATTGTGTTGATAAATGGTGTTGACCTTTATTATAATCTTCAGTAAACATTCTTCCATATTCAATAATAGTCCATCTGGCATTTTTATTAAGTTGATATCTTAAACCATGAAAGACTTTATAAGCTGGTACTTTATACATTTTCCCATCTGTAAAATATGTCCAAAAATCATATAAACCATATAAATGTAAATCATTAGTCAAAAAGTTAATAGTAGGAGATTTCATAAATTTAAATGTGTCCTGTATATGATAATCAAATTGAACATAAGCACTGTGAGAAGAGGCTGTATTAAATCCAAATTTTTCATTTGTTTCTTTTAAAATACCATCTTCTTCAATAAACGCTTTAAATGTTGAATTTATATCATTATTATGTTGATATACATACTCTCCAGAAATTGATACATATTTTGTAGGTATCAAAAAGTGTGCACCATAAGCTACTTTTTTATTTACATTTAAAGCACCTAAATAAGCTGAGGCACCTAAACTAATTTTTTCATTAATTAACTCTACACTTCCTACAAAATCTTTATCTGTATCATTATCGGCTCTTGCTAAAGGAAATGTCCTTGTCAATCTTCCATTAACTACAGAAGCTTTTAAAGATAAAGTAGAGTCAAAAGGAAGATTATTAAACTTTTTATCAAGCATAAAACCTAAATCTAATTTCTTTAAGGCAAATCCATTTACAAGCATATTATTTTTAGTTGTAGAAAAATTTCTATGTGATGTGTAATCAGACCAGAATCCAAAAGGTATTCTAAATTGTCCTAATGTAAGATTGATACCAGAATCAAATAAATTACTTAAATTTACATATAATTGTTCAAATGGTACAAGTTCTCCAGTTTCTAATTTTGGTCTTGTTGATTGCAAAACATACTTTTTACCATTATTTTGAAAGTCCAAACTTTCTATATGATGAATTACTTCCTCTGGTAATGGGTTCCATTCTGCTAAGAAATATATAGGGCTTTTTGGAATATTAATATTAGAGGAGAAAAATATTCTAGCTTGATTAATTTCCATTAATGGTTCAAATTTTCCATCATCCTCTTGATGATATTCAAACTCAGGAACCAAAAATGCACCAAATTGGGTTCTTAATAAATTATTTTTTAATCTTGAAAAGTCATCTTCGTCTTTCTTATCTGTTGTAGAAAAAGAACCTTTCTTAAACTCTTCTATAACCATTAACGAAATTTCAGATGAGTCTTTTCCTTTCTCAATATTATAAGTAACAAAATTAATTATCTTATCTGGTAATAATATAGTATTTTTACCAGCTCCTATTACGTTCAAGTCAATATATGTATTTAAAGATTTAAAAATATCAGTTACATTAACATTCACCTTAAACTCTGGATTAAGTAATGTTTGGAGTTCAATAAAATCAAGTATTTTCAACTCCATATAGTTAATAGCACTATTTAGCTCAACAAGAGTATTTATTGATTGATTATCTTGTGAAAATGCAGGAAATGCTTGAAATAATGAAAATGATAAAATTGAGCTTAAAGCTAGTTTTTTTAGTCCATTAAACTTCATAATTAATTACTCCAAATATTAGTTTAAATATATTTATATTATTTCTGATAGCTTAAGAAGTTGAGATGACAAGTTTTGTCCTTCTTGTTTAGAATTGTTTAGATTAACTATAACCTTAGGTGTATTATTTCTAAGTATTACAGTTATTGATGCAAAGCCTTTATTTACATCTTCAAAATTGGATGAGAATGTAAGTATTTTAAATCTCTTTGCTTTCTGAGAAATATCTTCAACAGAAACACCATTAGCTAAATATAAAACATTCATAAGTTGAATTTTATTATCTGGTGAATTTTTAGGTATTGCAACAAGTCTTATTCTACCATTAGATTTTAAAGCATTAATAATTCTATCTCTTGAAGCAATTGATTCACTATTATTATCAAAAACAATACCAACATTCACAATTTCTAAAGAAGATATATTTTTAACATAATTAAGTATTTTTACAAAAAAAATAGATTGAGATGTTTCAGCTTCACAATGTGAATTTTGGGCAATATTTAACATAGTAAAAAAAGTTAATGTTATAACAAACTTCTGCAATAATTTTTTCATTAGCTTAATTTATATACCTTCTAATTTGCGTTGCTGTATTATAGTTGGCAATTATATTATATTTTATTAATTCACATAATGAATTTATCGTGATTTTTTTGTGATTTTTATATGTTTATTTTAAATATACACTAGATTTAGATAGTTTTTTAAACCAAAGAACTAATATTAATCCTTTTAAAACAGTTGTTAAGCCTATAGTCCACCATATACCAGCAATACCAAAATATTTTGATGAATAATAAGCTATAGGAACTCTTAAAATATTTATAGGTAAACCTATTATAGTTGGAGGTAATGTATTTCCAAGTCCAGAAAATACACCTTCCATAACAACTTCAAATCCTAAAAATACTTCTGTTGTCCCTATTGCAATCAAATATAAAACAGCATTTTTTATAACATCAGGCTCACTACTAAATAACATTGCTATTTGTTCTTTAAACAACAGTACCATTATTGAAATTAAAGCTATTATTGAGCCAAGATACAATAATGTTTTCCAAACTATATCTATTGCTCTTTTATTATTTTTAGCACCAATATTTTGCCCTACAAGAGTTGTTGCAGCAATTGAAAATCCTAAAGAAATACAATATGAAATAGACTCTATTCTATGTCCGATACCTAAAGCAGCGATAGCACTTGTTCCAAAAGGAGCTATAACACGAGATAAAAACAAGTAAACAACACAAAAAATGACTCCATTTACGGCTATCGGAGAACCAATTTTAAATATTTCTTTAAAAGAGTTAAAATCTAAAAACCTTGAATTATTCACAATCTTTCTTTTTTTCAATAAATAAATACTTACTAAAGCAGCAAATGTTTGACACAATATAGTAGCTAAAGCTCCTCCTGATATACCCATTTGAGGAAAAAATATTCCAAAAATAAATAAAGGAGCTAAGATAGCATTTAATATTAAAGAAGTAGATAAAATTTTTAGAGGTGTTTTTGTATCTCCAATACCTCTAAATATTGCAGAACTAATAGTTGTACTTGTAAAAATAGGTAAACCTACAAATATAGGTAATATAAAACATATTGCATTATCTATTACATCAGGTTGTAATCCCATAAGAAAAAATATTTTTTCACAAGGAGCTATAAAAGAGAGCAATAAAAAAGCTAAAAAAATTCCAAACAAAAACCATTTCTAGCTATTTTATTTACAGCCTCCAGAATCTTTAGCTCCTGTATATTTAGCAACTAAAGAGTTAACACCTACTTCTGTTAAAGCACAAGCAGAAAAATAAGCCATAATATAAAACTTGAAGATGCTGTTGCAGCAAGAGCTACAGAACCTAACATCCCAATCCAAATTGCATCAATTAAATGATAAGAGGTTTCTAAAAACATCTGCATCATTGTAGGAGCAGCAACAATAAATATTGCTTTTGAAATACTTCCCTCTAATAGAATATTATGGTGTTCATCTTTTTCTTCTGTTAGAGTAGAAGTGTTATTAAAAATTTCTGACATTAATTCTTCTTATAAATGTATTTTTGACCTGCGATTGATAAAGTTGTATCTGAATTTTTAATTTCATAAGTATAAGTTTTTCCATCATTACTTATTTCTTGAGTAGCAATAACAAAAAACACTCCTGGTTTTGTATATCTAAATTGAACTTCATTTTTATCAAGTGTTATAGTTCCCCCTGTTCTTATAAGAACACCATCTTTCCTTTGTATCTCCTCTGAAAAATTATAAAAGTTATCATTTATTTTTGATAAAGTTAATATTGAACTTTCACCAGCTCTATCACCATTTAATATTTCAGAAACTTGAGGAGTATTTATATTGGTAGAACATGAAAGTAAATTTAATGATGAAATAACAAATATTGTTTTTATAAATTTTTTCATGCTCTCTTACCTTAAAACTTAATTCTATAAAATTAATTTTATCAAGATATATTTATATTTAGTTCTTTTATTAATTTATTGATAAAAAAATTATTAGGATTTATATTACAAATCTACTACCTGATTTTGTAAGGCTTCACCAGCTCTTTCTTTTAACATTTGATATTGTTCAGGTTTTAAGTTAGGGGATTTAATTTCGCCATTATACACCTTACTAAAAAACTCTATTGCCTCAACTGTTTGTATCTTACTAATTGCTTGAACTACAGCCAGTTGAGCTTCAAAATTGCAAGTAGTAAACTCTCTTATTAGATAATCATAAATTTCTGGTTCTTGATAGTCACCAAGTGCAATTATTACAGATGCAAGATCAGAAAAGTTTCTTAAAATTAGATGACTAAGGAGTAGATTATAAACTGGTTTACTTTTTGTAGAAGCAATAACTTTTCCTACTTCTGTTCTAATTTCATGATGAGTTAGAGGATGAAAAAAGATGTCTTTTAAAACAGGAAAACTAACCTCAAGATTCTTATTAACCATATAGTTAACAGCATCCAAAACATCTTTTTTATTTTTTATATCTCTAGCGTAATCAATTATTTCTCTTAGATTATCCATAAAAATATTTATGCTTTACCCTGATTCGCAACTGCTTGAGCTTTTTGTTCTATTTCATCTTGATTCCCTAGATAATAATTTTTTATAGGTTTTAAATCATTATCTAATTCATAAATTAAAGGAATACCTGTAGGAATATTTAATTCTGCAATTTTATCGTCAGATATATTATCAAGATGTTTAATTAAAGCTCTTAAACTATTTCCATGAGCTGCAATAATAATCTTTTTATCTTTTTTTATTTCAGGAACTATTGAGTCAAACCAAAAAGGAAGAAATCTATCAACAGTTGTTTTTAAACTCTCTGTTAAAGGAATTTCCATCTCATTTAATTCTTTATATCTTGGATCATTACCTGCATATCTTTCATCATCTTTTGTCATTTCAGGAGGAGGTACATCATAACTTCTTCTCCAAATATGAACTTGTTCATTCCCATATTTTTCTGCTGTTTCAGATTTATTTAAACCTTGTAAAGCTCCATAATGTCTTTCATTAAGTCTCCATGATCTAATAACAGGTAACCATAGTAAATCCATTTCATCTTGAATTAGCCAAAGTGTTCTAATAGCTCTTTTTAAAACAGAACTAAAAGCTAAATCAAATGTATATCCTGACTCTTTTAAAAGCTGTCCAGCTTTTTTGGCTTCTTCTTTACCTTTATCAGTTAAATCAACATCTTTCCAACCTGTAAATCTATTTTCTTTATTCCAAGTACTTTCACCATGTCTTATTAAAACTATCTTTTTCATAAAAAATTACCTCTTTATCTTTTGCGTACAAAATTATCTATTATATCAATTTTTAACTTAGTTATGTTTGTAAATGTATGTTTTATTGTAGGTGTAGCTGTATTTTTACTCATTTGTTCAGATGCTTCTAATAATTGTAATGAATTTGATGTTATTAAAAATACAATACCTTTAGCATCTTTTTTCAAAAAATCTCTATCATTCATATTAATCCATTGATGAGTTAAATTATATTCATGCAAGAATTTATCTAATTCAATTCTAGACTTATCTTCAAGATCTTTAGAGCCTCCCATAATAAAAACTATGTTATTTTTTAATTTATTCTTTTTATCACCTTGTAAGTAATTCAAGGACTCCTGAACTTTATCAATTTGTTCATTTAAAGATTTAACAATATCACTATTATTTGTTTTCTTATTAATTAGTTGTGAATAAGTTTCTTTTTTATCAAAGACTACTTTTTTTTCTTGTTTTTCATCGATTATATCATTATAAAATTCAAGTTTATTAATATCTATATCTGACTTATCTGTGTCACTCTTTACTTCTTTTATCTCTTCTTCAATATTTTCTTTTTGAGTATCCTCTTTTTTTATAGTTTCATTAGTTTCTTTATATAAGTCATTTATTGAAATAAAATTATTATCAGACTTCTTTGTTTCATAACTACTATTTTTATTAGACTTATTTAAAAACTCATTAATTATTTCTTCAGGATAAATATTTGTTTGTTTATTATCTTCGATTTCTTTATTAAATGAATCTTGAGTAATTTGTTCATCATTTTTTTTATATGAGGTGTAGACACTCTTAGAATTAATTTTTAAATCATTAATTGTATTCTTTAAAATCTCAATTTCAGATTTTAGATCTCTATTCTCATGCTTAAAAAGCTCTAATTCTTTAGACAAATTGTTATTTACATCATTTATATTATTACTTAATTCTTTATTCTTTAATTTTTCTTCGAGCAAATTATTACTATCTTTTAAGGAATTAATAAATAATTTACTTTCTTTAAGCTCATTTTCTAAACTTTTATAATTTTCATTAATACTATCTAACTCTAACTTTAGCTTATCTAATAATATTTTATGTTCAGAATTTAATTTATCAATATCAGAATTATTCTGTTCATAACTAGATTTAAAATTTTCTAACCTTTCATTTAATAAGCTGTTTTCATTTTTTAAAGACTCAATTATATTATCTTTCTCATTACTTATTTTTGTAATAAGTGAGTCCTTATCTTGCTCAACTGATTCAATAATATTATTACTAGATAACGATAAATTATTTATCCTTTCATTTAAAATTTTAATTTCATCATTTAGACTTTTTATTTCTATATCTTTTATAGAATTTATTTTATTTATTCTTTGTTCAAATATTTCTTTTTCTCTATAAAATTCATCGTCTTTATTATCTAATTCATTAGTTTTTATTCTTAACTTATTTTCAGTACTCTCTAATTGAGCTTTTAATATATTAAGCTCTGAAATGTATTGATTAATTAAATCTTGATTTTGCCTTAATTTATTCTCTTTCTCAGATACTTGATTTAAAAGATGATTATTTTCTTCCTTATATCTAATAAGGTCATTAATATTATTATTTGAATCATTCTTTAATTTACTCAATTGTTCTTTTATACTATTAGCTTCATTTTTTGAAGTATCAAGAGCGATATCTGACTTTGATAAATTTATTTTTAGTTTACTGTTTTCCGATATTAAAGAATCTATTTCAGAGTTAAATCTATCTAAATCTTGTTTTTTAGAGTTTTTTAGTTTATTTATCTGTTCATTTAATATATCAATATCATCTCTTAATAACTTAACATCTTTTTCTGCACTAGTCCTAAGTTTATAAATATCATCTAATAAGCTTGATAACTTTTGTTCTGTTTCTGTTAACTTATTTTTATATTCTTTTGATTTAGATTGAGTATCAACTAATTCAAGTTTTAAATTTTCTAACTCTATATTTGAACTATCAATTAGTTTACTTTTTGTAGAAATCTCCTCTTTCAAAGAGCTTAATTCTTGAGATAGCCTTTCTTTTAACTTTAATTCATCCTCAAAACTTTTATTTAACTCATTTACTTTTTTTTCTTTTATACTTAATTTTAATTCAAAAGACTCTTTAATCTCTTTTAAATCATTATCATAATTATCCTCTAAAAATTTAAGTTTTTTTTGTATTTCATCTCTTTCTAAGTTAAGATTTTTTATTTCTTCTTCTTTTTCATTGTATAAACTCTCAATTTCACTATCTTTATTTTGAATTATTTTATTAAATTCTTTCTCTTTATTTTCTAGAACTAATATATCCTCATTTAGCTTTAATAAAGTGTCATTCAAAGTTATATTCTCATTTTTTAATTCTTCAAGTGCAATATTTATTTTATTTACTTCACTTTTTAAATTTTCGTTCTCACTGGTTATATCTTTTAAGTTTTTGTTATCTTCTTCTAATTGATTTATTTTAGAGCTATATTCTGATATTTTTGATTCATAGATACTTTTTTCAGATTCATAAACGACAACTTTATCTTTAAAGTCATTATTCTCTAACTCTAGGTTTTCAATAATAAGCTTATTTTCTTCAATTTGCTCATTTTTAGAATTAATATCTTTATTTAAATACTCTATCGTGTTCTTTTTATCATTAAACTCTTTATTCAGTTCACTAATTTCATTTTGAAAAGATTCTATTTTTTTATTAGATTCTTCAAGATGTTTAGATAAATATGTTTTTTCTTCTTCTAATAAATTTATCTTAGTTTCATTCTCATCATATTTAAATTTAGTACTTTCATATAATTCTTTTCTTTTATTAGCAATAAGAGTTACTTTATTAATATTAACTTTGTATTTTTGTATTTCCTGATTGAGCTTAGTTTTTATATCTAATATCTCTATATCTTTATTATTTAATTGGATTTCAAGCTCTGACAACTTATCTTTTAAATTATTTAATTGTGGTTGATGGCTTTGTATAGTCAAGTTTAAATCATTTATTTTTTTTAAGGAGTTATTATACTCTGACTCTAAATTTTTTACTTTAGTTAATAATATCTTTCTTTCATTTAAAAGAATATGTTTTTCTTCATTAAAGTTATTATTTTTATCTGTAACTTCTTTTAACTGTGTTTTTAACGCATTTATTCTATTTAAAACATTTGATTGTTCTGAACTCATTAAATAAAAAACTTCTACCAAACAATAATCATTTAGATATTATATTTCACTTAAGTTAAAGTAAAAAGATAATTTAATAAGTAGTAATGTAAAATGATAAATTAAGATAAGTTTTTTGCTTTGATTACTAAAATTAATTATGTTAGTATTAATAAAAATCATATATTAAAGTTAGGTATTTTCTATGAGAAAAATTGTTTATAAATTTGTTTCAGCTTTAGCTGTTTTCTCTCTTACTGCTTGTGGACAACAAGAAATATTATCAACAGAACAATTAAATAATGTAAGTTCTTTATCAAATGAAAATTCAAAACAAACTTTGACTTTATCAACTTATAATATTAGAAACTTATTTGATGGAGTACAAAACCCTGGAAAAGCAGAAGAAAAAGCAAAACCAGAGAAAGAGTTAAAGGCTCTATCAGATGCTATTCATGATATTAAAGCAGATGTAATAGCTCTTGAAGAAGTTGAATCAAAAGCAACTCTTAAAAGTTTTGCAGATAAATATCTTAAGGATCTAAATTATCAAGTAGTTCTTAGAGAAGCTAACGATCCTAGAGGAATTGATGTTGCAGTTTTAAGTAAATTACCTATATTAAGTATTAAAAGCCATAAAAATGTTAAGATAAATGTTTCAGGTCAAGAACCTTCAACATTTAGTAGAGACTTATTACAAGTAAGATTAAAAGCACCTAATAATTACCAATTTACATTATTTGTAACTCACCTAAAATCACAGCATGGAGGAGATGAAGCTGATGATAAGAGAAAAGGCGAAGTTATGAAAGTAAGAGAAATTATCAGAGATTATACAAAGAAAAACCCTAAAGATAATTATTTATTAGTAGGTGATTTTAATGATGTATATAATTCAGAACCACTTGAACCAATTTTAAATAGTAAAAAAAGTGATTTAAACTTAACAGACTTAATATTTAAAGATTTAGGAACAGGAAAAGAAGTATATTCTTACCATCCTGAAAAATTCCGTTCAAGAATTGATTATATGTTAATTTCACCTACAATGATGAATGAATATATTCCTAAATCAGTTAATATACATAAATTTCCTGAAAATACCTCATTTGATAAATGGACTTTTTATACAGCTTCAGATCATTTACCTGTAACTGCAAAATTTGATATTACATCAGATAGATAAGAAGAGAAGAAGTAAAAAGTGATGAGAGAAGATAAGTGATTGTAATTTTAATATTCTCTTATCTTTTCACTTTTTACTCATTAAATCTAAATCTTCTTTTTTTTACTTTTCAAAAATTACACCTTGTAGCTTTTGTTTTAAATCCTCTAAGCTCATAAAATCTTGTACTTGAGAGCCATTTTTAGTTCTGTTATTTACACCCATTTTGTCATTAGCTAACATAGTGTTTACAAAAAATACACCTTCTTTTCCATCTTTATTTCCAAATTTAACACCTGTTACATAATGAAGCGATGTAACACTTTTACCATATACAAAGATAGTATCTTTTCCCTTAGCCAAGGATTCTTTAAGTTGATTAATTAATATATCATTGTTTTTTTCTTTATTTTTAAGGTTTAAATAATTTTGAGCCAAAAAGTTTGCAGGTTTTCTCCAGAACTTACCAACCATTCCATCTAAACTAAATATATGCTTATAATCATAATTTTTACCTGTTACTTGTGATAAGAAGTTAGAAATTGCACCAGGATGACCTCCTCTATTTCCTCTTTCTATACTTGAGTACTCAGAGTCAGATGTTAAATTGTAGTCAAGATCTATAGCATTAGTTTTGTTTGCAATCCATAAATCACTAAGGATTGATGTATTTTGACCTGTCATATCACCACCAACTAATGCAATACTTTTCATAACTGCAGATTGAAATATAATGTCAGGCAGATCTATCTTCTAAATACTTTATTTCCATCACCCATATTTACTTTTCATCTTTTGTTGCCATTATTTCATGACCTGACCTAAAATTTAATGAATCAGTCCCAGCTTCTAATTTTGTCCCACTTCTTAATTTTGTTTCTCCATTTTTTGCTAGATCTTTTACTATTCTAATCAATTCAGCAGGTTCAAATTTTTTCATAAATTGTTCAATACTTGCTGCTCCACAAGTAAAATGAATATTTCCTTGTGTTATATTTTTTCTTCCTGCATCTCCTGATTGTAATAATTTTATAGCATCCTTAACTAATTCTTTTGAGTCTAAAGCAAGTTGTGGGGAACTAAAACCCATATCATGAAGGTTACTTAATATTGAATTACCGTCTTTATCAGTTTTATTTAGTATTCCAGAATTTAATAAATCTTTTATATTAGATATATCAATAGTTTTATCAATATTAATTATCTCCAGTATTTGTTTTTGGGCTTTTAATGAAGGGAATTGATCTTTTATTTGGTTTATGAGTTTAGAATCCATTCCTTTAGATAATTTATCCACTCTTTCTTGATTATATATCTCAAGCTTAATCTTAGTTTGTTGATAATTTTCGCCTAATGAATTCATAAACTTATTTTCTTGTCTAAAACCAGGTTCAACAAAATCCAATATATTAATAGCTTGTTTAGAGTCTTTTAATTTATTTATATTATCTTTTGATGCTAAGCCTTCAAGAAAATCTTTTTCATCTTGAGTAAAGCCATCTTTTGATGCAATTGTTATAAGCTTTTCAATATTTTGTTCTAATTTATTTTCTTTACTTAATTTAGACGCTTGTTGATATAATCCATCACTAAGGTTCTTTATATTGATTTTACTAATATCAGACATTACATTTTCCTTCAATAATGCTATTTATAGCTTATTTATAGACAAAAGACTTATAAACTTTCTTAAAAAGATATAAACTATATAATAAAAATCAAAAATATCAGTTTTTTTTATAATTACAAGACCTGTTATTTAATAATAAAGTAATTAGTTTTGAGGCACTTAATAAAGAAAAAGTAATGATCCTTATCAATCTTTTCAGAGAACTTTTAACTTTTTAATTTATATCAATTATTTTTTACTATTATTTTTTTGAAAACAATTAATAAGAAACTATCTTTTATAATATTAAAGTGATATAAATTATCATTATGATAGAAGAAAATAAAACTAATAATTTAAAGTCAAATGAAAAAAATATGACTTTTACTGCTCACTTAGAGGAGTTAAGACAGGCTATAATAATTTCAGTCATTGCACTGGCTCTATCAACAATTTTTTGTTTTATGTTTAATAAGCAAATACTAGATTTTCTAACAGAACCTTTAACATCTACCATAAAAAATGTACAAATTGTTTTTGTAAGTCCCGCAGAGGCATTTATGGCAACTTTACGCTCATCATTAATTATAGGATTAATCTTAGCTTTACCAATTATTTTAAATAGAATATTTTGGTTTGTTTCTCCAGGTTTAACAAAAAAGGAAAAATCATTTTCTTTTCCTATAATAATAATGTCTTATTTATTATTTCTAATAGGTACAGCATTTTCATACAAATTACTCTTACCTTTTGGTGTTAAATTTCTGATTGAATTTGCTCCTTCAAATATACATCCTATGATTTCTATAGGTAACTATATTTCTTTTGCATCAACCTTAATGCTAGGTACAGGGGTAATATTTGAACTACCTCTACTCTTAATTTTCTTAGCATTTTTAGGCATAATAGACTCAAAAAAATTAAAATTATATCGAAAATATGCTTTTTTAATAAGTTTTATCATTGGTGCTGTAATTACTCCATCTGTTGATATAATGGTTCAATCTTTATTAGCTGGTGCATTATATATCCTATATGAAATAAGCATTGCTGTAATATCTCTCTTTGAAAGAAAAAATAAGACTAATGAGATTCAAGAAAATTAAATTTTATAATCGTTAAACACTTTCATAATTTATTTTATCTATTTCAACAATAAATCTAGATGGATGTGTTAAAAAAGCATCCCATAAAGTAAATTGTGAAGGTAAAGTTAAATATAGTCTTTCTTTTGCTCTAGTACAAGCCACATAAAATAATCTTCTTTCCTCTTCTAGATATTCTATACTTACAAGTGAATTAGTACTTGGTAACAAACCATCAAGTAAATGAGGTATAAAAACAGTATTCCATTCTAATCCCTTTGCAGAATGAATAGTTGATAAAATAAGTGGTTTATCTTCACTTTCATCTATGAGTGGACTAGTTTTATCTTGAAAACTTTTAGAAGGAGGATCTAATGCAAAATCCGATAAAAATCTCTCTAGCTTATTATAATTTACTGCCATAGTATATAAAACATCAATATCTAATAACCTTACTTGATAATCATCTTCTGTTGCTTTTAATATTGGTTCATAGTACTCTTTTAAAATATCTATCTTTTTATTTATACTAATATCTTCACTTGAAATAGAATTAAGTACATTAGAAAGATTTTCTAAACCCTCAGAAAATTTTTTACCTTTAAACAATTTCATATCTGGCAAACCATTATTTTGCTGAATATTTAAAATTATTTTACTTGCTGTAGAACCACCAATTCCTGAAACGAGTTTTAATATTCTATTCCAAGATACAGCATCATAAGGATTAAAGACAACTCTTAGATATGAAATTATATCTTTAACGTGTTTTCTTTCTGTAAATTTCAAACCACCATACACAACATAGGGTATATTTCTTTTTAAAAGTTCAGTTTGTATGAAATTTGCATGATAAGAAGATCTATATAAAACAGCTATCTCATCTAGTGGTAAATTTTTTTCTCTTAAGTTTAAGATCTCTTCAACTATAAATGCAGCTTCATCTTCTTGGCTATAAAATCTTTTTATTATAGGTTTAATTATACTTTTAGTACTAGAAAATAAGCTTTTTTTATAACCTATTTTTGATTTATTTACAATTCCATTAGTAAAATTTAAAATATTTTGGGTACTACGATAATTTTGCTCTAATTTTATTATTTTACAATCTGGGTATGTATCTGGAAAAATTAATATATTCTCAACGTCAGCACCTCTAAAAGCATAAATACTTTGTGAATCGTCACCTACAACCATTATATTTTTATACTTAGCTGAGATTAAATCTACAATTTCTTTTTGTACTATATTTGTATCTTGAAACTCATCAACCATAACATATTTATAAGTCTCTTGTACTTTATCCCTAAAATTTGCATTATCCCTTAATGAATCTCTCAAAAACTCCATTAAGTCATCATAATCTAATATATTATTTCCTTTTTTATATTCAGCATATGCTTGACTTATTATTTTTATTTCATGAATAAAATCACTTAAACCTTTATACTCTTTATCAATAATCTCTGATATATCAAGATTACAATTTTTAGATTTAGAAATAATAGTTTGTATCCTTGATTTTTTAGGAAAAGCCTTCGTTTTTTTATCAAATTTTAACTCTTGTCTTATTAAATCAATTACATCTTCAGAATCAGATGCATCTATTATTGTAAAATTAGGATGAATATCAAGTATTTTATGATATTTCCTTAAAATATGATTCGCAAAAGAGTGAAATGTTCCTGACATTATATTATCTGCTCTAACATCATTTATAAGAGAATTAGCTCTTTTTATCATCTCATTAGAGGCTTTTTTTGTAAAAGTTAGTAATAAAATATTTTTAGGGTCTATATTATTTTCTAACATATAAGCTAATCTATAAATTATAGTTCTTGTTTTTCCGCTTCCTGCTCCTGCTATTACAAGTATTGCACCATCTAACATAGTTACAGCAAGGTATTGACTTTTATTTAATAATTGTGAATACTTTATTTTAAAATTTTTATCATCAGGATTATAGTCTTTATCTGTAAGTATTCTTGCTTCTATTGATTTTGATATTTGCTCAAGCTTTTTAATTTTTTTCTTATCAAAATCTGTCGTTTTAGGCTCTTTAAAGATACTAAGAGGAATATCAAAAGGATTATTTGCTTTAGTATCAGATTTCTTCTGTACTTTAGGATTATTTAGAGTAAATCTTTCTCTAAACTGATTTAATAAAATATTTAATTCTTTTTTTGCTTCTTCTTGCTCTGAACTCATTTAATATCTTAACCAATAATACAAATGTGTTTTTATATATTCAGGATAAAGTCTTTTAACAAAATCTTCTGTTTTATATCTTGGTAGTATAGATCCAGAAAATTGTCCTGCCACTAGATTACCAGCAAAAAATCTTGGATATGTGACTCTAAAAGGCATTGCATGAAGACCATGTCTTGGACCAATTGCAATATTAAATTCAAACATTAATTTAAACCCACTTTGAGGCGTTCCCCATCCTCTTGTAACAGAAAAACCAATATCAACATTATCAAATTGTCTAGTTAATCTTCCCCAGCCGCCATATTCTCCGTTAATAAACTTACCTGCCCCTCCTTCAAATACTAAATCTAATTTTCCTATATAAAACTGCCCATAAGGAGTTATTGAAAAATCAGTTTTACCTAATGTGTTAACACTTACAGCAGATGCTAAATTAAGATTAACCAAGCCACCTAAAATCATGTATTGCAAATCAGTACTTAAAAGAGCATTATGTGCATTATTTTCAAAAATATGACCTAGTCTAGCTGTTCCATAAAAAGGAAGATTTAAAATAGGTGATGAGTAATCTAAATTAGTATAACCAAAACTTGGAGCTAGTATTGAACTATTCTTGGTAAAATCAAAACCATTAACAACATTATAAATAGGTAGTCTATATCTTGTATTAATATTTAGACCATGATCCAAAAATGTTTGAAGAACAGGAGCAAAAACTATAGTAGGGCCTGTTGTAGCATCAAGTATATATGCTGGGTTTAATGATAGATCTGTATGAAACTGTAATGGATTATATTTATTTGGTATTTTATATTGTGGATTAAGTGTTACATCAACTTTTGTTGAAAATTCATCCTCACTAATCTTTTTGTTGATAAAATCAAGATAATCTTGAAAATTTAAAGATAACTTAGATATTATCTTACCATTACTTTGAGGATACACTTCTAGAAAAGAGTTTTCAGGAATCATTTTTTTTATATAAGAAAATAAAGCCCCAAATACATCTATTTCATATAAAAATGTTCTATTTTCGTAAGTAATTTTATAGTAATTTGTATTTCCATCAATTTCTTTTTGTATATCTATATTTTCTAATCCTAGCTCATCTTTCATAAATTTTTTGATTTTTTCTAACTCATTAGAAGAATCACTAGTTATATTTTGGTCTATAGATAAATTTAAGTTATTCTCAGCTAAAGCAATATTTGTAATATTAAAACTGATAACGATACTCAATAAAATACTTTTTAAAAACTTCATTTAATAACTTTTTCATTACAATTACAGATTAACTATTATACAATAAGATAAACTAAAATATTTATATTCTAAACATATACTCAATTAAAAATATCTGAGTTTTCTATTATTTATTTGATTAATACACTAAAGCAAAATTTGCTTAAAAAAATAAATGAATCAAAATCATTTATACTTAAACAAAAGTGGTTTGAGAAAACTAATTAAGCATAAATATTGAAATTACTAACTCTTCTCTTCTTCTCTCATTATTTCTTGTCTTTCTTTTTACCTAGTATAAATTATTAATTCTATATTAAACTTAAGCCTAATAAAAATTGTTAAAACCACAGATTTAAAATCCGAGTTATTATTAATACTGTAAAAAAAATAAGTTTTAAAAACTTATCAGTTAAACTTAAATTATAATATTTTAAAATAGATTGGAGTTTAAAAAGTATGGCAGATCATACACAATTAATAAAAGACACTATAGAAAAAAATCATGTAGCTTTATTCATGAAGGGCACACCAGATATGCCACAATGCGGCTTTTCTGCAAGAGTTGTTGCAATCTTAGATGATTTAGACGTAAAGTATCAAGCTGTTAATATATTCGATGATCATCCTGCGATTTTACATCAACTAAGAGATATTCATGGTTGGCCAACATCACCACAATTATATATTGATGGTGAGTTAATAGGTGGTTGTGATATTACAATGGAAATGTATGAATCAGGAGATTTACAAAAAAAGCTTGGTATAAAAGAATAATCTTTTAAAAGCATTATTAAAACCTCGGTTCAAAGTTCCGAGGTTTTAACTATTATAGATATAATATTACTTAAAAAGTTAACTTAGCAGAAGTATTCAAAGTAATACTTTTTATCTATTCACTTTTTACTTCCTATCTTCTTCTCTAACTCACTTAGATTGCTCTATTTTTTGTTTTAACATATTTAAAATTTGTATATTTTGATTAATAGAAATTTTTTTATCATTCCCTAATTTTATTATATAATCTAAATCATTAATATATTTTGTTACATTAAACTCTAGTTTATCAGTAATTATTGAGGCTTTTTTTAGATTTTGATTAATAAAGTTTTCTGGAAAATCAATATTAATAAAATGTCCAACTCTAACTATCTCTGACATCATTTTTATTAATTTTGCTTTCAAAATAGGCTCTGAAACTATTTCATTAGGAGTTTTATTCTCCAGAAAACAAAGAGATTCTACAGTTGTTTTTTCAACTATATCAATCCAGTTAATCATACATTTATTTCTTCTTCAGTTTCTTTTAAAATCATATCAGTTTTTATAATCCTATGACAATCTCTGCATCTTGGTTCATAAGAATCAGAAGCTCCAACTAATATTATTGGATCATGATAATGAGCAGGTTTTGAATTAATTAATCTTTGAGTTCTTGTAGCAGGAGCACAACATTTAACACAAATAGCGTGTAATTTATCAACATACTCTGCAATACACATAATTTGAGGCATTATTCCAAAAGGCTCACCTTTAAAATCAAGGTCTAAACCAGCTACTATAACTCTTTTGTTTTGTTTTGCTAAATTTTCAATTTGATGAATAATATCTTCATGAAAAAATTGAATTTCATCAATAGCAACAACATCTGTATCATCATCAACTAAGCTTAAAATATTATCAGTTTGTTTAATTGTTACAGCTTGTATTTTAACTCCACTATGAGAATTAATAGAAAGTGGATCATATCTATTATCAATATCTGGTTTAAAAACTTGTACTTTTTGTTTAGCTATAACCGCTCGTTTAATTCTACGAATTAACTCCTCTGATTTACCACTAAACATAACACCACATATAACTTCTACCCAACCAGAATTATGTGCTATCTCTCTAAATGCTCTATTCATAATATAAAATCTTTCTTGATGTAATAAATAAATGATTAATAAAATTACAATAAATATCTATACTAAGTAAGAAGTGATAAATAAAAAGCAAAAAGACTATGTCTAAAAAATTTTAATAGTTTTGCTTATTATTTTTTTAAACTACTTTTGTTTAAGTATAGTAATATTTGCAAATAAACATTATACAATTTTAAACATTAAATAAAAACTCTACAATGTCACCTTCTTGCATAATATATTCTTTACCTTCTTGGCGAAGTTTACCTACTTCACGAGCTTTTGCCAATGAACCAGCAGAAACAAAGTCATCATAACTAACTATATTAGCTCTTATATAACCTCTTTCAAAATCAGAGTGAATTACACCTGCAGCTTGAGGTCCTGTCATACCTTTTTTAATAGTCCAAGCTCTTGTTTCTTTTTTACCAGTTGTAAGATATGTTTGAAGCCCAAGTAAACTAAATGATTTTTTAATTAATTGGTTTAAACCTGTTTCCTTTAATCCTAAGTCTTCCATAAATACTTTTTTATCTTCATCTGATAATTCAGAAAGTTCTGATTCAATTTTTGCAGAAATAACAACAACTTCATCACCTTGAGCTTTTGCATATTCTTTTACTTTTTTTACATGCTCATTATCTTCTTGACCAATCATATCTTCACTAATATTAGCAACATAGATTGTTTTTTTATCAGTTAAAAATTGAATACCTTTTTTAAACTTAGCTTGTTCTTCTTCAAATGTTAAAGTTCTTACTTGTTGCCCTTTTTCTAAATGTTCAAGTATTGCTTTATAAACTTCCATTCTTTCAGCTTCAACTTTATCACCTTTAGCTTTTTTAACTTGGTTTGCTACCATTTTTTCTGCTGTAGCAAGATCTGCTAGTAAAAGTTCAGTATTAATTATTTCAATATCTCTTATTGGATCTACTCCACCATTTACATGAACTACATTATCATTATCAAAACATCTTACAACATGTGCAATTGCTGAAACTTCTCTAATATGTGATAAAAATTGATTTCCTAAACCTTCACCTTTAGAAGCACCTGCGACAAGACCTGCAATATCAACAAACTCTGTAGTTGCATAAATTATTTTATCTGTTTGACTAATTTTTGATAATACTTCTAATCTTTCATCTGGTATAGGTACAACTCCAACATTTGGATCTATTGTACAAAATGGGTAATTACTAGCTTCTACCCCTGATTTTGTTATTGCATTAAATAAAGTTGATTTGCCAACATTTGGTAAACCTACAATTCCTATCGCAAGTGACATTAAATTAAATTCCTTATATTGAATATATAAAAATATATCCATAACAATTAATATATTTATTAGTGATTTTATATACTTAAATTTATAATTTTTATACTAAGTATAAATTAAACAGAATGTATCTTATCATAAAAAATTCTTAGGATTTAAAATATTACAAATAACTTCAATTATTATAAAAAAAATTTTGTACTATATAATAATTGATAAGTAAAGGTTATGAGATAAGAATGTTATTCCTCAAATATTTTACTAAATAACAGTGTTTAAGTGAATTATAGCTTAATAGTTCTTTTAAATATTTTGATAATCAATTAATCTAGATGATTGGATTTAAATTAATGAATAAGATATTATTTTATTTTATGATATTTACATTAAATATATATATTTATTCTTGCATAACTCCACCTACAGGAGTATGTGCTTATAACTCAGGTGAAAATATCCAAATTGAAGTTATATCAATTGAAGAAAAAAAAGATATAGATTTAAAATGTCAAAATAGAACAACATTAAAATTTAAATACTATAAAGATAATAAAACAGATAATATTATTTATTCACAAGATTATCCTGATTATTTTATAAAGAATAACAGTATAACAATTAAAAAATATGATGGATTATTAATGAAGCCACTTAATAAGTGTTCAAATCCAAAGATTATTTTTACTTTTAATGATTATAAAGAATCATTTGGTTATCTTTGTAAATAGCTACTAAAATATATTTATCTCATATTTGTTATTTCGTTTGATTTTATTAGATAAAAATTTTATATAAAATTCATTTCTATAGGTGTTTAGATATACTTCAAATATATCTTTATAGTAGAATAAAATATATATTTATAACGAGAGAAACAATATGAAAAATTATTGGTATGCAATAGCTAAAAGTAGTGAATTAAGTCATAAACCACTAGCATATAAGCTATTAAATGAGCCAATTGTTTTATTTAGAGATGAAAATAATAAAGTGTCAGCCTTAGTCGATATTTGTCCCCATCGTAATGTAAGGCTTTCTAATGGAAAAGTAAAAAATGGTAATATTCAATGTCCTTATCATGGTTGGGAATTTAACTCTCAAGGTAAATGTGTAAAAATACCGTCACTTTGTAATGGAGATAAAATACCTAACTCTGCTCATAATTCCTCATATCCTATAATAGAACAACAAGAGTTAATTTGGGTTTGGTTTGGAGATAGACAACCACAAGAAAATGAAAAACCATTTGAAATTCCACATTTTAATGAAAATAGTTGGAACCATACATGGGTTGAAACAACTATAAAAAATAGTGTTGAAAATGTAATAGAAAATTTTGTTGATTGTTCGCATACAGGCTATATACATGGAGGATTATTCAGGACACCTGCTGATCATTTAGCTGAAACTGTAGTTAAAAGAGTTCAAAATGGTGTAATTATAGATATTGATGAAAAAACAGATAAAAGAGATAGTGTTTTATCAAAAGTATTATTAGGAAAAAATGATGAACATACACACCAAGATCAATTTATAATCCCTTCTATTGTAAGAGTTGCTTATGGTTTTGGAAAAGATAAAACAATAATAGGCTATCAAATATGTGTACCTGTTGAAGATTATCTAACTAAGGTTTATGTCTGTGTAACATGGAAAATGGGTATTTTAACAAATTTAATAAGCCCTATAGTTAAAATAGTAGGAAACAAGGTTTTAGATCAAGATATTTGGATTTTAGAAGATCAAGGTGAGATTATAAAAAAATATGGTGAAAACTTTGTTTCAACTCCATCAGATACAGCAAATAATTGGATAAGAATGTCAAGACAAAATGCTAAAAAAGGTATAGACACTTTTACAGAAAGAGAAAGAAAAGTAGATTTTAGATTATAGATTTCTAATATATTCTCTTTCCCTATCTTACTTATTATTAATTTAATCTTTATTTTTTAAGACTTGAATAAAAATTAAAGTGAATTTATAATGAACAAGTTTAGATTTATTCTAACACTAGTAGAGTTATAATTTTTGACTCATTAGAAACTTATGTTAGATTATTTATATATTTTTTTATAGGAGAAAAAAGAATGTTAGTAACAAAAAAAGCTCCAGATTTTACAGCTAAAGCTGTTCTTGCTAATAATGAAATGGTAGATTTTAACCTTCATTCAAATCTTGGTGAAAAAGGTGCAGTATTATTTTTCTATCCATTCGATTTTACATTTGTTTGCCCAACTGAACTTGTAGCTTTCAATAACAGACATGAAGAATTCAAAAAAAGAGGAATTAATGTTATTGCAGTTTCAATAGACTCACATCATACACATTTAGCTTGGAAAAACACAGCTATTGATAAAGGTGGTGTTGGTGATCTTAAATACCCTATGGTTGCAGATGTAACAAAAGAAATTTCACAAGCTTATGATGTTCTTTTACCTGGTGGAATGGCTCTTAGAGGTTCATTCTTAATAGATAAAGATGGAACAGTTAGACACGCTGTAATTAATGATTTACCTTTAGGTAGAAATATTGATGAAATGCTTAGAATGGTTGATGCTATGCTTTATACAAATGAGCATGGTGAAGTTTGCCCTGCTGGTTGGTCAGAAGGTAAATCAGCTATGAAAGCTAATAAAGAAGGTGTTTCAAGCTTCTTAGCTGCTAATGCTGAAAAACTCTAATATTTTTTAGTAAAAAGAGGTAGTATTTTTACTACCTCTTTTCTGTAAGGGTATAAATCATGAATATTCATTTATTATTTTAATAATTTCATTTATACTGTTTTTTATTTGACTTTTTTGCATATTTTCAATATATTTATCTTTATTTCTATATAATTCTTTTATTTCTTTTAATAATTTTTCAGAGTTTACATCCTCTTCTTGAATAACTTTACTATAACCAAGTTTTTCAAAAGAGTTGGCATTAAGAATTTGATCTCCTCTACTAGCTTTTTTTGAAAGAGGAATTAATAAATTGGGTTTCCTTAAATTTAAAAACTCAAATATTGAGTTAGAACCTGCTCTAGCAACTATAATATCTGTTATTGAAAAAATATCTGCTAATTCTTGATTAAGATATTCAAACTGTTTATATCCAATCTTATTTTCTAAATCACTAATATAATTACCTTTACCGCATATATGAACTATTTGAAAATCATTTAACAGAGTATCAACTATATTTCTAATTGCTTCATTAATAAACCCTGAGCCTAAGCTACCTCCAATAATTAATAAAATAGGTTTTTCATTATTAAAATTACAAATCTTATAACCGTTTTCTTTATTACCTTTTAAAATCTCACTTCTAATTGGAGTACCTGTATAAACCCCCTTATCAGAATTTAAATAATTAATAGTTTCAGGAAATGAAACACAAACTTTTTTTGCCATTGGAATTGATATTTTATTTGCTAAACCAGGGGTCATATCAGATTCATGTATAATAACAGGTATTTTATTTAAATAAGCACCAAATATAACAGGAACAGTTACAAACCCTCCCTTTGAAAAAACTATATTTGGTTTAATATTTTTTATAATAGAATAAGCTTGAAAAACTCCAGCTAAAACCTTAAAAGGGTCTGTAAAGTTTTCAAGAGAAAAATAACGTCTTAATTTCCCTGATTTTATTCCATGATATTTAATATTTGCATCTGTAACAATTTTTTTCTCAATCCCATCAATTGAACCAATATATTCAATATCCCAGCCTTGAGATTTTAAAACT
>JAXLXG010000018.1:0-108182 GCA_046328075.1 Candidatus Sericytochromatia bacterium
GTCTTTTTCCTACATTTAATGCAGTCTCGATATCAAAAGATAGGTGCACATATTGACGTTGCATTTTTTTTATTCCAAAATCCAAGATTAAATTAGAGTTCTTATCTGAAGTTCCATGATATAGAAAGGATGGAGGTTCTGATTCTTTATAATCCATCTCAATATTAATTGAATGCCCTTGATTAGCTCTTATTTTCGTAAAATCATCATTAAAAGTAAATCTCTTTTTATTATTAGTATCTACTATTATATTTAAGTTTTCAAAGTCTAATTTGATTCCTTTTTTTGAACACTTATCTAATAAGTCTTTGACATTAGCCCATCCATTATTATCAAGTTCTAATTCAATTTCTTCTGGTTTATGTCTTAAGACTAGGCTTAGAAATCTACTTTTTTTTATTATTTCTTTTTCATTCATAGTAGTTTAGAAAGTTTTGCTGTCTGAAAAATAATTTTATACAATTAAATATAAGTTTAATTAAATACTCATATTGTATCTAGTTTTCAGACAGCATTTTATTATTTATTTAAAGCTTCAACAACTTTATTATAATCAGGTTCTTGAGCAATCTCTGGTACTTGTTCTGTATATATAACTTCACCATGTTCATTTAGTGCTACTACTGCTCTTGACATTAAACCAGCCATTCCACCTTCAGTTATTCTAACCCCATAATCTGTTGCAAAATTTTGGTCTCTTAACTCAGATAAAGGAATAACATTTTCTAAACCCTCTGCCCCACAAAATCTTTTTAATGCAAAAGGTAAATCTTTTGAAACACATAAAACAACTGTATTATCTAATTTACTTAATTCTTCATTAAATTTACGTACAGATGCTGAACATATAGGAGTGTCAACACTAGGGAAAATATTTAAAATAACCTTTTTACCTCTAAAGTCATTTAAACTCACATCTGATAAATCAACTTTTGTTAGTCTAAAATCAGGTGCATTATCACCAACAGAAGGTAAGTCACCAACAGTATGAATTTTATTTCCTCTCAATGTAATTTCAGCCATTAAAATCTCCTTACGATTTAATATTAAACTCTTATGTAAAAGAACATTTACTCATATATTTATTAGTTTGTAAATCTATAAAAATTACAAATGTACTTTTTTATTCAATAAAGATAAAATAAATTCTTAATAATAAAACCTGTTAGTATTAAAAACTATTTTATTATACATCTTAATAATTATGTTTATCTATGATATTTATGTATAGAGAATTAGAACGTATCTAAGGGAAATTAATTTTCTTAATCAATTTCCTAGAAGTCTTGAATTAAATAGATTTTATCTTCTTCGCTCACATTTTACTTCTTCTCTTGTTACTAGTATAGTATTTAGGTTTATAATTTTTCCTAATAATTTTTACAACAATTACAGTTTGCTATATAAATAAATTTTTAAAGTTGTTATACTTACTAATATTTTAAATTATTACTAGTTAATTATTCTGGAGTTTATGAATAAATTTTTTAAGGTTGTACTTGGAACAACTATAACTTTATCATCTTTAATGATTAGCTCACAATCATTTGCATTAGAAGATTTTCAATCAAAAAGAGGCCTAGCTGTAGGAGATAAAATACCTTTATTTGATTTAGAAAATGACATGGGACAAACAATAAAATTTGATGAAATGTATAAAGGTAAAGTTTTACTATTAACAATAGCTAATTATTGTAATAAAGATTTAGCTGGTGTTTGGACTATCAACTCTTATTATAAGTTTTATAAAAATAAAAACTTTGGATTTCCTTTTATATTTAGTAGAAGATGTGTCCCTGGTTATGTACCAAACTTTTTTGTATCTCAGTCTGCACATAGCACTTCAAGCCAAGTAAGAATCCCTTATTTTTTGATGGATTGGGATGAGGCTATAACTAAAAAATTTAATGGAAGTAAAGAAGACCCTCATGTATATGTTGTAGATAAAACTGGAGTAATAAGATACAAACAAGTTCTTAGTACCCCATTTTTTAGCCATGATCAAATAGATAAGACTATATCTTCACTTTTAGAAGAAAAATAAACTTAAATCTAGTTATTTAGGGTGATATTAAAGGTGATTTAATATAATAAATTATTAATGTTTTATTTGTTATTTATATAATTTTGTAATACAATGAGTCAAAGACTAAACATAGTTTAACAAGGAGTAATTCAATTGAATAAAAAATTATCATTAGCTACACTAGGTATTGTATCAAGTACTTTAATAGGATGTTCAAATCAAGTTGAGTCCATACAACCAATACAACAGAACCAACAAGTGTCAGCACAATCTAATCTTGGTTTAAATAATATAGCTAAAAATATTGTTGAAATTGTGTTTCTTGTTCTTGATAAAGATAAAGATGGATTTTTAACATTAAATGAATATACATCTAGCCCAAATTCAAATAGTGAAGAGAATAAAATGATATTTAAAAAGCTTGATAAAAATAATGATGGAAAAATAAGTTTAGAAGATGCTAAATCATCATCTAAATTATTCTTACCTAAAATGGTATTTAGCAAAGAATCTATGAGAGAACAGGCTAAAAATGAGTTTAATAGACATGATACAAATAAAGATGGAGTAATAAACGAATCTGAGTTTGATAGTGCTATAAAAATGTTCTCTTATTTTCTATTTAATAATAGTGACAGCGATAACTATAAAAACATAAAAGAAACATTTATGAATACATTTTTATTTGAATCTTCTGATAAAAATAATGATAATAAAATATCATTTAGTGAGTATGAAGATTTTTATTATAATATGATGTTTGGAATGATGAAAGCTTCTGTTTTAAGCTCATCAACAACTCAACCAACTCCTTAATTATTAAGATTTTATAGACTAATTTTTATTTTAAAATATGAATTAGTCTATCTATTTTTCTTTTCATGTTACACACTAAATTTTTTATTTAATTCAATAATTATAGTTATTAAACTGTAATATTTTTTTATAAAAGAATTTTAAAATACGTATAGTTTAATGTCTTAACTAGTAGTCACAATATACACTATCATGATATAATCCTTAAATTAATTTTAACTTTGATTAAAATTTTAGATAATAAATATCATATAAATTCAATTTATTTATTGTAATTTCATAGAAACGGAGGTTGTATTTTTAAGTGGACAGAAATTCAAATGTCACTATAACATCCGTTAACTTTGGTTTAAATGCCAAAGTAAAAAATACGGAGGTATTATTTTAATGGAATCTATGGTTCTTTATTCAATCCCTATTTTTGGGTTATTAGGTTTAGTTTTTATGGGGATGAAATCCTCATGGGTAAGTCGCCAATCAGCAGGAGATGCAAATATGGTTGAATTATCAACCTACATAGCAGAAGGTGCTATGGCTTTCTTAAAAGCTGAATGGAAAATTCTTACTTATTTTGCTATTATTGCCGCAATTGTTTTAGCATGGTCAGGCACACTTGTTGAAACATCATCACCAGTTATTGCAATTTCATTTTTAATTGGTGCAGTTTTTAGTGCCACTGCTGGTTACTTTGGTATGAAAATTGCAACCAAAGCAAATGTAAGAACAACACAAGCAGCAAGAACAGGTTTAAAAAATGCTTTAGCTGTAGCATTTACTGGCGGTACTGTTATGGGACTTGGGGTTGCTGGTTTAGCAGTTTTAGGTCTTAGTTCATTATTTATAGTTTTCTACAATATGTATGTTGTTAGTAAGGGTGGTACTGTAAACGGTGTTGAAATGGAAAAAGCAATTGAAGTTCTTGCTGGTTTCTCACTTGGTGCAGAGTCTATCGCTCTTTTTGCACGTGTTGGTGGTGGTATTTATACAAAAGCTGCTGACGTTGGTGCTGACCTTGTTGGTAAAGTTGAAGCAGGAATTCCAGAAGATGATGCAAGAAATCCAGCAACAATTGCAGATAACGTTGGAGATAACGTTGGAGACGTAGCAGGAATGGGTGCAGACCTTTTTGGCTCTTATGTTGCAACAATCTTAGCAACAATGGTTCTTGGTAGAGAAATTGCAGTAACAGATAATTTTGGTGGTCTTTCACCAATATTACTTCCAATGGTTATTGCAGGTATTGGTATTGTATTTTCAATCATTGGTTGTTCAATGGTAAAAATATCTAATGATAATGGAGATGTTCAAAAAGCTCTTAACTTAGGAAATTGGACATCTGTTATATTAACAACTGTAGCTTGTTATTTTCTTGTACAATGGATGCTTCCATCAACAATGGTTCTTCGTGGTCATGAATTTACAAATAATGGCGTATTCATGTCTATATTAGTTGGTTCAATTGTTGGAGCTCTTATGAGTATAGTTACAGAATTTTACACAGCTATGGGTAAACGTCCTGTAAAATCTATTATTCAACAATCAGATACAGGTGCAGCAACAAACATTATTGGTGGTCTTTCTGTTGGTATGGAATCAACATTAGTTCCAACAATTATCTTAGCATCTGGTATTTATTTATCACATCATTTTGCAGGTCTTTATGGTGTTGCTATTGCAGCAGCTGGTATGATGGCAACAACAGCTATGCAACTTGCTATCGATGCTTTTGGTCCAATAGCAGATAATGCTGGTGGTATTGCAGAAATGAGTGAATTACCAAAAGAAGTTCGTGGTAGAACAGATATTTTAGACGCAGTTGGTAATACAACAGCAGCAACAGGTAAAGGTTTTGCTATTGCATCAGCAGCTTTAACAGCTTTAGCTCTATTCGCAGCTTTCGTTGGTTTAGCTGGAATCAGTTCAATAGATATTTATAAGGCAGATGTTCTTGCAGGTTTATTTGTTGGTGGTATGATTCCTTATATATTCTCATCACTTGCAATTGCAGCAGTTGGACGTGCAGCAATGTCTATGGTTCAAGAAGTTCGTCGTCAGTTTAGAGAAATTCCTGGAATTATGGAAAGAAAAGCTAAACCTGAATATGATAAATGTGTTGCTATTTCAACACAAGCTTCTATTAAAGAAATGATGTTACCAGGTTCTATTGCTCTTATTACTCCAGCAGTTGTTGGTTTTGCATTTGGCCCTGAAGTTCTTGGTGGACTTCTTGCAGGTGTAACAGTTTCAGGTGTTTTATTAGGTATGTTCCAAAATAATGCAGGTGGTGCATGGGATAATGCTAAAAAATCATTTGAAGCAGGTGTAGAAATTAATGGTAAAATGCAATACAAAGGTAGTGATGCACATAAAGCTTCAGTTACAGGTGATACAGTAGGAGATCCATTTAAAGATACTTCTGGTCCATCTATGAATATTCTAATTAAGCTTATGAGTATTGTTGCACTTATTATTGCTCCTCATATTTCAGTTGCAGGACATCATACAGAAGATGCGAATAAACATTCAATAGCTCCTAAAACAAAAGTTGAAACAGTTATAAAGAAAGAAAAAACTGTTGAAGCAATTAAAATTAGTAAAAATAATTAATACTGATTAATAAAAAAAGACCTATCAAAAATAGGTCTTTTTTTATGCCTTACTTCAAAAATTTAGAGTGATATTCTAAATGTTCTTGAATAAACGTAGAAATAAAATAATATCCATGATCATAATCTTTATGCATTCTAAAATCTATTTCCCAATTATTTTCTTTAGCTGAACTCATAAGTAAATCAGGTCTTAATTGTCCATCTTTTAAAAAGCTATCTGCGTCACCTTGATCAATAAGTATTGGAAATCTTTCTTTCACCAATTTTAATAATTCTGAAGAATCATACTTTTTCCAATTTTCCTTATTTTCTCCTAAATAGTTTGTAAAAGCTTTAATTCCCCAAGCACAATTAATTGGAGCACAAATAGGAGCAAATGCAGAAACAGATTTATATTTATTTGGATTATTAAGAGCCAAAACCAATGCACCATGACCACCCATAGAATGACCAAATATAGATTTTTTATCATTTACATTAAAATTATCTTCTATTAGTTCAGGAAGTTCATTTAATATATAGCTGTACATATTATAATAATCAGACCAAGGTTTTTCTAATGAATCAACATAGAATCCTGCACCTGTTCCAAAATCCCAGCTCTCATTTTCACCTTCAATATTAGCTCCTCTAGGAGAGGTGTCTGCTGTGACAACAGCAATTCCAAGTTCAGATGCATATTTTTGAAAACCTGATTTAATCATAAAATTTTCATTAGTACAAGTTAATCCAGATAACCAATATAATACAGGTACTTTAGATAACTCAACTTCTGGTGGTAAATAAATAGAAAATGTCATATCACAATTACAAGATTTTGAACTATGAGAATATGTTTGAACCCATCCATCAAAAGATTTTACAGAACTTATTTTTTTTAACTGAGACATAATTACTCCTTTTAGAATAATATTACAGAACGAATACTTTTTCCTTCATGCATTAGGTCAAAAGCATCATTTATTTTTTCCAAAGGCATAGTATAAGTAATCATTTCATCAACTTTTATTTTCCCTTCCATGTATTTATCAACATATGAAGGTAATTCACTTCTACCTTTTACTCCTCCAAAAGCACTTCCTTTCCATACTCTACCTGTAACTAATTGAAATGGTCTTGTTTTAATTTCTTGACCAGCTCCAGCAACTCCAATAATGGTTGAAACACCCCAACCTTTATGACAACACTCAAGAGCAGAACGCATTAACTCAACATTACCAACACATTCAAATGAGTAATCAACACCACCATCTGTTAATTCAATAATAACTTCTTGAATTGGTCTATCATAGTCTTTAGGGTTAACAAAATCTGTAGCTCCAAATAGTTTTGCCATTTCAAATTTTGATGGGTTAATATCAACTGCTATTATCTTTGATGCTTTAGCTATAACAGCTCCTTGAATTGCACTAAGACCAATTCCACCTAATCCAAAAACAGCAACGGTTGCTCCTTCTTCAACTTTTGCTGTATTAAGAACTGCACCTATACCTGTTGTAACACCACAACCTAATAAACAAACTTTTTCAAGAGGTGCTTTTTCACTTATTTTTGCAACAGAAATTTCAGGTAAAACTGTGTATTCGGAAAATGTAGAAGTACCCATATAATGAAAAATTGGCTTTCCTTTATATGAAAATCTAGATGTTCCATCAGGCATTAATCCTTTTCCCTGTGTAGCTCTTATTGCTTGACAAAGATTTGTTTTACCAGATAAACAAAATTTACATTTTCCACACTCTGGAGTATAAAGAGGTATTACATGATCACCTTGTTTAACAGATGTTACTCCTTTTCCAACTTCAGCAACAATTGCTCCACCTTCATGCCCCAAAATTGATGGAAAAACACCTTCAGGATCTGAGCCTGATAATGTGTAAGCATCAGTATGACAAACACCTGTTGCAACCATTTTTAATAGAACTTCTCCTTCTTTTGGAGATTCTAAATCAACTTCTTCTATATCTAATGGTTTACCTGCTTCCCATGCCACAGCTGCACGTGTTTTCATATTTAAAACTCCTAAAAACTATTTATAAATTTAACTTACGAAATTAAAACATATAATTATATTATTTAATAAATAAAGTTCTAAAAATTACATAAAAAACCTAATAAGAATAAAAATATTTTTTAGCTTGTGTATCTTGAGTATTATTTAAATCAAAATTATTAATTGAGTTATAATTTGTATATGATGATATCAAAAACAAACAAAATACTAAAAGAAGATTTTTTTCATAGTTAAAAACCTATATCGAAATACTTTTATTATTTTTAGACTTTTGTATATAAAAACAAATAAAAATATCTTAATTAAATATTAAATAAAATGTCAATAAAAGTATTTTTTCTTGAAATTACAACAAGCTTGTCTTAAACTGTATAAGCGATAAAATCATAAGATGAATAAAAAAAAAGGATTGTTACAGTCGTGAGTGAAGAAAAAATTGTAAACGACCTATGTATTCAGGTTGCTACAGTGAACGGTTCAGGAAGTCAGTCTTCAAATAATATTATTATTAAGACCCTTTTTAGAATGGGAATTCCTGTAGGTGGAAAAAATGTATTTCCTTCTAATATTGCAGGTTTACCTACTTGGTTTATTATTAGAGCAAATAAACATGGCTATGTTGGTAGAAAAAGTGATACAGACATAGTTATAGCAATGAATCAAGACACAATTGATGAAGATTTTAAAAATGTTATTCCAGGTGGAGTAATTATATATAATTCAGATCTTAAAGTAAGTGAAAGTTCAATGAGAGATGATGTTGCTCTCTATCCTGTTCCTTTCAATACATTAGCAAGAGAGAACTTTACAGATATTAAGCTTAGAAAACTATTAACTAATATGCTTTATGTTGGTTTTGTTACAGAACTTATAAATTTAGATCAAGATATTGTAAAACAAGCAATTAGCGATAACTTTAAAGGTAAAGCAAAAGCTGTAGATGTAAATGTTCAAGCATTTGAAATCGGAGCTAAATACTTTAGAGATAATTTTACTAAAAAAGATAAATATTTTGTTGAAAAAATGGATAAAAACCAAGGAAGAATTCTTATTGATGGAAACTCAGCTGGTGCTTTAGGTTCATTATTTTCAGGTTGTACAGTTTGTACATGGTATCCTATTACACCATCATCAAGTTTTTGTGAAACTTTAATTTCCTATGCTAAAGAACATAGAGTTGATGAAAATGGAGTTTCAGCTTTTGCTGAAATCCAAGCCGAAGATGAGTTAGCTGCTGTAGGTATGCTTCTTGGTTCAAGTTGGGCTGGAGCAAGATCTGTAACCTCAACATCAGGGCCTGGAATTTCATTAATGGCAGAATTTGTTGGTTTGGGTTACTATGCAGAAATACCTGCTGTAATTTGGGATATTCAAAGATTAGGACCAAGTACAGGTTTACCAACAAGAACTTGTCAAGGTGATATTATGTCGGCTTATACTTTAAGTCATGGTGACACAAAACATATTGTTTTAATGCCAAGTTCAGTTGAAGAATGTTTTAGTTTTGCTGGTAAAGCTTTTGATTTAGCTGAAAAATTTCAAACTCCTGTATTTGTATTAAGTGATTTAGATCTTGGTATGAATAACTGGATGTGTGATGAGTTTAAATTTAATCCTGCTGATTATGATAGAGGAAAAGTATTAAACGCTGAAGATCTTGAAAAAGTTGGTAAGTTTGAAAGATATAGAGATGTTGATGGAGATGGAATTCCTTATAGAACATTACCTGGAACAAAACATCCATTAGCTGGTTTCTTTACAAGAGGTTCAGGTCATAATGAAAAAGCTGGTTATTCAGAAAGACCAGATGATTATAAACGTAATGTAGATAGACTTAATAAAAAATATGACACAGCTAAACAATTTGTTCCACAACCTGTTTTAGATAATATGAGTGGAGCAAAAGTTGGTATTATTGCTTTTGGTTCAAGTAATTCACCAATGCAAGAAGCAAGAGATATTCTAAACAGTCATGGAGTTAAAACAAATTATTTACTTGTAAAAGCATTACCTCTTGTTGATGAAATTCAAGAATTCATTAAAAATAACGATGTAGTTTATGTAGTAGAACAAAATAGAGATGCACAATTCCTCAAAATATTACTTATGGAATATAGAGATGGAGATAAAAAACTTAAGTCTGTTTTAAATTATGATGGTATGCCACTTAGTGCATTAGCAATCGTTAATGGTATTTTAGCTCAGGAAAGGGTAACAGTGTAAATTATGAGTTCACCTGCAGTAAAAACAAATAAAATTGGTTTATCCAAAGAAGAATATAGAGGTGCAGTATCAACTCTTTGTTCAGGTTGTGGTCATGACTCTATAACAAGTCACTTAATCACAGCTTTTTATGATCTTGGTGTAGATCCTCACTCAGTAGCAAAAATGAGTGGTATTGGTTGCTCAAGTAAAACACCAGCTTACTTTTTAAGTAAATCACATGGTTTTAACTCTGTTCATGGACGTATGCCTTCAGTTGCAACAGGGGCTAAATTAGCAAATAAAGATTTAGTTATGGTTGCTGTTAGTGGTGATGGAGATACAGGAAATATTGGTGCTGGTCAATTTGTACATATCATTAGAAGAAACCTAGATATGGTTTATGTAATTGAAAATAATGGTGTTTATGGTCTTACCAAAGGTCAATTTTCAGCTACATCTGATTATGGTTCTAAACTTAAACATGGTGCAGTAAATCTTAACGAGCCTTTAGATCCATGTGTAATGGCAATTGAATTAGGTTGTGGATACGTAGTAAGATCATTTGCAGGAGATCCTAAACAATTAGTACCTCTTTTAAAAGGTGGTATTATGCATAAAGGTTTAGCATTACTTGATGTAATCAGTCCATGTGTAACATTTAATAATCATGATGGTTCAACAAAAAGCTATAACTATGTAAAAGATCATGATAAAAGAATTCATGACTATGAATTTGTACCAGGTAGTGAATTAGGTGTTGTTCACCCATCAGAGGAAATCAAAGTTGATTATGAAGAAGGAACAACAAAAGAGGTTGAGCTACATGATGGTTCAAGAATTAGATTAAAGAAAATTGAGAGAGAGTTTGATGCAACCAATAAAATGGAAGCATTACAAGCAATTGAAGCAGCTAAAAAAGATGGAATAATTCTTACAGGTTTATTATACTTTAATCCTGCTAAACAAGATCTTAATGCAACTCTTAATCTACACAAAAAGCCACTTTATGCTATTCATGCTGAAGACTTAAAACACAGTCAAGAACAGCTTAATGACATAATGAAAGAATATAGATAAAAAAAAGACCTCAGAAATGGGGTCTTTTTTTTATCTAAAACTTAATATATTCTTTATTATAAATTTTAAATAGTAAATCTTAGTTTATGATAAGATTTTATTTATCTTTAGATATTAGTATTAGGAATACAAATGAAACAAATGGATATTTTTTCTGTTATTGAACAAACAGAAGACAAAAAAAGTGAAGTAATAGATAATAATTTAGCTCAAGAAAAACAAATAGAACCTAATACTATAGAATCTAAAAAAGATGAAAAAACAGAAATACAAAAAATATCTAAAGAAAAGTCTAAACTCCATATCTATCTTGATTCTTTAGTAGAAAAATATAAAAATCCAAGCTTTATCACAAATGATCCAATTAGATTTCCACATAGATATAAAGATCCTAAAGATATAGAAATAATGGCTTTTATAGCTGCTATGATGGCACAAGGTAAAAGAACTAAAATAGTTGAGAATCTTGAAAAACTTGAAAAGCTAATGGATAAAGATCCATATAATTTTATATATAATTTTGATTATGAAACACAATCACCTAGATTTTCAACATTTCAACATTTTGCCTATAGAAATATTTTAGGAACAGAAATTGTTTGTATTATTTATCTTTTAAAACAAGTTTTACATAAATATGGCTCTCTAAAAGCTTTATTTTTAGAAGGTTTAGATGCAAAAAAGCATAAAAATGTTAAACAAGCTTTGATACATTTTACTAATGTTATTTTTTCAATGGAAGCTCCTCCAAACCCTGATATGAATCCTATTCCAAATACTGTAAAAGCATTATTACCAAACCCTGAAAAAGGTAGTGCTTGTAAAAGATTAAATATGTTTTTAAGATGGATTGTAAGAAAGGATGATGTAGATTTAGGTTTATGGACAGAGGTTCCTGCCTCAATGCTTTTAATTCCTTTAGATTTTCATGTGTCAAAAATATCAAGAGATTTAGGTTTGACATCAAGAAAACAAGATGATTGGAAAACAGCAGAAGAAATAACAGACAGATTAAAAGAATTTGATCCAGAAGACCCTTCTAAATATGATTTTGCAATATTTGGAACAGGTATTGCAGGAGAAAAAGCTTTTATTCCTGATTAAAAGAATCTTATAAAAACACTGAGTTTTAAATTATAAATTGTTGTATAATTATTACAAAATAAATATATGTTTATTTAATAGATAAAACTTGGATTATTGATAATATATAAGAAAAGTAAATCTAATGTTATAAAAAATAAATTTGCCAAAAGGGGAATTTAAATGAGTTTTTTTGCAAGAGTTTCTAATCTTTGGAAAGGTTTCTTAAGTCTATTTGTTGAAGGTTTAGAAAATAAAAATCCTGAAATTGTTTATGAGTCTGCAATTAATCAAAGAGTCCAACAATACCAAAAACTAATGAAAGCTGTATCTGGTATTGTTTATTTAAGAAATAAACTTCAAAAAGAGTTAGAAGAAAAAATGGCTAAACTTAAAGAAGTTCAACAACAATTACCTATAGCTGTTCAAGAAGGAGATGATGAGGTTTCATTAGTTTTAATAGAACAAAAAAATTCTCTAACTGCTGATATTGACAGAATTAAATCTGAATTAGATAAAGTTAGCCAACAAGCAGAAGATGCAAAAACAAGTCTTATTACATTTCAAGGTGAAATTGAAAAGCTTAAAGCTGAAAAAGATTCAATGTTAGCTAAAAGAGAAAATGCAATGGCACAGAAAAAGATTCAAGAACAACTTTCAAATCTTACAGTTGATGCTGATGTAAAAGCTCTTAATGGAGTTAGAGATAGTATACATAAGCTTGAAGCAGAAGTTGATATAGCCAAAGAAATTAATTCAGGTAGTTTAGATAATAAGCTTAAGAATATTAAAGCAAAAACAGCAAATGCAACAGCACAAAACGAACTTGAAGAAATGAAAAAGCAAATGAATCTTAAGCAATCTCAAAGTATTAATGTAGAGAAAAAGCTTTAAAATTTACTTGATTTAAATTTGCCGATATAGCTCAGTTGGTAGAGTAGCTGTCTCGTAAACAGCAGGTCAGGGGTTCGATTCCCCTTATCGGCTTTTAACAAAGGTTTTAAAATGTCTATTAATACTTATTTTCAAATTCTTATTTCTCTTACCAATGAATTATATCTAGTTGGTGGTTCTGTAAGAGATTATTTATTAAAAGTGGATTGTTATGATTATGATTTTGTAATTAAAAATAACACTATTTCTATAGGTAAAGAACTTGCAAATAAAACAAAAGGTTCTTTCTTTATTTTAGATCATGAAAGAGAGACAATAAGAGTAGTTTGGAATATCGAAGGCAAATTATTTAATTTTGATATTGCAAAAATTATCGGTGAAAATATAATAAATGATCTTGAATTAAGAGATCTAACCATAAACTCAATAGCCATCAATATTAATAATGAAAACTATCAAAGCATAATAAATCATAAGCCTATTGATTTAAAATATTATATAGACCCATCTAATGGTTTGATAGACTTAAAAAATAATGTAATACAAACATATAAAAAAACAAATCTATCTGATGATCCATTAAGGATGTTACGTGCATTTAGATTCTCTACAAAATTTAATTTTAAAATTAGTTCTAATACTCTAGAAACCATTAAAAATGCACATATTAAAATTAAAAATATAGCAAAAGAAAGAGTTTTAAAAGAATTATATGATATGTTAGCTTTTAATATATCAAATGAAAGTTTTAAATTAATGTTTGAGTCAGGATTATTTTTTAGTATTTTTGATAATTTTATATTTAATCAAGACGATATTTCAGATAATATTAAGCAATTAGAATTATTACTTGAAAATTTAGAATATAATTTTCAATCATATAAAGAAATAAAGTATTACTTACAAAACATAATTATATTAAATAGAACTAACTTACAATGTTTAAAGTTTGCTCTAATATTTAGACAATTAAAAAATATTAATCTTTCAAATGATAATTATTTATTAGAACTAGAAAAGTATCTTAGAATTTTTACATTTAGTGCTTTAGAACAAAGGTTTATTATTAATACTGTTAAGCACTTACTAAATTTAGAATATATAAATAATATAAACTTAAGTAGAACAGAACTATATTTATTTTTTAAATATACTAAAAATGAAACTATAAGCATTTTATTACTTTCTTATATTTTCTCAGAAGAAAAGGAAAAAATTAAAGAGGTTTTAGAATATTATATTAATGATAAATTACTGTCCAATCCTCCTGATATTATTAATGGTAGTCAAATAATGGAATATTTTAACTTAAAACCGAGTAAAAATATAGGTATTTTATTAGAAAAGATAAAACAAGCTCAAGCAGAGAAATTAATAAGTAATTATGAAGAAGCAATATTCTTTATTAAAAAACTAATCAATTAAAATATGAAGGAATTAAAAATATAGTTTCTATTTCTCATTTACTTACTCCTGATAGTTTTACAAAAGAAGAATTACCTCATGTTACAGATCAAATACCTATAACAAGTCCAGCAGACCAAACTAAATTAACTAAATGGCTTAATGCAGGTGGTGGTGTTGATTTTGGTGATGGAATTAAACAACCTTTAGGTATTGAAACAGAAGCTCTAATATTAGATTTTGATAGGTTAAAAACTATTTTTAAATCTAAGTTTGATTCTATACAAAATAACTCTTTTGAAAATATTTCTAATAATACAAATATTGGATCTGAAAATATGGATATTAAGATAATTGATAATAAAGAAATAGGATATAATATTATTAAACCAAAGAATAAATATTATAATATTTTAGACATAGATATAGATATAGATATAGATATAGATGATTCTGTTTTGTAATATCTTTTCTATTCTCATATTTAACTTAATTTTAACTTGAATTATTAATTTATTTGTTTTACTATTATGTTTGTTATGTAGATTTAAAGTAACCTAAATTAGGTTATTTTAATAATAAAGTTTGATTTGATTAAGTTATAGATTAAAAGTGTTTATCTTTTTACTTCTTACTTATCACTTTTTACTATATCTCTATATCTACACTAGGTAAAAAGGTTTTGATTGTATTGTTTTATTATTCTTATTCCTCAATACATTAAAATTATTCTATTTTGGTTTTAGTTATTCTTTTGTTTAATTGTGCTTTTAATGGACATTTTACATATCTAATTTATTCAGATTAATTGTTGTTAGAGGTTTAAGCTTATGAAAAAAGATTTTAGAAATGTTTGTATGTTGTTTCTATCTATCTTTACTATTATTACTGCTTGTTCTCCTCCTAACACTTATATTAAAAAAATAAATAATGAAAATATTAGTGATAAAAACAAATTAAGTACTGAAAAAAAGAATTTTTCAGTAAAAAATAATAAAATTTGTACTCTTAGCCCTTATCAAGGAGTTGGTGGTGTATCTTTTACTGCTGATGTTGAGTCAAAATATCCTGTTGGTGATCATTATTATAATATTAATACTTTTGCTACTGCTGAGCTAGACTGTTATTGTCCTAGTTTTGCTGGATGGATTACTATTTTTAAAGAAGAAACTAAAAACACATCTATTGATACAAGTACTTTTCCTAATCCTGTTTATCCTAATATTGGATGGGTTTTTAATTTTAATAGTACTTCTATTGATTATACATTCGGATTTACTAGATTATCATCTGGAGCTGGTGTTACTGGTTATGGTAATATACCAATGAGGAGAGTTAAAGAAGGAACTACATTTACATTAAATAAAAGAGCTGATTATTCTGCTTGGAATATTGATGCTTATGAAGAAGCTAACTTAACTGGAAGATTTACAAATAGCAAAATAATAGTTAATGGCTCATATTATGTCTATGATAATCAACCTAATATGTCAAGTTATCATGGGGCTTCAAATATACCTAAGACTACAAAATATTCATCCATATATGGTGAAACTAGTATACCTCAAAGATGTTTGGCTTTTAATATATCAACACCATCTGAAGGAATAAACATTCTTAATATTAATCCAGATGGAAGTGATGCATGGACTATTAAAGTTAAAAAAGATTCTACTGAAAAAGTTTATACAGGTTCTGGACAACAACAAATATCTTTCAATGGTGATGGTTTACCTGAAGGTATCTATAATGCTGAAGCATATTTTAATGATGACCCTGATAATAAGCTTACTGATACACTTGAAGTTAAACATGAACTTGATTTAAAGAAAGTACCAGAAGAACAAGAATTTATATCTCCTAAAACTGCTGATGGATATTTAGATGATATTAAATTTGATGTTATTGCTTCTAGTGAATGGGAACTTAAAGTTAATGGTAAAAAACCTGATATTATTAATGCAGATGGTACTACTACACAGGGTGAACCATGTACATGGACTAAGTTAGGTAATGGTAATCAAAATGGTGTTAGTTGGAATGGTACTTGTTCTGATGGTTCATTTATGGTTGATGGAAATTATACTGTTGAATTATCATCCCCATCTGGTTCATCATCTAAGTCTAAATCCATCAAGATTGATAATACCTCTCCTGAAATTGAAAATCTTGATATTCAAGAAACTGATACTAATATTACTTTAGAGGCTATATTAAAAGAACCACAAGTTAATGGTGTTAGTTCTGGTCTTGATAATGATTCTATTGATATGATTGTTTCTGACTCATCCTTAGGTGGTACTATATCTAAATCTGGTAGTTCTATTAAATATACTATTAATAAAACTATAAGTAAAAATAATAAAAATCAAATTGATATAACAGATTCTTTATCACAAGGTATTATTAAAATAATTGCTAAAGATAAAATTAAAAATAATTTCAATAATTTATTAGATGGTGTTAAAACAGAAGTTTCATTGATTTCTGAAGATTTAGTCAAAACTTCTAATTCTTTTTCTATAAAAGCTAGTCCATCTTCAAATGATTTCTTGATAACTGGTATTCCTTGTAAGGGTTTAAAAGCTAGGATAAAAATTCCTGTAGCACCTGTTTTTATAAGTGGTAAAACTACAGTTGGTGTTAGACGATTGGGTTCAGGAACTCTTTATATGAAGCCTATTTCATATACTTTACTGGATTATGATTTTAATGCTAATGCTGTTATTAAAATTGTTGATATTTCTGATGCTTTGCTCACTTTACCGACAGGGGATTATATAACAACTACTTTTGGTGGTGTTATTAGATACTTAACTGATGTAGATTTTACTGTAAATGCTATAACTGGAAATTTTAGAGCTAAACATATTAATGATATTAGAAATGATAGTTATATCAGCTCAAGTGAGATTAAAGATATAGAGCATATTTTTGGTAAGAAAAACTTAGTTAAGCATAAATTTGATACATTAATAAATTCAGGTATTAGTCCTCAAAGTATTATTAAACAAACTATAGATAGTATAAATTTTTGTAATCTCAAATCTGGAATAATACCAAGGAATTATATAGATCCTATAACTGGTACAACAGGTATTAGAGTTAGTGTTGCTTCTTTAGGTGTTGAAATTGTTGTTAGAGGTAATTATGATAATGGGATTCTTGATATATCTACTATGTTTATTCCTTAAAGGTTTTATTATATGAAAACATTAGATGAAATACATACATTAGAAATAAATGAGAATTGGGAAGAAGCTATTAAAGAGCTTGAGATTAGATATAAAAATTATCCTAATGAAAAAGAAACTATTTTAAGGTTAATATTTACATATTGGTACTTAATAATTGAAGATGGAATAATAAAACATAATTTATCACTTGATGATTTAAGATATAAATTTAAACTGCTTTATGAAGAAACAAAAGAAAAATTTAAATTGGATGCCGAATATCAGTGGATAGTTGGTTTTTTAATTAGACTTTATGAAGTTGATCAAGGTGATTTATATAATATTGGAAATATAGCAAAGTTCTCTATAGGTAAACAAATGATTTTAGAAGCTAAGAAAATAAATGTTAAAAATCCTATGGAAAACTTTAATAATAGAGGTAACTTAGGAATATATTTTGAAAATATGTCATATGAGTAATTTTATAAAACCTGAAAGCCTAAAATTTAACCATCTGTAAAAAATAAGATGTACCAGCACTTTTTGTAAACAATAGAAAAATAAAGTTTTAATTACATAAATAAAGATGTATTTATATGATTAAGATAGATGCTTAGAAGTATATTAATGATTATTATTATTTAATTCTTAAATTTAGTTATAAATAACCTATTTATATATAAAATATCATATTATTAAATATTTTAGTAATTTATTATCTTTTATAAGTTTATCTACAGAGCTTGAAATACACAAAACAGTACTTAAATTATGTCTTTCTCAGAAATAAAACTTTTTGAAGCTCTTCATAATCTCATATTAAATTCATTAGTTTGTTTTATGATAAATAAATCTAATAGATTAATATATAAAAATGTATTATTTTATGTTTTAAACTTAATGAAAAAAATATTTTTTGGAACAATAACGACATTTATAATCTTTAGTTTAAGTTTTTACTTATTTAATAAAAACTCTAAAGAGATAAAAGTAAGTGCTAGTGTTACTTCTGCTTTATCAAATAATGAAGGTTTAGAAGGCTTTAGTAAGGCAGATAAAAAGATTAAGTTTGAGTTCCCTAAAGATTCAGGTAGCCATCCAAACTTTCAAACTGAATGGTGGTACTATACAGGAAATCTAGAAGACACTAATAAAAATAACTACGGTTTTCAACTAACAATATTTAGGAGAGCTTTAAAAGCTAATAATAACTCAAATAGAGAATCTAAATGGAAAACAAATAATATATATTTTGCACATTTTACTGTAAGTGATATAAAAAATAATAAATTTTATTATAGTGAAAAATACTCAAGAGATGCTTCTAAATTATCAGGGGTAGAATCAAAACCATTTCATGTATGGTTAGAAGATTGGGAAATTAAAGAAGATAAAGATGGATATGTTAATTTAAAAGCTGAAAACTTACCTGTAAAAATTGATTTAAAAGTAAAAAACTTAAAACCTATTGTTTTACAAGGAGATGAAGGCTTAAGTAAAAAAAGTAAAAATAATGCATCTTACTACTATTCCTTAACTAGATTAGATACAACAGGTAATATTTATATTAATAATGAGGAATTTACAGTAAAAGGCTTATCATGGTTAGATAGAGAATGGAGTACAAGTGCTTTAAGTAAAGAACAATCTGGCTGGGATTGGTTTTCTTTACAATTAAATGATAATAGAGAATTAATGTTATACCAGTTAAGATTAAAGAACGGGGGTATTGATGATTTTTCATCAGGTTCATTAATTGATAAAAAAGGAAATATTATTAGCTTAAAGAAAAATGATTTTGAAATTAAAGTTTTAGACTATTGGAAAAGCCCAAGCACAAATGTTAGATATCCAGCAAAGTGGGAATTAAATATACCTAAATATAATATTAATCTTGAAATAGAGCCTTTTATTAATAATCAAGAATTAAATATTACTTTTGCTTATTGGGAAGGTGCAGTTAAAGTAAGAGGCACAAACTCAGGAAAAGGTTATGTTGAGCTTACAGGATATAATGAAAAATTTGATAATTTAAGAGGTTAAATTCTTCCATTATATTTATTTAATTGATAAAGCTATAAGAGTTTGAGAAATATAATAAGTACTTAATAGGGATAGTTGAGCGTAATACATTGGTTTTTTAAATTTATCTACTGCTAATATACTATCTGAAACTATAAAAAATAAAGATCCAATAAAAGCATATAAAGAATAATTATCATGTTTTAAATACCATAAGTTTAGGGCTGAAACACCCATTATTAAAATAATAGAGACATAAATAAAAACAGGAGCTTTTAGCTCATTAAGAGACTTATAAAGATATGAATACATAGTCATACCAAAAATGAGAAATGGAATAATAAGATAAAAAGGTATTATAAAATTATTACCATGTAAAAAAGCATAAATATAAATTATATGAGCAATAAGAAAACTTACAAGACCAAATATAAATTTATCTTCTGATAGCATTATAAAAATATCACCAAAAAGAGAGAATATTAATCCTATAATTATGTGATTTTTGTATTCACTTGGATTTGCTTGTAATGCGATTAAAATTATAAGAGATGTAGTAAGAGGTTTAAAAATATATTCTTGTAGCTTTAAATCTTTATACTTTGCTCTTATGTGAATAATAGCTGTAATTATTATAAAAGTTATAAGATATTTGCTCATTTACTTACATTTATAATTTATATTTTTATCTAAAGAGTATAATATTTTAATTGTATTTATATCTCTTTGTGTTATATCTGGTTCGTTACCAGGAATCCTAGTTCTATATTGTGGATACATAATATCATCATTACCAGCAGAAGGATAGCTATGAGCTAACCCTAATGTATGTCCAAACTCATGAGTAACGATTTGAACAAATTCAGGCTCACTAAATGGAAATTCACCATTAGAAAGCTTAGCTCTAACAGCAAGGTTTATTATACTTAGTCTTTTATTCTTATTAGGATCAATTAAAGGTAATTGAGCCTCTCCCCATACAGAACTATTAAAATAATTTTTCCAATTAACTATTATATTTGCTTTTGATTCATTATCCACATAGGAATAACTAATTGAATTTGGAATTTTATCTCTCCATCTATCAATTGATTTTTTAAACCATTCATAATATTTTTCAGGGTTCTCAACATTATATGAGTCAGGTATTTTAGATATATAAATTTTTAAAGGTAAATCTTCTTTTTCCCATCGTCTAAATGTATTATCTTCTTCATCTGTAAAGATAGTTGGATCTGATTCATTACATATATAATATTTATCAGCTTCATCATTTACATACATTGTATTTTTAACAATTACATTTTCTTTTTTATTTTTAAGATTATTTTTTAAAACTTTAATTATCTCTTTTAGTTTTTTTGTTGACTCTATAACATATTCTTCATTATCAGACTTCTTAATTACATATATATATTTGTCAAAAGCATTTTTATAATCTTTATTCATGAAAAGAGAATTAGCTAAATTAAAGTGATAATAGTAGTTATCAGGTGATTTTTTAATTAGTTTCTCATATAGTAATTTTGCTTTTGCATAGTTTTTTGACTCATAAGCATCTAATGCATCACGTTTCATTGTTTTTTCTGGATAAAGATTATCGTTATTAATACTTATGATCTTTTCTTTAGAAAAAGAAGTGTAGTTAATTGATAAAGCTATAAAAAAACTAGATAAGAGTAATATATTATATTTTTTCATCTATATCCTTTATTTGTTTTAAAATATAAGATTATTGAAAACTAATGAAACTATTATACTTAATTTTGCATTTTCACAAAACATATAGAATCAGTATCCTAATAAACTATTTTACTATTTAAACTTCTTATTTAAAATATCATTTATTTTAAAATAATCAGCTGCTTTAAACGAACTTCTAACTAAAGGTCCTGAAGCTACATATATAAACCCCATTTCTTCTCCTACTTTAGCTAAGTAATTAAATTTTTCTGGACTTATATATTCAATTACAGGTAAATGTTTTTTTGTTGGTCTTAAGTACTGACCTAAAGTTAAAATATCCACATCTATTGCTCTTAGATCTTGCATTGCCTTAAGAGTTTCTTCTTCTGATTCTCCTAAACCAAGCATTATGGAGGACTTTGTTAAAATAGTAGAATCTAATTCTTTTACTCTAGCTAACAACTCTATAGATTGTTTATATGTTGCTCTCTTATCCCTTACTTTAGGGCTTAACCTTTCAACTGTTTCTATATTATGAGCAATTACTTCTGGTTTTGCATCAACAATATTTTTTAGAGCTATAGGATCGCCTTTAAAGTCCGAAATTAAAACTTCTGTAATAATATGTTTCTCACCTTTTTTTATTTCTCTTATAGTTTCTGCAAAATGATTAGACCCACCATCATCAAGATCATCCCTATCAACAGAAGTGATAACAACATAATCTAATGCTAGTTTATGAATAGCTCCTGCAACTTTAATAGGTTCATCTATATCAACAATACCTTTGGGATTACCCGTTTTTACAGCACAAAATCTGCAACCTCTAGTACAAGTATCACCTAAAAGCATAAATGTAGCAGTCCCACCAGCCCAGCAGTCATGAACATTTGGACAATGTGCTTCTTCACATACAGTATGTAGCTCTAATTCTTTCAGCATACCTTTTATTTTTTTATAGACTTCTCCAGCAGGAGGTCTAATCTTCAACCATTCAGGCTTTCTCTCAGTCTGCACAGACATTAAAAATAATCTCCAAAAATCATTAGTTTAAATAATCTTACTCAGATATATAGGAAATTTATTATAAAAAACTTAAATTTATATTTTTCATAAAAATAATTATTTTACAACTACAATCTGATAATATACTCACATTGAATTATATATGTAAGTTTAAATAATAAAATAAAAATGAAATTAAAAGTTAAAAGAATTAGTGAAGATGCAATACTTCCTAAGTATATACATAGTACAGATTCAGGAATGGATGTATTTTCAATAGAAGATATTACTATAAAACCTAGTGAAACTTCTTTAGTTAAAACAGGATTAAAAATTGAATTACCACCTAATACAGAAGCTCAAATAAGACCTAAAAGTGGAATTGCTCTAAAAAACTCTGTTACAGTCTTAAATACCCCAGGAACTATAGATGAAGGATATACAGGTGAAATCTGCATTATTTTAATAAATCATGGAAAAGAAGATTATAAAATAAATAAAGGTGAAAAAATTGCTCAAATGGTTATACAACCTGTTATAAGAGTTGAAGTTGAAGAAGTAGAGGATATAAATACTAGTTCCAGAGGTGAAGGTGGATTTGGTTCAACTGGTCTTAAATAATTTTATAATAAAAAAATAAATTTGCTTTGAGAGAAATAATTAAGTAAAAATATAAGTCTAAGCTATTTAATGATATACTACACTTGTTTTAATAACTAAGTTAAGGAGAGAAAAATAGTGGCATCTGAAACATTGAATAAAAAACTTTCATCTGAAGAATTAGTAAAAATGGCTGTAAATGTAAGACGTGACATAGTAGAAATGATTGCAAATGTTAATTCAGGACACCCTGGAGGTTCTTTATCAGCAACAGATTTAGTTACAGCATTATATTTTAATGTTTTAAAACATGATCCTAAAAACCCTAATTGGGAAGATAGAGATAGATTTATTTTAAGTAAAGGTCATGCTTGTCCTGTTTTATATAGCTGTATGGCTCGTACAGGATATTTTCCTTATGAAGAATTAAAAACATTAAGACAAATAAATTCAAGAATACAAGGACATCCAGAAGTACGTAAATTACCTGGTATTGAAGCTTCAACAGGTTCCCTTGGTCAAGGCTTGTCTATTGGTGTTGGTCTAGCAGAAGGAGCAAAACTTAAAGGAAAAAGTTATAGAACTTACGTTTTAACAGGTGATGGAGAACTTGATGAAGGTCAGATATGGGAAGCAGCATTGTATTGTGGTCATAAAAAAGTTGATAACTTAGTTGTTATAGTTGACTATAATAAACAACAACTTGATGGGTGGGTAAATCAGATTATGCCTCTTGATCCTTTAGCTGATAAATGGAAAGCTTTTGGATGGGAAGTAATAGAGATTGATGGTCATAATATGAATGATATTTTAGATGCATACAAAAAGGCAGAAGAAACAAAAGGAAAACCTACTGTAATAATTGCTAATACAATTAAAGGTAAAGGTGTATCATTTATGGAAAATAACTTAGAGTTTCATGGTGCTGCACCAAATAAAGAACAACTTGAACAAGCTTTAAAAGAATTGTTGTAATATAAATAGTTGTTTTAACTTCTTCAAAAACAGAAACAGATATTGCTAAGGTTTATAAAATTGTTATATAGTTAAACCGAGTGATTTTATGGAATATAATATTTCAAAAATTACATACTAAAAATGAGTATTCTGGGACAGGCATAGGTTTAACTATATGTAAAAAGATTATTAATCAATGTGGTGGTAATATATGGTTAAAACCTATAGAAAACCAAGGTTCAACTTTTCATTTTACTAAACAAAATAATTTATTAAGTAATAAAAGTCTAATATAAAAACTAAAAAGTCATATTCTATAGATTTTATATAATAGAATAATTTAGATTTATTATTATAAAATTAGTATTAAATTGCCTCTCTGGCATATATAGGTAAAATATCATAATATTTTGTTATTTTATTCTTTTTTAAAGAGTCATAAGTTATTTTACAGATTTCTTGAGAATTTATTTTAAAATCCAAATCCACTATAATTTTATTAATATCAAAATCATTTTTATCTTTCAAACTTAGAATCTCAGAGCTTAAAACTAATACTTTTTCATTTGAGTTTTTTAATATTTCTGATATCTTATTTAATTCTATTACACAAGGTTCTAATATATATTCAATACGATCTTCATTGATTTTACCTATACAAGTATAAACTTCATCTCTTTTTACATCTATAAGAGGGCAAACTAATTCATTAGAATTAAAACTATAAATATATGCTTCTGCTTTACTAAAACCAATTAAAGGAATATCTAATAATTGTGACATTGTTTTTGCAACAGATAAACCAGCTCTTATTCCTGTATATCCCCCCGGCCCTGTAATTAAACCTATAGAAATTAGTTGTTCAGGATTTAAGTCTAATTTTTTAAATAATTCGTAAATAAGATTAACTGTTTCTTCTGTTTTTTTTGTATATTTTTCAATAGAATCAATTATTTTATCATCTTCTGAAATAGAAACACTTAAATATCCATTTTCACAGGTATTAATTCCAAGAACTAACAATTTTATTTATTCCTTCTAATATATCTTTATATTTATCTTCTTTAGTATCTATTATAAAATCTCTACTATTATCTTTGTGTATAACTTCTATTTCTATTAAATTAGAAGATAGTTTATAGTTTCCTAATTTTTCAGCCCATTCAATCAAAACTATACTATTATCATTATCTATAAAGTCTTCTATACCTAAATCTAATATTTGATTCAAACTATCTAATCTATATAAATCAAGATGGTAGAATTTTAAATCATTTATTTCATACTCATTGATTAGAGTAAACGTTGGGCTAGTTATTTCTTCTTCAATTCCTAATCCCTTTGCAATTCCTTTTGATAAGTGAGTTTTACCTGCTCCTAAATCTCCTTTTAAATAAATTAATATAGGAGCATTTATGTTTTTAGCAATTATCTCACCTAAAAGAACTGTTTTTTCTTCGCCTAATAAATTAAAACAAATCATAACTTTACTTTGAAACTAAAGAGTCTTTTTTATCTATACCTGAATTTGTTTTTTCAACTTCTCTTTCATAATCTCTTATTTGTTGAGAAAGCCATCTTTGTTTATATTCTTCTTCCCATGAATAAAAATCAGCCATACAACAAGCCATTAAATTCCCAATTTCTTCCATAGCTTTAATTCCTTGATTATCATCTTGAATTAATATTCTTGTTCTTCTTGTCATTATGTCTTTTAAGCTTGTTGCCATTTCAAAATAAACAAAATATAAAATCTCTGCTCTATAACATTTAGAATCTATACTTAAGTTAGATATTTTTTCTTTCATGGAGCTTGAAATTTCCATTATTTTATAAATCTTATTATATTCAGTACCATATTTATTTATAAGATGTTCTATTATTTCATGCTCTTCAAGATAAAACTTTTCTTTTTCTTGATTAATATACTCTTTCAAGTTTAAATTGGTATTCCAAGAAATCATTCTAGGATAATGTTCTGACTTATGTTTAAATTCTGGTAATTTCTTTTTTATAATATAATTTACAATTTCTTTTGCCATTGAAACAAAGGTCGTTAACTTACCACCTGCAATACAGATTATCCCTGAAGGTGTTTGGAATATCTCATGTTCTCTTGAAATATCAGATTCTGATAATTTTGCATCTTTTGGAGGAGCAATAAGAGGTCTCCATCCACCAAATGAACTTATTATATCTTTTTCAGTCATTTTAGCTTCAGGGTAATAATAATTAATTGTTTCGAGTAAATAGTTTATTTCATCTTTATTTGCGTAATTATCTTTTTCTAAATAACTATGGTCATTTTCTGAGCTTTTTGATTCTGTATCAGTTGTTCCAACCATAGAATAATTACCATAAGGAATAATAAATATCCATCTTATTGGTTCTGTTGGTGTTTTTACAAATAAAGTATGTCCTTCAGTTAGTTTTGGGACAATTATATGAACTCCTTTAGTTGGTTTAAGTTTATTTTCATAGTTTTTATTATCAAATTGATTAACAGAATCAATCCAAGGGCCTGTTGCATTAAGTATTGCTTTTGCTTTTATTTTAAAACTTTCACCTGATATTAAATCTTTTGCAAAAGCTCCTGTTACTTTCCCTTTATTATTTTTTTCAAAACCTGTAATTTTCACATAATTTGCAATATCAACATCTAACCTAGAAGCTGTTTTAATATTTTCAAGTGTTAATCTTGCGTCCTCACAACTTCCATCAAAATATTGTATCCCGCCTTTTAATCCATTTTTTCTAACATTTGGCTCAAATAAAGTAACACCTTTTGAGTTTAAGTATTTATGAATTTTAGTTATCATATTTCCAGATGAATAAGATAATAAATCATAGAGAGATAATCCAAGATTCATAAGCATTACTGTTTCTTTATATGTTTCATAAACAGGTACAATAAAAGATAAAGGTTTTGCAATTTGAGGTATTTCTTTAAATAAATCATTTCTATCTTTTAACGATTCAAATACAAGTTTAAACTTCATTTGTTCAAGATACCTTAAACCACCATGTAATAATTTTGATGATTTACTACTAGTACCTGATGCAAAGTCATTCATATCAACAAGGGCAGTTTTTATTCCTTTTTGTGCTGCAAAACAAGCTGTTCCTGCACCTGTAATTCCACCACCAATTATTAATAAATCATATTCAATATGTTTAAGGTTATTTATATTTATTTCCCTATTTCTTAATGAAAACTCTTGAGGTAAAAGTTTATTCAAATTCATATCCTTATAATTACTTTTCATTTTCCATTACAATTTTGTCAGTTACTTTATCGTTTTTTTGTACTTCTTCAATATCTTTATGTAATGTATTTATATATAACATTGAATTAATAGTAGAAGCTAAAACCACACCAGTAAACATAAAAGTCAAGTATATATTAATATCGTAAGATATACTTTGATTTGTTAAGGTATTAAGACCTGTATAATATATTAATAATATTGCAAAAGTGGCTATCATATTAAGCCACGCTGTAAATCTTCTCATAAAAAACACTATAATAAAATAACTCAATATTAATTTTAGATAGTATTACAACTTTAGGCAAATTATTTAATTAATTCTTAAATACATTTAAAGTTAATAGCTATATTAATAAATACATAGAATACTTAAATGATTAATTTGAACTGATATTTAACTACAATTAAATTTAAAATATCATCAAATTATGAATAACAAAGATTTACATAACAACATAAGAAATGATAATTCAAGTGTTTTATGAAATTAAATCTGTTTTCAAAATTAAATACTCCTATAACTCTTATTCTATAAGATTATTAAGAGTTTAGTCAAAATTTAATTATATATTTTATTACTTTCCTGAAGAATATAAATGTATTGTGTTTTTAGCAAAATCAGTTATATAAAAACCATCTATCTAGGAGTTTGAAAATCAGAACCAAATTATTATAATAATGGATCTTTTTCAATTTTTACTTTTGAGTCTTTTTAATTTATATTGACATTCAAAACAACATCATAACAATCAAAATAATATTTTTGATGTTAGAGGTCTAAACTTATTTAATTTTCTTCTTCACACCAAGTCTTTTATTTTTTCTTACTTGCCACGCTCTTCATTTTCTTAATTTTCTTTAACGGATCACGGGTATGTGCCGTGTTTTTAATTTTACTGCTTTTACTATTCCATGGCACATACCTGATGTTATGAGCATGTGCATATTTAAGTATTTTTCCTATAAATTTCTCCAGTATCATTAATAAATATTCTTCCTAAATCTTTATATTCATATCTTTGCATATTTTTACCTTTTATTTTTATATTTACATTTTTTTCTAAAATATATTCCTTACTATCAAAATTATCTGCTTCCAATAAAATTTCTAATAATCTTTGATCCATTTCCTCCTTTATTATTGTATTTTCTGATAATAGTTTAATAATGTTTTTATTGTATTCTTCTCCAATTCTTTTGAATTTTAAATTTGAAATAACAGAAAAATGTAAGGGTAGAAATCCTTTATGGTATTTGTCTATATCAAATATATCCCTATTTTCCCATTCAATAGAACAACAGTATTGCTTTTCATTAAGATCCATTCCATAGTTTATTATTAAATTTACTGCTTCATAATTATTCGACTTTATTGCAAATGTTAATGGAGTATATTCATTTTCATCTATATGTCTAAGAAAATTTGAGTTTTTTAATAGTTTTTTAAGCTCTAATAAATTGTTTTTAGATATTGATTCAAATATTTTTTTAAATACTTCATTCTCAGGAAGTTTTAATAAACTTTTGTCAAGCCAATCAGTATACCATTCTAAAAAACTTTCATTTTTTAAAGAAAAACCTTCTGTTCCATCATCTATTGCAAACCAAACTCTGCCACAGGTTGTGCAGTTACCTCAAGCAAATATAAATGACCACAACCATAAGAACAAATTGTGTAATGCTCCTCTATGTATCTCATTATATAAATTATAGGGCTCATTCTCATTGTCATCCAAAAATAATTCATAGCATAAATCTCTATTATTTTTTTGATTAATTTCATCTTTATAAGGAAAATCCTTGAATAGGGTATTATTATGTTTATGATATCCAAGCGAATCTTCCAAACTATTCAAACCATAATAAGGACCAACAACACCATTTCCAACTTTCATTAAAAAATATTTATATTCATTTGGTAATCTAACTTTGTATTTATTTTCAAACAAATTTATTTCATCTTTGGAAAGGCAAGGATTTATTATATATTTATGCTTTGATGAACCAAAAATTTTTTATATTCCTTATCTAAATTTCTTAATTTTAGTATTTTTTCCTTTATTTATCTACTGTTTTATAAGTGGATTTATTCATAACATCTTTTAATTTTGTGCATTGCTCATAACATCTTTATATCCGAAACTAATTTGTATATTTCACAAGTATATCAAATACAAAAATTAAAGTAAATATTTGAAAATTAAACTAAAAAGCTCGTATATATTAAATTTTATGCTCTAATACGAAATATTTTTTTAACATTTATTTTATAAGACTAAATTCAATAACAAATCAACAGAGTGTCGAAAATTATCTTTTTCAGTTGTCTATAAAAAATTCTATTAATTTATTTACTTTTCATGAAAAAAGTTTTACTCTTATTTCTTGCTTTGACTATCTATAATTCCTAAATTTACAGCATTATCAAAAATCACAATAGGTATAGTAAGATAAGAAAAATCTGATTTATTATCATAAATCATAATTATTACATAATACAAACCAGCTTTATTAGATAAATAGTCTATATTAAATTATATTTGTTTTATTATCTAAAATCTCCATATCTGTAGCTATCTGCAGCTTTACTATTTTCCCATACATAACAGGAATTTATCATTATCGGGATCATTAGCTTTAACATTTATGTTTTAAATTTTGTCCCTTTCTTAAAATAACAGAACTTTGTAATTTTTTGTTTATTCCTTAATTGACCATTAATTGTTAAATTTTCAAATAATGGTTTTGAGTTTTCAGGGAATCTTATGATATTTTTATCAAAAATATCTGTAACAGCTTTAGGTATAAACGATTCTTCTAAATCTGCTAAAAAGTTTTGACCTGCTTCAATATTTTGTTTATTTAAATCTAATTGTGTTTTTTTGTAGGAAAACTTACATTTTTAAATCAATAAAATATTCTGATTAATTATCATTAATATTGATAAGTTGTTCACTATGAGATATAGGATAACCAAAAGAGTCAATTACAGTTGTTTTTAAATTTTAAAATACCATTTTGTAGATCTTCCATTAAAAGATTATCATTAGATATTTCTTTATAATTTCTAGTTCCTCCTTCATCTTCTAACTCAATTAGTGTTTTATATGAGTTTGAAAGATAATTCTTAAACTTAAAATTTATAAATTGAAGAATATTCTTAAATTCAAATGTAGCTTTATTACTGCCTTCTGTTATATCAATATCTTTAGTAATACTAACAACTTTGATTTTATCTAAAGCTTGTACAATTATTTTTCTTTCCAAAAAGTGGCAAAATATATTTTTTTTGTATATAATCCTTGTTTGTTTGCTTCATTTTTTGAGATTTTAATTATATTATCTTTATTATAGCCTTCTCCATATATTTATTGTTATTATTTCTGTTTTATTAGAAATAGCTTTTGTATTAAATATTTGTTCGTTGTTTGGGAACTTCACTGAAATATCTAAAGCCCCTGATTTGTCTAAATTATTAATAGAACAAGAATATAACAAAACGAATTGTTTCTGATTAATTGTTAGTTTTTAATTTCATAATTTAAATATATCATAAAATAAATTTTATATATTCAATAATACTATAAATAAAATATTATGAAGCGTGAATGATTAGTGATTTTTATATGATTTTTATGTGAAGTAAAGAATGTAATGATAGCAAAAGTCGTATATAATTATTTGAGTAAAAATGTTTAAAGGTTGATAATTAATTGTGAATAAAATACTTATATTAGATGGCGTAGATAAAAAAGCTGTTGAAGTTTTAGAAAAAGATTTTCAAGTTGATATAAAATCTAGTATGACAACAGATCAACTCAAAGAAGTAATAGGAGCTTATGATGCTTTAATTGTAAAAATTAAACAAAAGTAACTAAAGAATCTGATGCAGAAGTAATTTAAAAATAATAGGTAGAGCAGGTGTTGATAATATTGATGTGAAGCTGCAACAAGAAAATGTATTGTTGTAAATTCTCCAGATGGTAACACAGTTGCAGCAGCAGAACATACAATAGCTTTATTAATGTCATCAGCAAGATATATTCCTGATGCAAACAAAAGTTTAAAAAATGGAGAATGGAAAAGAAAAGAATTTACAGGAGTTGAACTTTACAAAAAAACACTTGGTATTATTGGTTTTGGAAGAATTGGTTCTCATGTAGCTAAAGTATGTAATGCAATGGGAATGAATGTTATAGCTTATGACCCTTATATGAATACTAAAAAAGCCGAAGATAATAACGTGACCCCAGTTGAATTAGAAAAGATATTTACAGATTCTGACTTTATTACAGTTCATGTACCACTTACTAATGAAACAAAAGACTTAATAAATTTAGAGTCTATGAAAAGAATGAAAAAAAATGTAAGAATAGTAAACTGTTCTAGAGGTGGAATTATAAATGAAAAAGATGTTATTGAAGCTATAAACTCTGGAATAATAAGTGGTGCAGCATTAGATGTTTTTGAAACAGAGCCATTAAAAGATAGTCCTTTACAACAAACAAATGAGAAAATAATAATAACACCACATCTTGGAGCGTCTACAGAAGAAGCTCAAATAAATGTTGCAATAGATGTTGCAACTCAAATTAGTGGATATCTTAAAGGTGAAGGTAAACTTAGTGCAGTTAATCTAGCTGGAATGGATGTTTCACAAGATATTAAGCCTTATCTTAATATTGCTGTAAAAATAGGCAAAATTGTTGGTCAATTAAGTAATGGAAGTATTAAATCTATAGAAATTTCATATAAAGGTGAACTAGCTAATAAATCGACCAAAGCTTTAACTATAGCTGTAATAAAAGGTATTTTATCACCAATTTTAGGTGATACAATAAATTATGTAAATGGACCCACTATAGCAAAGGAGAGAGGTATTAATATAGAAGAAGTAAATAGTTCGCAAGACATTAATTATAAAAGTGTAATATCTGTAAAAGCTGTATTTGATAATGGAGAAGAAAAATTAGTTTCTGGAACTATTGTAAGTGATACAGAAGAAAGAATAATAAATATAGACGGCTATGATATAAGTTTTATTCCACAAGGAATCTTACTTGTAACACAAAATATAGATAAACCAGGTATGGTTGGTAAAGTTGGAACTGTTTTAGGACAAAATAATGTAAATATTGCAAGAATGGATTTAGGACGTAACTATAAATCTCAAAAAGCAATGATGATAATAAATATTGATGAAAATATATCTGAAGAAATATCTAATGAATTAAAATCTATGGAAGGTATTATTGACATTAAAGTTATTAATATCTAAAACTTATATTTAATTGAAGGAGTTAAGAATTATCATGAATAAAAAAACTGTATTTACTCTTATAGGTATTTTTTGTATATCTTCTATTAACTCCAATGCTTTTGCAGGCTCTAGATATAAAGCTGTAGTAAAAAAAGTAAAAAATAAAGTTGAATATAAATATGAAGAAAGTTCTTGGGATACATTAAAACTAAATCAAATAGTCGAACCTGTTACAAGTATAAGAACAGGTGAAGCATCTAAAACCGAGTTAATGTTTACAGATGGAACTGTTACAAGAGTTGGAAGTAATACTTCTTTTACACTATTAGATAAAAAAAATCGTGCTGTAAAAGTAAATGGAACTATGTGGTTTGATGTAAAGAAAAAATCTCAAGGTCTTAAAATTTATTCCTCAAATGCAGTTGCTGTTATAACAGGGACTGAAGGTTTTATTGAGTTTTCGGGAAGTATTTCACCTGATACTGAGATTTATATAGTAAAAGATGGTGATACATTAGGTTCTATTGCACGAAAACAAATTGGTAAAAAAGTTCCTTTTTCTGAGGTAAATAAATATATAGATGAGATTTTAAAACTAAATCCTAGCGTCGTAAAAAATAAGAATCTTGTTTTTCCAAAAGATAAAATAATTTTAAAGAAAAATAATAGTGTTGTTATGATGATCCTAATGCTTTATCGTCTCTGGTCTTATAGAAGGAAACAACAGATGTTTTTAAACCAGATAAAGGTGGTGAACTTACAGACAAGCCCAAAAAGTAAAAGAAGGAGAAGTTTTAAAAATCAATACAGTGTACATAAATAATAAATTTAATTATGATACTAACTAATTGTGAGCATGTTTTTTGTAAGCATCAAGTATTTTTTAGAATTTAGGTCAAATATCAAACTTATGAATAAATAATTTAAGCATTTGATTATTAGAAGCTAATCTTGATAATTTAGCATAGAAAAAGGCTCCTTGTGAAATTCACCTTTTGTTATTCTATCTTGTACTTTAGCCATATTTACAGCAAAAAAAGATATTGAAATGAGTATCAAAATATTTTTATTTGTAGATTGACAATCTTCTAAACCAGTAAAAGTTTTACTATCTCTTAAATAAAAACTCTATTTTGAAATCTACTTGAATAAAATTCAAAAATATCTAAAGCAGATAATTCAAGGTCACTTGAGTAAAATGAAAAGTGACGCTTATCTTTATTTGTAAGTAGTAAAACTATTTCTTATATTTCTTTTCAAAGATAAACTGTAAACAACTTTTGAGCATAATTTTTTCCCTCAAGTAAAGCAATTACATAATCTAACTTGTGATTGTTAAAATCAACTTTACCATCATATTTTTCTAGGAGCACCTTTTATTTGTTCTTTCACCTTGATAAAGATAATTCAAATTAGCATCTGACTAATTTACAAATTATATGCTTTTGTTGTTTAATTATTCCATCTACAAACTCTTTTTTGAATGAAAGCCATCAAAAAGCAATATGTTTTATCTCTTTAAAATATTCATTGTTATTTTCAATATGTTTCAGGTAAAAAATCCATTCTATTTTCACAATTAGAATCTGTTTGAAGTGCAATTTATTGGATAAGCTGTGTTATATTCTGTATCTATCATTGCTAATAGAGATAACTCTAAACCTTTATTTTACTTTTGAGTTCTTGCCATCCCAAAATTTACCTAAACCTTCTGTTTTGTTTCCACTTTTTTCATAAATGGTTGATCAAAAGCTAATATATTTTTATTATTTTCTTTATAGACTTCTTTGATTCCCAGTATGTTCATTTCTACTATATTTGAATGATTAGCCTTTTATATAATTTCTTGAGATTGTCTTTTCATTCAAATCTATATATCTACTTATATTTCTAAAGTTTTTTTTTCCTAGTGTACAAAAAATTCCATTACTTACTTTTTCTATAAATCTTTTTGAACTTTTAAATCATACATTTTTGATAATACTTTTGTTATAATTCTCATCAGATAATTACCTCTTTATTATTTTTATTTTAGTCTTTAAAAGTATAATAGGTTTTTATCTAATTTTTTACATATCATTTTAAAAATGTCCACTGTATTGATAATAACAAAACTTCTCATTAACTCTGTATCTAATAATTGAAATTTATTAACCTGTATTTCTCCTCCACCAATCTCTTTATTAATTTTTTGAGCTTCTTTTGCTTCTTCATCTATATCATAACTTTTTAAAGCTATAAAATATCCATCTTTTTTGACAAATGGCATAGCAAGTTCTATAAGAGATGATAATCTTGATAAAGCACGGCTGAGAATGATATTATATTTTTCTCTATGGCTTTTATCTTTTGCTAAATCTTCTGCTCTTGAGTGTATAATACTAACTTTTTCAATATTTAAATCTTTAAATTGTTCTTTAGATACATTTAAAAAATGTCTTATAAAATCAAGTTTTTTATTAACAGAGTCAACTAAAGTTATTTCTAAATCTTGATAAAAAAACCATAAAGGTAATAATGGGAAGCCTGCACCTGTTCCAATATCAATAACTTTATTATTATTCTCATTTAATCTTGATTGCACTTCTTTATGACAACTTAGTGAATCTAAGATATGTTTTTCAATAAAATCTTTTTCATCTATTATTCTTGTTAAATTTGTTTTTTTATTCCACTCTACTAATTCATTATAAAAAATTTCAATAAGCTTTATATTTTGCTCATTTGTTTTTATACCTAATTTTTCAATATTTTTAACTAAATAATCTATATTTTCCACTTAATTTACCATTTTGATTTAATAATTAAAATTTAAATATTCTAATCTTAAAACCTTAATTAACTAATAAAAATTTCATTTAATACAGTATATACTAAATGAAAAACCTTAAGTAAAAAATGATAAAAATATTAGTTTTATTCTCTAAAATCTATTTAGCTATTGAATATCTTTGATTATCAGTTCTTTCGATAATTGAAGGGTCATATCCAAATTCACCTGCATATATAATTCTACCAGCAGGATCTGTTACATCAGAATAATTAATAAAATCGCCTTTTGAATTAACATATAAATCATCATTAATTGATGGTGTTCTATTTCTGTCAACAGAATTTCCTGTTATCCTATTTGAAACACATAAGCCAACAACATCACCACTATCAAAAGCATCAGGAGTAAACTCTAATGTAACTTTTGAATCTTCTATTTTTGCACTTCTTATTAAATCATTAACTGTTGTCCCACCTTTAACAGGAGTCATTATCATTTCTCTATTTTTTGCACCAAGTGCGGATAATTTAACAGTAGCAGCTGTTGTATTTGCAAGTTCAGATGATAAAATTCTTCCTATCATATAAGTCGCCATAAATTTATTTGTATCTGTATCATCTCCACTAAGAAAACCAAATACTGTTCCATTATTATCATCTATTGAGTTTTTAACTGGTTCAGAGTCTATTTTAATGTCATTTGCATCTCTATACCACATTTGTCTTTTAAGATTTTTGGGAGATAAAGGATCTGCTAAACCTGCTTGATATGAAGTATTATTTATAACCTCTAATGGCTCACTATATCTTAACTCTATTTTATCATTAGCTCCATTAACTCCGTTTGTAGCTGTAATACCAAGAAGTCTTGGTGCTATTTCATCATTTTTAACAGAAAAAATAGCGAAGTCATTAATTTGTGTATCTGAAAATCTAAAGTATTTTCTATCAATTGCTGCTTTATCTGTTTTATCTCTAAAAGCTTGACTAAAATCTATTAAATATCTAGCTTCCTGACCTCCCTTATTTGCTAATAATGGTTTATTACTTTTAAATGTTATTGTTTTTTCATCTGGTGAAACTACAAATTCAGAACCTGAATAATTTGCATCTATTGTAAAACTTGAATCTTTATTATTAAATCCAGATTGAGAAGTGATTCTAAAATAATTCCTTACATCATCAACTTTTACTGGCTCACTAAATGTCATTTCAACTTCTAATTTATCAGGTTTTACACCTTTTAATTCTGGAATATTTCCAACACCTTGAATTTGTGTTGAATTACTCAACTGGCTTGGGGTTGGTTTTGAATATTTTGGTATATTTTTATTTATATCAAATTCATCATCTTTAGAAGATTTTAAAACTTGTTGACCATTTATTTTTAAACTAACTATTTCTGGTTCATCTTGTAGTGCATAGACTCCACTAAAATCAAAAATATTAGCAGTTGGATTTTGACTATCTTTTAATATTACATTTCTTGTTCTATTCGTCCAACCATCTTTTGTAGCTGTAATAATAATATTTGTATTAGGAGTAACATTTCTAAAAGCATAAAAACCGCCAAAAGTTATTTGTGGTTCTCCAACCCAAGGATATGATATACAGTTTTCTGATACTGCATTAACAATAACATTATCAACAGGAACACCATTTGGATCATATACTTTACCATTAAATCCAACTTTACCAGCAACATCACTAACATCTGCAACAGCACCAAGATCTGGATATTTATAGTTTTCATAGCCAATTCTTTGTACATTATAAGGTTTTAAAACCTCATTACAATCTTTATCCCTACCTTTAGAGTAAGCAATAAAACTATCTACAACTCTTAATTTAAATGTAAGTTTTAATTCTCTATTGTTTTCATAAAAAGTTGCTGTGATAATAGATTCACCAAGATTATATGTATTTATTAATCCATTTTCATCAATATTTGCAATACTAGAGTTAGAAGAAGACCATTTTATTCTTTTAATGTTCTTTCCAATAAAATCAAATTTAGGATTTGTTGAGCTAATATCATTATTGTAATTTATGATATTTCCATCATTATAAATTAATTCAGCTTTAAAATCTTTTTTCTGGTTTGATAACATTACATAAAAATTTTCACCATAAATATAATTTTTATCTAATTCTTTTCTATAAATAACTTCATTATCTTCTGATAATACTTTTATTTCTTTTACTTTTTCTGTATTTGGACTAGGAGTTGAAACAGTAGTAATTGTAGTTATAGTTGTAGTCTCTGTAAGTTTAGGGCTTGAACTAGGGAAATTACTTCCCTTAGGACTTGGGCTATTTATCTTATTTGGGCTTGGTAATGTATTATTCACATTTGGTGTACAAGAAACTATTAAACCAAGTAATAAAACTAGTTTTATATTTTTCATTTTATTTTACCTCTTTTAATCTATTGTCAATCTTTTATTATATTTTTCTGTATATTTTAAATCACAAAATATTAGTATCTTTATATATTAATGTAAACAAAATTATATTAAAAAAGTTAATTAAATCAAAATACTTTTATTCTTAATATTTATTAATAAAAAATACTTGGCAGTTATGATTATGTTTTGGATATAATTTATATTATCAATAAAAAAATTAGAGAAAATTTTTAACTATTTCCTACTAAATATTTATAAAACTCTATATCTATTAAATTATAAAATTTTAAAAACCATTTCTATAATACTTGTAATAACTTATTAATAAGCTCATTCTTATTATTTATCATTTACTCTAGTAATATTTAGGCTCTTGATTATGATTTTTTTTAAAGTTAAAATATTTAGGTATTTACAAAGTTATAGGAAGTATTACTATAGTGGATTCGGTTAAAGAATTAGAAGATAATTTATTAGAGACATTAAGAGAAAATCCTTATGATTTTAACATTTTAAATAGGCTAGGTTATATTTATCTTCATTCTGATAATCGTGTTAAATCTGAAGAATACTATATAAAATCTATAAATCTTGATAAAAATCAATTTGAGCCTTTTGTAAGTTTAAGTCTTATTTCAACTATTAATGGTAGATTAGAAAAAGCTTTATATTATCTTTATAAAGCAAGAGAAAATTCTCAAGAATCATTGGAGTTAAATAAATCTATTGAAGAAATTATTTTGGCTATTATTGCAAAAGAAGGTAAAATAAATTCTAATCAACTTGAAATTTTTCAAAGAGAAGCATTTGAATTATCAGAAAATAATAATCTTGATGAGTCAATAGAATTATACATAAAGCTAAGTTGTATTTTTCCTGAAAATGACAATATTTTAATAAACTCTGCGATAGCATATATTAAAAATGGAGACTTTTTAATAGCTAATAGTATTCTAAGTAACTTAATAAAAAAATCTGAAAATCCTCTAGCTTACCACTACTTAGCTATTACTTTAAACTATCTTGAACAAAAAGACTTATCTAAAGAATATTTTGAAAAATCACTAACTTTAAAACCATCGTTAGCAGATATTTTATTAAATGGAAGAAATGCTTTATATAAAAAGAATTATAATGAAGAACTTATTGAAAAATGCCCCTTTTGTGAATCTGAAAATAAAATAAAAATAAATGTTTTAAACCAATCACAAAGTTCTTTAAATTTTAACTGTATTAATCCTTTAAGAGTATGGGAAAAATGTACTAATTGTAATCTAGTTTTTACAAATCCAATGCCTTCAGATATTTCAATTAAAGAATATGAACTTAACTTATTTAATTATATATCCCAGTTAAAAACAACAGATATAGAAAGAATAATGATAGAAAATAATGTTGCAAATGAGAGATTGAAAAAAATTGAAAAACTAACAACCAAATATAAAGGTTTAGATATAAACTCTAGTAATTTAATCTATCTTTCTGTAGCAAAAAGAAGAGAGTGGGATATTCAAGGATTAGATGACAATATATCAAGACTTAATAATAATAAAAATTTTAATTTAGATATTATTAATAGTGATTTTGATAAACTTAAAACAACAGAAAAATTTGGAGCTATTACACTTTGGGAATCAATTGAAAAAGTTAAAGATTTTAAGAGTTTAATAAAAAAGTTTATCATTTATTAGATGATAAAGGTGTTTTTGCTCTATCATTTCATGATATTAATAGCTATATTAGTAAAAAGTTAAATCATGATTACCCTATATGGTCATATCCTGATTATTTATATTTTTATAGTATAGATACTTTAGCTAAAATACTTATTGAACAAGGTTTTGAAATAGTAGATATTGATTGTTTAGAAAGAAAATTTATGGGTAATACTGATATTTTTTGTATAAAGTCACATACATTAGATATAGTAACAGTGTAAACTGACTTATACTTAATTGGAAATGTAAAAAATGAGAAGCTAAAATCAATAATAAGCAACAGTTTTAGCTCATTGGTTTTCTCAAAATAATTTTTTAAAGTATAGTTATAGTTTATGAGGTTTTGGATATAATTTATCTATTAATCTAGTTGAGGCGTAAGTAATGGATGCAAGTTTGTTTTCTAAATTGTTGAAAAAACATAATAATTATAGAAAAGAAAAAAAAGTTGAAGAAGGTTTAAGTTCTGTTGTTAATTATACCTTTTATCATCCTAAAGAAGTTCAAAAATTTCCTACTAGATATGAAAGTGATGAGTATATAAAAAAAATATCTCATAAGAATATATCACCTTTTATTGATGGAAATAAAGCTACTTTTTTATACTGGGGTAAGCCAAAGCATAAAATAGATTTAGTATCTGAGTTATCATTCTGGTCAGCAAATAGAAATACAGCTTTTAAAAAGGTTGTAGGAGAGGACTTATATCATCTAACAATAGATTTACCAGATGATGCAAGACTTGAGTATAAAATAGTAGTAGATGGAAACTGGTTATTTGATCCTCTTAATCCTTTAAAGTGTGATAATGGTATTGGAAGCCAGAATTCATATTTGGTGATGGATAAATATATAAAAGTAAATGAAATTTATCCAAGAGAAGGTATTTCTAAAGGTACAATAAAAGAGTTTGAGCACATAGGAAAAGCAATTGAAGGAAGAAGAATGGTTTATGTATATCTTCCTCCTGACTATGAGCAAGATAGTGATGTAAAGTATCCATCAATATATGTTCATGATGGAGGTGATTATATTAGAAGAGCTAATATGGTTAATACTTTAAATAACCTTATTGCCGAAAAGAGAATGAAGCCTATAATTGCTGTTTTTATTAATCCTATTAATCGTATGACAGAATATATGTACAATATAAAATATTCAAAGTTAATAGCTGAAGAAATTATCCCTGAAGTTGATAAAAACTTTAATACAATTCCAGAAGCTAAATATAGAGCTATTATGGGAGCATCATTAGGTGGAATAATCTCATTTTTTACAGCTTATAAATTCCCAGATGCTTTTAAAAATATAGCTGGTCAATCATCATCTTTTCTTTTTTTAGAAAAAGAGATAACAAGAATGATAGAAAATAGCCAAAAGGAATTTAATGTTTATATGGATGTTGGTATCTTTGAAAGCTTAATTTATCCAAATCGTCGTATGTCCCAAGTATACAGACGTAAAGGATGTCCTTTCTTTTATCAAGAAATAAGTGAAGGTCATACTTGGAGTAATTGGGGTAATCATATAAAAGATGCATTATTATTCTTTTGGGGAACAGAAAACGGTATTTTATAATAAGTTATACTTAAAATTTTATAACTACTTATTTAATAAATTATTTAGAGACTTATCAAGACATTTCCTTAAAATATCTATAAATTCATTTATAGTAGATTTTTTTAAATTATTTTTATGAAATGAAACATAAACCTCAAAGAAAGAATCTTCATTAGGAAAAATAAAATCTAATTGATTATTTATTATTTCCTTTTCAATATCCAAAATAGGTAAATAAACAGCACCTAGATCTTTTTTTGCCATAGATATTGCAACACTAGAAGATGAAACAGACATAGAATATTCTAATTCATTATTAATAATGTCAAATGAGTTAGTAATATCAAACCTTATTGAATGATATTCAGATAAAATATATTTTATATTTTTATTTAACCTATTTATATTTTTTTGAGCTATTATATAAGGTATTTTAGAAATACTAATTGTTTGAAAATTATCATTTTTAATAGGATATGAAGATATAATTACATCTATGTCGTTATTAGCTAAATATCTTTCTATCTCAAAAAACAAGATAGATTTTATATTGATTTTTAAACTTTTATTATTATCATGTAATTCTATTAATCAATACAATGGACATAAATAATAAATTTAATTAAGCAACTAATCCAATTGTGAGCATGTCTTTGTAAGCCCTCAGCCATTTTTTTAGAATTTAGGTCAATATCAAACTTATGAATAAATAATTTAAGCATTTGATTATTAGAAGCTAATCTTGATAATTTAGCATAGAAAAAGGTTCTTTGTGAAATTCACCTTTTGTTATTCTGTCTTGTACTTTAGCCATATTTACAGCAAAAAAAGACATATTGAAATGAGTATCTAAAATGTTTTTATTTGTAGATTGACAATCTTCTAAACCAGTAAAAGTTTTACTATCTCTAAATAAAAACTCTATTTGAAATCTACTTGAATAAAATTCAAAAATATCTAAGGCAGATAATTCAAGGTCACTTGAGTAAAATATATGACGCTTATCTTTATTTGTGGGTAGTAAAACTATTTTTATATTTCTTTTCAAAGATAAACTGTAAACAACTTTTGAGTACAATTTTTCACCTCAAGTAAAGTAATTACATAATCTAACTTGTGATTTTTAAAAATCAACTTTACCATAATATTTTCTAGGAGCACCTTTTTGTTTGTTCTTTCACCTTGATAAAGATAATTTAAATTAGCATCTGACCTTAGTTTACAAATAATATGCTTCTCTTGTTTGATTATTCCATCTACAAACTCTTTTTTTTGAATGAAATCCATCAAAAGCAATATGTTTTATCTCTTAAAGTATTCTTTGTTATTTTCAATATGTTTTAGGTAAAAATCCATTCTATTTTCACAATTAGAATCTGTTTGAAGTGCACTTATTGGATAAGCTGTTATATTCTGTATCTATCATTGCTAATAATGATAATCTCTAAACTTTTAGTTACTTTTGAGTTCTTTCCATCCCAAAATTTACTCCAAACCATCTGTTTTCTTTCCACTTTTTTTATAAATGACGCATCAAAAGCCAATATATTTTTTATTATTTTCTTTATAGATTTCTTTAATTCCTATTACATTCATTTCTACTATATTTGAATGATTATCCTTTATATAATTTCTTGAGATTGTTTTTTCATTCAATTCTATATATCTGCTTATATTTTAAAGTTTTTTTTTCCTAGACTGCAAAAAAATTCCATTACTTACTTTTTCTATAAATTTTTTGGAGCTCTCTTTAAATTAGACATTTTTGATAATACTTTTGTTATAATTCTCATCAGATAATTACCTCTTTATTATTTTTATTTTGATATTTTAAAAGTATAATAGGTTTTTATCTACTTTTTTACATTATTAAAAAATGTCCACTGTATTGTTATTATAAAAAAAGTAAAAAATACTAATAATAATTTTCCTCGTAAAGCAGGAATGGCACAAAAAACTCCTATAATATAAAAAAATGTAATGAGTAATTTAAATGAAAAAAAGTTTAGTTTCATTAGGTTTAGTATGCCTATTTGTTATAACAGGTTGTGCCACTTATATTAAAGTTCGAGTCTTAAAACCTGCTCAGTATGATGTAGGAAGTATAAGAAAAATAGCTATCTCAGATTTTAAAGTTAAAGGTAATTATTTATCTAACGATGATCAGTCTTTAGCCTCTATTGCTGCTAACGCTTTAATATCAGCTATTACAGGTACTAAAACAAATAATTCAATAACACCATCTTATAGCATTAAAGATTCTTTTTTAAGTGAAATAATAATGAATGGTCATTTTAAAGTTATAGACAAAAATAATTTTATACCAATTCTTGAATATGACAACTCATTGGCTAAATTAGAAGAGATAAAAAAAGCTACAGATGCAGAGGCTATATTAACAGGTGAAGGTAATTATTCTTTAAATGATAATGGTGAGTGGATTGATGATATTACTTATAAAAATGGAGTAAAAATCACTAATAAAAAATATAGAATTAATAGAAGAATTGAAACATCTATCTCATATAAATTTATAGATACAAGAACAGGCGAAGTTTTAGTTGCAAGAACAAATTCAACATCTGATACAAAGTCAGAAACAGGAGAAGATCAGGACAAAGCAAGAAATAATTTTAGCGATTGGAAAAATGAAGTTAATCAGCAATTACAAACCTTAGTAAGTAATTCTGTAAAACAATTTGCACCTTATTATGTTTATGAGGATAAAGAGATAAGAGAAGGAAAAAGTTATTTAATGAAATCTGCTTTTCAAGATGCAAAAATTGAAAAGCTAGAAGAAGCTAAACTTAAATGTGAGAATCTAATTAAAAATAAAGATTCATTAGAAAAAGAATATAAAGAAGATTATTTGTTAGCAAAATATAATTTAGGTGTTTACTACGAAATAAATAATCAACCTGAAAAAGCAGAACAATTATTTGAAGAATGTTATAAAATGTCTAAAGATTATTTTTATCAACAATCAAGTCTTAGAGCAAATAATCGTAAATTTGAACTAGATAGATTAAGAAAACAAAATGCGATTGATAATAAAAAATAAATGGACATAGTAAATAATAACTTAAACGAGCTTATATATCTTTGTATATTAATTATAGTAAGTGTTATAAGTTATTTTATTTCTAAAAGATATGTTTTAAATGCTGTAAAAAATGTAGTAGAAAAAAAACATAATGCTTGGAGTGAAATATTTTTTAAAGAAAAAGTATTTCACTATATTATTTATCTTATACCTGCTCCTATTTTTTACCTAAGTTCTTTCCTTTTTCCTTACTTTCAATCTAAGATAGAAAAGATAGTACTAATTTATGTTTCTATTATTCTAGTCTTTTTATTTGAAAAAATACTTTCAGTTTTTTTAATAATATATAGCTCTTATGAGGAAATATCCAAAAAACGACCAATTAAAACATTTATACAAGCAGGTAAAATACTTGTCTATTTAATTGGTGTATTATTTATACTTTCTCTTATTTTTAATAAATCTATGTGGGCTTTTTTAAGTGGTTTAGGTGCTTTAACTGCTGTTTTAATGATAGTATTCAAAGATTCTCTTTTATCATTTAAAGCTGGTTTACAACTTATCTATAATGATATGTTAAGAATAGATGATTGGGTTGAAATACCTAAGTTTGGAGCTGATGGAGATGTAATAGAAATATCTCTTGATACTATAAAAGTAAGAAATTGGGATAAAACAATAACTTTTATTCCAACATATAAACTAATGGAAGATTCTTTTAAAAATTGGCGTGGAATGACAGAGACAGGAGCAAGGAGAATTTGTCGTTCTATAATAATAGATCAGTTTAGTATTAGATTTCTAACTAATGAAGATATACAAAGATATAAAAAGATAGATTTAATATCTGAATATATGAAAAGAAAAGAAATAGAGGTAAATACTTTCAATAAAGAAAACAATATAGATTTATCAGAGCCTATTAATGGTAAAAAATTAACTAATATAGGTACTTTTAGAAGATATGCTCTTAATTACTTAAAAAGCCATCCAAATATAAATCAAGACTTACATTTATTAGTTAGGCAAATGTCCCCAACTTCTGAAGGAATCCCTCTAGAAATTTATGCTTTTTCAACATTTACAGATTTAACCGACTATGAAGAACTACAATCGGATATATTTGATCATCTTTTAGCTGTAATGCCAAAATTTGATTTAAAAGTATATCAAGTAGGTGTGTTAAATAATTAGTATTTTATACTAAAAAGAACTTAGAAAATAAATTAGAATGTTACAAACCACAGATTATATAGTTTTTCACAGATAAACAAACAGTTAAGTAGTAAAAAAATAAGTTACTTCATTAAAACTAATAATTAAAATCTCAATTAAAAATCTTATATTTTTACTTTAACTGAATTATTTTTCTTATGTAATTTTAAAATAGGTTAAATTTCTACTTACTTGATATTGGCTCTCTAGAAATAGCCTCTAAATTTAACCAATCTTTTTTATAGTCATCTCTAATATATTTATAATAAGCAGCACAAGCAATCATTCCTGCATCATCTGTATTATAGTTTCATTGATGGAAGGAAAAGCTTAAATTTCCTCTTTTCACAAGCTTTCTGTATTTCATTTCTTAAAAATGAAATTGGCTGCCACTCCACCAGTAATTACAATTTTATTTACTTTAAATTCTTTTGCTGCATTTATTGTTTTTTCAACAAGAGAGTATCTGCAAATAAAGTTTGGCTAAAACTTGCAGCAACATTTAAATAATTGAATATTATCTTTTATCCATTTCTTCTTTTATTTTATATAAGACAGAAGTTTTAACTCCACTAAAGCTAAAATCATAAGAGTCTTTCATTGCTCTTGGAAAACAACGCTTTAGGATTTCCAAGCTTTGCACATTTATCTATATATGTTTCCTCCAGGGTATACAACTCTAAAAGCTCCTTGCTACTTTATCAAAAGCTTCACCAACAGCATCATCCTTTGTTTACCTATAAGTTTATATTTTACCATGCTCTTCAAATAGAAAGTTATTTCTGTATGACCTCCAGAAACTAAAAGTGTTATCATTGGAGGTTCAATATCATTTTCAAGCAAAAACAGAGTACATATGACCTTCTAAATGATTCACAGGTATTGTGTTTATTCCATAACCAAGCAATCGTTTTGCTGTTGTAATACCTACTAATAAAGAACTTGTAATCCAGGATAAGTAATTTAATTCTATCTACATTCTGCCTTTTAGAAACATTTGCTTCTTTAAGAGCCTCTTCTAAGATTTTTCCACAGATTAATGGTTAATAAGCGTTGTCTTTGAGAAGCAATTTCAGGAACAACACCACCATATTGTGAATGAATATCTATTTGAGAAGAAATTATATTAGATAAAATTCCTTTCCTTACACAGCTACAGATGTTTCATCACAACTGCTTTCTATTGCCATTATTATCATAATTAAAACCTTTACCTTTCATAGTAAGTTTACTATGAAACGCTTAAAAATCTATTTAATAAATCAATAAATTAACTTTTAATTTCATATCTACTGATATAGAATTAACCTATAATTATTAATAAAGAATGTTTTTTATAAAATTAATAAAAATAAACTAATAATAGAATAAAATATAAATAATTAAATAAGAAACAAGCATGTTCCATTAATAAAATATGTCTACTTTAAAAAATATTGTTTTAAGCTTAATCTTTAAATAATTTATAAAAAAAGATATAATATTTAATAATTTAAAATTTTTGTCTAATAATTAATTTTTGATGAAATATCGTAAAAATACTATAATTTTGATACTTAAGTTTTTAAAATCGAATTTCCATCTATGGAATATCGTTATAAGTAGCTTCATATTTATAATATTTTTGTCTTGGTTCTTTTCAAATAAATTTATTAAATATGTATATGATGATTTTACATATAATTGTAATATTATTTCAATTGATAATATATATGATGAATCTCGAAAATCATTTTCAGGACAGATATTATCTTCTACTAATTTTTCTTATGAAATTATAGAAAGAAAAGATAATATTGTAACTATTAAAAATCGTTTTGATGTTAGAAAACCAAGTGGTAAAAAGATATTTACTGTAGAAAGACTTTATGGAATAAATTCTAATACAGGAAGTCATGTTTTAGGATTTGGAGATAAGAATAGATCAGGATATCTATTCGCTCCTCAAAACCTTTATAAACAAGATTTTATTTACTGGCATATTAATTATGATGTTCCTGCAAAAATGCATTTTGTAAATGAAGAAAATATTGAAGGTCTAAAGCTTTACAAATATCAAAGTAAATATAAAGCGGATCAAACAAAAAATTTAAGTTATCTACCCAAAGTACCTGAAGAAAGAAAGAAAACTAGATTACGTTTAAACTTTGATAAACCACTAACAACTGGAAGAATGATTAAGTATGAAGATGAAGCAATAGCATGGTATTACGATATCCATAACAAAAAGAGACTTTATCCTTGGAATAAATTTCATAATGAATATGATCCCACTAGTATTTCAAACCAAATTGATATAACTAAGATAGAGATTTAAAAGAGTTAAGTGGAATAAGTATTTTATTCCTTTAATAATTTTTATTTCTTTCATTAACAATATTTATTTCCTGCTATCGTTCAAAAATAAAATAAAGATAATTCCATATATTGTATTTGGTATTTTTATTTTGAAGTATTAGAATTTCATCATATAGTATTTTCGATTTTTTTAGGAAAAAATATGAAAGCTAAACAAGAATTACTTTTAAGTGGTGATTGTGAGTTATTTAAATCTAAACTTAGAGAAAAAATTAATGAAAATATAGAGATATTGCATTCATTTAAGTCAGATTATATTGCATATGATAAAGTATTAAACTCTAATTTTAATAAAAAAGCAATGTATTACTCTCAAAGAATAGATGGTATTGTTTCCTTTTCATGGATTCCTAAAATTTTAAACAAAGAACGTTCTAATTTTGAAAATGAATTAAGTAAAAATAACAATAAAAATATTAGAATAACTGAATTAAATCATAAAGGTTTGAGAATAAATGCTGGAGTAAGAAATACTTATTTTCCAATAAAATATATTGAGCCTTTTGATGCTAATAAACTTGATATAGGTTTTGATATTAGTTCTTCAAATTCAATATTAAAAACTATTACTCAAGCCCAAAGTACAAGTGAAGTAACATCCACTGAGCCATTAAATTTAATACAAGCTCAAGGTGGCATTATAAAAGACAGTTTTATTATATTTATGCCTGTTTTTAAAGATGAATTAGAAACAAAGAAAAATGATGAAATTTTAGGTTTTTTTACTGGTACTTTTAGATTTAATGAGATTGTGAAGCTTGTATTATATAATACAAAGTTCAAACATGACATAAAAATAAGTATTTATGACAACATAGAAAAAGTATTTGATAATTATAACTTAAACACTAAGGATAACATTTTTACAAAAACAAGTTTCATTCAAGTTGGAAATCGTTTATGGAAAATTGAGTTTAAGTCAAACTTTATCACCTCATATTATGAAAATTATTTTATTATCATTTTACCTCTTGTTGGAATATCATGTACATTACTAATTGCTATGTTTGCATTCAGAGTATTAACTGACAATAAGAAGGAGCTAAATCAAGTTAATGATGAACTAAAATTAGCCAAAGAATTAGCTGAATCAGCTAACAAGGTTAAATCAGAATTTCTTGCAACAATGAGTCATGAGATAAGAACACCAATGAATGGAATAATTGGAATGACAGAATTATTATTGCAAACATCTCTTATGCCTGAACAAAAAGAGTTTATAGAAACAATAAAAATAAGTGGTGATTCGTTGTTAATGATAATTAATGATATTCTAGATTTCTCAAAAATAGAAGCTGATAAAATGGAACTTGAAAAATCTCATTTTGAATTAAGAAAATGTATTGAAGAAGCGTTTGAAGTTCTTTCTGCTATATATAATGAAAAAGATATTGAACTAGTTTATTATACAAATAATGATGTTCCATTATATATTTTAGGTGATATAACAAGATTAAGACAAATTCTAGTTAATATTATCAACAATGCTATCAAATTTACCGAAAAAGGTGAAATTTATGTTCAAGTAGAATTAAAAAAAAAGGTAGAAAATATAGTTACTCTAATGTTTTCAATAAAAGACACTGGTATAGGAATGAGTAAAGAAGCAAAAGATAAACTTTTTAAACCTTTTTCACAAGTAGACTCCTCAACTACTAGAAAATATGGAGGAACAGGGCTTGGACTTGCAATATGTAAAAAACTTATTAAATTAATGAATGGAGAAATATTGGTTGAAAGCCAAGAAGGTAAAGGCTCTACTTTCTTTTTTACAATTGAAGCAGAACTTACAGAAAATACTTTAAAAATCGATTTTAAGAATCAATTAGACAATCTTATAAATAAAAATTTATTGATAGTTGATAATAAATATAAATAATTTAAAAGCATTAGTTAATGAAACTAAGAATTTGGGAATGAAAGTTAATAGTACATTCATCACAAGAAGCGTTAAATCTAATTAAAATAACAACTATGATAGTTAACAATTTGATGGAATAATACCTGAAATAAAATGGTTTACAACTTGGTCAAGAAATAAATAATATCTGCTCTAATAAAACAATACTTTTTCTTATGATAAGAACTAAAGATCTAGAAAAAGTTAAGAGTTTAAATAATATATTTTCATATTATCTTTCTAAACCCATTAAATATTCACAATTGCCTTATCTATTATCTAGTAGTTTTACAAATAACTATAATAATATTTCAAATACAAATAAAGTAACTATTAAGTTAGATTCTGATTTTTCTTTAAATTACCCTCTAAAAATACTTATGGCAGAAGATAATCCAATTAATCAAAAACTAGCTATAAAAGTATTTGAAAAAATGGGTTATAAGATTGATATTGTTAATAATGGTCTTGAGGTTATAGAGAAGTTAAAGACATATAATTATGATTTAATATTTATGGATATTCAAATGCCTGAAATGGATGGTATTGAAACAACAAGATATTTAATAAAGAAATATAATGAAAACAAACCTATAATAATTGCCCTTACAGCTAATGCAATGTCTGGTGATAAAGAAAACTACTTAAAAGTAGGTATGAATGATTATATTAGTAAACCTATATCTTTAAATATTTTACAAGGTATTTTAATTAAATGGCATAATATAATAAATAAGTCTTCATAAATAAATAAAAATAACTCTATTTAATTAAAAAATATACTAAATATTATAATAGGTCTATTCAGGTTTAACTTCTTTTATTACTCTTAGAAAATTATAGGCTAATATTTTTTTTATTCTATCATGAGTCCATTTTCGATCAAGCATTTTCTGAACCATAATAGGTTGATATGTAATATCAGGCATATCACTTGGAAGTGTTATTGCCCCATCATAATCTGAACCTAAAGTTACATAATCTTCACCTGCAATATTAATAACGTGCTCCATATGTTTCACAATATCATCACATGAATTTTTAAATACACTATTTGAAATAAACTTAGGGTAATAAATTATTCCAATAGTTCCATTTCGTTCAGCTATTGCTTTTATTTGATCATCATCAATATTACGCCAAGATTTTGAAACACCATTTACTCCTGTATGTGTAACGACAGGTGGAATATCTGAAGGCATTATATCAAGAGCATCAAAAAAACCTTTTCTATTAATATGTGAGAGATCTACTATGATTTTTTTTTCAATCATCTTTTCAACAAATTTTTTACCAAAATCTGTTAACCCCATATCTTTATTATTTGAATCAAAATTACTTGCTCCGATTTTACTTTTTGTAAAATGAACAAGAGTTATACGATGAATTTCGGGAACTTTATCTAAATTATCAATATTATTATCTATTGCTTGTCCACCTTGGATTGAAATCCAAGAGGCAACTTTTTTTTCTTTTAATGCTTCTTGATAATCTTTGTAGCTAATCACAAATTTAAATTGCTGTGAATTTTTATCTATATCACTTAAAATAGCTTTTATATTTTCTTGTGTAACCTCAAGCTTTTTTTCATCTCCTCTTAGTGGATTTGTTGTGATATCCCAAACCATACCAGACATATTTGCTTCAAGAGTTCTAGGAAAATCAACCTGACTTAAAAAACCCATCTTAAAAGGCATATATTTATGTCTTTTATTCATGTCATATCCTAATGTTCTTGTCCAAACATAAGAAACAGTATGAGGATCAACTATTTCACTATCTAAATAAAGTTCTATTGCTTCATTTGATACATTTAGTCTTTTAGCCCATAGTTCAGGATATTGTTTATAGTCTGTAAATTCAGTTATCATTTCAACTCCACTTTATATTTAATTCTTGAATCATAAAGTAAATCTAAAAAGTAGCTAATAATCTTAGCTTGTTCTATATCTTCTAGATCTAAATTGTCCATCAATGGTAATGTAATTCCTTTCTTAGTTGAGTCTGGAGGTTCTGTTAAAAGGTTAATTGTAAAACGTCCATCTTCTTTCATTGTTGTCACTTGTTTTTCAACCTGAACAGCAACAAAATCTGATGCTTTATATTTTAATGTTTTATAATGCCATTTTCCCATATAGTATCTTGTTATTGTAAATTCTTTTGTTTTTTTATTAATTGTAACTATAAGATTTTGTTCTATTGTTTGTACTGATGCTAATGCAACAAAAAAGATAATTACAGGTATAACTATATATAGTTTTATAATAATGAGAAATAAAAAGAAAACCCCTACGCTTATTAAAGTGTCTTTATTTACAAGTTCTTTATAGGGTTTTTCTTTTATTAATTTATATTCGTTTTCTGTCTCTTTAACTTGAGCCTTCATTCATTATATAATTAAACATAAAATCATTTACTTTAAATATCTTGTAGTATATCATTAAATGTTTAATACTGATTTTAAAAAATGATAGTAAAATTAATACTGAAAATATTACACAGTAGCAAAATTAAAAAAAATGAAAAGCACAGGATTAATGTGTAGCAAATGTGGTTTTAAGAACCTCATTGGTGAAAAATATTGTAGTGAATGTGGTAACTATCTTGTTATCAGAGCTAAGAAGCCTGTCGAAAAATTACCAGTTAAAGATGCAATTATAAAATGTCCTAATTGTAGATATGAATCTAATGATGGTAGGAAATTTTGTAGTCAGTGTGGTTTCCCATTAAGAGCAGATACTAATATTATTGGTGAAAAATCAACAATTAATGCAACAGATGAATTTAATTTAAATGATTTAGATATAGAAGAAAAAGTTTCAACACCTATTGCAACTAAAAAAAGTGTAAATGGTCTCTTAACACCAGATACTATACTTCAAAATAGATATAAAATAACAAAACTCATTGGTCAAGGTGGTATGGGTGCTATATACCTTGCAGATGACACAAGATTCTCAAATAGAGTTTGTGTAATAAAAGAAATGCTTGACCATTTTACTGATGAAGAGCAAAGGGCAACAGCTACAACAAATTTTTTAAGAGAAGCTGATATGCTTTCTAGTATGCATCATGAAGGGATACCAGAAGTATATGATAGATTTAGTGAAGGTAATAGACATTATCTTGTCATGGAATATATACAAGGTCAAGATTTAGAACAAAAACTTGAACAAGCAACAGAACCTTTTGATGAAAAATCTGTATTAAATTGGGCTGTGCAAATTTGTGATATTTTAAGTTATTTGCATAATCAAAAACCACCTATTATTTATAGAGATATGAAGCCTGCTAACTTGATTTTAACAAAGACAGGGAAAATTTACATGGTTGATTTTGGAATTGCTAGATTCTTTAATCCTATCAAAAAAGGAACAATGGTTGGAACCCAAGGTTACGCTCCTCCTGAACAATATAGAGGCTTAATGGAGCCAAGATCAGATCTTTTTGCTTTGGGTGCAACAATGCATCATCTTTTAACAAGTAGAGATCCACAAGAAGAGCCTCCATTTAGTTTTCCTAAAGTAAGACAGCTAAATAATAAAGTTTCTGCAAATACAGAAAAATTAATAGAAAAAGCTCTTGAAAAAGATGCAAGTGATAGATTTGAATCAGCAGAACATATGCTTAAAGCAATAATGAAAATTAATGCAATACATAATGATACTGTTAAAGTATGTCCTCATTGTAGTAATAAGGTAAGTGCAACTAAACAATTTTGTCCTTATTGTAATGAATATATAGCTTCTATATCAAATGAAAAACCTAGTAATAATAGTTTTGTTAATTTTGTATTATCTGTAAATTTTCTTGCAACTGTAGCTTGTATTTCAATTCTAATAAATGTTGTTTTATTAATATTAATGTTGACTAGTAAGTAATAACAAGGAGCCATCATTGTACCAACAAGACAATTCAAAACAAAACGAAGATAAAAAAATTAGAACAGATGTTCTTCAAAAAGGACATTTACTTCGTGATAGATATAGAATTGAAACTTTTCTTGAAGTAAAAAAAGGGGCTAATATTTATAGAGCTACAGATGAAGTAACTAATTTTATTGTTATTTTAAAAGAAAAGTTAGAATTAAGTACTTTACCAAGAACAACATCAATACATACAGGAGATAAAAATAATAGTAATTTAAGAGCTAATCCTTGGTATGATGAGTTTGCAATCTTAAGATCTGTTACTTATCCTACAGTTGTTAAAGCAGTTGATATTTTTACAGAAAATGATAAATATTATCTAGTAATTGAACAATTAGAAGGTAATGATTTAAGATATTATCTAACAAAAAATAAAGTATCTATTCAACAATCATGTGATTGGTTAATACAACTTTGTCAATCATTAAGTCAATTACATAGAAGACAGTTAGTGCATCTTGATCTTCAAACTAGATATATTGTTGTAACTAAAGACTTACAAAGGGTAAGGCTTACAGGCTTTGATAGTGCATGGGAGCTACCAGTAAAAAAATTAAATCCAGAAAATTTATCTGTGTATTCTGCTCCAGAACTAAGACAAGGGACAGAAAATATAGATAGTAGAGCTGATATTTATTCTTTAGGTGCAATATGGCATGAGATGTTAACAGGTTATAAGCCAACACCTGAAGATTTAGAAGATAAGTGGTTTACATTTCCAGAAATTGTTGAGTTTAATCCACAGATAAATCCACAAATAAATAGAATAGTTTCAAAAATGTTAAAATTTGAACCAGAAAATAGATATAACTCTATAGATGAGTTAAAGATAGCTATTTTAGAATTATATAGTTCAATTTTATATAGTGTTGGTTATTGTACTGATGTTGGAATGGAAAGAGATGCAAATGAAGACAGTTTTTCTGTACAAAATAAAAGATATATTAGTCAAAACAGACAATTAAACTATGGTATTTTTATTGTCGCTGATGGTATGGGAGGAGCGAAAGCAGGAGAGCACGCAAGTGCTTTAGCAACTCAAGAAGTTTCAAGCTATATAAATCATTATTTTGAAGATCTTAATACAAAAAGATTTCAAGATTCTGAACTTTTAGAACTTATGGAACAAGCAGTCAAAAGAGCAAATTCTATAATTTATCAGCAATCAAAAGAAAATAAAGAATTTAGTGGAATGGGAACTACAATAACAGCATCTTTAGTTTATGAAGGTCAATTATTTATTTCTCATGTTGGAGATAGTAGAGCATATATTATCAACAATTCAGGAATTGAGAAAGTAAGTAGAGATCATTCACTTGTTGGTAGATTATTAGAAATAGGTCAAATTACACCTGAAGAAGCAGCTGTTCATCCGCAACGTAATTTAATATATCGCTCACTTGGAGGATTTCCTGCTGTTGAAGTTGAAACCTATCAATTACCGATGCGTTCAAATGATTATCTCTTATTATGTACAGATGGTCTTTATGAATATGTAAAAGATGAAGAAATGCAAAGTATAGTTTTATCTTGTAAAGAAGCAGGAGAAGCCTGTAGAAACCTTGTAAACCTAGCTAATATAAGAGGTGGAGATGATAATAGTACAGTTGTTATTGTTAGGATAGAAGAAATAAGTTAGAAAATATTTTTTTAGATAATATTAACTTCTTTTTCTAGAATAATGTTAAACTTATTAAATACATCATTTTTAATATCATCTGCTAATTTATTAATATCATTACCATTAGCATTACCATAATTAACTAATACTAATGCTTGGTTTTTATGTACTCCATAAGTATCAAAGGTTTTACCTTTCCAACCGGCTTTTTCTATTAACCAACCTGCTGGTATTTTTACTTTTTCTGTATGTGTTTTATAACTAGGAATCTCTGGGTATTTTTCTTTTATTTCGTTAAAAAATTCAGGAGAAATTTCAGGGTTTTTAAAAAAACTCCCTGCATTACCAATTAATTTTGGATCAGGCAATTTACTACTTCTTATTTTACACACAGCATTACTAACATCTTTTATATTCGGATTATCAATACCCATTTCTAAAAGAGTGTTTTTTATATCTCCGTATGATGTATTAATACTCTCTCTTTTATTTAATTTAAAAGTAACAGAAGCAATTATATATTTATCTTTTAATTCTTTTTTAAATACACTTTCCCTATAAGCAAACTTACATTCTTCTTTGTTAAATTCTTTTACTGTCAATGTTTGTAGCTCTAAAGCTTTTAAAGAATAAAAAATATCTTTAATTTCAACACCATAAGCTCCTATATTTTGCATAGGTGAAGCACCAACAGTCCCTGGAATAAGAGATAGGTTTTCAATACCAGAATAATTATTATCTAAACAATACAATACAAAGTTATGCCAATTTTCACCTGCACCGACTTCTAGATAAATATATTCGGAATCTTCATTGATTTTTTCTATACCTAAAATATTATTTTTAATTACCAATCCATCAAAATCTTTTGTAAATAAAAGGTTACTTCCACCACCAAGTATTAACTTTTTAGAATTTAAAAATCTCTCATCTTTAAGAATTTTTTTTAGAGAATCAATATTATCTATTTCAATAAAATATCTTGCTAAAACATCAAGAGAAAATGTATTTAAGCTTTTTAAAGAAAAATTTTCTTTAATTTCCATTATATTTTAACAAGCACTAGGGAGCAAAAAATCGCTACTTATCATCCTTGAAAGATTTGTAATGGTTCCAGCACCCATTGTAAGTATTAATTCATTATTAATTCTATTTTTATGTAAGAATTTGGATATTTCTTCTAAATCTTTAATATAATAAACTTCTTTATTTGGAGATTTTTCTTTTATTAATTTTACAAGATCCTCTGAACTTATATTAAAATCTTCAGCTTGTTCACCTGCTCCATAAATATCAGCAATTATAACTCTATCAGCCAATTCAAATGATTTTGAAAAATCGTCTAATAAACCTTTTGTTCTACTAAATCTATGTGGTTGAAATGCAACAGTTGTCGGTCTTTGATATAGACTTGCTGAAGCTAAAGTTGCTTTAATTTCTGTAGGGTGATGGGCATAATCATCAATTATTAATGTACCATCGATATCAGCAACTATTTCAAATCTTCTTTTTACACCTTTATAGTTAGCCAATGATTTTTGTATTATATCTTTATCAATTCCTAAAAGAGTTGAACAAGCTATTACAGATAAAGCATTTGCTACATAGTGAATACCAGAAATAGGTAAATTAAATTCTCCAAAAAATTCGTTTTTATATAATACTTTAAACTTTGAACCATTTTTTGATAATGAAACATCTGTTGCTCTATAATCTGCTGACTCATCCATTAAGCTATATGTAATTACTTCTCTAGGGCAATTTTCAATTAATTTATTATTACCATATGAATCTTTGCAAACAATAAGCTTTCCATCTTGAGGAAGATTATTTATAAATTTATTCATTACATGAATTATTTCTTCTAAATCTTTATAGTGATCAAGATGATCTGTTTCAAGGTTTGTTATTATTGCATAGTTTGCTGTAAGTTTATGAATTGACTGATCACTTTCATCAACTTCTGCAACTAAATATTTTCCTGTTCCTGGTAATACATTACTTCCATATTCTATTATTTGTCCTCCAACAAGTGCAGTAGGATCTAATTTTGCGTCATGTAAAACAAGTGACATCATAGCTGATGTTGATGTTTTTCCATGTGTGCCTGTCACTGCAACACTTATATGACTTCTTAAGAAATAATTTAAGATATCTGATCTATGACATATTGGTATATTAAGTTCTTTTGCTTTTATTAATTCAGAATTTGATTTATCTATTGCTGTTGATAATACAACTAAATCAACATTATTAATATTATCTGATTTATGCTCAAAATAAACTTCAGCACCCGAGTTTATAAGTTTATCTGTTATATTTGATGATTTTTTGTCTGATCCCGATACTTTCTTGCCTTGTGCTAATAGAGAAAAAGCTAAAGCACTCATACCTATTCCACCAATACCTATAAAATGTATTTTATTTATATTTTTAAGATCTATATTATTATCTATGCCCATAAATTACCCTATTTAAAATTATGCTCAATTATTTTTATATTCTTTTTTAAAGGGGAGTTAATATCAGCATCGCCATTGATACATAATGATTCTAAATAATCTAGATAACTAAACTTATTTTTCCCTATCATTCTTTAACAAAATCCCAATTAATAATTAACTTACTAAATAAATAATACATTAAATATTATTCAATTTATGTCTATTTATGATCAAATAATATGAATAATAAATAAATTATTTAATAAGCTTTTAAGTCTCATAAATTGTTTAATATAGACTAAAAAATCTATTCTAAACTATAACTTAAATTATCTCTAAATAATAATATTTAAATATGTGAGATATTACACTTTAGAAATTAACAATTTATAATTTTTATCTAATGTATTCTAATAAAAAAAACAATTTATATCAAATTAAATCTTTGATTTATATAGTAACTGTAACGAAAATTATTAAAAAGAAACTTTTGTTTTTTCTACTTCTCCCTCTTTTGGAGCATAATTAAAACCTTCTTTATCATATTTCGATATATTAGGAAGTTCAACAGTAAATGTAGTTATATTATTATCACTTTCAAAAGAAATATTTCCTCCATGTAAATGTGCAATCTTTTGTGATATAAATAAACCTAAACCAGCACCAGGAATTTTATGAATATTATCTTCAACTCTATAAAACCTTTGAAATATCTTACTTTTATGTTCATCAGGTATTGATACACCTATATTAGTAAAAGATATTTTTATACTATTATTATATTTTTTAATAATAACTGTAATTTTCGTACTTTTATCGGCAAATTTAACAGAATTACTAAAAATATTATTAAATATATTACTCAAACTTTCTTTGTTATTAACAATATTAAAGTCTTCTCCTTGTAAGTCTAAACCTACATCAAGATTTGATAATTTAATTTTTTGTTCATATTCTTTAATTACTAAAGTTAAAAGTTCTTCAACATTTATTTTTTCAATAATCATATTACTATCAGACTTATCTAATGTAAGAACATTTAATAGATTGTCTATAATATCAGATAGACGTATAGACTCATTATATATAGTTTCGCCAAAGCTTTTAACAATTTCTTTATCAAGCTCTTCATCTTCATTAATAAGACTTGAATAACCCATTATAGAAAATAATGGGGTTCTAAATTCATGAGAAATATTAGTAACAAATTTATTTTTCTCTTCATTTGCTTCTAATTCTTTTGTTATATCTTTAAGATTAATTACTAATCCATCAATACTATTAGATGTATATCTAAGTGTATTAGCTGTAGCCTTCAAAGTTTTTTTTGAACTTTTATTATTAATTTCAATAGTTCCTGTAGAAATATTAGTTGAGTTTTTTTCAACATTTTCAAAACTATATTTTATAAACCTTACTAAACTTTTTGATAAAACATTTTCAGGAGCAATCATAGTGGTACTATCTTTACCACTTATTTCATAGGCTCTATAACCACATAAAGTAAAAAATGAATCATTAGCCATTATTATATCTCTATCATTATTAACAACTATTATTCCATCATTTGTACTATTTAAAATAGCCTCTATTGAAGTTGTTAAAGGCTTTTGTGACTCTTTAGAAAACTTTTTTATATCATTATTTATTTTTTCAAAAAGAGATTTAAGATTATTAATACCAAAAATATAATCATCATTAATTGATTCATTCTCAAGTTCATTTTGTTCAAAATTTATTGTATTTTTAGCTATATATTCCACTTCAGATACAGTTTGTTTTTGAATAAAAAAGAAAATGAATGCATTAACTAAAACGATTAAAACAGATTCAATATAAAATTTTAGGTCAAGATAACTTATTAAAAAAACAAATAATAAGTTTATTAAAATATATACAATGAAATGAATAAGTTTCACTTTTTTTATTAAATTCTCTACTTTATAAGTTAATATAATATTAATATAATAAATGCCTTTCTACAAGGATTCTAGTTTAAATTATTAATTGAAAAGATGAAAAAAATATATTTAATTTTAACATTATTAACTGTTATATGCTTGTCTTGTACAAAGAATATAAAACAAGATGAAGAAAAATTTGAACGCCAGTCAAATGAATTAAGTACAGATGAAATTTTAGTAGGTGACAATATTGACTTTTGGGATAATGATACACCACAAGGTGTAATATTTCCCTTAAATGCAAAAGCAAGTTTTATTAAGGGTTTTGGATTAAGGGCTATAAAGTTTAAAGAAAATAATAAACTTCAAGAAGAATTAGACAAACTTATAAGCACAGATAGCATTTACCAATTAGAAGTTTATGAATTAAAGAGAAGCGAAAAGATTGATGCAAAAAATCCAAATATATGTAATTACATTTATGAAAATAGAGAACAAGCTGTTTTACTAACTAAAGTTAATAATCTATCCTTTAGACTTAAAGAAAGAGAATGGGTATGGATTAATAGTAAAATTAGCTCGAATAGTTTTGTTTTTGTTAGATTAGGTGTTGCAGATTTATTTTCTGTCTTACCTAATAAGGCAATTGATGGATTATGGATTAATGCAAAGAGAAGTGTAAAATCTTGGGAAGAATTTTATCCTAATGAAAAAAAACAAATAATAGCTTGGGGATGTCAGGAAACAACATTTTTACAAAATAGGGTTATAGAACCAACATTTTACAACCCTGATATTGTATTTAATTATTTTTGATTATTCATTATAAATGACTCAATATAATTTATAGTATCTTGAACAGTAGATAATTTTTCAGCTTCATCATCTGGAATCTTTAAGTTAATTTCTTTAAATTCATCTTCAAGAGCCATCATTAACTCAACTGTATCAAGTGAGTCTGCTCCTAAGTCATTTATATAATGTGAGTTTAAGCGTATATCTTTTTCTGAAACAGATAATTGATCTACAATTTTTTCTGTAACTCTTCTTAAAATTAATTCTGTATCTGTTTTTTCAGCTTTCATTAATTTACCTCCAAAATTATTTACATAGTTTACAGCTATCTATTTAAAATTTAATTTTAACATTAATTAGAATAAAATTTAATTTTTAAATTGATTATTTCTTAAAGTCAGTTTAATTGTTCTCTATTAATATTGTATCAATTAAGTGTTTTGATAGAAAGATTTTAAGATAATCATTATAAAATAGATTCATTTTACAATACCTTAGACATTTGAGAATTTACCAAAATATAAATCCTGTAATAAAATTAATTTTGCAAAAGAATTAAATAACAGGATTTAATACTAATTATGCCAGAAATATTGTTAATAATAAATTGTTTAAGAAAATATTTTCCAAAAAACTTTAATACATTTTCGTTAATAATATTTGCCTTGCTTAGTATGTCAGGTAGTAAGACAATGTTAAATATTTCTAGATATACAAAAGATGAAGCATGTTATAAAACAATAGAGAGGTTTTACAATAGAGTAATACCTTGGCTTGAAATGAATTTGCTTTTAATTAGTAAATTTGTTAATAGTTCAACATTTATACTTGCAAGTGATGAAACACTTTCAAGTAAATCAGGTAAAAAGACTTATGGAATAGATTATTTTTTCAGTAGCATAATTCAAAAACCAATAAAAAGTTTATGTTTTTCTGGTTTATCAATAATAGTACCAGAAAAGAATAAAAGTTATCCATTACTAATGAGTCAATTAATATTTACACCTGAAGAGAAAGAGATTTCTAAAGCCAAAAAAGAAAAAGCTAAAAAGTCAAAAGGTAATAAGAGAGGTCGTCCAAAAGGCAGTAAAAATAATAAGAATAAAAATGAAGTTCTAGCTCCTACTTTCAGATTATTACAAGAACAATTGACAAAGGTACAAAATGTTTTAAATCTAAAGATAAAACATTTTGTTGGTGATGGTAAATATGGAAATAATACTTGTGCAAATCTTTGTAAGAAATTCAAAATGCTCTTAATATCAAAATTACAGCATAACTCAGAATTGTATTTTGAAAATACTGAGCCTTATTCTGGTGTTGGAAGACCTAAGAAATATGGAAAAAGACTTGATTATAAGAATCTTCCTTCAGAATATATGGTAAAAGAAGAAATTAAGGATAATGAAATTACTATGATCTACAATATGACTTTATTAAGTAAATCTTTTGATGATAAGTTAAATTTAGTAGTTATTAAGAAAATTATAGATAAAAAGGTTGCTCATGTAATATTTTTTTCAACAGATTTGGAATTAGATTATCAGAAAATAATAGATTATTATTCATCAAGGTTTCAAATAGAGTTTAATTTTAGAGATGCAAAGGAATTTTGGGGATTTGAAGATTTTATGAATGTTAAAGAAATCACTGTAAATAATGCTGCTAACTTATCTATGTTTATGGTTAATCTATCAAATATTCTTCTTGATAAATTTAGAACTTCAAATAAAAATCAGAACTCTGGTATCAGAGACTTAATTTCACATTATCGGGGGCTTAAATATTTCAATGAAACTTTAAAATTATTACAGAAATTCAATACTAATATTTATATACCTAAAACTATTGAAAATGTTACTTCCATAGGATTTATTCATGTATAATCATGTCTAAGGTATTGATTTTATTAATTATTGAATTACAATAGAGTTATAGGTTTTGATATTTAAATTTTTAAAGGTGAAATAAATAAAAAATGAAAAGGAAATCTAATAAATTAGTAAAAATTTCCTTAAATATATTCATATTACTACTTATAACAACTCAAAATCCTTGTTTTTCTGCTCAATATCCTGAATATACAGGTGAAAAAGTAATTGACTTATCTAATAAATTTGATAATAGATATGTTGATTCGCTTAAAGGAGAGTTAAATCAATCTTCCAATGATGTAAGAGTTGTTTTTCTTGATACTAAGGGGAAAATAAATTTAAGTTTTTATGCACCAAAACTTTTTGAAAAATGGAATATGCCTGAGGATAGTGTTTTAGTTGTAATTGATCCATATCTTAATAAAATAGGATATGGTATTGGTAAAAAAGTTCTTGAAGATATGAAAAAGAGAAAAGAATCAAATCAAGAATCTAAAAAAACCAATGAGAATAATAAAAGTATAGATTATGATAATTTAGCTACAGCTATATTTGATAAATTTTCACCTACTCAAATAAAACAATCTAAAAACTCAGATAAAAATATAAAGACTAATAATAAAAATAACTCTAGCTCAGGCGATTCATATAATTCAAATACTAATAACAATAAAGCTATTGAAAAAGAATTTGTTTCAATAAGCCCACTTACAAAAAAAATACTATTAGTATCTTTTTTTATTATCTTACTATCAGGAGCAGGTTTTGCTTATTATAGAAGAAAGAAACATTTATCAGAACAATCAGAACTAAAAACTAATTATTTATTTGATGTTGATATTCAAAAACAGGAAGTTTCAGAGCTAATTGAAAAGATACAAAATGATATAACTAAAATGAGTCAGTATAAAGGTAAAACAAAAAAAGAAACTCAAGCTAATATTGAAAAGTTAAATACTATAAAAAACAAATCAGAATTATTTTTAGCAAGAATGGAAAGTGAATTAGAAGAAATTGATATTGAAGACTTAGGAGCAATAAGAGAATTATTAGATGAAGGTAGCTTAATAAAAGATGAGTTAAATAAAATACATAAAGAATCTTTAGATTTAAGACGAGATTTTAAATCTACTATTAAAAAAGCTGAATCTTACGCCTCAGATATAAGAGTTAATCTTGAAAATTGTAAGTTTACAATGGAATCAATAAGAACGATATATAATTTACCTTTGATTAAGTCTGAAGAAAAAATAAATGATTGTGAGAAAGAAATTTCAAATATAAATGACTTAGCTTCACAGAATAACCCTCTTGAGTTAAAACAAATAAATCAAAATATACATGATAAAATTAAAGATATAAAAAAAGAACTAGAGATAATTCCACATTTATATAAGCAATTACAAGAAAATATTCCTATAAGTATAGAATCTACTTTAGAAGAAAGCATACTTGATACTACTCAAAGAAATAAAAAAAAGAAAGAAATTTTAGAAATAAAAAATAATGCTCTTATTTCCCTATCAAATGGAGATTTAGAAACTAGCCAAGAATTAATAGATGATATTTTTATAGAATTAAATAAAGTTAGAGAAACTGCTGATAAAGCTTAATAGTGCATTGAGTGAAAAGTAAGAAGTAAAAAGATAAGTTTACAAGATTTCAATACTTTTGATTAATTATTCTGATAAAAAGAACTTTATTATTAACTCTCTATAATCTAACCTTTTACAAAATTATTTTCTATTATAAAACCTAATATAAAAAGAGCTGCACCAATTAATAAATAGTTTAACTCTATTGACATACTTTTTTCAGTTTCACCATAATATATAGCAAATGGCATAGAAAGCATACCAGATAATTGTAAACCTTTTGAAATAAAACCTAAAATATTACTCATAAAAACAATCAATTAAAATACTCAATAATCAAATTTTATATCAATAATATTTATAATGCTAGAATCATTTAACTTGATTTAATAAATCAATTATATTACTCTGATTTATTATAAAATCTCTATTTGATGAGACTATTTGTCCTGTAATAAAGTAATAGTCTAAATTTAATACATTAGATAAAAGCCAAAAACAATGATTTACTTGGTCATTAGGGGCTAATTCTATAATATTACAATCTGAAGGTGTAAATATCATATTTGTCATACCTGCACCATGAGGGGCAATTATAACTTTAGCTTGAGAAAAGATTTTAACTTGTTCTATAAATGAGTATTTAGTTAGTTCTAATATTTCAAAATCTTGTTCTTTTAATAGATTTATTAAATCAGATTCATTATTTATTCTTCTTTGATTTGCATCATTTCTTGAAATATAGTATTTTTTTTCAGATTTAGGGATTATACTTAGCTTATTAAAAATATATTCTCTTAACCATGAAATCTCATTATGAGAAAAGTTACCTAATGAAGAAAAATATAATTTTTTAAACCTATAATTTTTATCTAGATAGATGATATTCTCTTCTGGTATATCCAATAATTTAATAGATTCCTTTTGAAATGAATTCATATTATTAGGTAGAATAATTTTTAGCTTTTTTTCTTTATCAAATTCATTTAAATATTTTATTCTTACAAGACACTCAATTAACCAATGATGATAATTAAAATGCCAATAGTATGGAACTAAAAAACATTCTTCATCTATTAACTCAAACTCTATATTATTTTTTTTGTGTAAAAAAAACTCTACATTAGTTAATCCATTTCCAAGATTAATTGTTAAATTATTTCTTAAATAATCTGTTTGATTAGAAAAAAGATTATCATTAAAATATGAGTCTTTAATTACATAATTATCATGAGTTACTAAAGCATAAATATCATTTATTAAAGTACAAAAATCAAAACTTGTTATAGCTATTGGCGAAAAATTATAATAAGAATTAAATTGTTCTTTAGGTTTACCAAAAAAGAATAATTCATCATTTTTATTAAAAAAATTGGGTGCTTTACAAATAATTGGTTGAGATTGATTTATAACTAATTTTTTAGATATTAAGTCATTCTTATTAAATTCTATATTACTATAAATATTTTTTGAATAATTATCTGTACTATCAATATTTAAAAACTCTATTTTATTCATCTTTACATCTTTAAAGTATTTAAATATACATTAGAATAGTTTGTTTTATTTTTATTATCATAGACAATAAGAGTTTTTAAAACAAGATCATAGGATTTATATATATCATGCATAATAGTAGCTAACTTTAATAATTTATCGTTAGAATAGTTTTCTAAATTGTTAAAATCTTTGATATAAACTGCATCTGATTGCATAACTTGATTTAAACCAGCAAACATACTATTAGGATCTTCTAAAGGTTTTAAATATCTTTTAAAAATATCAAATAATGTATGTAAAACAAAGCCTTGAGCTCTTAAAAATGAGTCAATATCAGAAAAATAAGGCTGGTTTTCATACATTGGAACAAAAAATACTTCTGTTTGTATAACCATACAATCTTTTAATTTATTTTTTGAGTTTTCTAATACTAATAATTCTCCGCCCTGAATATCAAGTTTTATATAATCAATATTTTTTATTTCTTCTATATCATCTATTCTTTTTGTTTCTGTTTCAATTTGTTTATAGATTTTAGACCAATCGGAAAAGTAGTTAAAATTATCTAATGATTTATAATCAGGTTTTAGAATACTTGACATACCATAAGCTTCACAGAAGTTTATTGTATGAGTTTTTCCATCTCCTATTACATAAGGTAAATATAATTCATTTTCCGTTTTAGCTTCATTTAACATTTCTAATGCTTTTAAGTTTGGTTCAAAACCTATAACTTTTGATGATTTTGAATCTATAAAGCTTTTATAAATAGGGTCTTGATCTACATTTGCAGCACCAATATCAACTATATCAATTAAAACTTTTATCCCTAAAATACTTTCTAAACTTGGTAATTGTTTTTGTAAAAGATTTTGAGTATTAACTTTAAAATCTATTTTTTGTGTATTATTAAAACCTGATATATCTATATTACTAGAAATTACTTGATTATTAATAGAATCTTCTATAGTCTTAGATGATTTATATGTAACTTGAGTTTTAGAATTATTAGAGTTTAATTGACCTAAAACATCATCTGTTAAGGCAGAAACAAAAACCATATTATTAATACTAGTATTATTTTGTGACTCTTGATTTAAAACTATATTTTCAGATTTATTTATTTCTGTTTCTATAACAGGTTCACTTGTAGTTTTTACTTCTATATTTAGAGTAGATTCATTTTTATTTGATATTATATCTTTCTCAATACTATCTTTAATACTACTATCTTTTCCTAACATATAATAAAAACAATCTTCTAATTCTTTTACTGCATTCATATCCTCAAAAAGTTGAGCTGACTTATTTAATATTCTTTTTGTTAAATCATCTCTATAGATATCATCATTAGCTATTTTCACAGAAATATCCACATAGTCTTCAATATTTTTAGCTATACAATCATAAATCCCCATTTTTTCATAAACTGCTGTTGTATATCTTCCTCTATGGTATTCTGTTGGTAATGTTACAACTGGCTTACCAACTGCAAAAGCATCGTAATTTGTATTAGCACCACCTGTATAATATGTAGAATCAATAAGTACTTTCATATTTTTTAGTAAAGATAAATAATCAACTTCTGTCATTCTAGATAAAAATTTAATTTTATTTTTAGTATTAGGATAATTTTCTGTAATTCTTTTATTTAATAAATCAGTTACATTTTTTTGTTTGTCATCTATAAATAAAACAATTGCCTTAGGATCTTTTTCTATTATTCCAGAAACAATCTTATCAAAGTCTGGGTGTACTTTTCTGAGATTTTGTGCACATAAATAATAGTTATAATTTTCTGATAGGCTAAAATCTTTTAGTTTTTTATTAGCAACTTGTACAGGTCTTTTATAATAAAATACAGGTAGATTTTTTAGTTTAATTAGTTTTTCTGTATAATGCTTTTGACTATTTTCTGTTTCAAAATTTTCACATGAAATAAAATAATCTATATTTGGATTCCCTGAAGTATCAGGCCACCCCCAACTAGTACATTGTATTTTTGCACATTTCATATAAGGTAAAAAATAATTAATTGAATCTGTCCCTATTTCCCAATAATGTAAAATATCAATTTTTTGAGAATATAAAATATCTGATGCTTCTTTTAAATCATGTGGTATTGAAATATAGTTTACTTCAGGAGAGGTAATTACAGGTCTTAAGATTTTTTCTCCATTTGGTTTACTACAAACAATTGAGATTTTAAATTTTTCTTTTGATATATTATTAATTAAACCTGCCATACATTTCATAAAAACCCCTTCATGACCATGAGTTACAACAAAGGCTATATGAGGTTTTTCATTATTGAAATTTAACTCTTTAGAAGTAAATAAACCTTTAAATTTTGAGTAATACTTTTCCTTAAGTTCTTTATTATCTCTACCTTGATAAGTCAAGTTTGAAGGTGGGTATAATTCATATCTTTTTAATGTTTCAAAATCAAAATTATCAATATTTATTTCATCAAGTGTTCTGAATAATTTTTCCCTACTTTTATCAATATATTCATTACTTTGTGGAATAAAATAAAACATTGAATCTTTAGCCAGTTCTATAGCATCTTTATCTGAAAAATCATTTTTTTGCTCTTTATAATACTCAAGCTTATCTAAATAGTAAGATGCTTTTTCTATATCACAAATTTTATTATACATTCCTGAAATATTATTATATGCTTCTAAAAATTCAGGATTTAACTTAATAGCCTCTAAATAATGAAATATTGCTTTTTCATTTTCATCCCATTCAACATAAGTTGCAGCTAAGTTATTATGTACACTTGCCATATTATTATTCAACTTTAAAGCCTTTTGATAAGTTTCAATAGCTGTTTTAAACATTCCTAAATCTCTATAAAGATTTCCAAGATTATAATAAAAATCAGGATTATTTGGATTTATCTTTATAGCTTGTTTATATAAGTCTAATGCATCCTGATCTTTATTCAATTTTCTTAGTGTATTAGCTAAGTTATAGTATGCAATTGAGGAATTTGGAGCAATAGAAATTGCTTTTTTAAAATTATTTTCTGCTTCTGTATAATTATTTAATCTATTATGTGTTTCACCTAAATTACAATAAAAATCAGGGTTATTCGGATTGAATATTATAGACATATTTAAATAGTTTAAAGCTTTATCATACTTTTCTAATTGACTACAAGCGACACCAAGTAAATGTAATACATCTGGTTGGTTAGGATACTCTGATAATATATTCATATACATATTTTCAGCTTGAGCATAGTTACCATTTTGGTGTTCTCTAACAGCCATACTCATTTTTTGATTAAAAGTTTGATTTATATTCATTTTCTATTCTTTATAAAACTATTTTCAAATATCTAAATTATCTAAATCTTTTAAGATTAATGTTTCTTCAATATCTCCAGCTATTATATTAAAATTAGGCTCGGGCAATTCTATATTTTCACCATTTAATAATTTTATAGCTAAATAAGGATAATTTACACCAGATAAACAAGTTATATTTAAACCACCTGACATTCTTGGGTTTATTTCAAGTAATTTTACATTTCCTTCTTTATCATATCTTACTTGAATATTAAAAATAAATGAAAGATTGTAATATTTATTAAACTTTTCTGCAATTTCTATTAATTCTTTTTTATTTTCTAAACCTCTTAATCGTTTTCCTAGTTTTTTTCTTGGTATTGCTGTATATAATTTACCTTTATAAGCTAAGCAATCGATACTATATTCAACTCCTCCAAGATATTCTAAAACCATTAAATCATTAAAGCTTTCATATTTTTCTAATATTCCTAACACATTTTTATAACTTATTCTAAAACTAGGTGTATCAGATAAAAACTCTATTGAATCAGCATTATCATCAATTATTCTAAACCCAGATCCACCTACAGCATTAAGAGGTTTAAAACAAGCTAATTTTCCTTTTGAAATTATTTGATTATATGCTTCTTTAAATTGTTCTATATTATTAACTATATAATATTCAGGTATTTGAACAATATCTTTATTAGAAAAACTTTCATAAGTTAAAGCTTTATTATCAAACAAATTAACTAAATCTATATTTTCATCTAATAAAACTTTTATATTATTTTTTTGAAATTCTTTAATATATTTTGATATTAGAAACAAATACTTATAACCAGGGATAAATATATCAATCTTATTTTTGTTACAATAATCTAAACAAAAATCTATATACTCTTCTTCTTTTAAACCAACAGGTTCTAATGATTTATGATCTGCAAATTGTAAAACAATAGAATGAGAATTCCCATGAGAACAATATATCTCAAATTTTCTATTATCAAAATTGTTTCTTATTAAATTAATAAATTGGTAAGTTGTACTAAAACAATGATTAAACCAAATTTTTTGCATAAACTATTACCTTATCTAAAAAACTTTAAATTAAAGAATTTGTTAAAATAATATTTTACGCTATTAAATAAAGTCTTTAAACATATAACAAGAATTTTTTATAATTTACACTTTTTCCAATTAGTCAAGAACTAAGTAAAATTTATTAAAATTATTAAATTTTCATCTTCTTCTCTTATTAAATTAAAATTCAGAATCCATATTTCCATCAAATTTATATGTAAAATCTACTTTTATTGGCTTACTATCTCTTGCTGGTTTAAAACCATTTTTTACAGTATTATTTGTCTGTGGTAAAGAATCAACTAAATATCCTTTGTCACCTTTATCTATTATTTCTATTATTTGATCTACATTAGATAAAATAGGCCCTATCTTATAAATTTGTGATGTGGAATTATCTCTTCTATAGAGTGAATAACCTAAAGCACCATATGGAATTCTAACCTCCATTCTTGCCACACTATTTACTGCACTATTATATTGTCCCAATGGTCCTAATGAACTCACCGCAGTTTCTCCTACTCCATCGAATGTAGAAATATAATAATTATAACTTTTTGATGGTGAAAAACCTGAAGTTCCACTAAAACTAATAAATTGAGGTGAAGTAATAATATCAGGTGCTTTTAAAGGAATAAATATATAGTCATCTGTAATAATGTCATTAATAATTAATTTTCCATATCTTGGATCTTGACCATATCTATTTGTTCTTATCGCATACACATGATCTCGAATTACAGAACTAGAAATTGTACTTAAGCTAAATATCTTATTACTTTCATCGTATTTAACTCTTTCTTTTAAGTCTGAAACAGTAACACCTTCAAATGATTTTAAGCCTAAATCTACAATATTTACTTTAGGGATTACATCACTACCTGCAAGAAGAATTCTTATATTATTTTGAGCATTTGCATCTCTAATAATTTCAGTAATAAATCTAAAATCTCCTAATTGATTTTGTAAAAATGTTGAACTTCCAAAATCAAAACCACTTGTAGTATAAATACCTGTTTCATCTAAACAATCTCTTTTTTTAGTTGTATTATTTTGGTTAGCTAACTTTTCTGCATCTTCTAAACACTTAGAGTACTGAGCATTATCTTTAGAATTATATACACCTAAATCAACTTTTAATGAACCTGATGTATCACCTACAGTTCTGTTTGGAGCAGGAGTTGATGATATATTTGGGCTAGGTATTGGAGTTGAAGAAGGTGATAGAGAAGGTGATGGAGTCGCTGTAGCAGTAATTTCACTAATATAATTAAATGAACCTGAGTTTATAACTCCTGTTAAACCATATTTATAAGTATCTGCTAATGTATTATTAAATGCATATAGTAATGTATCTTTTACATCTATATAATCTATAGTTGCAGATACTTTATTTTCACCTAATGAGTTTGCACCAATATGTAACTTCCTTCTTCCTGCTCCATCAATAAAGTCTTCATTCTTAAACTCGCTTGAAAAAACTTTATTTCCATTTATTGTTAATTCTATTTTTTCTTTATCCCTTATAAATGATAGTTCATAGCCTTTATTAATTTCAATTGAAGGGAAAGATATTAACTTATCTATCTTATCAAGGCTGTTTTCAGCTTTTATTATAAGATTTTTATTAGAATCTAAGCTTAATTCATAATGAACTTTTTTATCAGTTGTTGAATTATCAAAAACACTTAATATTGTAATAAGTTTATCCTTTTCGGCTAAAGAGTCTAAACTAAAAGAAATTTTTAAATTAAATTCATCATTTACTAAAAATGCTGTATCAGGGCTTTCTATGTAAGAATTAGTTAACTTTATAAGTCCTGATTTTGGTAATGAATATGGAACAGTTGTTGTAGATGGAATAGGGCTAGGTGTCGAGCTTACCATAGAAGTTGTAGGACTTGTACTTGGAACTATACTAGGTTTAGGTGTAGATATAGAACTTGGTGAACTAGTACTAACTATTTGTGATGGTTTAGGGGTAGTTGGTACAGTTGGCTGAGTTGTCACACAACCTGTAACTATAAGTGAAAATAAAAGTATTAATTTATTATTTTTCATGATTATTATTACTTATTAACCTCTATAATTCTTGGTAATAAAGGATTACTATAAAAATCCACATTCACATTCTTTGTATTATTTTGTGTGGTAAAATCCAAGCTTGTTCCTAACTTACTAATTTCTGTTGGTGCAAAATATATTTTACCAGCTGTATCATTAATAGATAAATTGATAGTACCTGTATATGTTTTAATTTCATTCCACAAAATATAATATCTTTTAGAATCTGATTCAAAAATAAAACCTTTTATATTATTAGGTAAATTATTTATATATCCAGTAAACTTTGTATTATTCAATTTATCTGAAATAAACTTATACATCCAATAAGAGATTTTTTTTCTATTATCACCAGAATCTTTAATCTGAATACCTATTCTTTTATAAAAATCAGATGGAAGCATTGCATCGTTATCATATAATTGAGGTAAGAAGAACTTATCAAAACCAACAGATACAGAATAAATTATCCTTCTAAATAAATCATTTGCTTGATCTTCTTCAGATTGTTTTACTTGATCAACTATCTCACCACCAAATGTACTACTAATTAAAAATAGTTGTTTATTTGTAATATTTTTTCTTTTTAATACATCATTAATTACTTGGTAATATTTTCCAATTAACTCATAGTTTGTATTTATAAATATTGAACTAGTTACTTGTTCTTTATTAGTTATATCTAAAGAATAAATTTCAAAAATAAAACCATCACACATTTTTCCTGCTCCTAAGTTAATATAACTTAAGAGATTATCAGCTGTAAAATAATTATTCTTAGCAAATATTTCTGATTGTACTAGTGAACCTAAAAATATTTTTGCATTAGGAGTAAAAACTCTAATATTATTAACACAAAGAGTTAAAAAATTCATAAATTCTTTCTGAGATACGTTTACAGAGCTAGAGTCATTAATTCTGTCTCCAATTATCCAAGAAATATTATATTCATCTTTATATCTTTCTATAGCTTTTTTTATAAAGTCAAGAAATTTTGCTCTTTGATTTATATTATTAGAACCTAAAACATCTCTATAATTTAGCCTAAAATATATTTCTGGCTGCCTATCTTTAAATTTTTCTAAGATATTATCATATACAGTCCATAAAAATCCTTCTTTAGTTGATTCAAAATCGACTAACTCTAAGTTTAAATCTATTATAAAGGCTTTTGCATTAATTGCATTTAAATCATCTTTTAACTCAGAAGATTCTTTTTGATAATCTGTTATATCTTTATTTGTTATCCTTATAAAAGGTTCATTTATTCCAAAAGATAAATTTTTAATTTGAATTGGAGATAATGTTGGGCTAGGTGTAGAACTTGGTGTTGGTGTAATACTAGCAATAGGGGTTGGAACAGGAGTCGTTACAGGACTCGAAATCACACTTGGGATTACACTAGGGCTTGGAGTTACTATGGGGCTAGGTTTAATAGAAGGGGTAACACTAGGAATAGGCAGTGGATTATTATTAATATTTTGTCCAACACAACCATAAGTCATAAGAAGAACAAGCATAGAAATCTTTATATTTTTCATTAAAGTTAAAAATTATCTCCTAAGTTAAATTAACTTACAATATTTCCAGATAAAGCATCTACTTTTTTTACTTCATATTTAGAGGCTTTTTCATCTTTTTTACTTCCAATAAACCAAAACATTCCTTTATCATTTTTAGCTAGTTCCATAGAATATATCTTACCTTCAGGTAATCCTGACGCTGTAGCAACCTGCATTGCTTTTGTACTATCTACAGAAAAATTAGAAATATTATTATTTGCAGTATAATTCCCGCCACTAGTTTCTAGCCAAGAAACACTACCAGCCCCACTCATTGTAATTACATAAGATTTAAGTTTTGTTGGGCTAAAATATGTAATAATCCATTTACTACCTGCAAATTGTGATTTATTAATACCATCTACCCCAACATCAGAACCACTAATATTAACTAAAAACGATTCTGGGTCCCATACTTTAGACATTTTGTTAGATAACTTTAAAGCATCCATTGCAGAACTTACATTAACTAACTTATCAACAGACCCTGTTATTACCTCTTTACCATTTGGAGCTTCAACTTCCTTTTCACTACAAGCATATACACTAAATAAAGCTATTGTGGCTATAGCAAATCTTGAAATTATCTTTTTATTTATATTCATTATGTTCCTTTTCATTATGGATTATATTGTGTTTCACGTATATTATCAAAGTCATTAAGACTTACACCTTGAGAAATAAAGTTACCTGCTGGATCTTTAAGATTTGGATCCACCTCAACTTTTATTTTATCACCAACATTGAATGTGCTGGTTGGAGCTAAGATCTCAATACCTTTTCTAGTAATTAAATTAACTTTAGAATTTGTTAAGTCAATAAGTTGACCATTTCTATAAAATTTATAAAATGATAAATCAGATACATCTGTATTAACTGAGCCTTCTAAAATCATTAATTCTGAATAATTTATTCTTATGATACAGTTATCTGAGTTTTTTAAAAGAACAAGAGACTCAATATAAGGAGATCTTCTATCTGATTCAACATTAAAAACAATATTTCTAGCTCTAGTAGGATTCATAAAAAACTCACCTTCAATAATTCCTAAGTTACCAGCTCTATCAATAATTCTTGGTTCTCTTGAATTTTTTCTTAATGTAAGCCCATACTTTACTTGGCTCTTATTATCTGTTATAACTCCATTAGATCCATCAAAACTAAATGTTACTTCTTTTCCATAATCATCAAAGTTTGAGGTATCCCAAACAAATTTTCTACCACCTACAAACTCATCAATTATTATTTGTTTATTACCTTTTAACAATGGAGGACCATCTGTATTATCTGTTCCATTTGTTCCATCTCCTAAAATAGTTGATGGAGTAATTGTTGAAGAGCCTAAATACCTTAAATAAAGGTTTTTTTCAATAGATTCTTTTTTTACTGGTTCACTAAAAACTAAAGTAAATGCCATTTGATCATATTTTAAAAGCTGATTTTTAGGTCTAACTTCTAATACTTCAGGTAAATCTGATAAAAAGTAAAAGTTTTGCTTTTCTATAGAACCTATATTAAAACTATCTCCAAAATCAAGAACGTTTGAAACAGAAACTCCCTGTAGATTTGATTTTGCAACATAAGTTTGAACTCGTTTTGTCCATGAATCACTCTTGAACGCAGTAATTTCTAATCTTACTCCAACAGGAACATTTCTAAAAACATATGAACCATTAACAGTATTACTTTCACCACTAAAATTAATATTTGTATCTAAAGACTTTATTGAAACTTTAATATTATCTAATGAGTTACCACCATCATCATAAACTTTACCATTAACAGTAGCTGATTCACTTATATCAGTTGTTTTTACTGTTGATATAGGTGATGGGGTTGAAGAGATATTTATAGAAGGGGTAGAACTTGATATTATAGATGTTTGAATACTTGGAATAACTGTAGGAGAACTTGTAGTATTAATCTTATTGCTAGGTAAGATACTTGGTGTAGGGCTTTTACTTGGTATTGTATTTGTAACTATATTTGTACAAGAAGCACATATTAATAAACTCAATAAATAATATTTTTTATCTTTTTTCATTTTTGTTTTTTATAAACCCTACTTAGATAACAATAGTAAAAGGCGATAACCTAAATTACCGCCTTTTAACTAATTAACTTTTATAGTTTTTCAACTATTAGCTAGCTGTTGCAACTCTTTGACTGTTGTTAACATCAATGTTAGCTGATGATGTAGAATCACCTGCATCAATTAATCTACCAGCTGGATCATAGATTGCAGCATATTCAACTGCTGTTCCTGAAGTTGAAACTGATAAATCATCATTAACTGAAGGTGTTCTGTTTCTATCAACAAAGTTACCTGTAATTCTGTTAGCTACAGAAACTACAACTCTGTCATCTCTATCGAAAGCTGTTGGACTGAATTCAAGTAAAACATTTGAATTAGTAATTCTAGCATTTCTTAAAAGATCATTAGATGTTGTATTACCTTTAACTGGTGTTGTATTAGGTGTTCTTGTGATTGCACCAAGAATTGATGTTTTAACTGTGCTGCTTGTTGTACTTGAAATTTCAGATGAAAGAATTCTACCAATCATATAACTAGCTCTGAATTGTGTAGGATCTGAATCTGAATTGTTTAAGAAACCAACTAATGTAGCATTGTTATCACTTGTTGTATTAGCAATAGGAGCTGTATTAGCCATTACAGTGTTAGCATCTCTATACCATAATTGTCTTGAAAGATTTGATGGAGCTAAAGGATCTGATAAACCAGCTGAGTATGAAGCTTGATTGATAAGTTCCATTGGTTCACTGTATCTTAATTCAATTGTATCGTTGGATGAACCACCGTCTCTAGCTGTAATTCCAAGTAATTTTGGAGCAACTTCATCATTTTTTAATGAGAATACAGCAAAGTCGTTGATTTGTGATGGGCTGAATCTGAAGTATCTTCTATCGATAGCAGCTTTATCAGTTTTATCTCTGAAAGCTTGTGAAAAATCGATTAAATATCTAGCTTCATCTCCACCTTTATTAGCTAAAAGAGCTTTATTTGTTTTGAATGTAATAACTTTTTCATCAGCTGATACAGCAAATTCAACACCTGAGTAATTAGCATCAACTGTAAAGTTTGTTGTTCTGTTATCAAAACCTGATTGTGAAGTTATTCTAAAATAGTTTTGAACATCTGAAACTTTAACTGGTTCACTGAATGTCATTTCAACTTCCATTGTATTGCTGTTAACACCTGTTAAACTAGGTACATTACCAATACCTGTAAGTTGAGAGCCATTATCCATTTGAGCTGGTGTTGGTTTTGTAAGCTTAGGAGCATTTGAAGCTGTTAAGAATACATCACCATTTGATGAACCGTTAACTTGTCTACCATTAACTTTTAACATTGTGATTTCTGGTTCATCTTGAATAGCATAAATTGTGCTGAAGTCAAATACGTTAGCTGTTGGATCACCTTGTAAGTTTGATTTTAAAACTTCTGATCTTGATCTTGTGGTCCAACCGTCTTTTGTTACTGTGATAACAATTCTTGCACCAACTGGAGCGTTTCTAAATACATAAGCACCACCAATTGTTTTTTGAGCCTCTCCAACCCAATTAACACCTGCATCAATTGCTCTTGCATTAACTGTTGCTTCGTCTACTGGAACACCATTTGGATCATATACTTTACCATTGAATGTTGCTCTTTCACTAACGTCTTTTGTAAGACCTGTATCACCTGATGGTAATGTTGCGATTGTTGATGTAGCAGTAGCTGTAGGTGTTGCTGTAGCTGAACCTGATGTAACAGGAGTTGCTGTTGCAACTGGTGCTGTTGGTGTAGCAACTGCTGTTGGTGTAGCAGCTGGACTAGCTGGTGTTGCTGAACTTGTTGCATCAGTCGGTGTTGTTGTTGGTGTAACTGTTGGAGCAGGACAACCAGCTAATACTGTAAGTGATGCTGTCATAGCTAAAGCTACTGTACGGGATAAGATTGATTTTGTTAGCATTTTAATGCTTTCTCCTTTTTCAATTTCTTCATTAAAATATTGCGTTTAGGAACGAATCGATATGTCAATAAGCGTAAAACATTAACCTTTATATTTAGGTTATTAAAGCTTAATCAAACATACTTCATCTTTTAATTTAATGATTTAGTACATTATCTATTTCATCTAAAATGAATTAAACCATATATAGCATTAAACTTGTTGTGTTTTTTAACACACTTTGTTTAATTAAAGATTAAGATTTTTTAAACATTTATGTTAAATCTTTTTCTTAAACTATATTTAACATTCTCGAGTATATCATCTTAATCTTTAAACGTCTAGTGCTTTAATATATTTTTACAAAAAAGTTTTTTTTATTAACTCTAAATTATTAGTACTTTTATATATTACAGATTACTTACCAACACAAAAATTAGCAAATATCTCAGTAATTACTTCTTCTGTAACATTTTCACCTATTATTTCACCCATACTTACTATTATAGCTTTAATATCTATAGCTAGAAAATCTATAGGAAGATTATTATTAATAGTTATTTTAGATTTTTCTAATAATTCTGAAGCTCTATATAAGATTTCTTTATGTCTATTATTTATATTTATATCAAGATTTGAATCAGTTTTACCTTTAAATATTAATTCAATAATCTTTTCTTCTAATTTTTCAATACCATTATTATATTTTGCTGAAATAAAACAAATATTCTCCACATCTTGAGGCATTTTAAAATTATCAAATATATCTGTCTTATTTATTATTAATATAAAAGGCTTTGTGTCCTTTAACTTATTAATTAATTCTATTTCCTCATTATCTATTTTATTTGTTCCATCAATAACAAGTAAAACAATTTGTGCTGATTCTATACTTGAATAGCTTTTTTCTATACCAATCTTTTCTACTTTATCTTCTGTTTTTCTTAAACCAGCAGTATCTATTATATGTATTGGAACTCCTTTAATATTTATATATTCTTCAAGAGTATCCCTAGTTGTACCTGCAATATCAGTTACTATAGCTCTATCCATTCTTAAAAGAGAATTTAATAAACTTGATTTACCAACATTGGGTTTACCTATAATAGCTGTTTTTATGCCTTCTCTGTAAAGTTTACCTGTTTCGGCTGTATCTAATAAATCTTTTACTAATTTTTCAGCCTCAAAAACTGTTGGACTAAAATAACTTAAAGGAACTTCATCAATTTCATCTGGAAAATCAATTATTGCTTCTATATGAGAGAGCATTTTTATTAGATTTAATCTTACATTTTTTATTCTAGAAGAAAGTTTTCCTTCCATTTGTTGATTAGCAGATTTTAATGAAACAGAAGTTTTAGAATTAATAAGATCATATACTGCTTCTGCTTGAGTTAAATCAATTTTTCCATTAAGAAAAGCTCTTTTTGTAAACTCTCCTGCATCTGCAAGTCTTGCTCCATATTTTATACATAAATCAAGAACCTTATTTAGAATTAAAGGGCTACCATGACAATGAATTTCTATTGTATCTTCACCTGTATAACTTTTAGGAGATTTAAAATAAAGAACCAATACAGAATCAATTATATCTTCTGTGTCTTTTTCTTTTATTTTTCCAAAAACAGCCTTATGAGATTCAAACTCACTTTTTATATAAAAAAAATTGCTGACAATCTTGGTACTTTCATTTCCACTCATTCTGATTATACCAACACCACCTGTCCCTACAGGTGTTGCAATTGCAGCAATTGTATCATTCATATTTTATTAGTCGTTACTGTTTGCTTCATTCCCAGTATCTATATTATCAAATGGTTTATTTGGTCTATATCCACCTTGCCTGTTTTGATAACCACCATTACCTCTATTTTGATAACCACCATTACTTCTGTTTTGGTAGCCACCCTCTCTGTTCTGGTATCCACCTTCTCTATTTTGATAACCACCATTACTTCTGTTTTGGTAGCCACCCTCTCTGTTCTGGTATCCACCTTCTCTATTTTGATAACCACCATTACTTCTGTTTTGGTAACCCCCCTCTCTGTTCTGGTATCCACCTTCTCTATTTTGATAACCACCATTACTTCTGTTTTGGTAACCACCCTCTCTGTTCTGGTATCCACCTTCTCTATTTTGATAACCACTGTTACTTCTGTTTTGGTAGCCACCTGAACGATTATTATTATATCTTCCACCAGAAGAACGATTATTATTATATCTAGGTCTTTGTTCTTCATCATACTCAGGAGCATTTAATAAAGAAATTACAACTCTTCTATCTGGTTCTACACCAATACTTTTTGTGGTTAAATCTGGAAAGTCTTTAATAGCTTCATGTACAATTCTTCTCTCAAAAGCAGTCATAGGCTTAAGAGTTACTCTTCTTTTAGAATGTCTAACAGTTGAGGCAATCTTTTTAACAGTAGCAACAAGTTTTTCATTATGTTTTTCTTTGTAATTTGAAATATCAAGCATTAGTTTATATTTTGTATCATGAATTACTTGATTGAATATATACTGAATTGCATCTAAAGTTTGACCATGTTTACCAATTAATATTGCTGCATCTTCAGTATTCATTGTAACTTTTATAATATCATTTTTGTTTACTTCTGCATTGAGAACGCTAAAATCCACTTCTAATTCAGTTAAGAAGGTATTAATTAAATTTTTTAAGTCTGATACTTCTTCAACATCTTTAACTCTTACACGAATTAATATAGGTCTTGCACCTACTCCCAAAACACCTTTACTTCCTTCATCTAAAACTTCATAATCAACATCATCTTTTGTTTTTTCAAGAGACGCTAAAGTTTTTCTAAAGCTTCTTCAACAGTTTTTCCTTCTTGATCGATTGATTGCATAACTCACTCCTATCTTTTTTTATTTTTTTTTAGCTTTTTCTTTGCTCTCTTTGACTTACTGGCAGAAACAAGAACTGGAGAAAGTTCCTCATTTTGACTTTCTTTACAGAATTTTTATCAAGATTTATATTTTTGCTTTGTTCAATCTCTTTTATTACTTTATCAGCAACAGAACTATTTCCAGACTTAGCCTTTTCCATTTCAAGGTTTAAAGATTTCTTTTTATTTAATACAAATACATTTTGTCCAATTCCAACTAAATTTGAAACTACCATATACAATAAAGCTCCTGAAGGAACTGGCACAAATAAAAACATTACAGGAATCATGATAGGCATCATATATAACATCTGCTTTTGCATTGGGTCATTTGAATTAGTTACCATCATTTTTTGAGATAAAAACATAGTAACAGCAAACAAAATGATTAATAATATATTATCATAATGCAAAACACCTGTCGCTTTTTCATATATTGTTGATTGAGCGAGATCTGTAATGAATAAAAAAGATGCTCCATTAGGGTTTGTATGAGCCATATCTTTGAATTGTTGGCTTATAAATGTACTATATAAAGCAATAAATATTGGTAATTGAACCAATATTGGTAAACATCCACTTAGTGGATTAAATCTATTATCTCGATAAAACTCCATCATCTTTTTATTAAGAATTTCTGGTTTATCTTTATATTTTTGTTGTATTTCTTTAAGTTGTGGCTGAAGTCTTTGCATATCTAAGCTAGATTTTATACTTTGATATGTCAGAGGTAACAAAGCTGTTTTTACAGCTAGAGTTAAAAACACTATAGCCCAACCATAACTTCCTGTTAAATCATGGAACATGACTAACAAAGGCATCATAATTGAATTTATAAGAAAATTTATCATAACAAGAAAAATTTATACCTTTAATTTTTTACTACTAATCTATAGGGTCATAACCACCTGAATGAAATGGATGACATTTACAAATACGAATTGAACCTAGATAAAAACCTTTTAATAGACCGTATTTGTCTAAAGCTTGTAGCATATAATTTGAACAAGATGGATAAAATCTACATTTTGGAGGAAATAAGGAAGAAAAGAATTGATATATCTTTATTATATTTTTAATTAATAATGAAATTATATTACTCAAGTTTAATTGCCTGTATATAAATTTGCTTTTTTTAGCAATTCTCTAACATTATATTTTATATCACTATATGAAAGATCAAGAATTATGTTTCTTACTACAAAAATAATATCAGAACCAGTTTTTAAATTATTCAATTCTTCTCTTAATACAAAGCTTAACTGTCTTTTCAATTTATTTCTTTCAAAGGCTTTTTTTGAAACTTTTTTACTTATCGAAAAACCAAATCTTTGTGAAGGTAAATCAGTGTTTAATATATAAAGTTTTAAATATTTACAAGAATAAGATTTACCTTTTCTATAAACAGAATCGAAATCCTGCTTTTTCCTTAACCTTAATTTCCTAGAAAGCATTAAAAATTAGACTGTAAGTCTTTTACGTCCTTTAGCTCTTCTTGCTTTTATTACTTTTCTACCACCAGCAGTAGCCATTCTAACTAAAAAACCATGAGTTTTTTTTCTATGTCTTTTACTTGGTTGAAGAGGTCTTTTCATTACCCTTTACTCCTAAAAATATTATTAACACTAAATATTATACTAAAATTTATAATTAGCTTTTTATAAAAACTAAAACACAAAGGCGTATTATAACTTAATTAGTCTATCATGTAAATTAACACCATAGATCTTATTTTAACTTAAAGAATATTAATTCAAATAAAAAAGTAAAAAAAATTAAACTATTATTTTATAAATCTTTAACTTTTCTTAACTTAAATATCTAATACATAGTCGTAATCATTGATTGACAAGATTTAATAATTGTGTTACTTCTATTAATTGTATGGGCAGTTGGCGCAGTTGGTAGCGCATCACGTTGACATCGTGGAGGTCACTAGTTCGAGTCTTGTACTGCCCATTTACCATAATATATAAACATATAACTCAAAGAAGAGGCTTGTTATAATTTGAAAAACATTAAGCGTTTAGCATTATTGTCTTTATCATTATTTTCTTTAATTTCTACAAATGTTTCTTATGCAAAAGAAAATTCTAAAGAAGAAAATATATCCGATTATATTTTAGAACCTATGCCTTCTTGGTACTCTGAAAGATTTACAAGAGGACACCTTGATATAAGTAAAATGTTAAAAAATGGTTATACAAGATTAGAAGCAGTTGAAGTTCAAAATCAAATGAAAGATTTACTTGATAGTAATCCTGTATTTCAAGAGTTAGAAAATAATAATGAAGCATACTCAATGTTTAAGTCTAAAGATCCTTATGTTTTACAAGCATTGAAAATGGCTATAAAAAGTGTTAAAGAAAACAAATACATTGAGTCTGGGTTTAAATTAGAACCATTAAAAGATGATGAATTTTATGTAGCTTTTGATTTAGATGAAACTTTACTTGTTCAGTGGTACGAGTCTGGTGAAAAAGGTTCTAAATATTATGATATAAAAACAAATGTTCAAGATAATATATTAAAACCGACACTTAAAAGCCCTACATATGTTTCTTTAACCCCTGGTTTTGAAAAAGCATTAAAAGATATTGCAAGTATTCCTAATAATAAAGGTATAATATTTTTTTCAGCTAAACTTGATACAGCAACTTATGCAATAATTGATAGTATGAAAATTGATGGTAAACCAATGAGAACCTTTTTAAAAGGTGTGTTTACAAGAAACCATCTTATAAGAGATCAAGAACCTCCAAAATTATCTAAAGATTTAAGGATAATTGATGAAACACTAAAACATATAATAATAATTGATGATAATCCTTCTAGGATTTTAGATAAACAGAAGAAAAACTTAAAGGAAATACCAAAGTATAATCCTGATGAATATATGAAAGCAAAAGAAACAGGCAATAAATCAATATCAGATTATTATGAAAAAGTTTTACCTACTATAGTTAATGAAATAAAAGAGTCAGCAGAATATGCAAGAAAAAACAAAACATCTTTTGTTGAAGCTTATTATCCTTATACAATGGATTCAAGTGCAGAGTTATTAATGTATATAACTCAAGGTTTAACATATAAAGAAGCTATATCAAGAGTTCGTAAAGATCATAAACTATTTGAGCCAAAATTTTATTTCTATGAAGATAAATAAATTTTATATAAAAAACAAAAGGTTTAAATATGGGAAAAATTGAAATTGTTAAAGGAAAAGATTCAATAATATATTTTGAAGGGAAAAAATGTATACATTCTAGGAACTGTGTTTTATCTAGATCAGATGTATTTGTACCTAATGTTGATGGTGATTGGATTTATCCTGACAATGCAACCTCAGATGAAATTTTAGAGTTAGCCCATAATTGCCCATCTGGAGCAATAAGATATGAGAGAATTGATGGTGTTAATCCAGAAACACCTCCAAAAGTTAATTTAGTTAGAATCCGTGAAAATGGTCCACTAGCTTTTCATGGAGATTTAAAAATAAATGAGAGCAAATGTATACGTGCAACATTATGTAGATGTGGTGCTTCAAATAATAAACCTTACTGTGATGGAACTCATTCATCTATTGATTTTAAAGCTACTGGAGAAATCGAACTTAAAGAGAGTAAAGCTTTGGAGAATAGAAATGGAGAAGTTTTAATAAATCCTTTAATTGACGGTCCTTTAGAAGTAAAAGGTTCATTAGAAGTTGTAACAGGAACAGGAAAAACAATAAATAAAACAACACAAACATATTTATGCAGATGTGGAGCATCAAATAATAAACCTTATTGTGATGGAAGCCATAAAAAGATAAATTTTAAATCAGAGTAAAAACTTCATTTATAAAAAGCCTTTACCTGATCTTAATAATTTGTTATATATATTTTAATCTTTTTAGCAAGTTTTTCTTAACCATTTCTATAAAATTATTGTAGAGTAGAGATTATTTTTTTTATTATAAACAATAACAAGTAAAGGTCTATTAAATGAAAAAATATATATCAGCAGGACTAGTATCACTATTAACATTAGGCATTATTTCAGCTTGTTCTGACAACAATATAAATACACCAGAGCAACAAAATAATGTAACAGCACAAGCAGTTAAAAAAAATAGATCTCCAAGAAATCTAATTAAAATTAATGTAAAAGACAAAGAGCAAATAAATGATTTAGTTGCAAATGGTATTGATTTATTTGGTTCTGGTACAAGTGGTAATTTTGATGCATATGTCACAGATAAACAAGCTGAATACATTAAAAGTAAAAATATCAAAATTGCTCAAGCAAATAATGCTGCTTTAAAAGGCGGTTTACCAGCAGGTTATCATACAGTAGACCAAGTTCTATCAATTATTAGAGATTATGCTGCAAAAAACCCTTCACTTGTAAAATTAACAGATATTGGAGATAGTTGGGAAAAAACTCAAGGAAAATCAAGTAATGATATTTGGGCTTTGACAGTTACAAGTAATAAACAAAAAGCAAATAAATCAACAGCAGTATTTATATCTGGTATGCATTCAAGAGAGTTATTACCTGTTGAAGTAAATTTAAAATTAATGGATTTACTTATTAGTTCTTATGGTAAAGATCCAGAAATTACAAAATATCTTGATACAAGAGAAGTTATATTTGTTCCTTTACTTAATATAGATGGCAGACGTGCTGTAGAAAATGGAGATTCTATGTGGCGTAAAAATCGTCATATAGATAATCAATATGATGGAATAGACTTAAATCGTAACTTTGATGGACACTGGAATTTTGAAAATGTAGAAATGACATCAGAATTAAAACGTCTTAAAGCAGAACTTGAAAATAAAGATAGTGAAATCTATAGTGGACCGAATAAATTTTCAGAGCCAGAGACTCAAGCTCTAAATCAATTTTTAAATAATAAAAAAGTAAATATTATGATGGATCTTCATGCTTATGGAAATATGGTTCTATATCCTCCTGGGTATACAAGTGCTCCAACATCTATGACACCATTATTTAAAAAAGTTGCTAAAGTTCTAACTTCAAAGAATGGATATAAAGCAGGAACAAGTATAGAAATTCTTTATCCTAGTTGTGGAACATCAAAAGATTGGGGCTATGATCGTCATCAAGCAATTGCTTTTACAATGGAAATGGGAAGTGATGCTGATGGTTTTAGACCTCCATTTAGTAAAGTAGAGAGTGTTTGGAATTTAAATAAAGACGGTTTAGTTTATTTAGTTAGCATTGCAGATAACCCAAGTAGATCTGTTAAATAATTTAATACTAATAATTAATATAAACTATTTCTGGTAAAAAGTTTTATGAATAAAATTTTATTAATAATATTTTTTACCTTTATATTCATTCCAGAATCTTATGCTAAAAATAATAGTATTAATAATAATCCTTCAAATAATCTTTTTCAAGAAATCAAATATAAATACAATGTGGATATTCGTTATACAAGAATGGGTAAATATTTCCCTGATTATTGGATAAAACAAAAAATCGATATAGATTTTCAAGAAATAGATTTAAATGAAGTAAAAAGATTTCCAAAATTATTAGATAAAGCTTTATCCACTTACTCTTTAAACACTATAAAAAAATATCTTAAAAACGTTAATTTATTCAAAAGCTTATATTTTTATAAAACAAATTATGGTGCTACCTATGATCATAATTCTATATATATGACCTCTAATGGAATAAAAAATAATTATACAGATAGTTATTTAATTAACATTTTTCACCATGAGTTTAGCTCTCTATTATTAATGTATAATAAATTTCCTGAAGAAGAATGGAAGTCGTGGAGCCCAAGAGGTTTTAAATATAATAATGGTGGTCTAGAAGCACTTAAAAACAATAAATATTCCCTTTATGGGTCTGATGATTTGTATAAACTAGGTCTTTTATCTGAATATTCCCTAGCATCATTTGAAGAAGACTTTAATGTTTACTCAGGTTTAATACTTGAAAATCCTAATAATATATATAAGCTTATAAAAAAATATCCTTATATAAAAGAAAAGTTTAAAATATGGATTAAATACTATAACTCTATAGATCCACAAATAAGTGAAAAAAATTTATTCAAAAGTTTTAAGTATAGTGATTGAAAATTAATGGAAAGGCAAGAAACTAATTAATTAAAAAATTTAAATTAATTAGTTTCTTAAAATTTTTCTTTTTTATCAAAGTAAGATTTAATTAACTGGAATAGTAAGTTTTTCTTTTATTCTATCAAATTCTTTAAGATATTCTTGTGCTGTTTCTGTACTACTTATTACAAGCATATTTTCATCATTATCTTGACTTGCATTATATGTAAAATTATAAGAACCTGTTGTTACAGTTTTTCCATCAATAATAACAACTTTATGATGCATAAAAGCTTGTTTTTGATTATCATTTTTATATAGGTAAAGTTGTATTCCAGAATTTTTTAATTGACTAAATACACTATTAGCATTATTTTGACCTGAACCAACATTTTCAAAAATCCCACTTACTTTTACACCTTTTTTAGCTCTTTCTTCCATAGCTTTGGCAATTTCTTCATGTGTAAATGAGTAAGACATAAATTTAATTTCTTTATCTGCTTTTTTGATTTCATCTATAATTGCTTTTGGTAAATTATCTTCAGGGGCGAAAAAGACTTTAACATATTTATTTCCAATTCTTACCATTCTATTTGTAACATTATTAGGAGATGTTCTTCCAAATTTTTTAGATTCAAACATTTCCTCAAATTCTGTTATATAATTTCTTGCAAGAAATTTATTACTTATTTTTATTGCATTATCACTATGTTTCCATGAAGCACTATCAGTAAAATTAAATGAACCAGTCCAAACAATATTTTTATCTATAATTGCAAATTTATTATGCATTAAAGCACTTCGTCCATTGTCATCTACAATAGATATACCAGAATTTCTAAGTTTTATCATTGAATCAGTTTTATTAGTTTCAGAATCTACAACAATTCTAACTTTTATACCTTTATTATGTGCCTCTATTATTGAATCTGCTATAGTCATCGAATCTATCACATATGCACATATATCAATACTTTCTTTTGCCTCTTGTAATGTTTTTATAAATTGTTTATCAGGATTTAATTCATTATTTTGTGCATTTTCAGATAATCCATCATATGTATCAGAGAAAAATGTTAAAAAATTAGGATCACTACCTTGAGGTACAGATGGTATATTAAGTGCTTTGGCTTTATTAGTTGTACTATTAAAATCATCAAACTGACCACATGAACTTAATAAAACAAAGATTGAAGATAAAATATATTTATTGATTTTTAAATAGTTCATAAAAACAATCCTGAGTGTAATCTTAATAGTGTTCTTATCTAAATTTTTTATAAATACTTGCCAAAACTAATGATAAGTTAATTAATTTTATTTTAAAAACCTAAATATGTCTATAAGAAAATTAGTTTTTATATAATATAATTTTAATTATGTATATGTTTTGAGGTAACTTTAATTTGCGTTCATTATTAATTTGTCTAATATTTTTAATTACATCTTGTAGCCCACCTTCTTCTCCAAAAGCCTCAGCGAGTCCGACAACTCCTCCCTCTCCTGCTACTGTAAATAATAATCCATCACCTCAAGTGGTTACTCCTCAACCAGTTGCAGCACCACAACCACCACTAATAACAATATCAGGCTTTAAAAAAGGAGATCAATATAATGTTGATGGCCCTCTTTGGTATGACGGAACTGCTAAAATAGAAGAATTTAATAACAATGAAATGAAAATAAATATAAACATGAGTGCACCAAATGTTGGTTTACAATTTCAGTTAAAGGATGGAAAAATTAATGTTTCAATTAGACTATTTAGAGATTCTAAGTTAAATTGTTATTTATATGACCTTAATAGTGGTAAAACTTATATGTTACCAAATCCAAAATTAGAAATGGGTAAAACAGAAGCTGGTTGGTTTTCAACAAGTAAAGAGTTTGCAAAGATAATATCTGGTACTCAGTTTTATAATTTTACAATGGAGTCACCAACAATTATCTCTATTTCATCAAGTATTATGCCTGGTGGTTTAACTCTTACTAAGAGGTAAAATATGAAAATAAGTAGATTAATACTATTAATTTTAATATAAAATATTTATTACTAAAAATTATATATCTAGAGATTTATATATACATGAAAAGATTTAAAGAAGTTTTCAAAGTTAATAAACCAGTTATTGCCATGATTCATCTAGATGCATTAACAGGAACACCAAAATATAAAAATAATAATAATAAAATAATTGAAAAGGCTTTAAAAGAAGCTGAAATTTATATAAAAGCGGGTGTTGATTCTATATCCATAGAGAATATGCATGATATACCTTATATAAAAAATCATGTAGGTCATGAAATAAGCTCGATAATGAGTATAATTGCATATCAAATAAAAAAAATGTCTAACCTGCCATGTGGAATTCAAATTTTAGCAGGAGCAAATAAAGAAGCTCTTGCTGTTGCTAAATCGTCAAATTTAGACTTTATAAGAGCAGAAGGTTTTGTATTCTCTCATGTAGCAGATGAAGGAATAATAGAATCCTGTGCAGGTGACTTATTAAGGTATAGAAAACAAATAGAAGCAGATAATATATTAGTTTTTACTGATATAAAAAAGAAACATAGTTCTCACGCTATAACCTCTGATGTTGATATTGTTGAAACAGCACACGCAGCAGAATTTTTCTTAAGTGATGGTGTTATTATAACAGGTGTTTCAACAGGTTCAGAAGCTAGTATAAATGAGATAGAACAAGTAAAAAATAATATAAATATACCTGTTTTAGTTGGTTCAGGGGTTACTATTGATAACTTAGACTCTTATTTAAAGATTAGTGACTCTATAATAGTTGGATCATATTTTAAAAAAGAAGGTAATTGGGTTAATGGTGTAGATTATGATAGAACAAGTAAATTTATGGAAAAAGTAAATAAGTTAAGATAATTTTTTACAAATTATAGAATAAAAATAAATAAAATCAATCCTTCAAAACTATTTGGTATTATGAGTATATTAAAAAATTAAATATAAATAAAGGAAAAAATTATTGATAGTTAAAGTTTTAAGTTCTGCACTAAGTGGAATAAACGCATATACTGTGGATGTAGAAGTTGATATTAATTTAGGATTACCAGCAATGGCTGTAGTAGGTTTACCAGATACAGCAGTTCAAGAATCAAAAGAAAGAGTAAAGACAGCAATAAAAAATTCAGGTTTTAATTTCCCTGCAAAAAAGATTGTAATAAATCTAGCACCAGCTGATACTCGTAAAGAAGGTCCTTCATTTGATTTACCAATTGCAATAGGAGTTCTTGGTGCTTCAGAACAACTTGAAATAGAAAAATTAAAAGATTTTATGATTATTGGAGAATTATCTCTTGATGGTACTGTAAGAGCTGTTAATGGGACTCTTTGTTATGCAATAAATGCAAAAGAAAATAATATTAAAAATATGATAGTTCCTTTTGATAATGCATCTGAAGCCTCTGTTGTAAATGGATTAAAAATATATCCAGTAAAAAATTTAAGAGAAGCTTATGATGTAATAATGAATACTTCAAATTTTACTCCAATAGAACGAAGTATAGAAATGTTTGATAATGAAGATAAAGAACATTATCTTGACTTTAGCGATATAAAAGGTCAAGAAAGTACAAAAAGAGCAATAGAAATTGCAGCAGCAGGTAATCATAATATTTTGCTTGTTGGTCCACCAGGTTCAGGAAAAACAATGATAGCAAGACGTATTCCATCAATTCTCCCACCATTAACATTTGAAGAATCTTTAGAAACTACAAAAATTTATTCTATATCAGGATTATCAAATAAAGGACTTATTAAAATAAGACCCTTTAGATCACCACATCACTCTATTTCTCATGCAGGTTTAGTAGGAGGTACTAGTAATCCAAAACCAGGTGAGATCAGCTTGGCACATAATGGCGTTCTTTTTCTAGATGAATTATTAGAATTTAAAAGAGATGTTATAGAGGTATTAAGACAACCATTAGAAGATAGAATGATAACTATTTCTAGGGCTTTAACTTCTATTACTTATCCTGCAAACTTTATGCTTATTACGGCTTTAAATCCTTGTCCTTGTGGACATAGAGGGGATACTTTAAAAGAGTGTGTTTGTTCTCCTAATCAAATTGAGAGATATTGGAATAAGTTGTCTGGCCCTTTACTTGATAGAATTGATTTACATTTAGAAGTGCCAAGATTATCAAATGATGAACTACTTAATAATAAACCAACAGAAAGTTCTAAAAATATTAGGGAGAGAGTTGTAAAAGCAAGAAAAATCCAACAAGAAAGATATAAATCATCTAAAATATTTTCTAATTCGGAAATGCAACCAAAAGATTTAAGAAAATATTGTAAGTTAGATGAAATATCAACCCAACTTTTAAAAAAAGCAATAAGTCAATTAGGCTTAAGTGCAAGAGCATATGACAGAATTTTAAAAGTAGCTAGAACAATTGCAGATCTAGGCTCTTCTGAAAATATAAAACCACAACATATTGCAGAAGCAATACAATATAGAAGTTTAGATAGAGCTAGACTATAATATAAAAGCAAATATCAAAAAAGAAGGTAAAAACAATGAAATTAAAAAGAAATTTAGCATTAGTTAGTGTATTACCTGTATTGTTGACTAGTTGTAATCAATTAGGAAAAGTTGTTGCCGAAGGGATAACAGAAACTACAAGCTCATTAAAAGGTATAGCTTGTTCTGTTTTTTATACTAGTAATCTTTATCCTAAAAGTGTAAAAAATGCTACTGTAGAAAATATGGATAAAGTATGGAGAGAAGGAGCAAACGCTTTAACTGTAACACTTGCAAAAAAACAAGGGATTGGAGCATATAAACTTAATGGAAGTGTAACAGTAGATAATGAGCCTCTACCATATATATTTGGTGGAGCTTATTCAAAGGTTTTTGAAGATAATTTAACTCAAAAAACAATTAAATTATCAACTAATTCTGGAGATGAAACATCTCTTACAATTAATCCTCCAAAACCTGTTAATTTAGTTTCAGTAAATGGAGCTAAAGAAGAAGCAGAAGTTGACTTAAATAAAGATTTATATTTAGAGTTTGATAATTTTAAAAATCTGGATAAAAATGAGAGATTAAAAGTTAGTTTTCTAATGGATGTACTTGGTATAAGAGAGTTTGTAGATATTGGTATCTTCAAACCAAGTAAAATGTTAAAAATACCAGCTTTTGCATTTAAAAATTTATCTGTAACAGCTTCTGCTTCTGGTGTTGCTGAATTAAAAGCTGGAAAGAATTTTATAAAGGTAGAAAGATATAATATAAAAAAGGATAGAATAGCAGGTTTAGCTGCTTCTCAAGCTGTTTCTATGTCTTGGGCAACAATGCCTGTTAACTTAGTTGGAAATTCCATGCAAAATATGGGAATAGAAGTAAAAGGAGAAACAGGAACAAATCAAGAGAATTTCTTAAAATATAGCTTTAATAAACCAAATGCTTTTTATTCAAAACCTTTTTCAAAAGCTAAGAAATTTGCTTTATATTCTCTTAGTGTAAAAGGTTTATTAAGAGATGTTCAATCATTTACATCATCAAGTACTGCAGGTGGTGTTACAACAACCACAACAACCACTATAACAAGACAGTTTCCTCAATTACCTGATTTATATTGGGAACAATTAATGGAAAATTCTTTTAAAGACATAACAAAAATATTAAAGGATATGAATATTGATTTAATCCCTGTTCAAAGAGTTACTAGTTCTAAAGAATATGGATTTTTAGAAGAAATAGATGATGTAAATACAAAATACGAAATAGTAAAAAAGTATAAAAATACAAAAAATCTTATGCCAACATCTTTATTTAAGATTTTTGAAAATACATCTTCTACTTTTGCTAGTGATAGACCTGAGTCAAGATTAATAGATGAACTTGGAGTTGATGGACTTATTGGTGTTTCTATAGATCTTGGTGTTGATAGAAAATCAGATTTGATTAAATTAGTTCCTAGATTAACAATAAGAGTTATGGGAGGAGCTAATGGTTATTCTGTTGGGCCTGTTGTTTATACAAATGGATATGTTACAGGGGCAGGAACTTCTTTTAGTGAAAGTGAATTTTCAAATATAAATGCTTTAAACAGAATAACAAGAAAAGATGATATGATGAAACTATTATCTAAAGGATTAAAAGATTTGATAAAAAAAGAAAAAGACATGGGATATGATTCAATATGGGCTTTGCAATAAATATTACGATTTTAAATGATTAAATATATGTTGGGAAAAATATTAATATCTATAATTTTATTTTCTTCAATAAATATATCTTTATTTGTTTTTGCTGAGGAAACAATAACTAAAAAAGCCTCTTTATTTATTATTTTAAAAGATAATAAAAGACAAATAATATCTAAAGAAAATAATGTTTTATTTTCAGAAAATTTTGAAGAAATTAATGATTTTAGTGAAGGTATTGCTGGTATAAAAATTAATAATAAATGGGGATTTATTGATAAAACAGGTAAAGTTGTTATAAAACCTCAATTTAAAGATATTAGTTTTTTTTCCAATGGTTTAGCATTTGTAAAAAAGAATTACCACTGGGGAGCTATTGATAAGAGAGGAAAAGTAGCTATACCGTTTAAATATAAATCCTCATCTTATTTTCAAAATGGTTACGCAATAATAGAAGACTCTAATTATAATCAAGGACTTATAAATAAAAAAGGTAAATTTATCATATCAGCTGGTAAATATAGCTCTATTCACTCATTTAACGAGGGATTAGCTATTGTTGAGAGTAATGGTAAAAGTGGTGTGATTGATAAAGATAATAGAGTTTTAGTAAAACTTAAATATGATTCTATAGAGCCATTTAAAGAAGGTTTAGCAATTTTCCATGAATATAAAAAAGGATATGGAATCATAAATAAATCAGGAAAAGTTATACTTCAACCTCAAGAAAAATACAATATATCGCCCTTTAGTGAAGGTTTATCAATTATTCGTATTAATATAAAGAATAATATAACAATTTATGGTGCTATCGATAAATTTGGCAAGATTATTATTAAGCCTAAATATGATTTTATTAGTGATTTTATAAATGGTTTAGCCGAAGTCAGAATTAGTAAAAATGGTATTACTTATTCAGGTTCTATTAATAAAAAAGGAGAAATCGTTAAACAATTTGTTAAATATTTTCCTTGTCCATCACCTAGATATTCAATCTCGACTGATGAAAAACATTATAAAGAGAAAATTAACAATGAAAACTTTTTTTATGATGAAAAAGGAGGTCTTCATAAGTCAAATGGTTATGATAATGTCTATTGTTTTGATGGCGACTTTGCAAAAATACATTCTGAGGGTAAATGGGGATTTATTAATAAGAACAATGAATTTATTATAAAACCTCAATATTCTGAAGTAGTTGATTTCAGAAATGGTTTTAATGCAGTAATTGAAGATGATTTTCATAGTTACATAATAGATAAAAATAATATAAAAATTTATAGGGGTGATAATTATGGAGTTACTCCTATATATGCAAATAATGTAACAGGTTATTATCAAGAAGTAAAAAAAGATAATTTAATTTTAGGTAGATATGGATTATCCTATTTTTCAGGAAAACGTATAACTAAACCTATATTTGACAAAATGTTTGAGTTTTCTGAAAATCTTGCTTTAGTATTAAAAGATGCAGAAGTTAAATACATTGATAAAACAGGAAAGATTGTAATAGATTCTAAATTTCAAGATGCTGGAAGTTTTAGTGAAGGTTTAGCTCTTGTTAGTGAAAAACCAAAATATGGTTATATTAATGAAACTGGTAAAATAGTTATACCCCCAATTTTTGACAATGCATCAGCTTTTTACAATAAAAAAGCAATAGTAAATATTGGTTCAATTCAACCATATAATGATCATCATTATAAACATATTGGAGGTAAGAACTATCTAATTAATACAAAAGGGAAAATAATAAAAGAATATAAAGATAAAGACTATGATAATTATTTTAATAATGTATCTAAATATAGGCATAAAGTTTTAAATATTGATAACTTACTTGAAATAGCAACTAAAGAAATAAAAAAGATTAATTATTACACAATAATAGACCAAAGGCATTATATAAGTTTTAATGAAGGTTTATCAGTTATTAAAACACTACCAAAATATGGATATATAGATAAAACAGGAAAACTTATTATCAAAACAAAATTTCAAAATGCTGGAAATTTTAGTGAAGGTTTAGCAGGAATACAAATTAATAATGAATGGGGATTTATAGATAAAACAGGTGAAATTGTTATAAAACCTCAATTTAAAAGTGTTCAAGAATTTAGAAGTGGTAGAGCTATAGTCGAGTTATTTAGTTATAAAGATGATTCATTACCTAGTTATAACTTCATATATAGAACAGGGAAACTTATAAGTAAAAATAATTTTTATTCACTTTCTGATTTTAATAAAGATGTTAGTGTTGCTAGAGATTATAATAATAACTTACTTATAATAGATAAAAATGCAAATATTATAAAAAAATTCAATTATGAGGAAACACCAAACAATTCATGGGAAAAAACTTTTAAAGAAGGCTTATTAGGTTTAAGAATTAACTCAAGATATGGATTTGTTGATATTAATGGAAATTTAGTGATTCCAGATATGTATGAAGATGTTAAAGATTTTAGCGATGGCTTAGCAGGGGTAAAAACACCTAATAAATGGGGATTTATAGATAAAAACTGGAATGTAATTATAAAACCTCAATATGATTATGTTAGCAATTTTAAAAATGGTTACTCAATATTTAGACTTAGAGGAAAATATGGAGTTATAGATACTAAAGGAAAAATAATAATTGAACCTATTTATGATAATATAGATTTTATAAAAAGTTAGTAATAACTAACTTCAAAGCTTATCTAACCAATCTAAAGCAATTTTCCATAAAATTTTATTTTCTTTAGTAAAGAATTTCATGTGACCTATTTCTTTTAAGTTGTATTCTTTAGGATTAAGTGTTAGTGTTTCTGATTTTATTTTTGGAAAAACACTAATCATATCTGATACATTTTTATTATTAGCAATATCATCATCAATTGCATTTAACCACATAGAAGGAAAATTTATCTCATCATACCAGTGGGTATTTATTGTTTTATTAAATGCTGTTTTCACATAACCTGTTCCATTACACCAATTACTCCATTCTTGAGCAACCATTTTAGGTAATGGTTCTCCCATACCAACCCATTGGGCATTTGTATAACCAAATAAAAAATTATTTATAGGAATAAAAATATCCATAAAAATTTTTGCTTTAAGTTTAAATGGTATTCTCATATTTCTAATACTTCCAGATGAACAAGCAAAATTAAACATAGATGTAAATTCATTACAACTTGGAATTAGACCTACAAGCTGCCCACCTGCACTATGTCCAATTAAATGATATTTTGTATTTGGAAAATTTTCTTTAAGTATATTAAATACATTAGGCATATCTTTTTCACCCCAACTCTGTAGAGATGATTTATTTAATTTTAAATCACCATTAACAGAATCACCTATACCATTATTATCATAAGTAATAACTCCATAGTTATTTTCAGCTAGATATTTTGCAAAATTTGCATAAAACTTTCTTTTTATTCCTGTTGCTGGGCCTATCATAATAGCACCTTTTATATCTGATACAGGAAAATAAATTGTTGCTACAAGTTTTGAATTATTATTGTCTAAACATATTATTTCAATTATTTTTTCTTTTATCATTGAATAACCAAGTAATTATTTTATAAAATTATAAAGATAAATTTTATACTATAAATCAATACCTTAGACATTTGAGAATTTACTCAAAATATAAAATCCTGTACAAATTAATTTTGCAAAGAATTAAATAACAGGATTTAATACTAATTATGCCAGAAATATTGTTAATAATAAATTGTTTAAGAAAATATTTTCCAAAAACTTTCTAATACATTTTCGTTAATACATTTGCCTTGCTTAGTATGTCAGGTAGTAAGACAATAAATATTTCTAGATATACAAAAGATGAAGCATGTTATATAAAACAATAGAGGTTTCTTACACAGAGTAATAATTTTGCTTGAAATGAATTTGCTTTTAATTAGTAAATTTGTTAATAGTTCAACATTTATACTTGTGCGATGAAACACTTTCAAGTAAATCAGGTAAAAAGACTTAGTGAATAGATTATTTTTTCTGTTAATTCAAAACCAATAAAGTTTATGTTTTTCTGGTTTATCAATAATAGTACCAGAAAAGAATAAAAGCATCCATTACTAATGAGTCAATTAATATGGTACCTGAAGAGAAAGAGATTTTTAAAGCCAAAAAAGAAAAAGCTAAAAAGCCAAAAAGGTAATAAGAGAGGTCGTCCAAAAGGCAGTAAAAATAATAAGAATAAAAATTTTAGTTCTAGCTCCTACTTTCAGATTATTACAAGAACAATTGACAAGGTACAAAATGTTTCTTAAATCTAAAGATAAAACATTTTGTTGGTGATGGTAAATATGGAAATAATACTTGTGCAAATCTTTGTAAGAAATTCCAAAATGCTCTTTACTGATTATCAAAATTACAGCATAACTATGAATTGTATTTTGAAAATACTGAGCCTTATTCTGGTATGCAAGCTAAAGACCTAAGAAATATGGAAAAAGACTTGATTATAAGAATCTTCCTTCAGAATATATGGTAAAAGAAGAAATTAAGGATAATGAAATTACTATGATCTACAATATGACTTTATTAAGAATTTTGATGATAAGTTAAATTTAGTACATAAGAAAATTATAGATAAAAAGGTTGTTCATGTAATATTTTTTCTGCAATAGATTTGGAATTAGATTATCAGAAAAAGCACAGATTGTTATTCATCAAGGTTTCAAATAGAGTTTAATTTTGTGAGATGCAAAGGAATTTTGGGGATTTGAAGATTTTAAGAATGTTAAAGAAATCACTGTAAATAATGCTGCTAACTTCTTATCTATGTTTATTAATCTATCAAATATTCTTCTGATAAATTTAGAACTTCAAATAAAATCAGAACTCTGTATCAGAGACTTAATTTCACATTATCGGGGGCTTTAAATATTTCAATGAACTTTAAAATTATTACAGAAATTCAATACTAATATTTATATACCTAAAACTATTGAAAATATTACTTCCATAGGATTTATTCATGTATAATCATGTCTAAGGTATTGATAAATTATCAGTTATTTGATAATTGTTAAACATATCAATATAAGCCTTTTCTAAGGATTTAGTAAATTTCTTATAATCATAAAAATCTGAATTTTTGCATATACTTCTAAGGCTAGATTTTAATTTGTTTAATTTATCAATATTTTGAGAAATCATAATAGCTTTAGAAATATAATCTTCTTTACTAATTGAAATAAAATCATTTAAGCCCAAATATAAATTGATATTATAAGCTTCACGACCTGCAAATGTTTCACCTCTTAAGGTTATAATGTTAATCCTATAATTAAAGAGTCAAAATAACAGTAAATACCACTATAAGGAAATGTATCTAAATGAATATCAATTTCATTATATTTTTCTAAAGAGAATCTTTTATCAAAAATCAATCTATCTTGTTCAATACCAAACTTTCTGAATCTATTTATTAAAAACTCTTCTACTATTGTAGTTCTACAAATATATAATTTTGAATTAGGTATTTCTTTAAAATAATAGACCATGTTTCTATTACAGAATCATTTATCTTACTTAAATCATTAAAAACACCAAAAGTTATATAATTATTTTTAAATAAGGAATATCTTTTATATCTGAGAAGCCTTGAATAGAAGGTTTAAAACATCTATAACATGAGTCTAAAAAATATATTTTTTCTGCAAAATAGTTATCATCTTCTAAATCATTTAAATTTTCATTTGATAAAAAATAATCAACATTTTCTATACCTGTAGTATTTGGGAACCCCATATAACTGACTATTATTGGAGCAGGTTTATCTAATAAGCAAAATACTCTTGTTTTATCTGTATGACCCGACAAATCTATTAAAATATCAACCTTATCATCATAAATAAGCTTCGAAACTTCTATATTATTTAATTTGGATATATTTTTAAAATTATTAGAGTTCATTTCAGCTTTTATTGAATATATATCTTCATTTTCTTCAGAAGTATTAGAATAACAAGTTACAATAAATTTTTCTTTATCATGATTTTCTAAAATTGGTAATAGATATAACATTATTACATGATCATGAAAATCTCCTGAAATATAAGCTATATGTATTTTATTTGAATCTGAATTTGTTTTTATTCTTTTTTCATGCTTGTATCCTTCTACAAATTTAGTTTCAAGATATTTATTAATAACATCTTTTGAAAGATAATATATATCTTCTTGGTTTTTATTAGGAATTTTTTGAAGAGTAAATAATAAATTACTTATTATAAGTTCACTTTCAGGGTTTATTTCATTTGCTTTTTTTAAATTTTCAAATGATTTTTCAATCTCACCTGTTCTATTATAAAGAAAACCCAACATATTATATACAAGAGAGTTATTTTTATCATATAAAGTATAATTTTCATAGTTTATGATTGAATTATACAAATCATTTTTTTGATTATAGTAAATTTCTCCTAGTTCTTTATAAGAGTTAAAACTTTTTTCTTCATCACTAACTGATTTATTAAAGAATAAAATTGCTGAGTCTATTTGACCTAAGCTTTTAAAACATAAAGCTATTTTATAAAAGACTAAATATGAATCAATATTTGAAGTTAAAACATATTTATATAGATTAATTGCTTTCTCAAATTGACTAATATTAAAAGAATTTTCAGCATAATAAAAATGTAATTTTATAAGTTCTTCTTGAGTTTCTTCTATAATATCTTTTAACTCTGCTCCAATATTTTCATTTAAATTATCATCACTTTCAATTAAAGACTGCATATTAACAATTGTTTCAAGTATTTTTTTACAGTACTCAATACTTAAGTCATAATTATTTAATTTAAAGTAATAATTTGACAATTCTTTATCAACAGATATAGTATTTTTTAAACCTTGTAATATCTCCAAAATATTATCCTTATAAATTTAAATAATAAATCCCTAAAATGGAATCATGATAGTATTAAGTCTGTGTTGAAATTCCAGACAAAATTCATTAAAGTAAAACAAATCCAATATAGTCTTAACTTAATACTAATAAAAAAGTTTAGATATTATATCTAATCTAAACTTTACAGCTTAATTATAAAAATAATCTTATAATTCTACAAAAATTAACTAAGGAGTTGGAGACACAGAACTTCCTAATAATGACCCTTTCATAATACTTGTCATTATATTATATTCAAAATCTTCAAATTCACTAAATGAAACTTTCTTATCATGATTTTTATCTGTTGACTCAAATAAAAAGACTTTAATAACAAAATCTCCAGATGAATTATCTGTCTTAAAATAAGAAGTAAACTCACTATTAATAAATTCAGACTCATTTATAAATTTATCTTTATTAGTATCAATTACACTAAAAAACTCTTGAATAGAATCTCTTATTTTATCTTTATTAATATCAATACCTGATAAAAATAACTTTAGTGATAGTTTAATATCTTCTAAATTTATTTTACCATCATTATCTTTATCAATCTTTCTAAATATAGCTGTTTTTTCTTCTACAGATATAGAGCCATTAGATATTGACATGTAATCTTTTTGAGATATAAAACCATCATTATCTTTATCAATAAATTTAAACATTATTTCTGCATAGTTTTTAAATACATTGTTTAAACCAAAATTAGATTGTGCATTTACTTGTTGATTTTGTTGAACAGGTTGAATAGATTCAACTTGATTGGAGCACCCTATTAAAGTGCTTGATACAATACCTAGTGTTGCTAAAGATATTTTTTTTCTCATGTTTACTCCTAAACTAAATTCTAATAGTAAATATAATTTTAATTCAAACATAAGTTCAAATCAATAATACTAAAGTATTATTTTTACATAAAAACTATATAATCAAAGTAATAACACATTATATATAAATTTTTACCCATAAATAAACTTAAAATATAAAAAAAAGGTTTAAATATTCAAATATTTAAACCTTGAATTTCCAAGCGTATTGTGAAAAGGAGATAGACTAATTTATTATTTAGGTAGAGAAATTAGTCTATAAAATTTGTTTATTTAGCTGGTGGTGGCTCTATAGGTGTAGGAGTTACAGCACTTCCTAAAAGAGATCCTTTCATAATACCTGTCATCATATTATAGTAAAAATCTTCAAATTCACTAAATGAAAGTTTTTTATCATGATTTCTATCTGAGGCTTCAAACATAAAAGTTCCTATAGCTACTTTTTTGAAATCTTGTGTAGCATCAAGAAAATATTCAAACTGTTTAATTGATGTATTAAAAAACTCTACATCATTTATTGTTCCATTTTTATCCATATCATTACGTTCAAATTCCTTTTGAACATAAGCTCTTAAACTTTCTTTACTAAATGTACTTTTAGGCAAAAATACTTTAGGTGAAAGTTTTGCATCTTCTAAACTTATTTTCCCATCATTGTCTTTATCAAGCTTTTTAAATGCTGCTTGTGTTTCTTCTGAATTTGAATTTGGACCTGATATATATTCTTTTAAAGTTAAAAACCCATCTCTATCTTTATCAAGATACATAAAAACTACCTCTGTAATATTCTTCATTGTATTACTCAAACCTAAATTAGATTGTGCTGATACTTGTTGAGATTGATTTTGTTGTACAGGCTGTATAGATTCAATTTGATTAGAACATCCTATCAAAGTACTTGATACAATACCTAATGTTGCTAAAGATAATTTCTTACTCATTTAAATTACTCCTATAATTTTTTAATCTATTATGTTTTAGTAATAGTAATTAGATAGATAATTTATTCTTAATTAAAAAATTAATCACCCTTAATATCACCCCTTTGAAATAAACTTTTAAATGAAAGTAAGAGAACTAAATTAGTTAATATATTAATAACAATCAATAGCAATTTGCCTATAATCATTATGTAATGGTAAAATTTAAATAGATTATTATAAAGCTTACTAAACATTTTCTTAATATATAAATTTTTATAATACATAAAAAATGTATTTATTTTAGTAAGTTAGTTATATTGAGGTATATTTAATTTTAGAGATTGTCTCTAATTTCCTATGTTTTTAAGTTGGTTATTTTTAATATTAGCAATTATGTTTGAAGTTGCTGGAACTATTGCTATGAAATTATCAGAAGGTTTCACAAAATTAACACCATCTATTCTTTTATTTATTTTCTATGCTATTAGTTTTGCTTTTGTTACTATTTCACTAAAAAAAATAGATATGAGTATTACTTATGCTGTTTGGTCAGGACTTGGAACAGCAATGATAACTATAATAGGAATTTACTACTTTAAAGAACCTGCAACTATTATGAAATTTGCATCTATTGGATTAATAATATTAGGTCTTATTGGTCTTAATGCAGGTGGAAATAGTCATTAAATTTAATCTTTAATCTTGTTGAAATAATATATATCATGGGATAATTCATTAACATAATTCTTAAAATTTATGAGAGGTTTTCATGACACAGAAAATTTTTATCAATGGTGAATTTATATCTGCTAAGTCAAAAGAAGTTTTAGAAATAAAAAACCCGACAACAGGTGATTTTATTGATACTGTTCCATTATGTGGCGAAGATGATATTAATTACGCAATGGAATCTGCAAGAAAAGCTCAAAAAGCTTGGTGGAGATTATCTGGTGTTGAAAAAGCAAATTATATGCATGGTATTGCAAATAAACTAAGAGCAATGGTAGATGAACTTTCAAAGCTTTTAACTAAAGAAACAGGAAAACCTCTTATTGAATCTGTTGACTGTATTGATTGGGTTGCAGCTTGTTTTGATTATTATGCAGAAACAGGTAGGGCAAGTAGAGGCTTATCATTACCTCCTGTTGCAGAACATCAAGTAAATTTTACAGTTAAAGAACCTTATGGAGTTGCTGTTTGTATAGCTCCGTTTAATTTCCCTCTTTTATTAATGGCTTGGAAAATAGCTCCTGCTTTAGTTACAGGAAATACAGTTGTATGTAAACCACCTCATCAAAACCCTCTTTCTAATTTGTTAATGGCTAGAGCTTTTGAAGATTTACCGGCAGGTGTAGTAAATTTTATTACAGGAGATGGTGCAAAAACAGGTGAATTATTAATCAATCATCCTGAAACAGATGTTATTGCTTTCACAGGATCAACAAAGATAGGTCGTCATGTAGCAGAAACAGCAGGTAGACATCTTAAAAAAGTAAATCTTGAAATGGGTGGAATAGATCCATTTTTAGTATTTGAAGATGCAGATGTTGATATTGCTGTAAAAGGTGCTGTTTGGGCAAGATTATTAAATGCAGGACAAGTTTGTACATCATCAAAAAGAATTTATGTTCATGAATCAATTGCTGATGAATTTGAGAAAAAATTATTAGAACAAGTTAAAACAGTTAAAGTTGGAGATCCAATGAATTCTGATACAGATATGGGACCATTAATAACGCCTGAAGCAGCTGAATACGTTGAAAAACAAGTACAACAAGTTATTGAGGAAGGAGCAAAACTTGTTTATGGAGGTAAAAGATTTAGTCCTAATGGGCTAAAAGGTAACTTCTTTGAGCCAACAATTTTAACTAATGTAAAACATGGTGGAATTAACAACTGAGGAAATTTTTACCTCTGTTATTTCTATTATAAGAGCAAAAAATGCTGATGAAATGATTGAAATGGCAAATGATTCTAAATATGGATTAGGAGCAACTATTTATACTAATAGTCTTTATTATTCTATGAAGGCAATGGAAGAAATAAAAGCTGGTACATTCTGGGTCAATGATCCCCTTTCAGATAATGACGCTGGGCCATTTGGTGGAATGAGACAAAGTGGAATGGGTAGAGAGCTTGGTGAAGAAGGACTAGATGCTTTTAGAGAGCCTAAACACGTTCATATAGATTATAAAATGGAAGTGAAAGACTATTGGTTTCCCTATTCTAATAGAAAATCACATTAGAATTAAAAAAAATTAGAATATGAGTAATAAATATATTAATAATATTATTTTATCATCGATAATATGCTTATTTTCATGTTCTAATGATAAAAATCTTTTCTTTCTTAAAGACTAGATAGGTAATTAGAAGACTCTTGTAAAAGGTTTCAAGCAAAAAATAAAGAGGGTTTCCTTTTATATGAACATAATAGTTCAAAAATTAGAAGGAAAAAGTAACAAATAGTTATTGCAAATAGAATATAAAATTACAACTATAAATCAAGTAATAAAATATTAGTTACAAACGATTAATTAAAAAAAATGGCCATTTTATTATAGATGAAAAGAATGGAATTATATTAGATACATTTTTATATAAGAATAATACAATGCTTGAACAATTTACAGTTGGTACAAGTAACTTAACTGTAAAACATCAATTAATTGATAAAAACAATATGAATATTAAATTTATAATATTCTCTAATAAATCAATTAGAAAAACAGGTTCTGGAGAAAATATAGTTAACTCTTATCAAGAGTTGAATTATCAAGATTGTAAATTACAAAAAATAATTTTTTTAAAATTATTTGAAAAGGGTATTTTTAATTATATAAAATTTTGGCATAATTCTAACTGCTAAAGCAATTTAATTATTAACTTGATAGGTTTTATGGAAAAAATATTAATTGTAGATGATGATATTACTATAACTTCAACATTAGGACTTGCTGCTGGTAAATTAGGCTATCATGTGAGTACATTTAACTCACCAATAAAAGCAGCACAAACCCTTAAAAAAGAGCATTTTGATTTAGTTATAAGTGATATAAATATGCCTGAAGTAACTGGTATAGATTTGTTACTTTGGATAAAAAAACATCATCCTAATACTAAAGTTGCTATAGTGACTTCTGAAGATGATAGTAAATACCCTGAGATTGCAAGAAAGCAAAATGTCGTAAAATATATAAAAAAGCCAGTTGATATATCAAATATTGAAAATATATTAAAATTTTGTCTTAGGAATGAAGATAAAGTACAAGGACATTTTTCTAAAGTAACATTCTTTGATTTTATACAAATGTTAGCTTTCTTAAATGTAAATAAAAAAGTTTGTATCAATGTTGAAGATAAACAAATGGGTTATGTATATGTTAAAAATGGTGCTATAAATCATGCTGAATATGCTGATTTAAAAGGTGAAAATGCTTTATTTGAGATAATAAAAAATAATAAAGGTTCATTTTATGAAATAGATTATGAAGAACCAAGCGAAATTACAATTAATAAGCCTATATCAAAATTAATATTAACTGCAGCAAGAATAAGAGGAGAGCATGAAGCCTTAGAAGCTCAAGATATAACTAAACTTAAGTTAGAAAAAGGTCTAAAAGTTCTTTTATCAGATAATGATGCTTTTCATCAGATTGCATTAGAAAAGTTTTTATCTAAATTAGAATTCAGTGTTGATTTTTCAGATGATACAAATCAATTAATCAACAAACTTAGTATGACTAAATATAATTTATTAATAGTAGATTTTAAAACATTAGAACTTTTAGATTATGGAAGCATCTTTGATATGATACTAATGAATAACAATGACATTAAAATTATTGTTATGATGGATACAGAAGAAGATAAATCAAAAATAAAGATGCAAAGACAAGTTAGTTTTATTGAAAAACCTGTAGATCTTAAGAGCTTTGGAGCATTAATAAGTACACTTTATTATCAAAAAGAAGATCCAAACATATTAGGAACAGTTGTAAATGTAACTTTTTCAGAGTTAATGCAAATAGTAGGATTTGATGGAATAAAAAGAATAATAGGCGTAAAAGATTTAGTTTTCGATAAGCATGGAATTGTTTGTATAGAAGGTGGAAATGTTATTTATGCAAACTATGATGGAGAAGAAGGTCTACAAGCATTTTTCAATATTTTGGATATTAAGTCTGCTGTATTTAATCAGTTACAAACTTATGATGTAACAGGAGTAAAATCAATAGGTAATATTAACTCTTTACTTATGCAATTTGCTGAACAAAAAGATAATCAAGCAATACAAACAGATAATAAAGATAATATAACATATTCCTCTGAATCTTTAGCTTTAGATAAATTAATTTGATAAGTTATACAGTTTTCTCTAGTTTTGATATTTAATAAAGAGAGAATCTAAACCCCAAATTTTCAATACTTATAAACTAATTTTTTTAACTTGTATTTATTTCTATTTCTTAAAATTAGTCTTTTAGATTATTTATTTCTATTTAAAGCTTGTTTATAAGTTTCTAAAGCTCTATTACGTGCAAATTTATGATCTATCATGGGTTTTGGATACTTAGAAGTATTATATTCAGGAACCCATCTTTTTATATATTTGTAATCGGGGTCAAATTTTTCTGTTTGCATATATGGATTAAAAACTCTAAAATAGGGAGCAGCATCACAACCAGTCCCAGCACACCATTGCCAGTTTCCATTATTTGAAGATAATTCATAATCTAATAGCTTTTCTGAAAAATATCTTTCTCCCCATCTCCAATCAATTAGTAAATCTTTTGTTAAAAAACTTGCTGTTATAAGTCTTACTCTATTATGCATATATCCTGTTTCATTAAGTTCTCTCATTCCTGCATCTACTATTGGATAACCTGTTTTACCTTCACACCATTTTTTAAAATCATCATTATTATTTAACCATTGAATATTGTCATACTCTTTTCTAAAAGAATTATTAACTACATGAGGAAAGTTAAAAAGAATCATCATAAAAAACTCTCTCCAAATTAATTCATTTAACCATATTTCATTATATTTATAAGCAATATTTACACATTCTCTAATGCTTATAGTTCCAAATCTTAAATATAGACTAACTCTTGATGTTTTATCTAATGAAGGTATATTTCTATACTTATCATAATCTTTTATAATATCTAAATCAATTTCTTTATTTGGAAATATTGTTTCTATTTCATTAAACCCCATGTCTTTAAGACTAGGTATATTTAAAGATTCTATTTTATATAATTTTGATAAATACGTTTCTGATGGATAATTTATAATACCTTGCTCTAAAACTTTTTCTTTCCACTTGTTTTTATATGGAGTATAAACAGTGTATATATTATCTTGTTGATTTAATATTTCTTTTTTTTCAAAAATGACCTGATCTTTAAATGTTTTAAAAATTATATTATTTTTTTCTAATAGCTCTTTTATTTTATTATCTCTATCTAACGCATAAGGTTCATAATCATGATTTGTATAAACAGAATCGATATCATACTCTTTAATTATTTTTTCATAAATTTCATAAACATTACCATACAATATTAAAAATGAGCTTTCTAATTTTTCAAACTCAAATTTCATCTTTTTTAGTTCTAAGTATATAAAGTTAACTCTTTTATCATTATCTGATAATTTATCTAATATATCTTTATCAAAGATAAATAATGGTAAAATATTATTTTTATCATTTAATAAATTATAGAAACCAGAGTTATCATTTATTCTTAAATCTCTTCTAAACCAGAAAATACTTATTTTTGTCATAATTACTAATTTAATATCTACAATAAGAATCCTCTGTAGTATAAGTTTTAATTCTACAAACTTTAACTAATTTAATTTATTTTTTATAAATCACTAGCATTATTGAAAAAAATAGTATAAACTTAATATAAGTTAACATTTTTTGAGTGTAATTAAGTTATGGGAAAATATATAGAGTCTACTAAGAGTGAGATTTATAATTATAATAGTAAAGCATTGGAAAATGCTAATGTATTTCAATTAATTGAAGAATTAGTAAATAACATATCAGAAACAAATAAAATAAGACAAAAAACTGTTCGTGAATTGATAGATGAAACCCTTACTTTTAGATTAAATGTATTTGAAAAACTTGCTTTACATTTTTCTAGAGAAGCAATGTTAGCAGAAAAAAATAGAGACTTAGTTCTTAATATTTTTGATACTTTGACTTTTAATCCTAAAAATTTAACAAAAAATATAACAATAAAAAAACTTAATTTTAATAGCTATATTAAGCCCTAGAATTATTTTTATTACTTGAATTTGTAGTACTAGTTTAAGATTTATCTAATATAGAATTTTTATGATTAGTTCTAAAAATCTTTAGTTATACTCCACTATAAATATAAACTCAATTAATAACTAAATAATTCAATTTTTTAGTAATAATATTTTAATACTTTAAAACCTCATCTATTGCCTTTATTTTAGAGATTAAATTATTTTTTATATTGTTCAATTCTTTATAATCGCCTTTATTCTCTTCTATATCATAAGTATTAATGTAAGCAACTTTTGTTCTTAAAGATTTAAATAAATCTCTAATAGATATAATTTGATAATTTAAAACTTGATAATTATCAATAATCTTAGTTAATTCTTTTAATTCTTGGTTTTTAAGTTCTAAGTTTTGTTTATTAATTTCACTTAGAGCTTTATTATCTAAAATATTTATTTTATCTTGGATCTTTATTATCTCTTTATTTAATTTCTCAATACTATTTTCTGAAAGATATATCTCTAACTTATCAACTCTTTTTACTAAACTCATCATCTTTTCAAGTATTATATTTATCTCTTTTTCTGTATCTTTCAATAATAAAAAAGCGTTTTTTTCTGAGTTTCTTAATTGATTTATTATTTGAAAGGATTGATATAAAGAATAGGTGATACTTTCTTTTAAATCATAAGATTTAATACTCTTTATAGTTTCTTTAATTATTTTAGTATTAGATTTAGTTATATAGTCATTTTCTAAAGTCCCTAAATTTACTGAGTTATATACTTTCGAGATAAATTTTTCTATAGTATATTCAATAATATTGTAAGATATATTATTTATTTCTAATTGCTCTAATATTTCGTTAATAAAACTCTGGTTTGTTTTTAATTCTATTATTACTGGTAAAGAACCAAATTTATTTAATATATCTGAGTAATTAATGCTAGAAATATCTGAAAAATATTTTGATAGTTTTACTTTTGATTCATAATCAAGTTTATTTATTTTTATTTGATAGTCAGATATTATGTCATCTTTTTTTATTTCATAAGAACAATATATACAAAAACTAATTTCTTTAGGCGTATTTTTATAACAACATTTACAAACAATAGGATCTATCAAATTATCTTTAAAATTATGGTTTATTATTTCCTCTTGGCTTTCGAGTTGCATTTCCTTATTTATAGAAACACTTAAAATATCATATATAGACGCATTTTCTGACAATGGAAATATAATAGATGATATTTGATTTAAATCTTCACTTTTATAAAATTCGATTTTTAAATCAGTTTTAAAAGATTGAATTAAATTATCATATATAATATTTATAACTTTATTATTA
>JAXLXG010000019.1:0-106788 GCA_046328075.1 Candidatus Sericytochromatia bacterium
AGGATTTATTCATGTATAATCATGTCTAAGGTATTGATACTTATAATATTTATTACCCAAAATTATATAACAACAAATAAATATTCTATTACTTCTAATCTTTGTTATAAGATGTTTTTATGATATATTTCAATTATAACAAACTTATGGGGTCTAAATAAATGTTTTTATCCTTTGAAAAAGGTGTTAAAATAAAGTCTATAGGTCACTTTTTACCTACTGAAGTTATTAATAATGAAAAATTATTAGAAAATAAGAATTTACCTATTACATCTGAATGGATAAAAAAAAGAGTTGGAGTTGAAACAAGACATAAAATTTCTGATGATATGACTAACTCTGATATGGCTGTTAATGCTTGTAAATCAGCTATAGAAAAATCTAATATAAAAGTTCAAGATATAGAATTAATAATTTTATCTACAATTTCACCTGATAATCCAAATCCATCAACAGCTTGTGCTGTCCAAAATAAGCTAGGTATTTCTGAAACTCTATGCCCAAGCTTTGATATTAGTGCTGCTTGTAGTGGTTTTATTTATGCTCTAGACATTGGTTCAAGAAATATTCTTACAGGGTTAAATAATGTTTTAATTGTATCTTCTGAAGTACGTTCAAGATTTATTAACCCTAAAGATCCTGTTACTTATCCTATATTTGGAGATGGAGCAGGTGCTGTTATTTTAGAGCCTTGTGAAAAAGGAAAAGGTTTTATTGGAATTGAAATAATGTCAGATGGTAGAGGTTATAAATCTGTTCATATTCCAGCAGGTGGTTCTAGTAAACCAGCAACAATTGAAACTGTTGAAAATGGTGAGCATTTTATAAAAATGGAAAATGGAGAGAAAATATTTTTTGAAGTAGTTGAAGGTATGACAAAATATACATTAAAGTTTTTAGAAAAATGTGGTTACTCAATAGATGATATTGATTTTGTAATACCACATCAAGCTAATTTATATATTTTAAAAGAAGTAGCAAAAAGACTTAATATAGATTCAGAGAAAATGCTTATAAATCTAAATAGAGTAGGTAACACATCCTCAGCGTCAATACCAATTGCTTTATCTGAGTTTACCGAAAATAATACAATAAAACCCAATTCACTTGTTTTTATGGTTGCTGTTGGTGCAGGGCATACAATGGGATTGGCACTAATGAGGACTTAAATTTTATGACTGATAAAAAAAGATTATTAGATATAAATAAATCTATTGAACAAGAAAAAAAATTAATTAACTCAGATAAGCTAAATCCAAGACAAAGATTAAGTATTTTATTTGATAATGGTGAATATAAAGAGCTTTTTAAATTTGCTGGTTTTGCAGAAACTAAAAACTTAAAAGATGGAATTATATGTGCTTTTGGAAATATAAATAATCGACCTGCTACAGCTTATGCTTTTGAATTTGAATATCAAGGGGGTAGTGTTGGAGCTTTACAGTCTAAACAAATAGTCGAATTATATAGGTTAGCAAGACAATCAGGTTTACCTGTAATAGCATTAAATGAGTCTGGAGGAGCTAGATTAACAGATGCAGAGGATATTTCAGAAGGTTATGCAGATGCACTAAGAGAAGCTGTTTTCTGTTCTGGTTTTATACCTCAGATAACAGCTACATTTGGAGTTTGTATCGGAGCTTCTGCTTTTATGGCAACACTTAGCGACTTTGTAATTATGGAAAAAGACTCCTCAATGTGTATTTCTGGAGCTAGTGTAAATAAAGTTGCTACAGGTGAAGATGTTACAGAAAAAGAAATGGGAGGAATTGAAATTCATACAAAACATTCAGGTTCAGCTCATTTTATTGGAAATAAAGATAAAGAAACAATAGAGATTGTAAGAAAACTTTTAAATTATTTACCATCTAATAATAGTGAAAAAGCACCTATAACTCCAACAACAGACCCAGAAGACAGAATAGAAGAGTCTGTAAATAATATCTTACCTCAAAACATGATGTCTCCATTTGATATAAAAAAATTAATTAATTTATTTGTTGATGATAATAATTTTTTTGAAGTACAAAAAGAATTTGCCCCTAATATAATTACAGGCTTTGCTAGATTTGGAGGCATTTCTGTTGGCATTGTTGCAAACCAATCAAATTATTTAGCAGGAGCCTTTGATTCTAAAGGTTCTAGAAAAATGGCTAGATTTGTTAATTTCCTTTCTACTTTTAATTTTCCTATGATTACATTTGTAGATGTTCCAGGAGCAATTCCTACAGTAAAAGAACATAAAGAAGGAATTTTATTACATGGAGCACAAGTTCTTCAAGCTTTGGGTCATCATAAACATTTAAAAATTAGTATTGTTGTTAGAAAATGTTTTGGTGGAGCTTATTGTATGATTAACCCTAAATCTTCTGGTGGTGATATTATTTATGCTTATCCAGAAGCTACAATAGGTATTATGAGTGATCAAGCAATGACATCTGTTGTAAGAAAAGATTCTCCATTAAAGCAAAGAATTGATAAAATTCACTCAGAAGGCGGCAGAATTGATGGCCCATTATTTTTAGCTTCAAAAGCTTATATAGATGATATAATTGAGCCTTCGCATACAAGAATAGAAATAATAAAAGCCTTAAAAACATTTGGAAATAAGACTTTTAATGAAATACCTAATAAATGGATGAATAATCAACAATTATAAATTATTTTCTAAACTCAAAATCCTTAAACCAAGTATCTCCAAGATTTGGCAATACTAAATTTTCTTTTAATGGAGACAATCTTATAATATAACCTACAGTAATTAAATTACCATCTTCATCATAATCTCCATCTAATAAATCACCTTCATTTTCTTCAAACTCTTCATATTCTTCATCAGATAGAGTTAACCAATATGTAGGACTATGACGATAAGCATAAATTTCAACTTTATATAAATCTGGTGGAACATCTACTGTCTGATAAATCATATAATTTTCTTCAGGTTCTTTTCCAGAAATAGCACGAGCAACATCTTCAGTCATACAACTACAAAATAAAATTAACTTACCGCAAGGAATATTTAATTTCCAACTTAGTTTTGCAATCCATTCTTTTTCTTCTTTTTCAGTTAAATCTCCAAGAACAAAAAGAGTTTTTCTATCTAAAACACAATCAGCCTCAAATAAAATAGGCATACAAACACCTTTTTCCAAGACTGGTTTTATATCATTAAAAGAACCGTCTAATACAAGATCAGAAAATTTTTGTGGGGTTAAATTACTATTCCCTAAACTTGATGATGTTAAAACATATCCATCACCATCGCAAAAAAAATCAGGAGAAATAGGGATTCTTTTACTTAATTTCATAATATCAAACCTTTTTATAAGAAAATGATTTACTTAATAGATTATAAGGCTTTTATGAATAAAAATAAATATCAGTTTTAATTTTTCAATGAATTTAATTTTAACTCAATTTCTTCAGATTTTTTTTTCCATTTTCCCTTAAAAAATCCTTTTTCTTTTGATTTATATAATTCATATAACATATTTAAAAACTCAGTATTATTTTTAAACTTATCATAATCCTTTTCTAAAATATCAACAGCCTCATCTATTTGGTTTTCGTTAATAAAAATTTGAGTCATTTTTTGTATAGGTAAAAATATACCCTTTAAATATTTTGATGCTTTTATATAACTATTAATAGCTTCTTGCTTATTACCTTCTTTCTCAAGTTTTACTCCATTACATATAAAAAGATTAGGTATATTCAAATTATTATTTATTTCTTTAGCTTTATTGTAATATTTAAGTGACTCTTCAAAATCATCTTGAGCAAAGAATAAATTACCCATATTTATATTCCATATAGGGTTATTGGGTTCTATTTGTAAAGCAAGAAAAAAATATTTTTGTGCTCTTGAAAAACTTTTTTTATCTAAATAAATATTACCTAGTAGTGAGTTAGCCTTTGGATTATCTTTGTCTATTTTTACTGCTTTTTCTAAGTTTTTTAAAGCTTTATCTTCATTATTCATTGCAAGATATGATATAGCTAAATTACATAAAATCCCAGAATTAGATGGCAAATCATCAATATAATTATTAATTAAAGTAATTACTTTTTCAAAATCATTCTTTTTTATTAATACTGAAGTCCAATCTTCTAATATATTTAGATTTTTATACAAATCAAATGCCTTTTCATAGTATTTATCTGCCTTATCTAGCTCATTTTTTGTCATATAAATATATGCTAGTAGAGAATTAATTTTTGAAGATTTAGGTTTTAATTCTAAACCTCTTAATAATTTCTCTAGAGCTAATCTTTCCTCCCCTGCTAAAAATAAATAAAAAGGTATCTCCTCATAATTAAAAGTATTTTCATTAGTATTATCTACATATTGTTTAATATATAGATTAAATTCTTCTATTTTTTTTAGTTCATAAGATAATTTAATTATTTTAGACAATATATTATTTTGATCTTTATTTTTTTTATAGGATTCTTTATATAAAGAATAAGAAATAGAGTATTCTTTTTTTAATTCATACTGATTTGCTAAATAGTTAGTTAAATTAAAGTTTGTATCTTCCAAAGCTTTACTTAAGTCAAAGTTTTTAGATTCATCTAGATTAGTAGTCATTAATTTTATTTTAGATAATTCAAAGTTTTTAAATTCCTCTAATGATTTTTCTAATGACAAAATTTTATCGTCATTATCTAAATCCTTTTCATAAGATAATGAATACCATCCCCAAGACTTAAGGTTATTGGTGGAATAAATTAATAAATCTTTTAGCTTATCAAGTGAAATATCCAAATCAATTAATTTCAAAACTTCATCAATTATATTTATAGACAAATTAAAAAAGTCATAATCCTTTATACTAAGTTCACGTCTAAAACTTTTATCATTTAATCTATTTATTAGAGTTATCTCTACTTTTAAAAGATTTTCAAACTTTAACTCTCCGAAAAGCAAATAATCATAATATTCAGTTTCAAAAATTTTCCTTGCTGTTTCTATAGGTAACATAGATGTATAGATTAGTTGTTTAGTTGTATTTTCTTCTGGTTTACTTATTATTAATGAAGCTGTATCCGATTGTATACCTAAAAAATTTAGATTTTCTGAAATTAACTCAGAAAACATTCTACTTATACTACCTATAGGATATTCAGCTAATAGATGAGAATTTTGTTCTGTATTTACTGCAAACTGAACTGTACCTATACTTATATTTTTATTAATCATTTGTTAATTTATTAAATCCAAAGCCCTAAAAATCATAGATACATAATATTAGATATTTTGAAAAATTATATGATTAATAAAAGTTTGTTAATAAATTGTTTAATTATGCACGAAACAAGTAACACAATCTAATATATTATTAAGGCTTATTGTCAAAAATAGTTTTTAATTTGAGGAGAAATAATGAGAGATTTCTTTAATGGTATTAACAGAAGTGCTAATTTAAACTCACGTTCTTTTGAAGATAGAAATATATTAGGTTCCAATAATGAAAAATTATTGAGATATGGTAGTTTATCTGTACTGGCTTCTAATAGACAAGGTGCTGTCGCTCAACAAACAGTTACTTTTGGAGCTATAGACCCTAGACTTACAGGAACAGCAAGACAACAAGCTATAGAAGACAGAATGAATCAGGTTAAACAAATAACTGGTAATAATCCGAATATGAAAATGACTCCTGAAGCCTGGAACTTACTTGCTAAAGGAAATGCTGTAAGATTAGATGTTCAATTAAATGCACCTGATAGGAGAAATCTAGCAATAACTGCTGCTGTAGGCTTAACTCAATTACTTGGTGCTGCTGGTGGAGCTGCTTATAACAAAGAGCAAGGTCAATTACTTATTGGTAGAGCTAAAGAAGATGCGGACTTTGTAACAAAGTATGGTAATAACTATACAAAAGGATTTATGGGTATTGGTGCCCAATATCAAGATGGAACCATAAAAGTAACAGATTTAGGACCAGCCCAAGTTGAGCAGCAAAGACAACAAATTGAAGCACAAACACAATCTAAAAAAACAGATACAGATATTGCAATGAAAAATAGCCCTGCTTCAAAACCTACTTCTGTTAGTAATACCCAAAATAAAGATGAATCTCAAGTTGCAACTGTTGATAATGCCCAAACCTATAAAGGTCATCTTAATGTTGCTAATCATAGAGCAACAGATATATCAAATGATGGAAGAACAATAGAACAAAATGCTTATCAAAGACTAGCACAACAATACCTTACCAATTTATCTCCTGCTCAATTAGGTCAACTAGGTCTTAGCAAAAATGATGTCAAAAGAATGGCTGCTGGTGATTACAGTTTCCTAACTCAAAGACAAAAAGACAACTTAAACTTTGTTGGTTTTAGTCTTGGTCAAGATGTTGGTGGTGCTCAAGGTGTTGTAACATCAATAATGACAAGAGGAAAAGATCAAAAAGATGCACAAGGTAATGTTGTAAAAAGAGGTGAAAGTTTCTTAGATGATGCTGGTCTTAGGGGACAAATTACAAGAGCTGCTGCTGGAGATTATTTAAAAGTTGCAGGTGCTGCTGGTTTACTTAATGCAGATGAAATGAAGCAATTAGAAGCTGCTATGAAAAAAGGAAGAGCTGGTGGTGCAGAGCTAGATGCTTTATTACAAAAAGTTGAAGGAAGAATAAAAGAAGGTAAATATGCAGATGGAACAGCAATTGGTGGAGATTTAAGTAAGTTTGCAACAGATGGTCTTATTGGTGGACAACATATAACAGAACTTCAATACGTTGCAAACCAAAGAATCAAGCAAAGTACAGATGCAGCACAACAAGTTAATGATGTTGTAAATGGAAAACAAGGTGCAACAATAAGTGCTTCAACAGTTGCTATTTATAATCAAGCTAATGGAACTAATTTAACAGCCGCTCAATTACAATCTCAGTTAGCAAGTGGAAATCTAACTGGTGTTAATAAATTCCTTGATAAAGTTGAAAGTAATATAGGAACAGTTAGAAATGCTCTAGTAGGTCAGAATGCTGTTGGTATTGATAAAGATAGTAAAAATAATAAAGATAATCAAGAAAGAGTAGGACTTTATGGAGGTAGAAATACAGTTCTTGAGAACACATTAAGAAGTACTGATGGTAATAGTGCAAATGATGCAACTCGTTCTACTGGAAGAGATTTTTCAGCAGATGTTAAAGATTTAAGAGATTTAATTACATTTAGACAAAGTGGAGGAACTGGTAATGTTACTTCTGCTAATGGTACAACAACACAAAATCAGACAATAGCTCAACAAGCTAATACATTAAAAACTGATATTGCTACCGGAAATGTTTCGACTGAGTCTCAGACAGCAGTAAGTAATAATTTGGTAACAGCTTTTAATAATCAATTAAAAGCAAATGGAATAACTAATTATTCTGACGCTGAAGTTTCAAGAGTTTTACAAGCAGCGGCGGGAAAAACTCTTGATAAGCCGTTAACTGATAAAGAAAATTTACTACTTTCATCTCTAACAAAAGCTAAAGATTTCGTTTCAGGAGATACATCATCTCAACAAATGTTATCTACATTAACTCAAGCTAATCCAGTATTAATGGCATTAGCTGTAAATCCTACTTCTGCAAAATCAGTTGTTGAGAATTTTTCAGCACTTACAGATTTAGAAAAAGCAAAAACTTCTGCTCCTTCTACACCTCAAACTCAAGGTGGAAATGTTACTTTAAAAATAGGTACTGAGGCGGAATCTACAGGAACTGTTACAGAACAAGCAAATAAAGTAAGTACTTTCTTAAATAATGGTGGAGCTATTTCTGATGCAACAGGAACAACTTTAAAGGATGGTTTCTCAGAAAATCTTAAAGCACAATTAGTTAATAAAGGTGTTGGAAATTTTACTAAAGATGAAATTGAACAATTAGCAAAGGCTGTAGCTACTGGAGATACAAATGCTATTAAAGGTAATGCAAACTTAATGGCTGCATTTACTAAAATCAATGCAGATACAGGTCTTAAAGATGATTTTACAGCTGTAGGTAAAATGGTAAAAGCTATTGATGATGAGAAAGCTAAAGGAAGTAGTTCAACTGTTGTAAATGATCCTAAGGGTAGTATTGTAACAATTGCAGGTCAAACAACAGATGTGAAAGGCAATGTAAAGGCTTCTGCTGATACATTAACTCAAGCATTAGGAGAAAATACATTAAAAAATGGTCAGCAAGTTAAAGATGTATTTACAGCTGAGTTATCATCACAATTACAGGCAGCAGGTATAAAGAAAACTGATGGTAGTAATTTTTCACAAGGAAGTATAGAAAAAGTGGCACAAGCTGTTGCTAGTGGAAAAACTGAAGATATAGGAAAACTTTCTGATGAAGAAAAGAAACTATATGATAAAGTAATGGCAACACCTACTTTAAAAACAGATTTTGAGGCTACAGGTAAATTATTTAATAAAATAGATAATAATCAGCAATCAAAACTTATCTCTACAGGAGCAAATAATATAGCTGGAAATGTTTCGGCTGTTAATAATGCAGGAAATCAGTTTACTTCTGCTTATAGTGATCCTAAATTTCTTAATACACAAGTTAATGATCAAATGGCTAAAGTATCTAATTCTACTAAAGATATAAAGAATAAGGATGGAGGAAACTTTACTAGTGAGCAAATAAAAAATGTTGCTCAAGCTATTGCTAGTGGTAAAACATCTGAATTAAAAGGTGATGAGAAAGCACTATTTGATAAAATAAGTGGTAATCCAGAATTAATAAAAGAATTTAAAGATTTAGGAAACAAAGTTGATTTAGCAAGTAGAGTAAGTGGTTCTTTGGTTGCTCCAAGTGCAGATAATAAACCAGCTAATGGTGCAGATAATTTTGCTTATTTAGATTCATACAGAGATAATTCAACTATGAGAGATGGAACAGGACAAGTTAAATATACTTATGATGAGTTAATGAAAGGTGTTAGTAGTAAACAAGCAGATTATTTTAATCAGCAATATTCAGGGCCTAACCCTTCTAGAGTTCGATCATTTCCAGGTGTTGAGCAAAGAGAAGAATATTTAAAAAGAGATATGACTGATCCTACAATTCGTGAAGGTAAAAGTTTTATGCAAGGTAAAGCTCTAGATGCTAGAGATTTTTTAAGTTTGAAGTTATTTTCAAGTGATCCAGAAACTCAAAAAGAATTACTCGAAGCTTTTAAAAATAATGATTTTGATACATTAAACCAAAAGGGTAAAACTCTTTTTGATGATATAACTTCTACATTAATTGAAATAGCAGATAAAATATTAAGCAAGATAAAAAAAGATAATCCTTTTACTTATGGTTGGGCTGGTAATGCTGGTGTTAGTTCATCAAATTATAATGGAAATGATGCTAGTCCATTATCTGAGATGTATGCTATGGCAAAACAAGCTGGTCAAGGTATAGCTTCTGGAATGAAGCAAGTAGATAAATATGTCATGAGAAGGGATGCTGAAGCTGAATCTAAGGGTGAAAAGATAAACATTGATGAAGGAATGGATATGTTTAAGAAGAAGAATACACAAAAGAACTTGGATGATGCTAGAAAACTTGCAGAGACTCAAAATGTAATTTTAGGTATTACTAATGCAAGTACTACACATACTAATGATACGAATGTAAGCAATACTGATGAAACGGAAACAACAGTTCCATTACATAATAATCATTAATAAAACTAAAATACAATAAAAAAGAGGGTTTTTAACCCTCTTTTTTATTGCTTATAATTTTATTCTTTACTTACAATTTCTTGAATAATATTTTTATATTTAGTCATATTATCATTAACTGAATTAGAATCACTACCATCAGCATATAAGTTTATTATTGGTTCTGTAGGATCAGGAAGAACTAAAATCCATGTTCCATCTTTTTCATGTATTTTAATCCCATCAAGAAGATCAACTTTCATTCCTCTAGTTTTTTCAACAAGAGTTCTAATAACAGCCCCTTTTTGTTCTGCCATACATGAAATAGTATCATATTTATAATTTATATTAGGGATACTAGATATTAGTTCTGAAATATGAACTCCTTTTTGTGATATTAACTTTGCAAGAGTAGCTGTAGAAAACATTGCATCAAAACCACAATGAAACTCAGGGAATATAAATTTACCATCATTTCTACCTGCAAAAACAGCGTTTTTGCTTATTGCAGTTTCCATTAAAGCTCTGTTACCAGATTTTGTCATTATATTTGTACCACCAAATTTAGATACAATTTCATCTATAACATTAGGATAAGTAACAGGCATTACAATATTTTTACCATGATTTTCTTCCATTATAAGCATTGTCATTAATGCAAGAAGCTTATTTCCGTCAACTACTTGACCTTTATTATCTATTAATATTATTCTTTCACCGTCACTATCAAGAATTACGCCAAAATCAGCATTTAATGCGGTAACGACTTCTGATAATTGTTTTGTAAGTTTAGATCTATCAACTCTTGGTCTACTCATTACATGGGCATTTAATACAACTGTTTCCATACCAAGTTTTCCTAATAAGCTTGGAAGAACAACATTGTTAATTCTGAATGCATAATCAAGAACTATTTTTAAAGGTTTTTTAGCCGTAAAGTTTTGAAAGATATCCATAAAACCTTCAATATATTTTTCTCTAATTCTTGCAGGATAGTTTATCTCACCAATTTCTTCTATCATAGCTCTTCTAAAATCTTCCTTATAATAAGTAGATTCTATTTTCTTTTCTAAACTTGAAGGAATGTTTAAACCTGAAGAATCTAAAAATTCAATACTGACTTTTTCTGGATCTTCTGAGTCAGAACGAATATGAATACCACCTGCAACACCTAATGAACCAATTCTGTAACGAGTTACAGGAATTGCTGTTTCTTCTAAATTTCTTATATCAACACCTACAGATAATAAACCAGAAAATAATCCTCTACTTACAAGCCTTGCTGCTGGACTTTGGTCTCTACTTATTACAACACTTTTACCCATTCCTATTGTTGCACCATAAGCAGCTCCAATTTTAACAGTAAGCTCTGGTGTTATATCAAGATTAATAAATCCTTGAACTCCACCTTCTCCAAATAAACTCTTTTGTGCTCCTGTTCCCCAAACTAGACTGTCTTTAAGTATTGAACCAGACTCTATATTTTTAGCTGGCCATATTCTAACACCTGTTTTTATTTCTGATTTTTGACCGATATTTGTATCTTCACCTATTACAGCACCTTCTAGTATCTGAGAATCCATTTTTACTGTAGTATTTTTAGCTATTGTACAACCACTTAAAGATACTCTTTTGTCTATATAAACACCATTCCACAAAACAGGTCTTTTAAGGGTTGATTCTTCTGATATTATTACATTATCTCCAACAACAGTATTTGCTGATATTTTGGTATTTTTACCAATATAACAATTATTACCTATTACTATAGGGCCTTCAAGAGTTGCACTTGATTCAATAACTACACTTTCACCTGCCCAAATTCCTTCATGCTTTTGCTCATAAGGTATTTTTACTTTAACATTACCATTTAAAACATCGTAATTTGCTGTTCTATATGTTTCAAGATTTCCAACATCACACCAATATCCTTCAGCAATATATCCATACATTGGATCTTTATTTTTTAATAGTAAAGGAAATAAATCTTTTGAAAAATCTTTTTCTGTATTTTCTGGTAAATATTGTAATATTTCAGGTTCTAAGATATAGATTCCTGTATTTATAGTATCACTGAAAACTTCACTTGATGTAGGTTTTTCTAAAAATCTTTCTATTCTTCCTTCATTATCTGTTATAACCACTCCAAACTCTAAAGGATTTGGAACTCTAGTTAATACTAAAGTTGCTTTTGATTTTTTTTCTTTATGAAATTTAATTGCTTCTTCTAAATTAAAGTCTGTTAAAGCATCTCCACTTATTACAACAAAAGTACCATCAAGCTTTGATTCTATATTTTTTACACAACCTGCTGTACCTAAAGGTGCTCCTTCTTCAATAGCATAAGAAACATTTACACCTAATTCTGCTCCATTTTTTAGATAGTTTTCTATTACTGTAGGTAAATAGTGTAATGTAACTATAATATCATTAATTCCGTATAATTTTAACAATTCTACGATATGTCCTATAATTGGTTTATTAACGATAGGAACCATTGGTTTTGGTAAAGAACAGGTAAGAGGTCTTAATCTTGTTCCAGAACCACCAGCCATTAGTACTGCTTTCATAATATTAAAAACCTTTCTAAAATCATCATTGATTTTAATCTAGTTAAATGGATTTAATTAATTATAATCTTAAAAAATATTTTTATAAATCCCTAAAACCTTATAAGCAAATAAAAAGTAATTCAATATACAATATTCAGATTTTAAATTAATAAATTTTAGAATAGAAAAAATTACTTTATTACCTTTTTAAATCTTGTAAAAGTTTATTTAATTGAAATCTAATTTTATCTAAACTTTCCCATCTTAATTTCATATCTCTTATATGTAAATCATTTTTCAATGAGATCATTAATGAATCATTTGTTTTACTAATATTTTCTCTTGTTTGTAAATCAAGTTTATTAATAATATCTCTAAATTTTTGAAGTAATGTTACTATAGTTGTATCATCCCTATTTGTATGAATTTCTAAATCAAGGTTTTGTTCCATAATTTCAATTTTTTCTATTAGTTCTTTTATAACTTCTCTTAAGTTATCTTGTATAAAATCTGCTTTTTTTATAGGTTTTATAAATATGTTATTTAACTTATTTAGAAGATTTGAAAGCTCAGCTTGTATTTTTAAAAATCTCTTAGTTGCTTCTTCAAAATTATCAAAAGCTTTTTTAAGATTAGGATTATTCTTAAATAATTTTGTAATATCTTTAGAACTTATTTTACTTAAACCTTCTTTCATTTCATTGCTAATCAAAGAGCTTGGTTTGGCAATTTTTCCATCAGGTGTTTTATTACCTAAAGAGTTTCTCATAGAGTTAAACACATCATCTGAACTAGGTTTAACAGCAACACCTCCTGATGAGGTTCTATTTTGCTCTGGATTTGATGTTGAAGAATTTATTATAAGTTCAAATCTTTCTTTTCCAAGATAAATTTCTAATCTTTTTAAAATTTCTTCTTTTTGTTTTGAATCTAAACCTTCTTTAAAAAAATCTGCAACTAAATTATCATATTCTGTTATTAAGTCTGCTATATCCTGACCTAGAGTTTTTCCTGTTGCTTTTTCTTGTTCTTCTGTTTTGCCTTCTCTTATTTTAGCTAATACTTTTTCCATTAAAGCAGAATACATAGCAATCTTTTTAACATCGCCACTTTGAAGTGCTTCATTATATTTCATTGTTAATTCATTTATTGTATCTGTAAAAGCACTTCTTTGATCTGGTCTTAATTTATTTATTTCTTCTTGAAGTTGAGTTGCGGCATTACTAATATTTTGAGCTTCTGTATTATATTTTTCAACGACCTTATCTTTATTAGATTTTATATCAATAGATTTATCTAATGTATTTATAAGAGATTTTTTATCTTTAGGGCTAATTCCTTTACTTTGAATATTTAAAATTATATTCTTTAGTTTATTTATACTATCAATAGATAACGATTCATCTGAATTAATATTTATAATATTTCTAATACTTTCAATTATTTCACCCTTTGTTTTAGGTTCGATATCTTTTGCTGACTCTATCTCTGTAATAAAACTTCTAGAAGAACTAATAATTATTGACTCTGAAAATGTTTCAAAATTTATATTACTAAGTCTTTTATTACTATCAATAAATGACCCTAAACCAAGTTCAGCTTTATTTACTCCTGATATTCTAGAAGATAAAGATTGAGCAGATATATCAAATGATGGTTTTAAACTTATTACTTGTTGAATATTAATAGAAGGTTTAGGTAAATTTATTTTTTCAATAGGTGCAGTTAATTCTATTTTTCTAATTGTTGGTTTAGAATCTTCATTATCTTCCGTTTTAACTTTATCTTTAAATTTAATAGATGAAGGATTTACATCACTTACACTTAAATCTTTAGTAACCTTACCCTGATATGATGACTCATTAGATAGTTCTGAGTCGTTACTTTCATTTTTTTCAACAGGTATTTTTTCAGTAGGTTTAACATCATTTTTTTTTGTTGTCTTAACAGGTTCATTTTCAAAATTTGCTTTTTAAAAATGAATTTGAATTTATAGATTCATTAATCATACTTTTTTGTTACCTTTTAGATCACTAAAATTTAAATATTTTATTTACATAAAAGTAAATTTATAGGTATTTTTATAGGTAACAAAAAAAATAACTTGCTAAATTTTTTGAATAAATTTAATAAAAATATTTTAGTTAAAGTTTAGTTTAACTTTGCTTTAAGTTTGACAACTAAAAAGAAACCTTTAATTAAAAAACTAATATATATAATAAAAAGTTTGAAAATATTTTAGGAGCTAATAATGGAACTTGGATTATCAATAAATAATTTTTTACCATCATTGGAAAGCCTTGGAATAAAAAGTAATAATTCTAATAATCAGGTAAATAATACAAATAAGAATTTACCTTTATTCAATCCAGATTTTACTCTTTTTTCTTCAGCATTAATGAAAAATTCATCAATTCAACCTTTTACAATTTTTCCTGATAAAAATATTTCTAACTCACTAAAAATAAATGATAAAGCTCCTTCTTTTGATCAAATAAGAAAAGGTGCAGTTTTATCAAAAGGTGATAGTGGTGATTCTGTAATAGAATTACAAACAAAATTAACTAAATTAGGCTTTCCTGTTGAAATAACAGGAAATTTTGGTAATATAACAGAACTAAAGTTAAAACAATTTCAAAAAAAATATAATATACAACAAACAGGTAAACTTGGTGAAACAACTATAAAAAAGTTAGATGAATTAACAAATATAAAATCAACTAATTCAATAGAATCATCAAAAGTTGCTATTGGAAAAGCAACCCCAATGGGAACTAAATTAGCAAATTCAGCAAAAAAAGAAGCAACAAGAAGAAGTACTACAGGTTGGTGTTATGCAGGAGTTGCCACAGCTGTTTCTAAAGTATTTGGTGATTTATTATATGGAAGATCTGCATATATGGCAGCTAACATTTTGGCAAGACAATCTAAATTTAAAGAAGTAAAAGTAAAACCAACTGATTTAAAGAATCTTTCAGCAGGTAGTATTGTTGTTTGGGGAAAAACAAGAGTAAGTCCACATGGTCATATTTCTGTTGCTCTTGGTAATGGTAAGGAAGCAAGTGATCATGTAGCAAAACAAATGACGAGTTTGAGGGGGTATCAAAATTATAGGGTTTTTACACCTACTGTTTAGACAAATGCTTTTTAAATCGAATCTTAGTTTACTATTGGATTAGCTACAGTTTCATACTTCATATATAGAATAAGTGCTGATGTTTTTTATTTTCTCAGCACTTATTATAAATATAGTTTTCAATTTTTTTAGAATTCTATATTTGTTATTCCTGTATATACTAAGTTCCAACCATTAATACCATTTCCTGTATCAGGAGCTTCTCCACTCGTGAAATCAGTCCAGAATAATTCATCATCTTTATATACTGTGTATCTTGCTATATAAGGGCTTTTTCCACCACCACAAAATGAACAATGATTATATAATTCAAACTTTATTTCATTGTTACCTTTAATTAAATAAGAATTTATATTATATATTTCATCTCCACCTGATAATTTACTAAGAATTTTATTTCCGTTAATATATAAAATACTTGTATCATCACTATAACTAATTTTTACTTTCCATTGAGGAATTTTTATAGCAACATCAACAGTATAGTCACACTTATTATTATCTGTATTTTCTATTTTTCCATCAGAGTTTGAGTTTATAACAACAAAATAATCATAATCTTCTTTAAATTTCCCAGTTAACTCAACCCAACCTTTAGAATTATCTGTATTTCCTATTTCTCTCCAACTTGTAATATCAATCTCTTGTACAGGGGTTTTTATATCACTTGAGTTTTTATAAGTTAAAATTTTAAATTTCCCTGTACTTTGACATGATGTTTTAGGTGTATATATTCTTACACTTACTTTTTCTCCTTTGGTTTTTTCATCATTAGAAGAAAATTTATAATAAGCAGTAGAATTATTTAATAATGTTTTGGTTTGTGTAGCTGGATTATTTACTCCATTATTTATAGTAAAATTTACATTATTAGTTGTTATTTTTGTATTAGAATCAGTATATACATCAAATTTTTCACCTGTATAAGCATACTTTGAATAATCATGATAACTATCTAAGTGTAAATCTTCTGGCGTTCCTTTAACAACATCCAGAATCTCAGAGTCTCCAAATTCTGATACAAAAAAAGTAAAAAATGATACTCTTGAATACTTTTGAACATCTACTTTTTTTCCATCATAATCTAACTCTACAGGTTCATTTGGAATTAATGGTTTTAAACTTGATAGTTGATTTAAACTAAGATTAAAAAAAATAAGATAACCTCTTTTATCATCTAAAGGGTCTGTATCATAATATTTTTTAAAGGTTCTAGCTCCCATATCTGTAGCAGAACTTTCTTTTATCCATAAATTTTTATCAACTATATCATTATCATATTTATCATATTGAAATACATGCCATAATTCATGCTCTATTCCGAATGCTTTCTTACCAAGTATTATTTTAGATTTATTCTTTGATTTGTTGTTCTTTAAACTCTCAGAAATTGTTATAGCACGATTATTCCATTCCTTATTAATTGTAACTGGGATCTTTTCATTATGTATAGGCCATTTATATGGAACTCTAGAAGTTATAGAGTTGTAATAAAGATAAGCCTTCTCTAGTCGTGGTGATACAATATTTATTACATCTTGTGTGGAATAAGTACTACTAGGATAAGTAATTTTAAAATGTGAACTATTATATTCTGCTTGGATTCTAAAATTATTCTGATTATAGGGAATATCTTCTAAAACCCTATAATTATCATCAGGTTTAACAAAACTTGGTATTTGCTTAGAAAAATAAATAAATTCAGATATTGGTGCAAAAGAGTCTAATGTATAATTTCCTGTTGGTTCAAAATCTAATGAACGCCATTCTATTTTATTATTACTACTTTTCCATGAAACTATGGATGGTACATTATTTCCAACTCTCTCTTTATATGTTTCTAAATATATTTTTCCTTCTTTATTAAGTAATAATCCATTTGGCTCTATTTTAACTATTGGACTAACAAAATCATCAGCTCTCTCGCCTGATGCAAATGGATCCGAGTCTGGGTATAATATTTCATAAGCTTCAAGTTCTTCTCTCATAGAGATAATAGTATTTTGATTCAAAGCTCCTTGAGGTATTTCTAATCTACCAACATTAGGTAATTCTACTATTCCACCATTAAAACCTATTTCATTAACTCCTATAGGATAATCAACCGTATTTGTGTTGTACCATCTAAATAATAATTGTTTTATTCCATTATTTGTAAACTTTAAGACATGATTTTCACCATTAGGGTTAGACCAATTTGATGTTAAAGGAAAAGCTCTTTTCTTTAATTGATACCAATAATCACCAGTTAAATTATTCGCTCCACCTTTATTTGATGGTTCTAATTCTTTCAAATCTTGATTTACATAATATAATTCATCTTTAATATTAATATTTCCTGTTTGCTTACCACTTGCATCTCTTGTTACAGTGGCAAAACCTTCTGAAAAACCTTGAGGAATTTGAATAATAGCCGTTCCATCTGTAGCATCATTATCTATAATCTGAAAAGTAGAACCAGATTGAATAATAAGATTAAAAGCACTGTTAGATGCCATTCTTATTGCATTTCTCATATTACCTGTTACTTTAAAAGTAAATTCATTAAAAGTACCTGAAGGTAGATCTTGTGTAGTAGAAAAATTTTGATTAGGAACTTTAGAAGTAAAATGTAATAATTGAGGCTCAACTGCTTTAGTTTTAAAGTTAGCTTTTTGAATCAAAGATTTATCGAAAGTGTTATTATTTGTAGATTCTTTATTAGTTGGTATCATACAAGATGTGATACCTAAAGTAAATGAAGCAGTAATACAAGATAAAAATTTAAATAATTTTGTCACAAAATTAAACCTCTAACAAAAATTAATATAAACAAATTTACAAAACCACTAGTTAAAACTAAAATATAAGAATTTTAATGTATTGAATAATAAGAAAAAGACAAAGCAATACACAAAACCTATTCACCTAATATGTAGAGATATAGTTAAAAGTCATAACTAATCATTAAATAAATAATATTTTAATCTATAACTGCTACATTAAATAAAACTTTTTATTAAAATAATCTAAATTAGGTTATTTTAAATCTACATAACAAACATAATAATAAATCAAATAAATTAACAATTCAAGTTAAAGTTTAGTTAAATATTATAATATAAAACATATTTTAAAATAGAATTATCTATAGCTATATCTAAAATTTTATGATAATTATTCTTTTATTTAATAATATCAAATATTAGTTTTGTATTATCAAAATAATAAAATCAAATTATTAATAAAAATTCTAAAAATACTTTTAACTCTTTATCACTTAGAATAAAAACAATAGTTTTAGGTTTATTTATATATTTTTAATATAGTTCTTAACAAAGACTCTAAAACCTTTATGATACAATGTTTAATTTATAGAAACTAAACATTTAAGGAGATAAAAATAATGACAATGGAGTCTGATTTAATAGAAAAAATAGACAATATTAAAAAAGGTGGTGCTCCTAAGTATCACGAATCTGCTGCAAAATCAGGAAAAATGTTTGTTAGAGAAAGATTAAGACAACTTTTTGATAATGAAGATTTTATAGAAGATGGTTTATTTGCAAATTGTGAAAGTACAGGATTACCTGCTGATGGTGTTGTAACTGTTATGGGTAAAATTCATGGTCGTACAGTTTGTGTTATGGCTAATGATTCAACAATTAAGGCAGGTTCTTGGGGAGCAAGAACAGTTGAAAAAATAATAAGAATTCAAGAACAAGCAATAAAATATAAAGTTCCTATGATTTATCTTGTAGACTCAGCAGGAGCAAGAATAACAGACCAAGTTGAAATGTTCCCTGGAAGAAGAGGAGCAGGTAAAATATTTTATAACCAAGTACATATGTCAGGAATGGTTCCACAAATCTGTGCTTTATTTGGCCCTTCAGCAGCTGGTGGAGCTTATATACCAGCATTCTGTGATATTGTTGTAATGGTTGATAAAAATGCAAGTATGTATTTAGGTTCTCCAAGAATGGCTGAAGCTGTAATAGGCGAAAAAGTAACCCTTGAGGAAATGGGTGGAGCTAAAATGCACTGTTCAGTGAGTGGTTGTGGTGATATTTTAGCTAAAAATGAAGAAGAAGCAATAAAAGCTGTAAGAGATTATATACAATATTTCCCTCAAAATTGTTATGAAGAATCTGATTTAGTTGAAGCAACTGAACCAGAAGAAATAGCAAAAGAAATTTCTGAAATAATACCAGAGAATCATAATAGAGCTTATGACATGATTCAAGTAATAAAAAAACTTGTTGATAAAGGTTCATTCTTTGAAATAAAAAAATTGTTTGCACCTGAGTTAATAACAGGTCTTGCAAGACTTGATGGAAAAGTGATAGGTATTATTGCTAATCAACCTAAGATAAAGGGTGGTGTTTTATTTGTTGATTCAGCAGATAAACAGCTAAAAGTTTTGTTAATCTATGCGATGCATTCAATATTCCATTATTATTCTTAGCTGATGTTCCAGGGTTTATGATAGGTTCAACTGTTGAAAAACAAGGAATTATTAGACATGGAGCAAAAATGATTTCTGCAATTTCAGAAGCTTCTGTAACAAAAATATCTGTTGTTTTAAGAAAAGCTTATGGTGCTGGTTTATATGCTATGTGTGGACCTGGATTTAATCCAGAATGTACAATCGCTTTACCTTCTGCTTCAATAGCTGTAATGGGTGCAGAACCTGCTGTTAATGCTGTTTTCTTTAATAAAATGGAAGAAATACAAGATCCAGAAGAAAGAAAAGCTTTTAAAGAAGCTAAGATGAAAGAATATGAGGAAGATATAAACCTTTATCGTTTAGGCTCTGAATTAGTTGTTGATGCAATTATTCCAGATAAAGATTTAAGAAAAGAACTTATCAAAAGATTTGATATGTATTCTACAAAAGAGTTACCAATAAATAATAAGAAACATGGTGTAATACCTGTATAGATATTAAAAGGTTTTTTATAAATTATATGGCTAATAATCCAACTAAAAGTTCTTTAGGTCAATTTAGAGTAATTGCTATTGCTGAAGGAATTTCATTTTTAATTCTTTTATTTATTGCAATGCCTTTAAAATATATTTATGGAGTACCAATGGCTGTAAAGATGGTAGGTTGGCTACATGGCGTTTTATTTGTAGCCTATATCTACTTTTTAATACAGGTTATGATGGAAAGAAAGTGGACTTTATTTAAAGCAGGTCTTGCTTTCATTTCTTCATTATTACCATTTGGCACATTCATTTTTGATTCTCAGTTAAAAAAAGAACAAGAACTCACATAAAATTTTTAAATTATAATGAAATTAAATAATTTAGAAGATTTTATTCTTAGCTCTACTAACTCTAAAGAAATTTTATCATTTAATAAAATTCAATCACTTTGGAGTGATTATGGTGAAATACTAAAGGTTAATGTAAAAGGAAATATTCCTTTTACATTAATAATAAAAAATATTGTTCTTCCTCAAAATATAAATACTGATAATAATTTTTCTCACCAAAGAAAAATAAAATCTTATGATAATGAAATTAATTGGTATAAATATTTTTCAAATGTAGATAACAACTCTTTTAAATTCCCTAAATGTTTTGGGATAAAAAAAGATAACAATAGTTTTGTTCTCATCATTGAAGACCTAGATAGTTTAGGTTATCCAGTAAGATTAAATAATTTAAATAAAAAAGAAGCTATGCTGTGTTTAAAATGGTTAGCAAACTTTCATGCTTATTTTATAAATACAAAATCTGAATATTTATGGGAAATTGGCACATATTGGCATTTAGCAACTAGACCAGATGAATTTTTAAAAATGAAAGATTCAAAATTAAAAGAAAAAGCTCATGAAATTGATTTTATATTAAATAATTGTTCTTATAAAACTCTTGTTCATGGTGACTCAAAAACTGCTAACTTTTGTTTTTCTAGTAATTTAAATAATGTTTCTGCTGTAGATTTTCAATATGTTGGTCATGGTTGTGGAATGAAAGATATTGCATATTTTTTTGATAGTGCGTTTATAGAGAAACAATGTTTTGATTGGGAGGAAGAATTATTAGATTATTACTTTAAAGAACTAAATCTGTCTTGTACTAAATATAATAAAGAAATTAATTTTTCAAATCTAGAAAATGAATGGAGACGTTTATATAGTTTATGTTGGGCTGATTTTTATAGGTTCTTAATAGGTTGGATTCCTAATACAAATGTTTTTAATGACTTTAATACTCAATTAATAGATAAAGCTTTAAAGTTACTATAAAATACTTAGTAATAAGACAAAACAACTTTTACTTAAGTATAGGTTAATTATTTACACTACCAATTTTTTAATAAAAAATCTAATTCTGATTCAAAAGATTTTCTACTCATTTCATGTTTTCCAATATATTCGTTATATCTTAAATTAAGATTTTCTTTCATTCCTTTATTTATTAATTTATCTTTTAAATTTCTCATGTCTTGTAATTCAAAATCATCTTTATTACCAACATTCAAAGATATTCTTAATTTTGAAAAATCTGTATTTGATTTTTCAAAATTAATTGCTCCTGCAGAGTGTAAACCGTATCCAGCAAAAGTATTATCAGAATGAAATAAGAAATAATCAGCTACAAAATATCCACCATTTGAAAAACCAACTAAATAAACTTTCTTAGAATCTATTTTGTATTGATTTGTCATTGCTTCTATTAGTTTTTTTATAAAATCTCTATCTTTACTATTATTTGTATTCCAACAATAATAAAATAAAAATTCGTTTTTTGTATCAACCTTAGGATCATGACAAGCACCTTGAGTTCCTTGAGGAAAAACAGCTATCATATTTTTATCCCAAACTAATTTATTTATAAATTCATATTGAGGTTTAGTAAATTTTCTACTAGGCCATGCTCCATCCATTCCATGTAAAAAAACTAATAAAGGAACATTTTTATCTTTTAGCCTATTTGCAGAACCAGAAATGTAACAATTTCTTGAATCTTTACCAAAAGTGAGAACTTTCTTTACAATATTAGTATTAAATTTATTATTGTAATTAGTTGTTACTCTATCGGTATACCAATAAAAAAGAAATAAAAAAGCAACACCTATTAATAAAAGTTTTAAAGCTTTCATTATTTACGAAATATAGGTTTTCTAACAGTTGGTAAACTTTCAGATAATGAATTTAGGAAACTTTCAAGATCTTCTAATTCATTATTACTTAAACCAAGAGGTTTTATTAATTTAGATTTATTTTGAGCTTCTGGCATACCTTTGTTATACATATCTAGTATTTCTTTTATAGTCTTTGTTTGACCATGATGAAAGTAAGGTGCAGTTTTAACAACATTTCTTAAACTTGCTGTACGAAAAGTCCCAAAATCTTCTGGTAATTTTGTTGTATCAAATTTACCCAAATCTTCAAATTCTGTTCCTTGCATTACAAGCCCTGTGTTATGGAAATTATTATCACTAAAGTTAGCTCCCTGATGACAATTCATACATCTTGCTTTAGTTCTAAATAAATGTAATCCTCTAATTTGTGGATCATTTAAAGCTTTATAATTTCCTTTTATAAATTGATCAAATGGACTATTATTTTTTGTTGTAATAGTTCTCTGAAATGTAGCAAGAGCAAATGTAACCCTATCAAACGTTATTTCAGAATCACCAAATGATTTTTTAAATAAATCTAAGTAAAGTTCATCATCTCCTATACTTCTTTTTATTAAATTTTCATTTGAGTTCATTTCTCTTGGGTTTAATAAAACGTCGTGAGCTTGTTGTTCCAAACTCTTTGCTCTACCATCCCAAAACATAGTATTAAAATATGCTGTATTTGCAACAGTTGGGCTATTTCTCTTTAAAGGATTTTTATCATTTCCAAGAGGTCTATCTAAATTATCAGCCCAATTATGCTCTGGATTATGACAAGTTGAACAAGAAAACATACCATATTTTGATAATCTAGTATCAAAAAATAGTAATTTACCTAACTCTACTTTATCATTATTTAATGGGTTATTAGAAGGGTGAGATGCAACAGGTAATAAACCTAATTCTTTATATGTAACACCATTATCTAAATCTGCCTTTTGCCATTGAGATATAGGTTTTGAGTAAAGGCTTCTAAGTTCTGAATCTGTATATTTTTTATATATTTTATTAGTCTTATTTTGAGATACAACATTATTATTTGTATTTAAAATTATTGATTCCTTTTCTGCAGAGCAAGAAGATAAAAATAATAAAGATGTAAATAAAACTATTTTTTTCATATAATGTATACCAATGGCTAAAAGATTATAAATATTATAAAATAAAAAGCTAATCTATCAAATAAAAGTCCGAAAAGATATTACACTAAAGTTTAATATCTTTTTATTTTATCATTATATATTATATTCATAAATAAACGGATTTATAACAAATAATATGATTTTATTACATCTATAGATTATAATGGATATTTTAAAAAAGTCTTTAAGACTAAAAAATAAGCTAGATTAGCTATATTTGAGTTTATTGAAGTATTTTACAATAATATAAGAAGATTTTCTTCTTTAAATTACTTAACGTCAAATGAGTCTGAAAGATATTTACAACATATAAATTATAATATAGCATATTTAAAACATTAAATAATCAATGATGATAGTTTTCCTATATGGTCTACTTCTAATAAAATATATTTTACAAGTTTTCGTGATGTAAATAAAAACATATATGTAATGGATATTGATGATAAAAGTCAAATTAATATAACTAATTGTAAAAAAATATTTTGAGTAAATTATTATAATTTTGTATTCAAATTATATAAAAAAATTTAAAGTGAATTTATAGATTTTATAGGTATGAATAATATTGAAATTAAAGAATAAGATACCAAATTTAAAAGGTAATGAATTATATAGAGAGAAATTAATTAATTATATAGATGATATAGTTAATCAATATGATGTTGTTTTAATAAATGCTCCAGCAGGTTATGGAAAAACAACAAGTATTATAAGTTGGATAGAGTCAAAATCTAAAAATAATGTAAGTTGGATATCATTAGATAAGTTTGATAATAAATTAAGAAATTTTTTGATAAATTTATTGGAATCAAATTCATCTTTAGATAAGTCAATTTTTTACAATTATGAAAAAGAAATATCTAGTAATAAATATGAGGATTATATATTATCAATAATAGAAGAATTCTCAAAATTTCAAAAGCTAATGTATTTAATAATAGATGATTTACACATAATAGAATCTTCAGAGGTATATGAAGCAATCAATTATTTTATACATAATTTACCAAGTAACTTAAAATTAATATTTCTTTCAAGAAATAATCCTAAAAACATATCATTTTCATCATTAAAAAGAAAAAATAATTATTTTGAACTAACATATAGTAAATTACTATTTAATAATAAGGATTTGAGTTGTTTTTTATCAAATATACAAGGAATTTCTGATAATAATATTGATTTAATTTTAAAAAGAACAGAAGGGTGGATATTTTCTATACAAGTATTAAGTATTTTCTTAGATAAGAAAGAAAATAAATTAGATTTTATAAACAATTTTTCAGGAAAGAATAAAGATATAAAAGATTTTTTAATAAATGAAGTAGTAGAAAAGCTAGATGACAAAGTAAAAGATTTTTTACTAAAAACATCATTTTTAGATGTATTTAACTATGAATTAGCTAATAATATTGTTGGTATAGATAATAGTTATGAAATAATAGATTATTTAATAGATAATAATTTATTTATAATATCATTAGATCATAATAATGATTGGTTTAGATATCACGATTTATTTTCAGAATTTTTATTATCCATATTTGAACAAAGATACTCAAATAAAATCCATGATTTTTATATAAAAACAGCTGATTGGTATAAATCTAAAGGTGACTTTGATAAATCAATTAAGTATGCATCTTTAATAAAAAATTATGATTATATTATTGAGATTATTGAAAATAATTTTAAAAAAATGTTTTTTGAAAAAAAAATGTTTAAGTTATTAGATTGGTTAAATAACATTCCTTTGGATATTCTAATTAAATACCCTTCACCATATTTACATTATGCTAGGATAATAACTTTTTTTACTTCTTCTAATAAAATATTTGAAATTGAAAGGCTTATTAATAAATTTGAGTATTTTTATAAAGATATTAAATTATCCAATGAAACCTTGAAATTTTTATACTATGTTAAATCATGTAATGAGTTAATGAAAAAAGATTATGAAAAATTAAAAGTTAATATTGATAAAATGTCTATTTATACAGAAAAAACTGATTATGATTATTTAGCTAGAATTAATTCATTATTAGGGGATTACTATCTTATAAATTATGAACTCGATAAAGCAATTGACGTTTTTACAAGTGCGTCTGATTTCTTTTACAAATCAGGAAATTATTATAATCATATTTATTGTTTAATCCACTCTTCTAATACTTTTTTAAAAAAAGGTAAGTTAAAAAAATCTTTAGAGCAAACACTTAAAGCAATTAATATAATAGATAGCTCTTCAATTAAAGGTATTACTTTAGTTTATAATAATTTAATTTATATATATTATATGTTTGATGATATAAATCTTTTCAATAAGTGTATAGATGATGTAATAAATAAAACTAATAATGAAACATTATTTCTTGATACAAAAGTTATTTTATATACAATAATTGGATTAAAGATAAGAATGAATTTATTTGAAGATGTAGATTTTTATATAAATAAACTTATTGATTTCCATAAAAAATATAAAATCTCTATAGATAATAGAATTATGAATTCACTTAATATAAGAAAAGAGATTAGACAGAAAAATTATTATAATTGTAATAATTTTATTAATGAATATTCATATATATATAAACTAAATAGTTTTAAACAAGTTGAACCATTATTTTTACTTTCATTAATAGAATCTTTAATATTTACAAAAAATTTACATGATGCACAAAATTTAATTGATAAATGTTTAAAAGAATATAATAATTTTATACCAACATTGATTGAGATTTATCTATTAAAAGTTTTAGTTTTTTATAAAAAAAAGAATATAAATGAAGCAACAAACTATATAAAAAAAGCTTTAGCTTTGGGTGAAGAAGAAAATATTGTTAGGATATTTAGAGATTCTTTTAAAGATATTCACCAACTAATATTAGATACTTTAAATGATAAATCAAATATATCATTTAATTATATTAATAACATTAAAGCTTCTTTTAATGTTAAAGGTAAAAATATTCTAACTGATAGAGAATTAGAAATTCTAAAACTAATAAGTGAAGACTTATCAAATGAACAAATTTCTAAAAAACTTGATATTACATTACACACTGTAAAAGCACATATAGGACATATTTTTAGAAAATTTGGTATAAAAAATAGAAATCAAGCTATTGAAAAATTAAAAGAAAAATATTTACAACTATAAAATAACCCTAAAGTCTAATATATTTTTCTTATAGTATTTCATAAAATAATATAAAACTATTAAAAATCATTTTTATTAGTATATTTTAAGGAGAAAAAATGAAATCAAACTTTTTTAAACTTTTAACAGGATTCTTTTTAGTCTCAGCTATTACTCTTCCATCTTTAGCAAATGACACAGATGTAACTATTACAGCTGAAGTTGAAGATGTTATTTCAATAGTTACAGAAAGAACATCAGATAACCAAATAGTATCACAGATAATTTAGATGGTGGTTCATTATCATCAAATGAAATAATAGACTTTGGTAATGGAGATTAATGCTTTAGGTGTGAGAAACAGATATAAATTCAACAACACATATTTTAAATAGAAGTGTAACAGGTACAAATGGAACATCAGGAACTTTAATATCAAAAGTAATTGATACATCAAATCAATTATATGATACAAATTCAAATTCATTACCAACAACATCAAATGATGGTGCTATATATATGTTAGAAGATGCACTACAACTTAGAGTATTAAGAACAGGTGGAGGAACAGCTGATATTACAATGAGTCAATTAACAGGTGGAGATTTTACAGCAATAGTAGCTCCTTCTTCTCAAGCATTTACAAGTGGAACAAGCTTAAGTTCAGGGTTATTTATAGATAATATAAATCCTCCAACAGCAGCACCTTTAACAAGTGGATTAGCAAACAATACAAAATTTCCAATTGATATTGGGATAAAAGTACCTTTTACAAAAGCAGCAGGAACAGGTTATTCAACAAAGATAATATTTACTGCTGTTTAAGAATGATAGAAGGATAAATTATTTTATTCTTCTGTTTACATTATATTTATAAAATTGGATAAGAGAATAATGATAAATAATAGGACAAAGAAGGGTTTATTACTAGCATTAAGTTTAATAATAACTTCATGTAGTACATCTATTAACCCAGTACAAGAAATAAAGAGTTCAAATTCTGTAGACTCAAAATCTAAAAATATAAGTTATATAAAAACATCTGATAAATCATATAATGATGTTAAAACATTTTTAACTAATGAAGAATTTGATTCATTAAAAAAAGAGTATTCAGGGTTTAAAACTCTTGCTTTGTCTTATGAATATCTTCATAGGAAAGTAAAAAAGCTATTAACTTATACAGATAATGGTTTGTATTTAACAAGAGAAATAGAGTTTGCTAGAGTTATACACCCAAGCCTATTATTACAGATATATTGTGACCACCCTGAATTATATTCAGATTCAGATATTAAACCTAAAGTAATAGAAAGAAAAACGAATGATTCAATATTTAATGATTATTTAGTTCAATTATCATGTGGCTCTGGTGGTGGTTCTACTAGTATTGGTCCAAAGGGTAATGAGTTTCAAGTTAATACTTATACTAGCAGTATTCAACGTAATTCAAGTATAGCAATGAATTCAAATAATTTTATTATTACTTGGTCTTCATTAGAACAAGATGGAAGTCATTATGGTGTATATGCACAAATATATAACTCAGATGGCACTCTTCACAATTCTGAATTTAGAGTTAATAATTATACTACAAACAGTCAATCTGAACCAAGCATAGCGATGGATAATACGGGAAATTTTGTTATTACTTGGCAATCTTATGAACAAAATGGAGCTCACTATGATATTTATGCTCAAAGATATAATAGTGATGGAATTCCACAAGGCTCTGAGTTTCAAGTTAATACATACACAAATAGTTATCAGATTAACTCAAAAGTTTCAATGAATAATTCTGGAAATTTTGTTATTACTTGGAGAAATGAAAATGATATTTATGCTCAAAGATATAATAGTGATGGAATTCCACAAGGCTCTGAGTTTCAAGTTAATACCTATACTACTAACTACCAAGTAGAACCATCAATATCAATAGATAATACAGGTAATTTTATTATCTCTTGGTCATCTTATGGACAAGATTATATAGATGATTATGGAGTCTATGCTCAAAGATATAATAGTAATGGAATTCCACAAAGCTCTGAATTTCAAGTTAATTCTTACACTACAAACCGTCAAGATCAAACAAATATATCCATGAGTAGTACAGGTAATTTTGTTATTACTTGGACATCTGACTCACAAGATGGAGATAGTACATCTATTTATGGAAAAAGATATGATAGTAATGGAAATGAGTTACCAACACCTTAATTACAATAATTAAAAACGAATTATTAAATATTTAATGATTATTTTCTAGATGTATCCATAAATATCTCATGAAATTTTGTTATACTTGGAAATTTTTTAACCAAAATAGCAATAATTTTGATATATTTACTCAAATATTTAACTTTAATAGAACTATGCAAAGTACAAAAGTTCAATCCAATACATATACTATAAAGCTATTAATTAAAATTAAATAAAAACAATAAACTTAAATATAATTAAGACTTAAGGCTATTTAATTAAGCACCATACTTAACTAATAAATATTCCATAAAGAAATCTTCATATTCTTCAAGCTCTAAATTTCTACTTGAATTATAATCATAATCTGAGAATTCTTCTAATAATTGAAAATCAGGAACTTCTTTTGCTTTTATAACACTATTAAAACTATTAAATTCATCAACTGATAATTTATTATCTGAATTCTTATCTAGTTTATTATAAGAAAATATTATATATTTTTGCCTAAAAAACTTTATATAAGCTTCACTTGTAACAAGCTTTGTTATTTCATCCATTGATACATAACCATCATTGTTAGAATCTAGTCTAATATTAGCAGCTGTAGCCCCTTCATTAAGCATTTTCATGTGTGCATTATTATCTGAAACAGAATAAGGATTATTATTTGAATATGCTTCAAAATAAAATTGATGTAACTTTAATTGTTTCTTTTTTTGTTCACTAATACTATTTATAGGTAAAGTCCCAACTATTCCAAGTTTTCTTTTATTAAAAGTTGGCATTTGATCAACACTAAATTTTTTTATTTGACTATTTTGTTGTACTGGTTGATTAATTATCATAGGAGCTTTATCTGAACAAGCAGAAATCATTGATATTGAAAATAATGAAGTAATCAAACTTTTAACAATTCTATTCATAATCCCTCAAGGTTAAACTAATTTTAACTTATATTTTATTCAATCATATCATATTATAGATAGAAAAAAAATATTCATGCTAAAAATCTATATCAATTATTTCTAAAAATTACTTTAATTATTTTTAATCCATAATACTTCTTTAATATAATAGTAATTATATATTTTTATTAGCTTAAGGTTGTTTAAATGGATAACAATTTAAAAAATGATGATTATTGGAAAGATAAATTAACAGAAGAGCAATTTGCAATTGCAAGAAAAAAAGGAACAGAAAGAGCTTTCACTGGTAAATATTATACAAATAAAGAAGAAGGAACTTATAAATGTATTTGTTGTGGAGAACCGTTATTTAGTTCTGAAACAAAATATGATTCTGGTTCAGGTTGGCCAAGTTTTTATCAACCAATAGAAGATAATAAAATATCAGAAGAAACAGACAAAACACATTTTATGGTAAGAACAGAAATTATGTGTAATAAATGTGGAGCACATTTAGGTCATGTTTTTGAAGATGGTCCTAAACCAACAGGTTTAAGATATTGTGTTAATTCAACCTCATTGAACTTTGAAAAAAAATAAAAAATATTATAAATAATAAAGGCTTTTGCTTATAGCAAAAGCCCATACTTTATCACCTTATCAAATTTTTAGGTAGAAGAGTTACATATTTATTTTGTTGATCTCTTTCATCATTTCATTAGCTCCCTTATTTCTAAGCTTCACAACTAAATCACTTGCCTCATTATCAGATAAAGAAGCAATACCTTTAGTTAGATGCTCAGTTGGAGTTACACCTGCTTTTGTTAACATTCTTAAAATATTTTTCTTATCAAATGTATTGATTTCTTTTAAGTCTAAAGATGAATAAGAATTAACTTCTTTTTTATCTTCAGGAGCAATTGCTTTTCTTCCTTGATTTCCTGCCATATTATCTTGACTATTATCTGTATCTGAAGCTCCATCAATTAAAGTTTTAACTTCATTTTTCATATTGGTTTCAACAAGTCTTTCATCTTGTTGTTTAGACTTATCTACTAAAGCTTCTTTATCATTATTTGTTTTTGAACCTGCATTAGCTGAAGCACCAACAAATTTTTTAATATGATCTTCTGCCATTTTTATAGCCTTATCTTCAGGAACTCCTGAAGCCATTAACTTCTTTTTTTCTACTTCATACATCATAGCTCTATCTTGAGCAGCTATATGTTGATTAAACGCATGATTAGCTATAGCTTTATTACCCTTTGATTTTGCACCTTCAATTGCATCTACGCCAGACATAAAATTATTTTCTCCCAATTAAACTCAATATAAACTCAATAATTTACAGTTAATTTACTAATAGAATAATTAGTAAATTAACTTGCATTATTTAACAAAAATTTATCAATTTATTTTATATTAAAAACATGAAATACAGTTTTTACAATGATTTTATAATTGTTAAATCTATTTTTTCTTACGATTTTCTAATATTTTTAAAAATGATTTTCCTCTCACTTCTTCAAGAGTTAGACCTGTTTCTAGAATCTCATTTTCTGTAATGGCACCACAATTCAAAGCTCTTAAAAAATAATTGAGTAATCCCTGACCTGTTGCAGCATCATCAAATACATCTCCAACAAGTGTTGCTTGTGCAGCTTTCTCTATAAAATTCTTTAATCTTATAGATGCTTGAGATAAACCTTGTAAAAAGAATGTATAACAAGCAGCATATCTAATTGGTAATTGTGCAGGATGTAAATCCCATCCTTGATAAAAACCATGTTTTAGAGAATGCATTGTATGTTCATAAGCTAGTTTCCAAGCAGCATGAACTATTTTATTATTTTCTTCAATTTGTGAGCTTGTTAATGATTCTCCATCTTTTGCTCTATTAGGGCCAACAGGCATTACATTTGTTGCACCATCAGATAACCAAACACCAGTATTAGCAAGTGTAACTTTCATCATATGTCTTGCAAAATCGCATACAGGATGATCCATACTTTGATATTTTGCTGTAATATCACATGATGCAGTATAATCATAAGTTCCAAAATGTGCTCCTCTACATCTACCTTTAGAAGCTTTTGCTAAAGATAAAATATTGGATTCTCCTTTTGTATTTATTATTGATTGTGTTGTTTCAATCATTATTTCTAGTTTTAAAGAGTTTGGTTCTAAAGAAAACTTTTGCTCAAACATTTCAAGTAAGCTTACTAATGCAGATACTTGTTCTGGTGAATTAACTTTTGGTAATGTTACAACAAAGTTTTCAGGTAATTTATTACCAGAGTTTTTTAATAGATTAGTTAAAAATATATCAAGTGTTCTTATTGCTCTTCCTTTTAATTCTTCTGAAAAAGTTTTTATTCTTATACCAATAAAAGGTGGTAGTGTTTTTTCCTGCATTCCTTTTGCAACTTGTTCAGCACAAAACTTAGCTGTATTGTCTTCTTCATCATCTGGGCGATTACCAAAACCATCTTCAAAATCTATTCTAAAGTCTTCTACAGCTTCACGCTCAATTTTATTTTTTATTTTATTATAAACTTCATAAGCTAACCATAAATCAGGATTAGTTTCCCTAGCATTTTCTTGTGTTGCTTGTTCTGTTAACTCATCTAATGAACCTACAAAATCTTTATGATTAGGTAATTCTAAAGCTTTTGCAAGAACAACAAAATTAGGAGCATATTCTTCAAAATTGCTAACTGCTAAACTACCTATTTTTTGTGTTGAATCAAATTTAAATAACTGTGCACCTCCATACAAGGTTTGAACTGGTTGTCTTTCAGGTAAGTCCCCTTTATATGTATCACTAATTAATTTATTTGATGCTGTAAGAGAGTCTAAAACTTGTTTTATAGATTCCTGATTAAGTGATAATTCCATTAAAATAATCCTTCTATTGTACAATAAATCACAAACATCTAGAATTATCTTTTATTACTATAAAAAATACAAGTATTTAATTTGTTCAATTATTGAATAGCTATTGAAAATAATTTATTACTTGTTAAAATTATCTTAACTTATACATTTATCTTATAACCGAGAATAATAAAAACTAAGATAGAAACTATTAAAAAGGGGAAACTAATGGAAAAGCTCATCGGTTTTGGTGGTATTTTTGCTATGGTCGGTATAGGATATTTACTATGTCCCAAGGATAAAAGAAATGCTGTAAGTTGGCGACTGATACTCACTGGTATTTTATTACAATTTATATTTGCACTAATAATTTTAAAAACAACACCAGGTAAAGTTGCATTTTCATATGCTAATGATTTAATTGATCAACTACTTAATTATACAAAAGAAGGTTCAAAATTTGTTTTTGGTGATTTAGCAATTGATGATAAAAAATATGGTTTTTTATTCGCATTCCAAGTTTTACCAACAATTATATTCTTCTCATCATTAATGTCTGTATTGTATCACATTGGTGTAATGCAGAAGGTAGTAGATGTTGTAGCAGTTGTAATGTATAAAGTAATGGGTACAAGTGGGGCAGAATCTCTTTCAAATGCAGCTAATGTATTTGTAGGTCAAACAGAAGCACCTTTAGTTATTAAACCTTTTTTGGCAAAATTAACAAACTCAGAATTACTTGCAATTATGGCAGGGGGGATGGCTAATACAGCAGGTGGAATTTTAGCTGCTTATGTAGGAATGTTTCAAAGTACATTCCCAGAAATAGCAGGTCACTTAATAGCAGCTAGTTTAATGTCTGCTCCTGCTTCATTTGTTTTTGCAAAAATAATACTACCAGAAACAGAAGAACCAGAAACAAAAGGTAGTGTAAAAATGACAGATGAAAAGGTTGCAGCAAATGTAATTGATGCAATTGCTGTTGGTGCTGGTGAAGGGTTATCATTGGCTCTTAATGTAGCTGCGATGCTTATTGCATTTATTGCCATAATTGCAATGGTTAATGGTATTATCAAAGGTACAGGCTCAATGTTTGGATATGAAAATATTTCATTACAACTATTTATGGGTTACCTATTTGCTCCTTTAGCTTTCTTAATGGGAACTCCTCCTAGTGAGGCTTTACTTGTAGGACAATTTTTGGGAGAAAAAATTGTTTTAAATGAATTTGTTGCATATATTGATATGTCAAGTAATATTAATAACCTATCACCTGCATCAAAAATTATTTCAGCTTATGCTCTATCAGGTTTTGCAAATTTAAGTTCAATAGCAATTCAAATAGGTGGAATTGGTGCGTTAGCTCCTGAAAGAAGAGGTGATTTATCAAGGCTTGGACTTAGAGCAATGATTGCAGGAAACTTTGCTTCATTTCAAACAGCTTCAATTGCAGCACTTTTAATGTAAAAAGTTTATCTAAAAGCTTACAAAATATATTTTGTAAGCTTTTTTATTTAATTACGCCTGAGAAAACTAGATATTGCATTTAAAATATAAAAGAATAAAATTGACATAATTTTTATAAAAATTCTTTATATGAATCTGCAATTATAAATATTTAACTTTGAGATAAAAATATGAACAAAAAAAATTTAAAAACAATAGGTTTAATATCTGCTATTGGTTATGGTGCCTATCAAACATACAAAATTTTATCTAGAGATGAAAAAATAAAAGATTTAAAAGATAAAGTTGTTGTTATTACTGGAGCATCAAGTGGAATAGGTAAAGCATATGCTATTGATTTTGCCAAATATGGTTCAAAAATTGTTCTTGCAGCAAGAAGAACAGAAAAACTTGAAGAATTAGCAAATGAATTAAAAGAAAAATATAATACTGAAACTCTGGTTGTTACAACAGATGTTTCAAAAAAAGAAGATTCAAATAATCTTATAGAAAAAGCTTTAGAAAAATTTGGAGCAATAGATATATTAATTAATAATGCAGGAATATCTACCTTTAGTTTTTTTCACAATGATGATACCGAAAATCTTAGAAAAGTAATGGACGTAAACTATTGGGGAATGATTTATTGTACTCATGCTGTTTTGCCTTCTATGATAAAAAATAAATCTGGTAAAATAATTAATATATCGAGTACTTCAAGCAGAATCGCAATACCTGGAATGGCAAATTATTCTGCAACTAAACATGCTATGAATGGTTTTAGTGATGCATTAAGGTTAGAAGTTGCTAAATATGGAATAAAAGTAATAACGATTTGCCCTACTGTAACAAAAACCGATATAGTTTCAACATCTATTAATTCTAGTTCAGTAAAGTTTAATCCTGATAACTATTTTGGAATGACAGTTGAAAGAGTATCAAAAGAAACAATTAATGCAATACTAGATAATAAGTCTGAGTTAATAATAGGATTAGGTGAAAAGTTATCTGTAGCAGTTAATAAAAATCTACCTTCATTAGTAGGTTTAGTTTTGAAAAATACTTCAAAATTTCTTTTTAAAGAGTAAATATTATTAATATCATTCTTTTTAATTTATTATAAATACAATTCTATAGAAATAAAAATATAAGTCTTGTATTTATTGTATTTTTTAAATTCTCATTATTTATTTTTATAGTAAATATTATTTATAAATTTTTAGATACTATAGAAAACTCATTTAAATATAAGCAAAAAGAAGATAAATTAATTTTATTATAAAAAATAGGAAATAAATATTTTATAATTAAAATTAATTAGTGTAGACAAAACACATATATTTAAGTTAAGATTAATTTAAGATAGTTTAATCTTGATTTAACTTATGAGGCTATTAAAATGATAAAAAAAATAATAAATACAATAATTATAAGTTCTATATTTTGTTTATACTCTAGTCCTGTTATTGCAGCGTCTAATACTTTTATAAGTACTATGATAACTGTTCAAGTTGCAGGTGGTGGTGTTATAAAACCAGGTATTTATAAATTACCTTCAGGTTCAAGACTTGTTGATGTAATCTCAAAAGCTGGTGGATTAAAAAAAGATGCATTTTTACAGGATATAAATATGACAGTACCTATAAAAGATGGTTCAAGTATATATATTGCATCAAAATCAGAAGTAATAGAAACTAAGGAAGAAAAAAAAGAAGATATAAAAAAAGAAGAAAAAGAAATAAAGCCAGTGTCTAAAATTGATAATTCAAAAAATTATAAACATAAAGATTCAAAAGTACATAAAAAATCTATAACAAAAAAGACAAAACATGATGGTTTAGTTAATCTAAACATTGCTACAGAAGAAGAATTAAATAATTTACCTGGTATTGGAGATACTTTAGCTAAAAATATTATTAGCTATAGAACAAAAAACGGTAAATTTAAAAGCATAGAAGATTTAAATAAAGTTGAAGGAATTGGAGACAAAAAATTTAAAAAACTAAAAAATAAAGTCACAATTTAATTTGTTTTATGTTTTACCTATTATGTAGTTTTTTTTCATACATAATAGGTATTTTAGTTTATGACAAAGTTTCACAAGAAAAAATATTTATCTATATACCACTAATAACAATTTTTCTAGGATTATCAGAATATCATTTTAAAAAAACTAAGTTTTTTATTTTTTTAACACTAGTTTTCACTTTTATTTTTATTGGGGCAAATTGGTATAAATACAGTTTACCTAAGCCAGAGAATAATGATTTATTTTATTATACACCTCAAAAAAATATAAAAATTCAAGCTTTGATAATTAGTGAACCTAAAATAGACGAAAACAAAACCTCATTTGAAATAAACTCTGAAATAGTATTAGAACCTTATATATCTCTAAGTGCTGGAAAAATTTTAGTAAATATATATGATAAAAATCTTGAGCTAGAATATGGTGATAGAGTTGAAATAAATGGTAATTTAGATTTACCTCCAAAAGCTTTCAATCCTAATGAGTTCTCTTATAAAAAATATCTTGAACAAAAAGGTATTTTTTCTTTTATATCTGCTAATAAAGTATCTATTATAGAAAAGAATACAGTAAATAATTTTCAATATTTTATTATTAAAATACGCAAATCTATTTTAAATAAATTGTATAATTCCATGCCTCAAGAATCTGCAAATATTATAAGTAGTTTAGTATTTGGAGCAAAGGCAACTCCTGTTTCAAAAGATATAAGGGATGATTTCAATACTTTAGGCTTATCACATATATTAGCCGCTTCTGGTATGCAAATAACACTTATTATGACTACAGGTTTATTATTTATAAGATTCGCTAGAATTAATAAATTATTTGGATTAATTCTTACGATTATAACTATTATATTTTATATATTTATGACTGGGTTTCCTATGTCTATTATAAGAGCAGGTCTATTAAATATAATAATCCTTTTAATTCGTTATAAAAGAGAAACCCCTGATACTTATAAGGTACTATCTATTGTAACTTTTATTATTTTATTATTTAGTCCTTTATCTTTATTTGATATTGGATTACAATTCTCTATTTTAGCCACTTTAGGTTTACTATATATTTCTAAACCATTAGAAGAAAAGTTAATATTTTTACCAACTTTTTTATCTTCAACTGTAGCAATGATATTATCTGCTCAAATTATGGTTTTGCCTTTGCAATTATATCATTTTGGACAATTTTCATACTTATTTTTACCTTCAAATCTAATAGCTGTTTTATTTGTTGATCTTCTGACTTATATGTCAATAGCAACTATAATTTTGAGTTTCATAATACCTTTTATTGGTAATACTTTAGGTTATATTACTTATTTCATTCTTTCATTTTTTATTAAAATTGTTGAGTTTTTATCATTATTACCTTACGCAATATTTTATATAAAAAAATTAGATATATTTTTTGTGATTCTTAGTTATATATTTATATTATTTATTACTGAAATTTTAAAAGAAAATATTATAAAACTTGAAATACTCAAGCAAAATAAATTTATGTATCTAATATCTATACAAATATTTCTACTATCTATTATTTTATTTAATAATCTAAAACAATTAGATGAATTAGATATAACATTTATCAATGTTAAACAAGGAGATAGTACTTTAATTGTGACACCTGAAAATAAGACATTTTTAATAGATTGTGGTTCTTCTTATAGTTTTATAAAAGATAATAAAGAAATAAGCTTTAATGCTAGTGAAAAGTATATTATTCCTTATTTAAGACATAATGGAATTAAAAAAATTGATACTTTAGTAATAACTCATCCAGACTTAGATCATATAGGAGGTTGTGAGTCAATTATTGATAATTTTAAAGTTTTAGAAGTTTGGGATTCAGGCCAGAAAGATAGTTCAGAGATTTACAGTAATTTATTAACAAAAATTGTTAAAAAAAATATAAATTTAAAAGTTGTTAATTACAATGATAATTATCAAGAAAAAGACTTAAAGATTAGAGTTATTAATAAAATAAATCCTAATGATTTAAATTCCAAAGCATATAATAACAACAATGCTATAGCTTTGAGATTAGATTATAAGAAGAATAGTTTTCTATTTATGTCTGATCTAGAAAAAGAATCTGAAGAAAAGTTATTAACAGAAGATATTAATGTTCAAACCCTAAAAGTAGGTCATCATGGTTCTTTAACATCTAGTACAGATCAGTTTTTGCTTATGTCACGTCCACAATATTCTGTAATTAGTGCAGGAAAAAATAATCGTTATAAGCATCCAAGAGAAGAAATACTTGAAAGACTTAAATATTTTGGTTCTAAAATTTATAGAACAGATGAAGATGGTGGAGTTTTATTTAAAATTAATGGAAATAAATTAGATATCATTACTTCAGAATAAAAGATTATAAGGTTTTTAGTATAAATTTCTTTTTTATTTTATAAATACAGCAAAAATATTTATATTTTTTTTACAACTATCAAATAAAAAATATTAAATATTTTTTATATTGTGATTTATGATATATTCAAAATTCTACTATTTAATAAAATGTAAGTATAAATTATAGATTTAAAAACCTTTATATGATTATTATGGAAAATTTGATATCACATAATGAGCTTTTAAAATTTAAATTTATATAATTCATCATTTTTAAACTAAATATAAAGTTTTATTAGTTATACTTAAATTAAAAGTTAAGAAATAAGATTTTTCTTAAATATTAAAAGGTAAATTACAAATCTAATAATAGATATTTTTAAAAGTAATTTTCTCAAGATAATTCTATTAGGTCTAAATAATAAAGTTTAATATATTATATTTTAAGTCTTAAATAAGGAAGGACTATGGGAAAAAAATTTTTAGCAGAGTTTTTTTGTACTTTTTGGCTGGTTTTAGGTGGTTGTGGAAGTGCTGTATTAGCAGCAGGTTTTCCAAAACTTGGAATAGCTCTTTTAGGAGTTTCACTGGCATTTGGTTTAACTGTATTAACAATTGCTTATTCTTTAGGACATATCTCAGGAGCACATTTAAATCCTGCTGTTTCTATTGGTTTAATGGTTAGTAAAAGATTTGATTCAAAAGAATTGGTTCCATATATTTTAGCTCAAATATCAGGTGCTATATTTGCTAGTGGTGTTTTATATATAATTTCAACAGGAAATGGTTCTACCATAGGAGATTTTGCATCAAATGGTTATGGTGAGCATTCTCCTGGTGGATATAGTATGCTCTCAGCTTTTGTTACAGAAGTTGTTATGACTTGTATGTTTTTAATTGTTATACTTGGTTCAACAGATGAAAAAGCACCAAAAGGTTTTGCAGGTCTTTCAATAGGTTTATGTTTAACATTAATACACCTTATTAGTATTCCTGTTACTAATACGTCTGTAAATCCTGCTAGAAGTATTAGTCAAGCATTATTTGTTGGTGGTTGGGCTATTTCCCAATTATGGCTATTTATTTTAGCTCCAATTATAGGTGCTGTTATAGGTGCTATTATATATAATATAATGTCATCACCTGTAGAAAAAGAATAAGATATTATTTAAACTATTAAAGATTTTTTATTATTTATAACATCTTCTATTAATGAGATATGCATTTTCCAATCATAAATATTCCTTTGATATTGTGCTGGTATTTTTTGAGAAGTTATATCCATATCTCTTTTTAAATCTTCAACTCTCTTAAGTAACTTCTCAAAATCTTCTTGAGTTTTTGAATTTAAAATAGCTTTTTCTATATCTCCTAGTTCTTTATACTTTTTTTTCATTATTAAACCCAATCTAAAATCATAAATACCAGGTATAACTCTTATAAAAATTATGATAAATGGAATAAGAGGAATTAAAAAGTATTTTAATCTTGAAAGCAATAAAGCTACAGTATAAGAGAAATATTGAGTTAAAAAAGAAGGTCCCTCTTTAAAAAAGAGTTCAGAGGCAGAATGGATCTCAAAATCTAAATATTTATCAGATGGAAAGCTAAACTCTGAGTTTTCGAAGCTTAAAGATTGGTTATATTGTTCTTGTGTAATTTCTTTTATTGTTATAAGTAATGTTTCTATAATTCTAGGTGGTATATTTTCTTGAGAGGCTATTGTAGCAAGAGAACTTAGTAATATAATTTCTCTAGAAGGTATATTTTTTCCTATATCATAATAACCTTGGGGTATTTTTATATTATTTAAACTAAATGAATGATATTTATAAGCTTCATAATTATCAAAACTAAATAAAGAAATGTCTTTATTACTAATAAGATCTTTAATAATATTGCTATCTAAACTCATTACTATAAAAGCTACATCTATTTTATTTTCTATTAATTTTCTAGATGCATTAAATGACGATAAATATTCAGGTTTAATATCTTTCTCATTTATTCCATTAATTTCTAATATTTTTTTAGATAAAAAATATGTTCCACTACCTTGGCTACCCAGAGAAACTCTTTTATTCTTTATTTCTGATAAAAGATTTATGTTTAAAGATTTTCTATAAAAGACAAATATAGGCTCATTATATAATGAAGCAACACCTTTAATATTCTCATAAGAATTACTTTTATCTACAATATTATTTTGTAAAAATGCGATATCAACTTGATTGTTATTTAAAAGATCTAAATTTTCTATACTTCCCTTTGTATTTACTAATTCTAAATCAATACCTTTCTTTAATAATTCTTTTTTATATAACAACACCATTTTATGATAATTACCATTAATATCACCTGTAGCCATTTTAAAATTATGTGGTATAAATAAGCTTGAAAAAATAACACTTATAAAAATAAAGATTAATATAGATATAAATGCTATTAATAGTTGTTTATTTAATTTACTCAATATAAAAAGCCTAGATTATGAAAATATCAAATTAATTATACAGTAAAAAATATTTTCAAAACGACAAGTTTTATTTATATAGAGTAATATGAATAAAAATTTAACTTTTAATTTACTCTAAAATTTAATATAATAAACTAGTATTAAACAAAAAGTATCTTTTTATTAGGAAAAAATATGAAAAAAACATTTTTATCTTTATTATCTTTATCTATTATATATTCATGCAATACTTCTTTAGAGAGGAATAATAAAAATATTCCTTTAAAACAAAGTGGTAAGGTAGTAGTTAATATTAAACCAGTTAATGAAAGTTTTAAAGTTAAGTCAATTAATTTTAGTGATCCTAATATAAAAAAAATGAAAGTAGTTATAAAAGGTAATAGTATTAATAATGATATATCTCAAACTTTAGATTATGAAACAAATAAAACTTTATCATTTAATTTAAATGTTCCTGTTGGTTTAAATAGAATTGTATATTTATATGGTTTAGATTCAACAGATAAAGAATTATTTTCATTAATGGGACTAGCTAATGTAGAAGCAGGAAAAAATACTATATCAAAAGTTGATTTTTTTGAAACTTCTGTTGCTAAAGTATTTGAAAATTTATTAAATCAAAAATCTGATTTATTAGATAAACTTGATAATCAAACTGTAAGAGATTTTATAAAAGGTGTTAGTGGTTTTGATGATAAATTTAATACTTATATAAAAATACATCCCTTACAAGTTAATCAAGAATATATATCAAAATTCTTAATTGATAATAAAGGAACACTTCCAAGCTTAAATGCAGAAGACTTACTTAAAAAAATTACAGACCATGTATTAATAATTAGTATTGATGGTTTAATGCCAGATGTTTTATTAAATACAAATACTCCAAAACTTAATAATTTATGGAAAGAAGGTTCTTCTACATTTAAAGCACAAACGATATTTCCTAGTATAACCTTACCTTCTCATACATCAATGTTAACAGGACTAAAATTTGAAAATCATAAAGTTGATTGGAATGATTATCAACCTACTAAATCCATTACATCTAAGACAATTTTTCATTTTGTAAAAGAAAAAGGTTTAACAACATCAGCATTTACTGGAAAAGAAAAATTTAGACATTTTGAAACTTTTGTAGATAAATTTGATTTATCTACACCATATACAACTATTCTTAATAATGCTGAATCATATATCAAATCTAATAAACCTAATCTTACATTTGTTCATTTACCAGAAATTGATAGTGTTGGTCATAGTAAAAAATGGCAATCAATAGAGCAAAAAACAATGTTAGAAGAAATGGATCAACCTATAGGAAATTTTATTCAAAATGCTACAAATGAGATTCCTGATTTAATTACTATTGTAACAGCAGATCATGGAGGTCATGATTTCACTCATGGTTCAGATTTAGCTGTTGATATGACTATTCCTTGGATTGCAAGAGGTAAAATGATAAAAAAGGATTATAAAATTAATATGTCTGTAAATACTTATGATACAGCAGTAACAGCTATGTCATTACTTGGTGTTAATAAATATAGTTCTATGGATGGTAAACCAATATCAGATATTATTGATTTTTAGAAATTATCTTACTAAGAATCTGAATAAAGTAATTTACCATTAATAAAAGTATTCTTTACTTCATAATCATCAGAAAGTAAGACAATATTTGCTTTTTTGTCTATTTCAATACTTCCATATTTTTTATCAATGCCAAGTTTTTTAGCTGGAAGTAAAGAAGTCATTTGAACAGCTTGATTTAATGTACAATTAGTAAAATTTATAACATTTTTTATTGCTTTATTTAATGATTGAACTCCACCTGCAATAGTCCCATTTTCAAGCTTAAGAGATTCTCCATCAAAATCTGCATAAGAATCATACCATTCATATTTACCTTTAGGCATACCCATAACACAAGTACCATCAGAAACTAAAACGGTATTTTCCCAACCTTTAACTTTCAAAAAAAGTTTTACTATTGCAGAATGAAGATGAAAACCATCACAAATAATTTCAATTACAGATTTTTCATCTAGCAAAGCAGCACCAACAATCCCTGGTTCTCTTTGATGTAAAATACCTGTTGCATTACCTAAATGAGTAAAATATGTTGCACCTTGTTCTAAAGCTTCTATAGTTTGTTCATAATTTGCTTGTGAGTGACCAATAGAAGGTATTATATTATTATTAACTAAGAATTTCACAAAATTTTCTGGTGTTTTTTCTGGAGCAATAGTAACAACCCTAATATTTTTATTTGATAAATCTATCCATCTTTGCATCAAATCTATACTTGGTTCAAAAATACATGATGTTAAATGTGAACCAGCTCTACCTGCACTTATAAAAGAACCTTCTATATTAATTCCTAAACATTCTGCTCCATTATCATTTTTATAATTAGACATTTGTTTCATAACAAAATCCATTTCATCAACAGGAACAGCCATTGTAGTCCATAAGAAACCTGTTATACCAAATTTTACAAGAGCTTTTGAAAGTTTATTTAATGAGTTTTCATCTTTATCAGTAACACTAATCCCATCTGCACCGTGAATATGTAAATCAATTAAACCAGGGATTGCAATTAAACCATTACCATCAAATGAATCAGAATCTTGAATTATTTTATTTGAAATATCTTTTATGATTCCATTTTCTATTATTATAGAACCATTATTTATAGTTTTTTCAGGTAAAACTATTTTAACATTATTAATAATCATATTTAAAAATCAGCAAACCAGCGTGTTTTTCCTTTTTCATGAATTGCCTTTACTTTTTTATCCTTTTTAAAATCATCAAGATAAGAAGAAATAGTAGAAGATATTAAGTAAAAATTAGGTATATTTTCTTCAACTTGAAAAGATTGTAATACTAAAGCAACTAATTCATCTGTGGTTTTAGGCATACTTAAATGCATTAAGATAGACTCTTCTATCATTTTTATTTGGTTTTGATTATTATAAACATCAGCAGTTATACTAAAATCAAGAGGTTTTCCATGAGTTGGAACAAAAGATGTATATTTAGTTTTTAATAAATAATCAAGTGTTTTTTTGAATTTACTTATATCAACTGTATAAGGAATAGGATTATCAGCAAGATCTTTGCTACTGTATAAAGCATCACCTATAAAAAATACTTTATCAGGTGTTATATAACCTAACATCCCAGCAGAATGACCACTTAAAGAAACAACTTCAAAGTTTTGTTTTAATGCCGTTGTATAATTCTTTCCTGCTACTAAATGTGAATCAACTAAACACTTATCATGCTTTAATACAGTGTGCTGCATCACCATTTTTTTTGTAGGTACAAAATGAATTATTTTATCTTCACCTTCTACATTAGTTTCTGTAACCTCAACTTCTTTCATTTGAGAAACTATTGCAGAATAATTTGATTTTTTAGGATTTTCTATAATAGATGCTTCTTCTTTTGAAGCATAAAGCTTAGCTTTTGTTTTACTCTTAATATAGTGAGTACCTGCAACATTATCAGCATGAGCATGAGTAATTAAAATACTTTCAAGAGTTAAACCTTTAGTTTTTAGATATTCTGTAATTTCTTTACCTTCTTCTTCAGAAGAACCTGTGTCAATAAGAACACATTGTTTTTTGTACATATATAATCCAGCATTGCTGTATTTTAGAGGAAAATAATAAGTTCCTCCTCTTATATGTTCTAAAGTAAGTGCCATAATATCTTTTTCCGTTTATATTTTTCATATCCTTGCTAATCTTATTATTAACAAGGATATTTATTCTATTTATTTAAACTTTTATATGCTTTATAACCTTTTTCATAAAGAACTTTTACTAAAACTTCTCTTGCTTTAATATTTTGTTCAAGATCTAAAAGACTATCTATTTTATCTTTTAAAACATCTGGATCTAAAATTTCCTCTGTTCCAACTGATAAATAATCAGCAATTATATCACTTTCTTGATCCATCAATTTTACCCATAAATCATCAAGTGTTAGTTCTTGTTCTTCTTCTTCTAACTCATATCTTGTTTCAATATTTAATAATTGAACAATTCTCTCTTTTGTTTCATCAATCGCATTCAATTCTTTAATAATCCCTTGAATTTCAGATGATGACAATAAGAAAGCTATTTTAGTTTTTTCAAGTTCTTGAAGTTTTAAAGTTAATTCTTGAAGTTGGTTTTGAAGTAAAACTTCTTGCTTTCTTAATCTATTTAAATCTTCTGTAGCAGATTCATAATTAGTTTTAAGCTCATCATTTTTAGTTGTTAACTCTTTATTTTCAACTTGAAGTTCTTCAATTCTATTTTGAATTCTATTAAGAGATTTACTTGCATCTTTATGTTGTTTATTTTGACTTACTAAATCTGTACCAATAGCATTAATTCTTTCTTGAAACTTTTTATTTTCCTTACTTAAATTATCAATTTGCTCTTGATATGTTTTTCTTTCATCTGAAAATCTTCTATCAGAGTCAGCCTGTATTTTAACTAATTGAGCCTTCTCTTCATCAAATTTTGATTTAGCTGTTTCAATTTTTTGTTCGTTCTTTGTTCTTTGTTTTTCTTTTTCTATTTCATAATTTTGTCTAATATTATTAACTTCATCTTTATGTTTGTTTTCAAGACTAGATAATTTATTTTCTAAATCTTTTATTTTATCTTCTAGTTCTTTTACTTGAACAGAATCAACAGTCGAATTTTCAGCTTTGGCTTTTTCTTCTTCTTTTTTTATAAATTCTATATTAGTAAAAACGGATTCTGAAATATCTTCTTGAACAAGATAAGCATAAGTTTCAATATCCTCTAAAGCAATTTCTTTTGATAAATCTCTAATAGAATCAATACTAGATAATTTATCTGTATCAATTTTTAATGATTTTTTATTTTCTAACCAATCAACACCTAATTGTTTTATTAATTTAGGGTTTTTAGGGACTTGTTTAACTAAAAAATCGTCAATATCTTCTTTTTTAGTATTTTTTGATAAAATACCCTTTGTTAAAGCAGCCATTTTTAATGATGGATTTTCATTAACATATTTGGTTTTATGCATATTTGTAGGATAGAGATCTCTAAACATCTTTTTTGTAAGTTCTTCAGGAATCTCTTTTTCCTCTTTTTCAGCAGAATCAACAGGTTCTGCACTTTCAGTTAAAGAAGGTGGAACTTCAGTACTTGTAGTATTAGTTGTAACCATTTCATTATTAGTATTAGTCAATTCATTCAAATTTTCTTCTGGAATATTGTCATTTTCACCTAATACAAAATCTTTTTTTGTTTTTTTCTTACTCTTTGATTTTTCATCAATTCCTAGTTCACTTGTAGCCATATCAAGAATTATTTTTTTTTCCTCATCACTCAAATCATTAATAAAATTATCAATATCTTCTAACTTAGCTTTAGAAAGATTTTTATTTGTTTTTTTAAAAGTTTCACTTAAAGTTTCATTATTTTTTATAATATTCCTTTTTTGCGAAACTGTTAACTGTTCTAATATTTGCTCCATAACTAATTCCCCTATTCAACTTCCAAAAGTAGTTCATCTGTATAAAGTTTTCTAGCCAAACGTGTAATTTGACTTAGTTCGTAAGTAAGTAAATTATTTATTTGACTGTCTTTGAAGATTCCTATATAGTTATTAGCTTCTTCATCATCTAGACCAAGTTTTAATGATTTATTAAAATCTTGTTCTGCCAAAATAAATAGATTCATCTCTGAATATAAAAATCCACGTTCAAAATAAGTATAAGGATTATTTTCCTCTTCCCTTAAACGATCATTTATATCTTTTAATTCAGGGTATGCTTCTTCATTTCTAAACACTAATTTACCAAATGTTTCTTTATTATCTTCATAAATACCTTCTAAGAACACATTTTCCAATTCACCTATAACTTTAGGGTCTAAATGAAAAGTGAATTGTCTATTTTCCCATTTTCTACCATCACAAGTAATTAATACACAGTTCTTCTGTCTATCATATCTTACAAATTTTGGGGCAGTATCATCTCCAGAAGTAATTTTTCTAATATCTAAAGATTTACCTTTACCATCTGTCATAACAAACTTTAGAGTTGATTGATTGGCACCCTCATAGCCCATTATAAAGCTTATACCTTGTTCTGCTGAATAGAATACATTTTCGCAAGCTAATTTACTTACTTTTGTATTCCAAACAATTTCAAAATCTAATTCATTTTTTCCAATTTGAATTGTAACATCATTAGAATTTCTAGAAATATCTGATTTAGAAGAAACAATTGGTTCAAGAATTATTCCAGAATTATTAGGAATAAGATTTTTTACACTGCTTCCATTTATTTTTAATCTTGCATCTCTTTGTGAAGCTTTGATAACAAGACTATTTTTATCAATATCATAATAATCTAATCTATCAGTTTGATATAGTCTATTATCTTGCATAAATCTATAGCCAACTATTTCAGGATCATATTTTAAAGGAATCTCTATATAAGGATTATAAAGCTTAGCAACCTTATGATAATGAGATTTTTTAAACTCAATCATCTTATTAGAATTCATAGAAAAATTACATTTAGCAGGTTCATCAAAAAGATAGTTTTGTAATGTTTTTCCATTTCTAAAACATGGAGTGTGAGATGATAAAGTTAAAATAACATCATCTCCTTCAATATAAACATCTTTACCTTCTGTAATTTCAAAATCAGGTATCACAAAAGCAGAATATTTTAAAAGATTTGAATCTTCATAAAAAAATTCAAAATCATATCTACCATAAGAAAGCTCTTTATAGCTAGGTAGTAATGCTTTTATAACATTTTCATCTATTTCTGTAGAATTAAAATCTTTACCTAAAAAGTCATTAACTGCTCCTAATTTCATATTTGGTGAAACTACATCATAATTAAATGAAACTTTTATATCAATATTACCAGCTTTTATAGCCTCACAATTTGGAGTAAGATTTAAATGTATATCTTTTATATTATGAAAATAATTTTTTCCATAACTAATATATTTACTATTTTGATAATTATTATGCTTAATAGTATAATCAAACGTACATGAGTTATTAAATTTCCATTTAAAATATGAGTTTATGTTTAATTCAAGAGCCTTTGAAGTATCTAACCAATCAATTTCATATACATTGAAGCGACCAAAATTTTGATATACACTTACTTCACAAACATCATTAATCCATTTTGGTTCAAACTCTTTTGTTGTAAATAAATAAAGCTTATTAGAACAACCAAAATAAGGTTTTGCTGAAGGATTAATTTTATTATTCGTATGACTATCAAATAAAATATAATTTTCTACATCAAAGTTAAGTCTAGATTCAAAATCTTTTAACTCTAATGGTTGATTATTAGATGTTAAATAAAGTGTAATTAATCCAGCTTTTTTACTTTTTATCTTAAAAGGTATTTTTCCACTATAACCAACATTATCAATTATAAATTCTTTTGAATCATTATTTTGTTCAGTATCAATTATTTTTACTTTTTTACCTTTATTTTCCTTAGACACTATTAATAAATAATCTAAATCAAGTTCAAAATATGGATTTCTATCTTTTCCTTTAAGTTTTAAACTAAGATTAGAAATAAGATTTTCAGTAGGTTGATAAGAGTCAATTTCACCCTCATCATTTAAAATACTTAATGGCTCTAATAAAGGTTTATTACCATACCATAAATAACCTTCTAATTTTCCTTGAGTATAAACTTTAGATGGTTGATTTAAGGTTTTTATTGGACCTAAATAAGTTTCTATTTCTGAGTTAGAAATTATCATAGCTTTATTAGCCTGTATATGTATTTTTTCTTTTGTTAAATCTAAGAAAAAGTCTAATTCTTTAGATTGATTAGGAGTAATTACAAAAGTTTTTGATTCTATTTTGTATTCTCCAAAATCTAAAGAATCCATTTGCTTAAGCTCTAAAACAGTTTTAGAATTATTATCAGGTAAAATAACTTTTAAATTTTCATCAAATTCATTTAGGAATCTTTTGAATTGAAAAGGATAATATGAAGGAAATATAGCTAAAAATAATTCTTTTAATTCTTCTGTTTTAAAAACTTCTGAAATATCTATACCAAACTTTTCTTTATACTGATCTAGATAATCATTTAATGTATTTTTATCTAGAGGTTTAACACCTATATTTATATAATTTGTAAATCTCATAAGTTCTACAAGTGTCTCACTTGTTTTATCTTTAATTTCTGAAAGTCTTTTATATATTTGACTAGCTTCATTTTTTGCTATTTCATCAGGAATTAAAGAAAGCATATTATGTCGTTCTTTTTCATTTAATTCTTTAAAAAAGTCTTTTATCAAAAGAGTTGGATAAAAATATTTTTTATATAATCTAAAAATATATAAGATATCAACTATTATTGAGTCTGGTAATATTGATTCTCTTGCAATTATATCTGTATAAGTATCATTTCTATCTAATTTTTTTACTATTAGTGACTCATCTATAAGAGCAGATTTTATTATTTTATCAAAAAAATTATCGTTAATAGATAAACTAGCTTCATTAGAATAAAACTGCCAAAAATTATTCCAACTTTTATTATCAAATCTTTTAAATACAGAAATAATACCAGCAAAGACTAATAATTTTGCTTTCTTGATAATTTTTTCAGTGTCTTCATTAGATAAACTATTTATATTAGGTTGCATTATAAATAATCTATGTAAAGCTACAGTTATTTCAAAAATATCATTTTCATACTCCTCAATATCAATCAAAGATAGTTTTAACCTTTGATTGGGAGAAAGTCCAAGTTCTTCTTTCTTTGCTTTTCTTTTTTGTTCTATGAGGTCATAGTATTTTTCAACTTCCTCAACAAACTCTCTAGAACCCAATGCCATTATATTTTATATCGCCTTTCTAAAGCTTAATTTTAATCTTTATTATATTTTTTACATTATATATGTTTTTTGCTTAAACCCATAGTTAATAAAGTTTTTAAAAATTTTAAGACTTGTGCTATATGTAGCTAAATTCAATAATTCTAATGTGATATTATGAATTATGTATAATTAAATGCTTTTATGTACTAAGATAAAATTTTTAAATTATATAAGTATTAAATGATAGTAGATAGTAGATATAACAAGTTTATATCTAATAAATAAAAAAGTAATTTTGGAAGCAAAAAATATGAATATATTTATAACAGGTGGAACAGGACTTATCGGTAAAATATTAGTAAAAAGACTAATAGAAAGAGGAGATAATGTAACTGTAATTACTAGAAATAAAGATAAAGCAAAAAAATTCTTTTATGATAAAGTAAATATAATTGAAGGAAATATAATTCAAAAAGGTGATTGGCAAAATATAATAGGTAATTTTGACACTATTATTAATCTTGCAGGTGAACCTGTTGCTTCAAAAAGATGGACAGAATCAGAAAAACAAAATATCTATGATAGTAGAATCAAAACGACTGATAATATAGTTGAAGCAATAAAAAAATCTAAAAATAAACCTCAAAATCTTATAAATGCATCTGCTGTGGGTTATTATGGTTTTCAAGCAGATGAAAGAGAAATAAATGAAACAGAAACCTCAGGAAAAGATTTTTTATCATATCTTTGTAGAGACTGGGAAGATAGTGCAAGAAAAGTAGAAAAACTTGGAGTGAGAGTTGTAAGATTAAGAATAGGGATAGTATTATCTGAAAATGGTGGAGCTTTAGAAAAAATGGTCGCTCCATTTAAACTTTATGCAGGTGGACATATTGGAGATGGTAAACAGTGGCTTCCATGGATACATATAGATGATGTAATAAATATGATCTTATTTATATTAGATAATAATAAAATTACAGGTGCAGTAAATATTACAGCCCCAAACCCTACAACTATGAAAGATTTCTGTAAAGAAATGGGTAAAATAATAAATCGCCCTTCTTGGCTACCAGTCCCAAGCATAGCTCTAAAAGCAACCTTTGGAGAAATGTCAGATATAATAACATCAGGTCAAAAAGCGATACCCCAAAAAGTATTATCAAACGGTTTTAAATTTGAATATGAAAAAATAGATAAAGCTCTTAAAAACTTACTATGATAAGATATAGAGAGTATTATAAATAGGTGAAAATAATGGTATATAATATCTTAATTGGGATTTTAATTATAAATATAAACAATAATGAGTGATAAAAAAAATAATTCAAGATTAATAGCAGAAAACCGTAAGGCTTTTCATGATTACTTTATAGAAGAAAGATTTGAAGCTGGTATTATTCTTACAGGAACAGAAATAAAATCTTTACGAATGGGTAGAATTAACCTAAAAGATAGTTTTGCTAGAGTAGAAAGTGGGGAAGTTTTTTTATATAACGTACATATTAGCCCTTATACTCATGGAAATAGATATAATCATGAACCTTTAAGAGTCAGAAAATTACTTTTAAACAAAAAAGAAATTATGAGACTTTTTGGAAAAACTCAAGAAAAAGGATACAGCTTACTAGCCTTAAAACTTTATTGGTCTGGTGATTGGGCTAAAGTTGAACTTGGTTTAGGTAAAGGTAAAAAAGAATATGATAAAAGAGATTCAATAAAAGAAAGAGATTCTAAAAGAGAGATAGATAGAGCTATGAGAAAATTTGTCTAAAAATTTGTATAAGATTTAATTTTATCTTTTAAATCGCTAGGTTTCACAGGTTTTACTAAATAACCTAATGCTCCAGATTTAGACATTTTTTCTTTAGTTTCAGCATCATTTATTGCTGTAAGAAATATAATAATTTTTGATAGCTCAATATCTTGATTTAATTTTTCTTTAATCCTCTAAAACCAGTTAATTCTGGCATCATAATATTCAATAATTTAAATCAGGATTTAACTTTGATTTTATTTTATTATATGCTACCACTTCATTTTCTGCTAAACAACTTTATATTCTTTTTTAAAAATAAATTCCAAAAGTTTTAGAATAGAAGCATCATCTTCAACAAGTAAAATATGCAACTCTGAGTTTAACATCTGACTTTCTCCATTTTAGTAAAAGTAAAAATATCCTATAATTTCATTATAAATTGTACTATATAACAATAAGCATTAATTACATATTTAATACATAGTTAACATTTTTATCAAAAATTTTAATTATTATCTTTAAATTTCTATCTCATTAATTATTAAATATGTTAGTATAGACTATTGTCTTAAAAATCAAAAAAAGGATGTATAAAATGCAATCAATCAGTATAAAAAGACAGGTAACTGTAAAAGCTATAGTAACCGAAGTATTTAAAAATAATGCAAGTGTTGAAATTCAACAACAATTACAACAATTAGATATGAGTATGCAACAACTTGAATTTCAAGCAAAAAGAGCAGTTTCAGACTTAGAAAAACAAAATCCTGCACCAGGACAAATGGAAAGTCTAAAAATGCAAATAGACGAAGAAAGACAAAGATTACTTGTAGGTAAAAATGAACTTCTTCAAAGAATGAATATGATTTCTCAACTTGAGCTTAATACAGAGTTTCCTCAAGGTATGCTTGATAATTATGTAACAATTAAAGTAGGAGATAATTTATATGAAAAATTATCAAATACAGAAGTTGTTCTTAAAGATGGTGTTGTTGTAGAAATTCGTGGTCAAGAATAATAAGTCTAAACCTCATGAAAATGAGGTTATGATAAGTATAGGCAAAATCCTTTCATCTCATGGTGTACATGGTTTTGCCAAAATATTTTTACTAACAGATTTTCCTGAGAGATTTGAAGAACTTGATAAAGTTTATATTCAAAAAGACAAAGAAATCATAGAAACAAAAATAGAGAATATAAGATATACACATGAAAATGTATTAATAAAATTTTCTTTTTTTTCATCTCCAGAGCAAGTCAACTCATATAAAGGTGCTTTTATTCAAATACCAGAATCAGAAAGATTTGATTTACCTGAAGAGTTTTTTTATATAGATAAATTAGTTGGTTGTAAAGTATATTCACAAGATGAGCATTATCTAGGTGAAGTAACAGATGTCTTTGAAGGTGCAAATACAGTATTAGAAATAAAAAATTCACATAATAAGGAGTTTTTAGTTCCTTTTGTTAAAGAGATAGTCCCTAGTGTTGATATAGATAACAAAAAGCTTATTGTTAATAAAATTGGTGGATTATTTGATGATAATTTTGAGTAGTTAAAATATAAAAAATTCCATAAAAAAGAGTAGTTTAAAAACTACTCTTTTTTTATTAAATCTTATGCTTTCTTTTGTACTGGTTCAAATACTTGTACACCATTATAGAAACCGCAAAAACCGCAAACTTTATGTGAAAATTTCATTTCGCTACAATTTTTACATTTTACAAGACTAGGAAGTGTTGCTTTCCAATGATGTCTTGTGTGTCCTTGTTTACTATGGGACGTCTTTTTCTTCGGTTGTGGCATGACCTTTATTCTCCTTTAATTTTATCTTTATACGAAATCAGTTTTTCCCACCTCGGATCTATACTGTTTTCAGATTCAGAATTTAGAGCATCAATTTTTTCGTTAGTGCAATCCTCAGAACATAATATTTTAGAAGGTATATTTAAAATAATATATTGTCTAATATAATCCTCTAGGTCTATCTGCTCATCTGAATTTATCTGTTCATGTATTTCTTCAGCAATAAACTCGATTTCTTCGGTAGGATAAGGCTCATCACTCACTTCAATTACTTCATCAATATCAAAATTTAATTGATGATCAAATTTTTTTGCACAACGATCACAAGTCAAATTTACTGGTGAAGTAAATTCGCCATTAATGATAATAAAGTTATTTCTTAGTTGAAACTCTACATTTCCTTTTGTATTACCTGCTGATTCAATATCATCAGATAATTCTATAGTTTCATCTAATTCAAAATAAGCTCTTTTATCTTCTTTACGTGATAGTTCATTAGCACTAAAACTTATCATGACAATTAGCCTTAAAATTATACAAATATTAATCTTAAATTAAAAATGGTTTATAGACAAGTATAAAAAAATAAATCTTAAACATAAATTCTAGAAATCTTAATATCTACTGTGATAAAATTATTTTTATCCATTTATCAAAAAAACTTAAATAAACATATATGAGAAACAAAAATAAAATTTTTACTAAAATATTAATAATAACTTTAATATTTTTATTATTACCTAAAGAATCTTATGCTGAGGTTAAATATAACAATTTAAAAGAGAATAATACAATTAATATACTTAATGAATTACAAGAAAAATATAATATAAAAATCTCTAATGATAAAACATTTTTAACAAGAAAAGAAATAGCTTTATTATTAATACAAGTTTTAGAAAAAATACCTAATGATAAACTTACATTTATTGAAAAAAATTCTATTGAAAATATAAAAAAAGAATATAAAGATGAATTAAATTCAATATTTGAAAATATACAATCTTTACAAGATCAAGTTGATATAAATACTTCTAATATAGAAAGAATAGATAATTCTGTTAGTTTATTAAATAATGCAATTAATTTTAAATTATTTGGTTCTATAGCTTTTCGTAATTGCTTTATGTCAAATGATGTTTTAACTCAACCTCAAAATATATTAAAAAATATACAAGGTAATGTATTTCAGACTAGGATTGCAGGTGGAATAACAGGAAAATTTGTAGATAGTTTTAATTATCAACTAAGAATTTTTACAGGTGATGTAAATTCATTTAATTTAGCTTGGTATCCATTTAGTGCAAATATTACAAGACTTCCATTTGTTTTTGATAGATTTTTTATAGGTTATCAACCATCAATATTTAATAATGCTAATAATAAATTTACTTTTACAATAGGTAAATCTAATAATGTGTTTCCAGAAACAGAATTATTTTTTGATGAGGATGTTAGTTTTAATGGTTTTACACAACAATATATTTATTCTGATAAAAACTCATGGTTACAAGAGGCTTCATTATCTTTATCTGAAAATATTTTAACAGTTGAAGCTCCTTATAATAATTCTTTTGTAATTGGAGGTAAAGGAAGTTTAGAAATAAAACCTATAGATAATTTAAAATTTAGAATTGCAAGTAGTTATGTAGGTATACCTGGAGGTGAAAAGACAGCTTTATATCAATTTTTACAGGGCTATCAAGGTGATACAGGTAAAAAAAATAGATTAAGTGTTTCTCCAAATACTTTCTCAAATAAATTCAATCTATTTGATAGTTTTGCAAAATTAACTTACTTCATAAATAAAGATCTACCTTTAGATATTTTTGGTGATTTTGTTTATAATTTTGGTTCACCTGATAAAAATAAAGGATATTTAGTAGGTGCTAATATTGGAAACTTCAATAAAAAAGGGGATTGGTTTATAAGTTATAATTATAAAGTTTTAGAGCAAGATTATAATTTATCTTATCTAGTGCAAGAACAAATGGGTGGAACAGATGTTTCAGGTCATCAAATAGATTTTGGATACCAAATTGCAGAAAATACTAAAGTTTTCTTTACATCTCAAACAAGAAATAATTTAAGTGATTCAAAAGTACCTACACTATTTATTTTCTATACAAATATAAGGCAAGATTTTTAAATTTTACTTATAACTGTAAAATGTTCTGTACATGAATAACATATTAAATAATTAATTTTATTATTAACATTAGGAAATTTATCAATAAAATTATCACATACAATACAGTTGCAATCTTTTAATGAGCCAATGTTTAATAAATTATTCATATTTTTTACCCTTTCTGGTAAAACTCTATTAACAGTTATTTTACTGTTGTTAGTTGTGAAGATAAAGTTAGATTTATATGAAGTTTTTGTGAATTTTAAAATAAATTATAGGTTATCTTAAAACAATATAAAAAATAACATTATCATTAAAAATTACTTCCTATTTTTAATTCCATTATAAATCATAAAGAATCAAGATATCTAAAATAAAACATTTTTAATTCTAAAGCTTTTTTAGGATAACCTTCTAATCTTTTTAAGAGTTTTGGTTTTATATAAAACTAATCTAAATCATCTTCATATATAAAATAATCCTCACTAACCCAACTAATTTGATTTGTTTCTTTATCATAACCGACAATCCAATAATAACTGTTTGGAACTAAAAACCTAAGATATTCTGATTTACATCTAGCCATAAAAAAAGGGAATTTTTTTTGATTTTCTAAATACTCATCTAATAATAAAATAGCTAAATATTCAATTTGGTCTATAGAAAATTTATTTAGTTTTTTACAATAATGCATAATATTTATTCTAGTAAATGATATTGCTGGTGGATATTGTTTTGCTGAATATATTAAACCATATAATCTATCTGAAGCTTCTATTATATTTTCTGAAAAATTATTTAAGTTATCAATTTCATTAAAAACTTCTATAACATCATACTCACATGGTGAACGTAAACTAAAGATAATATCATACAAAATATTAGAATTATCTTTTTCTATAAAATATTGAAAATTCTCATTATGTAACTTTCTTGAAAAATAAAAACTCATACTTATTTATCAAAACCTCTTTTCTCTACTTTAGAGATAAAATATTATCAAGAACTACAGTATTTACATTATTACAATATAAACATGTAAATATTAATATTAATGATAGAAATTTTTAAACAAGATTTATTTTAACTTTTTATAATCCCATCTAATTTCTTAAATGCAATTTTTACTAAATGTTTTTGTTTAGATTTTAAAGCTCTTTGTAATAGGTTTTCAGGGCAATTATTAGACTTTAAAATTGTAGATAAAATAGACCCACCTAGATGAATATCTTTTTCTTTTCCACCTAAATTGTAAAGTTCTTCAAAATCTTTAGATGAGAGACTTTCTTTATTTTTATTAAAAAAATCTTGAAATGCTCTCCAACGATAATGTTCATCATTAAAGTCTTCAGTTTCAAAAATTTCTTTTAGAAGAAAATTAATTTTTTCATCATTAACAATATCTAGTTTAAACCAATTATTATCCTCTTTAAAGGAATCAATAATTTTTTTTCTTTGCTGATTCATATTAATAACTCATTAACTATTTTAGTAATATGTAGCATTTTTTAATCTACAACCCAATTCATAACTTCTTCTTTTTCTTCCTTTAAATCTATATCAATATACTCTATTGGCTTTATTACTATTATAGGGTAGTAATAACTATAATCTTCAATATAATAATTATTTGAATACTTTAAAATTCTATTATAAAACCAATGTCTTTCATCTCTTGGATCTGGAATTTCAATAGTTATTTTTTTATAAAAAAAATCTATATAATTTATATGATCAATAAATTTTTTATGTTCTTCAAATTTAAGTAATTCTTGATTAAATATTAAATCTTCTATGTCCTCTCTCCAACCTAAATCATGATCAAACTCACAGTTCGTATATATATATCCATTATACAAGCTTCCAACAAAAGATTTCCATAATTTTATAAAGCCCTCAGGAGTATCACCATTTGATAATTTATGAAAAAATTGATTATAATTTAAATTATTTTCCATTTTATTTATTCCTTCTTTTTTGAGTTTGTCCAATAATAATCTGGAGTACATAAATTACAGGAACATTTATCTAAATCAATTTAATTTTGTAGATGTGAATTATTTTTATTAGAACCTAGTAATTTCAACGTTCAATTTTATTTTCATTCACATCTGATATTTAGACATTCATTATACATCACGTTACTTAAGTTAGATTTTCTATAATATTGAGTAATTTATCATCTATTATTTCTTCTAAATCCAATTCTTATCTTTCCATTATTATTTCAAATCATGAATTATAGTTCCTGAAGTATTTATAGTTGTAGTTCTAATCTCTTTAAATTTCTTACTCTTTTCTCATTACTTTTTACTTATTATATTTCTAAGTTCTTCAATCTCTTTTATTAAATCAGGAATCTTCTTTATCAAAGCTTTTTCTTTAAAATCTTCTATATGATTTCTCGCAGGAAAACCTGATATTTTTGAATTTGGTTCTTGATTTTTTGTAACACCACTTCTAGACATTATTATAGATTTGTCACCTATAGTTAAATGCCCTCCTATTCCAACTTGTCCTGCAATAATAACATCATTTCCAATTTCAGAACTACCAGCTATACCAGACTGAGCAATAATAAGAGTTCTCTCTCCAACTTTTACATTATGAGCAATATGAACCATATTATCAATTTTAGTTCCTTTTTTAATAATAGTAGAACCTATTGTAGCTCTATCAATAGAAACATTAGCTCCTATTTCAACTTCATATTCTATTATCACATTACCAACTTGAGGTATTTTTAAATGTTCATTTTTTTCATTTTGTATATAACCATATCCATCACTACCTATTACAGTATTACTATGTATTACAACATTTTCACCTATAATTGAATTATTCATAATACTTACATTTGGATATATTTTTGAATTTTTACCAATATTTGAATTATCACCAATAAAAGCTCCTGACATAATTTCAACATTTTCATCAATAAAAACATTGTTTCCTATATAAACAAATGGAGAAATACTAGAACTTTTATGAATATTTGAATTATCACCAATATAAACATTTTCAAAATTATAAAATTTTGGATATTTATATTCAAATAAAGATAATATTTTTGACATATCAAGCTTTGGATTGTCGGATAATAACAAATTTCCTGAAAATTTATCTTTTAGTTTTTTTGGTATTAATAAGCATATATCTTTAAAATTAATTTTATCTATAAATTTTTCATCAAATAAAAAAACTAATGTATTAGGTTTTATATTATGAATATCTGAAACACCATATATAGTTGAATCAGAATTACCTATAAAATCTAAATCAAATTTTTCTGCTATTTCTTTAAGTGTATATCTTAATTTAGAATCTTCACACATTAATTATCCACTAATCATTTCACTAAATCTTTTTGTAATAAGATGAGGTCTTGTAATAGCACTTCCAATAACAACAGCATAAGCTCCTATTTTAAAAGCTTTATCTAATTGTTCTGGATTCCAAATTTTACCTTCCATTATTACAGGGGTTTTAATTGTATTAACAAGTTTTTCTAATAACTCAAAATCTGGTTCTTCACCTTGTGTACTATATGGTGTATATCCAGAAAGTGTTGTTCCTATTAAATCAAATCCTAGTTTATCTGCATTAATAGCTTCTTCATAAGTTGATATATCAGCCATTGCAAATAGTTTATGTTTTTTTTGTATTCTTTCTAAAATATCTTCTAATTTTTCATTATTTGGTCTTTTTCTTAAAGTTGCATCTACAGCTATTATTTCTGCTCCAGAAATAGAAATTGCATCAACTTCTTTTATAGTAGGTGTTATATATACATCAGAATCATTATAGACAGCTTTATATAAGCCAATAATAGGTATATCAAAAAAGCTTTTCATATATCGTATTGGTAAAGGAGTACTAGCTCTTAATGCAAATGCTCCTCCTTCTATTGAAGCTTTAGCCATTGATAATAAAGCTTCTGGACTATATAAAGGTTCAATTTCTGAAGCCTGACAAGAAACAATAAGTTTACCTTTTAAACTTTCAATTAAATTATTTTTCATACTTTTTTATATACATTCTAGAATATTCAATATAGTTTTCTGCTGTTTTATTAATTAATTTTAGTTGAGATTCATTTATTTCTTTCTTTACTTTTGCAGGAATACCAATAACTAATGAATTATCAGGAATAACCATATTTTCACTAACCAAAGCACCTGCTGCAATTAAACAATTATTTCCAATAATAGCACCTGTTAATATAGTAGCTCTCATTCCTACAAGAACATTATTACCTAAAGTACAACCATGTAATATAACTCCATGACCTAAGCTTACATTATTACCCATTTTTGTTGGAAAACCTTCAACACAATGTATTACACAAGAATCCTGTATATTACAATTTTGTCCAATCACAATTTCATCCACATCACCACGTAAAACAGATTGAAACCAAATACTAGAATTTTCTCCAATACTAACTTTACCAACTACATCAGTATTTGGAGCAATGAAAACAGACTTATGAATATTTAAATCATCTTGTATATACATATTTTCTATAACTTTCCATATATTTTAAATAGTAAGCTTATCAAAGCTACTAATAATTTTTTACTATTTTATTATCACACTTAATTATATAAAATGTATACATTATTATTTTTTACTTAAACCACTTCTACAAACTAAACAAATAATATCTTTTGAATTAAATAAAGCCTTACATTTAAGACATTTTTTCCAACCTTGCTTTAATAAAGACTTTTCTTGAATACGGCTATTCATTAATAATTTCTGTAATGATTCTCTTAATTCATCATCTTCTATATGTGATGTGGATTCTAAAATTTTCTCTTTGTCAACTCCTGAAAGTTGCTCATCAAGTTTATAATCTTTTTTTATTTCAAGTTTATGTTCAATGATCTTTTTAACTTGCTCTAATTTACCATCACCAACAAAAACTTTAACTTCTTTAATAGCTTCAGAACCAATATGTTTATTACAGCTATTCATTATTTCTTCTTTCATAAAAGAAATTTCACTCATCCAAGAAGAACTTACAGTTTTTACATATAAAATACCTTTTACAACTCTATCTGGTCTACAATATTTATAAACAAAATCACCTACTATATTGAGCCAGTTTTCTTTTACAAAAGTATCATGATCATTAGTCCTTTTTTTATAGACTTTTTGTAAACCAGAAAAAATATCGTTTAAACTATTAAAATCATTCATATTTAGAGATTTTACCGTTTGAAACTTTTAACACTGATGATGTTTTAAGCCAAGATTCAGAAAAATCTTCAAGATGTGTTGTTGTTATAAATGTTTGTGTATCTAAACCTACAAGTTCTAATAAATGTTTTTGTCTAGTATGATCAAGTTCTGCCATTACATCATCAAGTAAAAGAATAGGTATTTCACCTGTCATCTCTTTTATATACATAATTTCAGAGAGTTTAAGAGATAAAACAAGAGTTCTTTGTTGACCTTGTGAAGCATAAAGTTTTGCCTCATGACCATTTATAGAAAACTCAATATCATCTCTATGAGGTCCATATAATGATTGTCCTCTAGCAACTTCTTTATATTGATTTTTTTCTAAAAACTCAAGAATATATTTTTTTAAATTATCTCTATCAAAATTATTTAAATCTAAACCAGAAATAGAAGAAATATATTTAACAGAAACTTTTTCATCTGGATTAGCTATTTTTTGATGATAAGAATCAACAAGTTCTGAAATTCTATTAATTAATTTAAGTCTTAACTCGTAGATATTCACAGAAATATCCACAATTTGTTCATTCCAAATACTTAAATCTTGTTTATTACCTTCTTTTAATTGCTTTAGAACCTGATTTCTATGTTGAAGTATTTTATTATAAACTTGCAATTGATGATAAAATCCAGATTCTACTTGAACAAGCAATTTATCAGAAAAATTACGTCTTTCTGATGGTGACCCCTTTACAAGTTGTAAATCCTCAGCTGAGAATAAAACAATTTTTACATTTCCTATAAACTTTGCCATTCTTTTTACATTAACATTATCAACTTTAATTGTTTTAGGTGCATGTTTTCTTAATATCAATGTTAGTTCTTTTGTGGATACAGATGTGTGTAACTCAGTATAAATACCAGACTCATTTCCGCTCCAACCGATAACTTCATTTTCTTTACTAGCTCTATAAGAACTACCAAAAGCTAGAATAGAAATAGCTTCAAGAAGATTAGATTTACCTTGAGCATTATCACCAATTAAAACAACTCTTGAATTTGATATTTCATCTAGTTCAAGAGCTTCATAATTTCTAAAGTTTCTAAGATTTAATTTTTTTATATACACTATGATCTAATAGGCATTATCATACAAAAGTAAGTTTCATCATCATTACCCTTTAATATTCCAGGGCTTAAACTTCCAGCAAGATGAAAGTTAATTTGTTCTGTATCAAAATTTCTAACAGCATCCATTAAAAATCTAGCATTGAAATTAATTTCAAAATGATCTCCTTGATAATTAACTTCTATAGTTTCATCAGATTGTCCTGATTCAGGAGTACTTGATGAAAGAGTAACCTCATTATTTTTAATTTCCATCTTTACAAGATTAACTTTTTCTACAGATGAGATAGCCGCAACTCTATCCACAGTACTTAAGAATTCTGCTCTATCAAATGAGAGAATTTTATCAAGGTTTTTAGGAATAATTCTATTATAATCTGGATATTGTCCTTCAATAAGTCTTGTAGAGAGAATTTTATCATCTATACCAAAAACTAATTGGTTTGCAAGTTGTGAAACAGTTATCATTTCTTCTTTACCTAAGCTAAGAAGTCTTGAAAGTTCATTTAAAGCTCTTGATGGAACAATAACAGAAAAACCTTGTTCTGCTTTACTTTCTGAATGAATAGTTTTTACAGCTAATCTATAACCATCTGTAGCTGCCATTTCAAGTTTTTCATTATTTAGATATAACTTAACACCATTTAAAACATTTTTTGTTGTATCAGTAGAAGCAGCAAATATAGTTTTCTTGATTCCTTGAGCCATTAACTCTCTATTTAATTGAACTGAGTTATCTATGTCAAGTTGAGGTAATGGAGGAAAATCATCAGCATTTAAACTTTTAAGATTAAACTTAGAACGTCCACATTTTAAAAGGGTTTCAGTACCAAACTCATTAACCTGAATTTCCACATCTTTATCCACAGGTAGTTTAGAGATAATATCTTGTAAAACTCTAGCTGGAAGGCTTATCTTACCAGATGTTAAAACCTGTGTTTCCACATAAGTTTCCACACCTATTTCCAAATCTGTAGCAGATAACTTAAGTTTGTTATCACTTGTAGCTTCAAAGAGTACGTTACTAAGTATTGGTAATATAGCTCTACTTGCAACAGCTTTACTTACAGCATTAAATCCTTTCTGTAAGTTTTCTTTGCTACAAACTATATGCATTTGGAATTTCCTTTCTCGATTCGTTTAACTAAATTTATTCATCTTAAAAATTTATGATAGCACCTTAACAAAAAAACTCATAGTCTTTTACTTTTCTCAAAAATTTCTTTACTCCCTACCTATTAATTTATTATTTAAAATTTTTATATATATAATAGTAGTAGTCATTGTGGAAATGTGGATAACTCAAAAAAAATGTCCATTTTATGGTACTTTGATCACATTTTAAATTGTGGACAACTATGTGGACAACTACCTAAGTTATCCACATTACGAAATATTACAAAAATTGTCCACAATTCATCCACAACTTATCCACAATAAAATACCCTAGTTGTCCACAAGTTATCCACAATACAAAACTTAATAAAAAAAAGTTATCCACAACTTGTCCACATAAAATTTTGTAAAAAAAATATTATGAATTGTAAAAAAAAATATTTTATATAGCTTATAAAGCTTGTAGTAGATATGTTTTGGGTACTTGTGACGAATATAACTAACTTGACATCTAAAAAAATTGTTTAAAAGTTGTCCACATAGTTGTCCACAAGTTGTCCACATAAATTTTTGTAACAATTTAAAGAAAAGGTCTTTGTAAAGACAATTTAATGAAGTAATAAAAGAAAAAGTTTTTAAGACTTTACAAAAAGAACTTATATTTGTAAACAGATGTTTCTATATTATGAGCTAATTTTCTTTATCATGTATTTTGTTAATAGATTTTTCAGTAATGATAAAATAGATTATAACTATGACTAATTTATAATGAGTAAAAAGATAAGAAGTAAAAAGTTATAAAAAGACATGAGTTAAAAATTTAACTAGTTATATTTTATTATTTTTACTAAACTTAAAATGATACTAGTCAGGTTGAAATTTATATATTTATTTGGATTAGATTAATGAATTTTAAAAAAATTGTATCTTTGTCTATTACTTTATTATTTATTTCTCAAAGTAAAGTTTTTTCTCAAGATAGCTTTAAAGATACAGATAAAACTCATAATGAGTGGAGATACTATTTTAATGGCAAAGATGTTTCTTATCTTCCAGAATTAGAGATAGAAGGTGGAACAAAATATTTACCTATTGAAATAGTAAGACAAATTGGGGCTATTTTAGAACTAGACTTAAAAAACAGAATTGCTTATATTACTAATAATGATGAAACCTTTGTTTTAAAAGAAAATTCAAAAGAGATTTATCCAAATAATCCTTATTATAAACTTCAAGAAGCTCCTATTTGGAAGAATAACACTTTATATGTTCCAAGTAATTTCTTAATGAGATTAAATAGCTCTATTTCTATAGATAAATTTAAATATGAGTTAAACGTAATAAAGTATTTTAACTCTATAAATGAAGTAAAAAGTAATTTTGATAGTATAGAAGGTAAAATTATTTTAAATTTAGATTATTTACCAATATATGAAACATTCTTTGGAAAAGATTATTTTAAATTAAGTCTTTATGGTGCAACTATAAGAGAATTTGATAAAGTAAAAAAACAATTAGAAGATATTTCAAGTGATTTTAAAAAAGTTGAAGTAGATAATTCAAGGCAAGGTATTATAAATATAACTTTTTATCCAAAAATTAATTTTGAAAATACAAATGTTTATTATTTAGAAAAACCTAATAGATTAGTTATACAATTTCCTAAAATCTATCATAATGAAGTTAGAGAATATGTAAAACAAGGATTAAATATCTCAAGAATTTCAGAATCTGATTACCAAGGAAATTTAAAAATAAATATTTTAGAAATTAATCCTAGAAGTAGCCTTACATTAAAGCCTATGATTTATCGTGAAGGTCAAAACTTTGGGCTAAAAGAATTATCTAAATTTTCAAAAGACTTTAATGCTTTAGCATCAATTAATGCAGGTTATTTTTCTACAAAAACTAAATTTCCTTTAGGATTATTTTATTTAAATAATAATCTTCTTAGTGCTCCTATATATAATAGAACTGCTTTAGTTTTTAATAAAAACAAGACATTTGATATAAAAAATATAGATCTTAATATTTTTCTTAAATCAACAGATAGTCAAGGTTCTATTAAACAATTAAAAATTAATGCTTTTAATCAAGCCCCTCAAAAAAATCAAATTGTACTTTTTACATATAATTATGGAAAAGATAATTTAAATAAAAAACAAAATATAAAGAATCAAGATGAAGCTATGATAACAACTGAGGAAATAGAAGAATATTCTGGTTATATAGTTTCTAATTCTGGTTCATATCTTGAAAAACTTCAAGACTTTAATTCTGATATACCACAAGGGAAATTTGTTTTATATGCTTCAGGTAAAGGAAAAGAAGACTTAGAAAGAATAAGCCAAAACCTTAGTAATTATGAAATTAACTTTAACTATTCTGAAGACTTATCTAATGTAATTCATGCTATTGGAGGAGGCCCTAGATTAATTAAAAATAATGAAATAAATATTACTTCTCAACAAGAAAAATTTCAACCTGATATTGCACAAGGTAAAGCACCAAGAACAGCAATGGCAATATTAAAAAATGGAAATATTTTATTAATGACTGTTGATGGAAGGCAAAGTTCTAGTAGAGGAATGACATTAGATGAATTAGCTTATTTTCTTAAAGATTACGAAGCTAAAGATGCAATGAATTTTGATGGTGGTGGTTCTACTGCAATGTATTTCAACGGTTCTTTAATAAATTCTGTATCAGATCCAAAAGAAAGAAAAGTTAGTAATGGTTTATTTTTGTTTGAATAATCGATATTAATTAAGTAATTATATACATAGATGTTCAACATTTTTTAATAAATATCTATCAGCTTTTATAAATATATCTTCTAATGAAAAAAACTCTTTTTCTAAGTCTTTAAGATTTACTTTTTTATATGTTTCCCAAAACTCATTACAATTATTTAAATTATCATGAATTTTTTTTATATCTTTATAGTATCTTGATACAGCAGTTTTCATTATTTCTGAATGTTTATATAAACCTATAGTTTCTAAAGCTTCTATACTTTCATCTAGATATTTTCCATTACTATTATAAAATAATTGATTAAAGCCTCCATTACGTATTTCCCAATTAATATTCCAAAGTAAATAAGAATACATAAATGGTTTAGATAAATATTTTAAATTATCTCTTAATTTAAAAGCCTCTTCTCCAATCATATTACATAAAAAATAATTATTTGAATTGATTTTAAAATATGTCATCTTAATGTCAAAATATTTATAAAACATATTCTTTTCAAGTCTAACTTCAATCATATTTTCTTTTAAGTATAATTTTTTAAAATCTTTTATATCATCTTCAAATATATTGACAATATGTTTAAGAATATTACTAATCAAAACTCTATCTTCTATTATTTCATTACAGTGAATATAATTTTTTTTATCTTTAAAAAATTGTTCTTGTGATTCAATTATTATTCTACTAAATTTTGACAATGCCTTTGATAAATTAAATTCTTTATCATTCGTTTTTATTTTATTAGATAGCTCTATTATTTTTGACAGTATTTTTTTTGCTTGATAAATATAATCATTATCTGTATATGAAAAAAATATTCTTATATTTTCACTACTTTTTAAAAACTCTAATTCATCTTTATTAAAAATATTTTCTCCATAGTAACTCATAATTTTTATTATATAAGATATATTTGCTTCAAAAGTATAAAATAAACTTTTAATCAATGCTCTATTTAAGAATTCTTTGCTATCAAGTTTATTTACTAGATTTAATAGTTTATTATGCTTATTTATATCCAGTATGAATTTATTATTAATTTTTTCTAATTCTAATAGTTTATCTAAAATATTACTCTTTAACTTAAATTCTGTGCTTGAGATAATATATTTTTGTTTTAAATTACTCATGTTCAATATCTTTTAATATATTTTGTTTAATATTTTTTCTTTCTTTTTTAAATTTAATAGATTTTTCTTTTGAGTTAAAATTATTTTTATCACTAGAAAACTTCATACTTACATAGGTAAAAGGTGAGTTTTTTTTTATCATAAGTCCGTTTAAATGACAGTCAATATGATCACAATTATGTTTAGAGTATGTACCAAAGTTTCTATATCTAAGTTTTTTATTCAATAAAATTTTTTTTTGATTATTTTTAATCTCAGACCAAATTTTAGACTCAACTCCATTAGTTATATTATTCCCCAAAGTTTTAATCTTAAAATATGTATTTGGATCTCTTAATTGTAGAAAATCAAAAAACTTTTGAAAGAATGTGTTTGAAAGATCTCTAAGCTCAATTTTTTCTTTTAAACTCAATTTATCATTTTCAATAATTGAACGATATAATCCTAAAGTATTAAAATCTGTATACTTGTCATTATGTTTTATATAAAAAATATACTCCTTTAAAGTCAATTTATTAAATCTTTGTCCAATTTTCATTATTTTAAAACCTATTTACATTGAGCCTTATAACCTAATTCACAAGCTTTTTTATACTCATTTTCTGCTTCAGTTTTTTTACCTATAGTTTCATAAGTCATAGCTAAATTAATTATAGAGTCTAAATGTTTAGGATTAAGACTTAAAGCTTTTTGATAACTTTCTATCGCTTTATCATATTGTTTTAACATAAAATATGAAGTACCTATATTACTATAAAGACTTTCATCAGGTGATATATTAAGAGCTTCATTATATACATCTATTGCATGTTGATAATTCCCTGCTTTATATTCTTCTATACCGTAAAATAAATAGTTTTCTTTAAGATTAAATTTTAATCCATTAATGATTTCTTTTGATAAGTTATCTTTTGATAATGCTAATTTTAAATTATCAATTGCTAGGTCGTATTTTTTATAATCTTTGTATATCTTAGCTAATTCTACATAAGACATATAATTATCAGGATTTTCTTTTAACTCATCTTTTATCTCATTTATTGCTCTATCATACATTTTATTTGCTAAATAAATATCTTTAATAAAAAAACTACTCATTTTAATTTCTTTATTTGCTTTTTTTAGTATATCAAGTGATTTTTTACTATCTCCTTTTTTAGCATAATATAAAGACATTACATAATTACTATATTCATCTTTAGGTTCTAATTCATAAGCTTTTTTTATGTAAGTATAAGCCTCATCTATTTTTCCTAAAGTTAAATATACTTCAGCTAAAGCTGAATATGATATTGAAAAATCAGGATTAACTTCTATTGCCTTTTTAAAGTATTGTATAGCTGAGTTAGAATCTTCTTTTGCATTGTAAATATTACCTATTGAATAATATGGAATAACTTCTTGAGGAGCATAATTTATAATCTCTTGATATTCTTTTAAAGAATTATCTAAATCGCCTTTTAACATATAAGCAGTTGCAAGATTTATTTTCATTGAAGTAAATTTAGGATTTATTTCTAACCCTTTTTTATATATTTCAATAGATTTATCTTTTTCTTTTTGGCTTCTATAAAGTAATCCTAAAGCATTATAAGAGTAAATATAGTTAGGATCAGCTTTTATAGATTGTTTATAAAGATTTTCAGATTTTTTAGGATTAGTTTTTTTATATAAACTAGCTAATTTATACAATGAGTCTGCAAATTCAGAAGGATTTATTTTACTAGCTTTTGCAAATATGTTTTCTGATTCATTATCTTTTTCTTCAACTTCTCCTGCTATATATAAAGATATATAAGCCTCAATATTTTTATTATCTTCATCTAAAACCTTTTCTGCATCTAATTCTGAATTACTAAACTTATCTAAATATGTTCCTCCACTTTGCTTTAGTAAAAGTGCTAACATAGAATTTATTTTTGCTCTAGTTCCATAAGCTTGAATATAATTAGAATCTAATTTAATTGATTGATTTATATATTGTAGAGCTTTTTCAAGATTTTTTTTATCAAAATTTTTAGATAATTCATTTGCTTTAACATAAAAGTTATACGCTTTAGGATTTGTAGTTTGTATTATATCTTTTGATGTTATTTTACTTTCTCTTAAGATTTCAGATGATAGTTTATCTTGTAATTCAAATATTTCTGAACCTGTAACTTGAAACGTTCTAATAATCTTACCTGTTTGAACATCTGTAAAATTAACATTTATTCTATAGTTATTATTAGATTTTTGTATTGTTCCAAAAACTAGTATATCAACACCTGAAAGTTTACCAATTCTTATTTGTTCTTTATCTGTAAAAGAAGTTTGTTGAAATCCTAATTCTTTTAAAACATTTTCAATTTGCCCTCTATCTACTACTGTATAGTCTTCAACATTTTTTAATGTATGAATAACAGAAGCCATTGTTCCAAAGCTAAATTGTTGTGTTTCTTCTTTTGTATCTGGTGTATTAAATGGTAAAACAGCTATTTTTTTATCCGCATAAGCTGGTAAAGAAATTATTAATGATATTAAAGACCCTGCTAATATTTTTTTTATCAAAATAAATACCACAAAACTATACTAATTTTTTAATATTATAGTATGAAAAATCAAAGTGTTTAATCTAATTCGTGAATCTCAAAATATCCTATTTGTATTTCATTATCTTTTTTTATTAAAATACACCAGAAATCAAACCAACCATCAAAATCTAAATACTCACTTTGTTCTTCTGATACTAGAAATGCAATATGTGCCCAAATTAAATAATTTTCTTTAGTTATATCATTAGGTATTTTTTTTGATGAACGAAATAAACTATAATTATTTTTTTCATTTACAAAATAATCATAATCTACCACACCTTCACTTATACTAAAGTCTTTTGGATACTCTAACTCATCTTTTGTTTCCCATTCTTGATTTAATTCAATAAAATGTTTTTCCATTACTTTTTGAAGCTCATCTTGACTAATAGAATCTTTTAAACCTGATGAAAAAAGTCTATAAGCAATATCATAATCTTTTGAAATAATAGATTCAGCAAATGTTTCTAATATATCTTTATATTCTTGATTCATATTTTATACCTATTTAAATAAATTAGATATTTTTAGGAGGTAATTTTGCAAAATGTTGATATAAATAACATTGTATATTACCATTAAATAATTTCCTATTCTTGTCTGCTTTTTTACCAAAAAATCTTTCAAATTCATCATTAGCTGTTAAAGTAAAAAATGACCAATTTTCGAGATTTTTATATAATTTTCCCATATCAGTATAAATTTTTCTAACAGAGTCTTTTTCTCCTATCCTTTGACCATAAGGGGGATTTGTTATTATGCATCCATAATCATTTTGTTTTTTGAATTTTGAAGCATCTTGAACTTTAAATTTTATATATTTATCAACTCTTGCTTTTTTTGAATTATCATAAGCTAAATCAATCATTTCTTTATCAATATCATAACCATAAATCTCAATTTCATTATCATTTATATTATTTTTACTAATTTGCCTAACTTCATCCCAAACAGATTTTGGAAACCAATCCCATTCTTCAGATACAAATTTTCTATTAAGACCAACAGGAATGTTTTTTGCTATCATCGCTGCTTCTATAGGTATTGTTCCAGAACCACAGAATAAATCTGCTAGAGTTCTATCACTAGTCCAACGGCTAAGCATTATAATTGCACAAGCTAAAGTTTCTTTTAATGGAGCTTCTCCAGATAACTCTCTATAACCTCTTTTATGTAGACCTGCTCCACTTGTATCGAGAGAAATTAAAGCTATATCTTTTAAAATAGATACCTCTATTTTATATAAATTTCCTGTTTCCAAAAAAGTTTTAGTTTTGTAATGAGATGATAGATTTTCTATTATTGCTTTTTTTACTATAGCTTGACAATTTGGCGTACTAAAAAGCTTAGATTTAACCGATTTTCCACTAACATGAATTTTAGCATCTTTAGGTAAAAACTCAGACCAATTAATATTTTTTGTATTATCAAATAATTCATCGAAAGTATTCGCATCAAACTCTCCTACTTTGATTAATATACGATCAGAAGTCCTTATATTTATATTACAAAAAGCAATATCTTTTAAATCACCTGAAAATGAGACTCTGCTATTTTCAATTTTTATATTTTCATAGCCAAAATTTTTTAACTCTTGAGCTACAATAGATTCTAAACCAAATGCAGAAGTTGCAATTAAATTATATGTCAATTTTTACCTTATCTATGAACCTAAATTAATTTAAGAAGATATTATATCAGTTATTTAAAATCAATATTTTATAGTTATATATTTTTTATGAATTTAGATAAATTAGTTTTAAAGTAATAATAACTATGTTTATAAAAAATCTAATAAGTTTATCAAAGCTTAAAATAAAATTTAATAAAAAAAGTACTATTGATTTAAATACTAGTGTTAAAATTCATTAATGATTAAATTTTAAGCAGTTAGAAAATGTAATATAGTTAATGAGTGAAGGTTCAGATTTCTTAGAGTTTGAAGGAAAATCAGGTGATAACTTTGTAATACCAAGTGTTATTCAGTTTTTATCCCTTCTTAATAAGAGTGGAGAATTAAAATTTTCCCTTGCTGATACTGCTTCTGCATCAATGTATATGTATGAGGGTAATTTAACCCATACAGAATTAAATAAATTAGGTGGTGTAGATGTTGTATCACATATGTTCTGTTGGGGTTATGGACATGGAAAATTTAGTTTTAGTAGTGAATATAGTGGCGAAAAAATTCTTTATAAGTCTTTAGGAAAACTTGTTCCACAACAAATTCTTATGAGAGTTATGCAAAGGAATGATGAATGCCCTTATAAAAAAGATATACATAATAAATTTCCGCATATTACTTCTCCAGTTTCCTTAGATGAAAATGCAATATCTTCTATTGATTTGCAAGATCCTATAAAAGCTAAACTAATAGAAAGATTAAGAGAAAAGGAGAGAGTTACACTTTCTGAGCTTATAACAGATGTTATCCCTGGAGAGATGGATTCTTGTAAGGTTTTTCATCAATTACTAAGTTCTGGTATATTAATTAACTCTGAAAAATGGGATAAAGTTTTACCTCAAAAGCATTTACTAGATACAATGAATATAATTTCTAAATTTACTGATCAATCAATTGCTTTAAAATTTTTAGCTGATAAAAAAGTTGTTTTGGGTCTTAATGGAGAGGAAATAACAGTAAGAAAACTTAAAAAACTTGCTGTTGTAGCAAAAGAAGATTTTACAAAATTATTACCTCAAGCAGAACAAAGATGGAAAGAGTTATATAATTCTATTAACGATTACTTAGATAAAATTTTGGAAAACTAAGAGAATTATATTATGAAAAAAATTGCATCTCATCCTGATATTCTTCATGGAAAACCTTATGTTATTGGAACAAGTATAACTGTTTCAAGTATTATGGGAAAACTTGCTAAAGGGTTTACAATAAAACAGATTTCTCATCAATTACCACAACTTAGTGAAGATGATGTTATTCTTGCAATTAAATTTGCAGAAGAAGTTACAGCAAAACCTTTTGAGTCATGAGTCAATTACAAGGAAAACAATTTACTGATGAATTGATTTCACGTATAGATATTGTAGATTTAATATCTGAAAATGTTGTTTTAAAAAAAGCAGGTTCAAATTTTACAGGTCTTTGTCCTTTTCATCAAGAAAAATCACCATCATTTTCTGTAAACCAAGTAAAACAGACATTTAGATGTTTTGGTTGTGGAGAAGGTGGAAATGCTATTACATATTATATGAAATATCATAATCTTGATTTTAGAAATACTTTAAAAGAACTAGCATCAAGATATGGTTTAGAAATGCCTGCATTTTCATCTTATAACAAAGAAGAAAGTGATAAAAAAGATGACTTAAAAAAGACAATTTTTGAGATTTATAAAACAGCTACAGAATTTTATAGATGGAATCTTCAACACAAAGATTTTGGTTTAAATGCAAGAGATTATCTTGATAAAAGAAAAGTAAATCCATTAATGATTGATAAGTTTCTGATTGGTTTTGCTCAAGATTCTTGGGATAGTTTATATCTGTTTCTTCAAAAAAAAGGATTTAGTCAAATAGAATTAAAAGAGTCAGGTTTAGTTGTTGAAAAAGAAAATGGTGGATTTTATGATAGATTTAGAAATAGAATTATATTCCCAATACATAATGAAAAAGATGAAGTAATTGCATTTGGTGGTAGAACTCTTGATCCAAATACACCTGCTAAATATATTAATTCCCCTGAAACAATTATCTATACAAAGGGACAACATTTATATGCCTTAAACTTTGCTAAGAATAAAATAAAAGAAAAGGGTGAAATAATATTAGTTGAAGGTTATTTAGATGTTATAAGTTGTCATGAATTTGGCTTTGAAAATACTGTTGCATCTTTAGGCACAGCTCTAACTCCAGATCAAGCAAAAAAATTACTTAGATATAATTCAGAAAAAAAAGTAATAGTGGCATATGATGCTGATAATGCTGGTCAAAGAGCTGCTGAAAAAGGAACAAATGTTTTAGAAGAAGTTGCAAAAGGTGTTGGAATAAGTATTTATGTTTTAAAAGTACCATCAGGTAAAGATCCTGATGAATTTTTACATTCTGAAGGTCAAAAACCTTTTCAAAAACTAATTGATAATGTTAAACCAATTATTGAATTTAAGATAGAAAAATCTTTATCTGTAGATTTATCCACAGCAGAAGGTAAATCAAATGCTGTTGAAGGCTGTATAGAAGTATTACTTAAGATTGAAAATGAAATTTATCAAAGTGAAATGATTAAAAAAATTGCTAATTGGCAATATAAAGGAATAAAACTAAATGTAAGAGAGCAGGATATAAGAAGGCGTTTAAGAATGAATACTGCCCCAACTCCTCAAGTTAATCAATTTCAGAATAATAGATTCAAAAATTTTAGAGACTTTAAAAAATTTGATAAAAATAAAGTTGAATTTGATTATATTCAAAAAAGTATTAACCAAAAAACTCTTTCTGAGTATGAAAAAGAATCAAGTCTGTCCCAAGCTGAAAAGGGAATAATATATTTTATGATGGAACGTAGAAAAGCAATAGATTATATTGTTAAAAGATTAGAACATATAGTTTTTCATGATAATTTAAATGAAGAAATTAAAAATAAAATACTAGAATTACATCACTCAGAACAATTAACAGATTGGCAAAGCTTATTACAAGCATTACCAGATATTGAACATCAAAAAAGAATTGTAAGTATTTGGGATGACCTTGATAAAACTGATATTTCATCAGATAAAATTTTAAAAGATTTTTTACGACAAACTCTTTTTGCACATAAAAAAAATCATAAAGATGAGCTTAAGCAAGATATAGATATAGCAATGAAAACAGGAGATAAAGAGTTAATAAGAACGTTAATGATGAGTCTTTGGGAATTAGAAAAAGAACTTAAAGCTATTGAATCAGAAATATATAATAATGAATAGAATAGTTATAAATAAAAAGAGGTTATAAATGGCTTATTCGGATTTTACATTGGATATATTAGAAGAACAATTTGGATTATCTAATAAACTAGTGGATATTTTTCCTAGTAATATTGCCCTATTTCAAACAAGTGATTGGTTTAAAGAAACATTAAAAAAATCAAAAGACCTACCTTTAAGAACAGAAAAAGCTAGATCTGAACTTTTAGTAATGCCTCTATTACTAGAACTTAGACATCAAAATATAGAATTTATTAATTTATACTCTGGTGAAGTTTTAAATGCTAATAAAGAGAAGGGATTATATGGTGAATGTGATTTTATAATAACTCGTAATACACAAAGTTTTGATTTAAATTTACCTTTACTTACTTTAGTAGAGGCAAAAAATCATGATATTAATATAGGAATAGCTCAATGTTCTGCTCAAATGTTAGGTGGACAAGTTTTTAATAAAAAGCATAAAGTAGAACTTCCGGTAATTTATGGATGTGTAACTACAGGTAATGAATGGAATTTTCTTAAATTAGAAGAAAAAATAATATATATAGATAAAAATATTTATTTTTTAAATGAAATAGAAAAAATACTATCTTTATTTCAATATATAATAGATTTATATAAATCTTTTTTTAAAACAAATACAAAAAATAATTAGGACAAATGAAAAAGACTAAAAAATCAAAAATAAAAAAACAAGATATTATTAATATGCTTGAGGATAAATCTATAGTTCCTCATAGACATCCTGATATAAGTAGTGTAACTGTTATTGGAAATATAAATTCTTTTCCTGTTAATTGGTTACAAAAAAGGGAATATTGTGAATATCAGATTTTTATGGAGCATTTCAAAAAGATAAAAGCTCCTCCAACACAAGCAATGATTATAGGTTCACAAGAACATCATAGATTAGAATCTGAATTTAAAGTTGATGCAGAACCTGCAACATTTGAAGAAATGATTGAATTATCATCAACTCATGAAGTATATTCAAGAGAATTACCTATTATGAGTTTTGAATATGGTATTCATGGATTAATTGATGAAGTTATTATGGCACCAGATTTTTTTATGATTATAGATGATAAACCTGGTAATAAAGCTTATACATCAAGTATTCACCAAGTATATGGTTATTGTTTGGCTTTTAAAGAAATGATAGGTGAAGAATTAGCACAAAAGAAAATTTTTGGAGCTTTAAGAGAAAGAGGAACAGATAATATTTTTTGGAAAAATATATTTGATGAGGATGCAGAAAAAGAGATTGTAAGAGTAATTAATAGAATGCAAAAGTTAATTAATGGTGAGATCGATTTTAAAGCAACTGATAATCCTAATAAGTGTAGAAGTTGCAGATTTTTAAGAACTTGTGATAGAAGTAGAAAATAATTATATTTCCATTCCATTTTTAACTTATGACTCTTATTTACATAATCTGTTAAATACAAATTTATTAGATTTGAATGTTAAAATTTATTTTAGATTTCTATAAAATCATATTATTTAAATTTATCCCAAATACATGAAATTTCTTTATAAATATTGAGTCTATATTGTTTTTCAATTTTTGATGGTTGTCTAAAACCTAATTTTTTTTGCTTCATGCGATATTCTTGGTACTCTCTTTCCAAAATTAAAGATTTACACCTTAATTCTACTAATTCATCTAAAATAATTTTAAATTTATTTTCATCAACAAAATTGTTACCAAGATGAAAATTATAATTTTCTTTGTAATAATAAAGAGTTTTTCTAAACTCCAGATTTGCAAACCTTAAACATCTAATAATTAGACTTTGCAACGCTTCATTTCTAAAACGAATCCCATTTTCGTGGTTCATTGCAAATTTTTTTACTGATTTAAAACCCATATTTATTTTTTATCTATTGGTAGGTAATAATTAAACATAAGAAAAAGGGTTATCTTCTATTAACTCAACTATCTGTAAGTTAGAATTGAAATTGTTTTTTAGATATTTAGATAAAAATGGAACTGAAATAATCTCTGTAAAATAATGAGTTGCATCAATTAAAGCTAAATCTATTTCTTTTGCATCAATAGCATCATGATATTTAATATCTCCTGTTATATAAAGATCTGCATTTTTTCTTTTAGCATCTTTCATTAAACTTGCTCCACTACCTGTACAAATTGCAACACGTTCAATCTTTTTTTCAGGATCTCCAACAAATGATAAATTAGGAATATTAAGGTTTCTTTTTAAAATATTTATTATTTCGATTAATCTAAAAGGAGTATAAAATGAGCCTACAGTTCCAATACCATAAACATTTGACTTATCCTCAATTTTGTAAATATCATATAAAACATCTTCATAAGGATGATTTTCTTTTAATACATTTATAACATTATTTAATTTACTTTTAGGAACTGTCATTTCTAATCTATCTTCAGATTCTTTATCTAAAGTCTCAAAATTGGTTATAGGTTCATTTTGATTTGAAAACGTTGTAATACCTGCTGTTATATAACCTCTATGTGAAAATTTACCTATATTACCTGCTCCAGCCTCAGATAAAGCATTAATAATCTTTAACGTGTATTCTTCAGGAATAAATGTTACTAACTTGTAATTATCTAAACTACCAGTAATAGACAAAACTTCAATATTATCTAAACCCAGACCTTTTGCTATATTATAATTTAAGCCTGTAGATGCCGAATCAAAATTTGTATGTAAAGTATATATAGTTAAATCATTTTTCATTGCTAAACTAATCATTTTTCCTATAGGATTATTTATATCTATAGTCTTTATAGCTTTAAATATTAAAGGATGATGTGTAATTAATAGATTACAGTCATTAGATATTGATTTTTCTATTATTTCAATAGTTGGAGTTAACGCTATACCTATTTTACCAAGATTGTTTTTTAAATTTCCTACTTGTAAACCACAATTATCCCAGTCAAGACTGTATTCAAGGGGAGCTAATTTTTCAAGGAAATTTGTAATCTCTTTTATTTTCACTATTTACCTCTGTTTTAATAAAAAAAACGTATATTTTATCTATACGTTATCTTATTTAATATATTTATCCAATTACCAAGGAGTAACCCTTGTATTCATAATATCCCACAATTCTTTTAATGCACCTTTCATTCTTCTAGAAACTTGCATTTGTGATATTCCAAGCTTCTTAGCGATCTCTGTTTGTGATAAATCATGATAAAAAGCATATTCAATAACCTGTTTTGACTGTTCTTTTATTAAACTCATAGCTTCATTTAAAATGATTTTATCTTCTTGTGCTAATTGAAAACTTTGATATTTTCTATCCTCAATTTGATCCACAAAAGAAATAGAACTTTCTTCATTTGAAATTTGTTGATCTAGAGAAAGAGTAGAAAAATTTTCCTCCATTTGAAAAACTTGTTTTATTTTATCAAGAGGTATATCTAAATTTTTTGCAATCTCCTCATCTGAAGCATCTTTACCAGTATTTACTTGAATAGAGTTTCTCATTCTACTTACTTTAGGGTATATTTCTTGTAAATCTCTAGGTAACTTAATAAGATTTGCATGATCTCTTATATAATGTTTCATTTCACCTAAAATAAAGTGATAAGAATAAGTTTTAAAACTTACCTTTTGGTTTAAATCAAATTTATCAATTGCACTAATTAAGCCTATACAACCAACTTGTACTAGGTCATCAAATTGTTCAATATAATTTTGAGAATAATTACGTGCAAGTTTTTCAACTAAATAAATATAGTGTTTTATAATTGTATTTTTTACTCTAGAGTCATGATACAATTGATAATTTTGAATTAATTCCCTTATTTCCTTTTCTTCTTGTTCTGTGGTAATCATTTATAGATACCTTAATTATTGAATAGCACCGATAATAGAGAACATTGGGAGATACATACCAATAATGATACTACCAACCATACCACCTATACCAACCATCATTAATGGTTCAAGTAATGATGTTAATGCTTTTACAGCTTCTTCAACTTCGTTATCATAGAAATCTGCAATTCTACTAAGCATATCATCCATAGCACCTGTTTCCTCACCAATTGCAATCATTTGTGTTACCATCGGAGGGAATATACCTGTTTCTTCTAATTTCTTTGTTAAGCCTTCACCCTCTCTTACTGCATCTCTTACTTTTGCAATAGCTTCTGCAACGTGTACATTACCTGCAGTATCTTGTACAATTTCAAGAGCTTGCATTAATGGAACACCACTTCTTAAAAGAGTTCCTAATGTTCTTGTGAATCTTGCAACAGATGTTTTTCTCATAAGAGGACCAAAAACTGGTGCTTTTAGCATTATTCCATCAAACCATCTTCTACCATAAGCTGTATTAATAAATCTTTTAAATGACCAGACGGCACCGCCAATACCTAAAAGAACAAAAATACCTTTAGAACGAACCAAAGTACTCATATTTATTAGCATTTGTGTAAAGGCAGGAAGTTCTGCATTCATTGAATCAAACATATCTTTAAAGATTGGTAAAACAAACGTTAATAAGAAAAAGAATATTGCAGTAGCAATTACAAGTACCACTATTGGGTAAACCATTGCTGATTTAATTTGACCTTCTAATTTTGCTTGTTTTTCTAAGAATGTTGCAAGTCTATCTAATACTTCATCAAGAACACCCCCTGTTTCCCCTGCTTTAACCATACTTACATATAGTTTTTGGAAAATTCTAGGATAATCTCTTAAAGAATCTGATAGAGAATTACCTTCTTCTACTTTACTTCTTATCTCACCAATACATTGCTTAAACCTTGGGTTAGTTGCCTGATCTGATAAAATATTAAGTGTTCTTACTAAAGATACACCTGCGTTAATCATAGTTGAGAATTGTCGACTGAAAATAGTTAAATCTTTTAACTTAACTTTTTTATTTTCTTCCATTCTCTTTTTAATAGAATCAAGAAGACCAACATTTTGAGCTTTTTGGGAAATCTCCATAGGAAATAAGCCTTGCTCTTTTAGTTTTCCTCTAACCTCATTAAGGTTTGGTGCTTCTATTTCTTTTGTTACAGACTGACCTTTTGAATCTCTTACTTTTGCAACAAAAACAGGCATCTAATAACTCCTTAAAAATTTAAAATATTATTTAAAGCCACCTGGTGGTGTTTGACCTATTAACTTCATAAAATCATCAGGTCTACTTGTTTTAGCTAAAGCATCTTCCATAGAAATTTGCTTAGTTTCATACAAATTCTTTAATGTTGTTTCTAATGTTATCATACCAAATTTACCACCAGTCTGTATCTGAGTATACATTTGAGCAGTCTTTCCTTCACGAATTAGATTAGCGATAGCTGGAGTAACAACCATGATTTCTTGTGCTAATACACGACCTCTTCCTTTTCCACCTGAAGAAAGTTTTGGAATAAGTGTTTGTGAAAAAACAGCAACTAAACTACTTGATAATTGAACTCTTATTTGTTGTTGCTGATGTGGAGGGAAAACGTCAACAATACGGTCTACAGTCTGACTTGCAGAGCTTGTATGAAGTGTTCCAAAGACTAAGTGACCTGTTTCTGCTGCTGTAAGAGCCAATCTAATAGTCTCAAGGTCACGCATCTCACCTACTAGTATTACATCTGGATCTTCTCTTAAAGAGGCTTTTAAAGCATTATCAAAAGATTTTGTATCAGCTCCTAATTCTCTTTGATTTACCAAGCTTTTTTTGGAAGGATGAACATATTCTATAGGATCCTCAATTGTTAATATATGTTCAGGTCTTTCTGAGTTAATAGAGTCTATCATAGCAGCCAAAGTTGTGGATTTACCAGAACCTGTTGGACCTGTAACTAAAATCATACCTCTTGGTCTATGAGTCATTTCTTTTACGACAGGAGGAAGGTTTAAATCTTCGAATCTTGGTATTTTTGTAGCAATTGCTCTTAACGCAGCAGCATAATTACCTTTATCTTTATAGACATTAACCCTGAATCTTCCTAAACCAACAACACCATAAGAGCAATCTAATTCCCAAGTTTGTTCAAGTGTCTTTCTTTGCTCATTTGTAAGAATACTAAAGATTAATCTTTGTGTTTCATCTGGTGTTAAAGGTGGATAATCAGTCGTGACAAGTTTTCCGTTAACACGGATCATTGGTGGAACATTTGCTCCTATATGTAAATCACTTCCATCACGGTCAAATACCAATTGTAGAAGTTCTTCCATGTATAAAGTCATTGTGTTTTTCCCCTTCTTCTATTAAAGCATATTATAAATAAATTTCAATACTTTTATTAATGTTTATGTAAGCTTGTATGACAGTATGGACAACTTTCCCAATCAATATTTACATCTGCTAAACATGTCGGACATTTTGTCTGTTCTACAGGCATATTAGATTGAGGTGGGCTATGAGCTTTTATATCATGATTATCATGTTCATGCTTTAATCCTAATTCTTTATTTTTATTACGTAAATTTGTTCCACACTTAGGACAAGCATCCCAGTTATCTTGTACTTCTATATGACAACCAGGGCAAAGGTTTCTTAATTCAACTTGGCAATAAGGACATTTTAAAAACTCATCTTCAATTACATTTTTACATGAAGGACATAACTTATCAGCACCTTCATCTGTAAGTGTTACTCTTATTACCTCATCTAAGGTTGTAAAGCCATCTCTTACAAGCATTAAAGAATAATCTTTAAGAGGAATCATTCCTGATTGTTTTGCTGCATATCTAATTTGAGCTTTATTACCATTACGATTAACTACATCTCTTATCTGATCATTGAATTGCATGACTTCATATACACCCATACGACCTTTATAACCTTTATTACAGCCTTTGGAACATCCTTCTTCATTGGCTTTCCAAGCTTTTACTTTTTTGCCTTTTTCATAAAGATTCCATCCAACAAAATTTAATTCTTCATCTGTTGGCTCATATTCAATCTTACAATCTTGGCAAACCCTTCTTACAAGTCTTTGGGCTACAACACCTATTGTTGCTGATGCAATTAAGAACCCATCAATACCCATTTCTTGAAGTCTTGTAATAGCACCTGGGGCGTCGTTTGTATGTAGACTAGTAAATACTAAGTGACCAGTTAAAGCTGATTCAATAGCTATATGTGCAAGTTCTTTATCTCTTGTCTCACCTATAAGCATAATATCTGGATCTTGTCTTAAGAATGCTTTAAGGATTCTTGCAAATGTTAACCCAATAGATGGTTGAGCTTGAGTTTGTGTAATACCAGCTAAATCATATTCAATTGGATCTTCTGCTGTTGATATATTTACATCTTCTGTATTTCTTTCTGCAAGTATCGAATAAAGAGATGTTGTTTTACCAGAACCTGTTGGCCCTGTTACAAAAATAATTCCATAAGGTCTAGCTGTAAAATCTCTTACTTGTTTTAGCATATCTGGATAAATAAATAGTTTATCTAAACCTAATGTTGTATTAGATTTATCCAAAATACGCATAACTATCTTTTCACCAAATTTAGAAGGTAAAGTTGAAACTCTAAAGTCAATAACTTTACCATTAATTATTTTTCTTAAACGACCATCTTGAGGCAATCTTTTCTCTGATATATCAAGATTTGACATAATTTTAAAACGTGCAGCAAGAGCAGAAGCAATTGTTTTTGGAAAAGTTGCTTGAACTTCTAGTACTCCATCACGTCTATATCTTAGTCTTATTTGATGTTCTTGAGGTTCTATATGAATATCACTTGCTTTTTTATTAAGAGCTTGAACAAGTATATTATTCGATAAACGAATAATAGGTGCTGTGTCAACATTAGAATCATCGCCATCTTGTTCTGGTGGAGCATCATCAATTGAGTATGTTTGATTAATTTCATCAATTAACTCACTTGTATCCTCAACATGAGACATTTTAGGTGCTTCTACTTTTGCCTCAACTTTGAAATACTGATCTAAAAATCTATAGAAATCATCTTCTGTAATAACAACTGAGTTTATTGAAACACCCTTACCAAGTCTAAGTCTAACATCATCAATTGCAGGAAGATTAGTTGGATCTACCATAGCTAATGTCAAACGATTATTAGAAAAACTTATTGGTATCATTTGATGTTGTCTAATCATGGCCTCAGGAACCATTGATAAAACTTCAGGTGTAATATTAACATGTTTAGGATTCACATAGTTAATACCATATTGAAGCTCTAGTGCATCTTTTATATTATTTTCTGTTACATATCCATATTTTATAAGAACTTGACCTAAAGATTCATTAGTTTTTGCTTGTTCATCAAGACAATTTTTTAACTGGTCTTCAGTAATCATATTAGCTTCAACTAATATTTCACCTAATCTTTTACGGACTAATGCCATTTCTTACTCCTTAAGAAAATAACTTTAATTATTTTTTACCTGTAACAGCAGTGATGGCTTTATAAATCTCAGATAAATTAATTTTTTTACCATCAGAGCCAAATACAACAAGAGTACCCATTTCAATTTCAGTTAGTATGTAAAGACCTGATAGTGTTTCAACTGTAAGTCTCTTTAAATTACCTTTCTTCAATTTTTTTACTTGAGTATCAATGTTAGTAACAATGAAGAAGTTAAAGCTCCTACTAAATCATTCATATTGATTGTATGGTATTTGCTATAACTAAACCATCTTTTTTACCTACTATAATACTACCTAATATTCCATCAACATTATTAATATCTACAAGTAGAGTATCAAGAGATCTTCCTTTACTGCTGTTATTACTTGTGTTGTGGTTAAACCTGCTTTACCACCTTTTTCAGCTTTTTTTATAATTTCTTCCAAAGCATTTTGATCTACTAACATTTTACCAATTGAAATTACTCCATCAGATTTTGCTTCTGAAACTGTGCTACTTGAAACAGCAGGAGTATTCATATTAAGATCATTAACATTTAAAGAGTGAGGAGGTATTGTATTTGATAAACTAAATCCCTCTTCTTTTTTTTCTTCAGGCTTTTGTATTGAATTTAAATAATCAGATATATTAAGACCCATTGTAGTTGTTGTTAAATCTATTTTTGCATCTGAAGGAGTAACAACTGGAGGTTTTGATGGTGTTGATGTTCCTCCTCCTGTTATATCACTTAAGTTAAAAGAAGGTAATGCAAATGAATCATTTGTAGTTTCTTCTTTTTTAGTTTCTGTTGATAAGAAACTTAAATCATTAAGATCAAAAGTAGATGATTGTTTTGGTTCCTCAGCTTTTGGTGCTTGAGAGCTTGAATCATTGGTTAATGAACTTAAATCTAAACTTGGTAATGAAAAAGCTTCGTTTTTAGGTTCTTCTTTTTTTGTATCTGTTGATAGGAAATTTAAATCATCAAGGCTAAATGCTGATTGAGCCTGAGGTGCAGGTGTTGTTTCAATAGGAGCAGAAGGAGCACTAAATAAATCAGCTAAATTATCACCAGAACTAGCAGGAGAACTTGAAGAACTAGAGCTTGAGCCTTCAGAGAATAAACTATCAATATCATTACTTAACTGATTTGAATCAAATAAACCTTTTTTTTCTTCTTTAGGGGTATCAGGTTTTTTATTAACTTCAACAAATAGTGCATCTAAATCATCTTCTAATTGATTTGAATCAAATAAAGGAGCTTTTTTCTGTTCTTGCTCTGCTTTTGATGGTGAACTTGGATCATTAAATATACTATCAAGATCATTATCTAATTTACCTGCATCAAATAGAGGTTTTCCTTCGCTAGAACCACCACTAGAAGGCATACTAGGCATACTAACAGGAGGCATATTCATTGATGGAGGTGGTGTCATTACAGGAGGTGGAGCCATTACTGGAGGAGCCTCTACCTTAGGAGGTGTACTTATAGCAGGTGAACTCATACTAGCAGTACTTACAGGAGGTGTATCAATTTTTGGAGGAGTAACAGGAACCTCTACCTTAGGAGTCACAACTGGAGTAGAAACAGGAGCTTTTGGAGGGGTTGCAACAGGTGTTTTTGGGGTTGGAGAGTTAATAGCATTTTTACCACCTGGTTGAGGAGGAGAAATACTATTTTCAGGCATCTGAATTTTTGGATCCTTCTTTTTTGTCATCATAAAAATAACTGCACCAATAATAATCAACGCAACAAGTCCTGCAATTAATGGCATAGGTGACGAACTTGATGCAACTGCTTTGGTTGTAGTTGTAGCTGTTTTAGCAGTATTTTCTGCCATAGCATAAAGATTGTTTATTAAGATATATCCACTAATACCTATAATTAATGAAACCTGATTTTTATGTTTCAAATTTCCTGTTTTTGACACTACTAATTTCTCCATTTCAATTGCTAAACTTTTTTATAATAATCTTAAAACTATTAAGATACTTGTAAAATTCTAAATAATTATGATTTCACTATCTTTACCTATCATAAATCGTATCAGCTTTTAAACAAATAAAATTTGGTTACTTAATTATACTTCGTGTCTATATTAAAAAAAACTGTTAAATTAATAATTATATATAATTTATTGTTATATACCTTTATATTTTAAGTTAAGTAATTTAATATAAACTAAGAAATATATTTTAGAAGCTAATACCTATACCTCCTCCTCCTCCTATAATAGTTTGACTTCCATCTCCTAATAAAAATCTACTATTTAAAGCTATATCTCCATATAACCAATTTGAACCAAATTGTATAATATCATACCTACCATTAATACCTAATTCAAAACCAAATCTATCTATTGTATTTGCATCTTGCCCTGTTGATGGTTGTGTATTAGGATATACCACTTTCTCATTTATTGTCTGTGGAACATAATGTGCTCCTAAAGCTGTTTCAATAACTAATTTATCCATTGCTCTCCAACCTAATAGGGCTTTTGCTCCTACTCCTAAATAACTCTTTGACGCTCTCCAATAGGAGTCAACAGTTTTTTGAGAATCTCTAGATGTATTTCTTATAAACCCTTCTAAACCTGCTGCAAACTCTATGTCTTGGGTTTTTAACAACTTATATAAAACTGCTATATTTAATTTGAATGTTTCATTAATAAGTGTATCAGGCTTTACAGTTTGAGTTTCTTTAGGGAATGAATAAGAACCCAAAGAATTAATACTAGCTGTTATACCCATATCTTTAACAAATGCAACATCAAAATCTTTAAACCAATATGATAAATCTGCATTTACAGCTAAACCTAATGCATCATCATGACTTCTTACAGGTTCAAGAGTTGTTGGAAATGAAGGTATTGATTCTGAATACATAAAATTATATAAAGCTCTAAAAGTAAATTGAGATCTTAATATATTACTTCCAGAAGTGCTAGAAGTATTAGGATTTGTATTAACAGGGACTGTTGTAACCACAGGTGTTGGAAGAACATTTGGAGGGGTACTTACTTCTGGTGTAGGAATAGAAATAACAGGGGTTCTTATTGGTATAGGAGTTTGTGTTGGTTCTGGTGTTACTATCGGTACAGGAGTTGGTGCGATTGTTGGTTCAATAATTATAGGGCTTGGTTTAATAGGTTCTGGTGTTCTAACAGGGATAGGTGTTGGAGTAACAGGCTCAGGTGTTTGAACTATAACAGGAGTTTGTTCTGGTGTAGGATATGGTGTTGGTCTAATTGGTTCAGGTGTTTTTACAGGAGATGGAGGTGTTTCATTTGGAGATTGTTTATTAATATTACCAATCCTTATTAATAAATCTGGGTTTATATTAATAGCTGCCTTAGCTGTCATTTCTAAAGCACCATAACGATTTATATTTTGATCCCAAGATGTATAACCCTCTGTTAATTGCCAATAGTTCACAGCTTTATTTAAGAGCTCTCTTCTTTCCGCCTCTATATTACCAATAGCTTTTGGAGGTTGTCTTATAGATATAGGATCTGCTTGTAAATAATCTAAGGTTTTAATCATAAAGTTAGCAAATTCATATCTTGTAACTTTTTTATCGCCATTAAATTTATTATTTGATGTATCCATTAAATTAGAGTTTAAAACTCTCATTATATTTGTAAAGTCAGGATGTCCTGCACGTACATCTGATAAAAGAATAATTCCACCTGGAACAAATCTTTTACCTAATAAACCATTAATAATTCTGGCAACTTCATATCTATTGATAGTTAAATTACCACCAAATTCATTAACAGATGCACCCAACATTATATTTTCTTCACCTAATACATCTGCGGCGGTCTCTGCCCAATGCCCTGCTGGAATATCTGTGTATAGCTTTGATGCCATAACAGGTAAATTAATACTTAATAAAGCTACAACTAAAAGTTTACTTATTTTTTTATACTGAAAATACAAATCTATTCTCCATTTATTCAAAGATTTAGAAAATACCAAAATAATGAATTAAATATTTAATTTGATCTTACACCACAAGACAAGAAGTAAAATTATCATAAAATCAAATATGTTATAATAATATCACATTAGTTTTTAAATCATTATTTAAAATTTCAGTATTAGGAGATTAAATTTAATGTGCTTTCCTTATGATCCATTTGAAGATGAAAATGAAGAAGAGGAACTTGAAAACGTCAAATCAAGATATACAAAAAAATATAGGTATAGATTATTAAGAACTATAAGGGATGAAGTAGTTGGTGTTGCTGTTGATCCTCCTGATGATGATTTGATAATAAAGATCGGTGATGAAGTTATTGAGTTTGATAATAATGCTCCATTATTAGAATATATGCCGTCATTTGTAGAAAAAATTTCACAGAAACCACAATATAAACATTTAGGCTTGTATGACTGTGGACGCATAAGAGAGATTGATGCAAGTAGTTTTATTTCATTAGATGATTTAATCAAAAATGGTTATCATTAAACTTATTTAAATGATTAAGATTACAGGTGGAAATTTTAAAGGACGTTATATACATTCCATTGAAGGAGAAAATACACGTCCAACAAGTTCTAAGGTTAGAGAAGCTATTTTTAGTATACTTGGTTGTAAACTAATAGACTCTGTTTTTCTTGACTTATTTGCTGGTACAGGTTTAGTTGGTATTGAAGCTCTAAGTAGAGGTGCATCAAAATCTTTTTTTATTGAAAAAGATTTTAATGCCTATAAAACTTTAAAAAAAAATATAAACTCATTTAATCTTGAAAATAACTCTGAAGCTTTTAAAATAAATTCAACATCGTTTTTGGAAAAAACTGAAAATTCATTTGATATTGTATATATAGATCCACCATATAAAAGTAATTTATATAATGAGGTCTTAAAAATATTTTCTAAAAAAAAAGAATTATTAAACACTGATTCAATTCTTGTGATTGAATATGCGACTAAAATACACATTGATATATTAGATTTTGTTCTCATAAAATCCTATAAATATGGTGATACAAGTATTATTTTAATAAAAAATTAACTTAATAAAAGTTTTAATTTTGTAGAAAAATATTTGTGTAGTTGATAGTATGGATAAACTATTTAGAAATTCCAGATTGCATAATTATATTTTTAATATTTTAGATTAAAATTTCAGGAGATATATACTTGTAATAATGGGAGATATACGTTCAAGCTCAAGAGCTACTCTGGGATCTTTAAATAAATGGATTGAAACAATATCTGGAAATTTAGTTGGTTCAGTAATAACAGGATATAAATCAACTAGAATAAATTTTTCAGATTCATTGGTGGATATAGTTAGAAATGGAAGCCGTAGAGCAAATAATCTTGGAGGAGTAAACCCAGCCCAAGTAACAAATGGAGGTATATCTGTTGGCTCAACAACAACAGATTTCAGACAAGGTTCATTAAATCAGACAGGTAATAATACAGATCTTGCAATACAAGGAAATGCTTTTTTTACTTTGGCAGATTCATCAGGAAAAGTTGTTTATACAAGAGATGGCTCATTTAATTTCGATGATAAAGGATACCTAGTTAATAAGGATGGTCAAACTGTTCTTGGATTGTTAGATTCTACAAGAGTAATTCCAAGATCTAATTTACTTGTAGATATTGGAGTAGGTCCTGGAATATCTTATACAGGAGGAGGTCCAGCTTCTTTTGGTGGAACAACAGCTATATCTAATGGTTTTTATGGATATAGTGATACAGCTATTAGAACCTATTTTCCTGATCCTAATACACCAGGTAGAGATCGAGTAACAATAAATAGATATATACCTGCTGGGGCTTTGAATAATACTCCAGGAGTTGCTGCAAATATGAATCTATTTACAATTGGATCAGCAGTAATAAATATATCTCTGTCAGCAACAGAAAATAGAGCAAATAGAACAAGTGTTGAAAATGCAAGAACAATAGCTAGGGCTTTTAATGCTTTATCTACAACTTCAGGTATTGGTGTTTCTGTTATAGTAAATAAAAATGCTCCTGATTTAGCAACCTTAGTTTACTCAAGTGCAGGGAGAACAATTACAGAAGAATCTATACCATTACCAACAAATCCAGCTTCAACAAATTTGGGAGCAATAGTATTAGCCTCTGATGCGGGTCTAACTAAAGTTTATAGAGATAATAAAAATAATACATTTTACGCAATGAATTCTCTTATGTTATCAACTTCTGCACAAGACTATTATCCAACACCAGGGGATATTATTTCTTTTGATAGTACAGGTTCTATGATTAATAATTCAAAAGGTAAAGACAATATTTCTGCTCCTCCTGTTAATACAGGTATTCATGTTGCTTTAACTAAATTTAGTAATGACAATACAATGGACATAAATAATAAATTTAATTAAGCAACTAATCCAATTGTGAGCATGTCTTTGTAAGCCTCAGCCATTTTTTTAGAATTTAGGTCAATATCAAACTTATGAATAAATAATTTAAGCATTTGATTATTAGAAGCTAATCTTTGATAATTTAGCATAGAAAAAGGTTCTTTGTGAAATTCACCTTTTGTTATTCTGTCTTGTACTTTAGCCATATTTACAGCAAAAAAAGACATATTGAAATGAGTATCTAAAATGTTTTTATTTGTAGATTGACAATCTTCTAAACCAGTAAAAGTTTTACTATCTCTAAATAAAAACTCTATTTGAAATCTACTTGAATAAAATTCAAAAATATCTAAGGCAGATAATTCAAGGTCACTTGAGTAAAATATATGACGCTTATCTTTATTTGTAAGTAGTAAAACTATTTTTATATTTCTTTTCAAAGATAAACTGTAAACAACTTTTGAGTACAATTTTTCACCCTCAAGTAAAGTAATTACATAATCTAACTTGTGATTTTTAAAATCAACTTTACCATAATATTTTCTAGGAGCACCTTTTTTGTTTGTTCTTTCACCTTGATAAAGATAATTTAAATTAGCATCTGACCTTAGTTTACAAATAATATGCTTCTCTTGTTTGATTATTCCATCTACAAACTCTTTTTTTGAATGAAATCCATCAAAAGCAATATGTTTTATCTCTTTAAAGTATTCTTTGTTATTTTCAATATGTTTTAGGTAAAAATCCATTCTATTTTCACAATTAGAATCTGTTTGAAGTGCACTTATTGGATAAGCCGTGTTATATTCTGTATCTATCATTGCTAATAATGATAACTCTAAACCTTTAGTTACTTTTGAGTTCTTTCCATCCCAAAATTTACCTAAACCATCTGTTTTCTTTCCACTTTTTTTTATAAATGACGCATCAAAAGCCAATATATTTTTATTATTTTCTTTATAGATTTCTTTAATTCCTATTACATTCATTTCTACTATATTTGAATGATTATCCTTTATATAATTTCTTGAGATTGTTTTTTCATTCAATTCTATATATCTGCTTATATTTCTAAAGTTTTTTTTCCTAGACTGCAAAAAATTCCATTACTTACTTTTTCTATAAATTTTTTGGAGCTCTCTTTTAAATTAGACATTTTTGATAATACTTTTGTTATAATTCTCATCAGATAATTACCTCTTTATTATTTTTATTTTGATATTTTAAAAGTATAATAGGTTTTTATCTACTTTTTTACATTATTAAAAAATGTCCACTGTATTGTAATGAACAAGGTTTACAAAAAACAAAAGGTTCATCTCAATTTAAATATACAGATGCATCAGGTTCTATTGTAATAGGATATGCAGGAGAATCAAAAAATACACAGATTAATAATAAATTAGGTTTAGAAGTTGGAGGTATATCAACTCTTGGGACAGAAAATACTATTATATCTCAAGCACTTGAAAGTTCTAATTCATCTATTACAGAAGCATTACCTGAGTTAACTGTTGCACAAAAGACATTTACATCAAATACTAAAGTTGTTAGTGTTGGTAATACTATTGTTGATGATTTGAATGGGTTAATTAGATAAATTGATTTTTTTAAATAATTAAATTAACTTCAGGTGATTGTCTGATTCCTATTGCCGTTGCTTTTTCAACATCTTTATCATTAAATTTAATTGTATAAACTGAAAATTTATGTTGAACAGATATAGCTAAACCATCTGTTAGTATAGGTAATTCAAGTTTAATTATTTCTGATGGATTTTCAGGCGAATTTAAAGAATTTGTATTAATACTAGTTGATTTTGTAAAAACTCCAAAAATTTGTTTATTAACTGCATCATTTGTTATAGAAGCATAATATAAGTCTGCATTAGAAACACTGCTCCATTTTAAAACAGTTTCTCGAGTAACTTTATTAATATCTGGTAATGCTTTTAAATCAAGAACTTCTGTTGCTTGTAAATCATTTGAGTTAATAGGTTTTATTATAGGTGTTTTTTCTTGTGCTATCATTTTATTTCTACTGTCTACAGCTCTTAAAACATATTGATAAGATGAGTCTTGTTTAAGGTTTGGATCACTATAAGTAGTTGCATTACTAGGTATAATGGCTCTTATTATAACTTCAGAACCATTATCTAAAAGTCTTGATAACTCATAATGATCTGCTCCTCCTATTGTATTCCATTTAAGAGAAGATGAAACAGATGTTTTATCTGTCAAAATCTTTGTTACTATTAAACCTTTTAAGTTAAAGCCTCCACCCCCAAATATATTTGTATTTCCGTTTGGATTATTATTAACACATGATGATGTAAAAGATATTAATGCACCTATTATAAACAATTTAGTTTTGCTTACTGATAACATAATAGACAATATTCCTTTCATTATATTTAATTTAAGCTAAACATATCATAGTATTTAAATTTATCAATGTGATTTTAGTTATGATAAATTAAACTTATTGTATATTTTTGAAAAGAATAAACTTAAATGCTAATAAAAGCAGTGAAAAGTAAGAAGTAATTGATAATAAGACAATAGTAAAAATTAAATATTTTTTATCCTTAATAATCTTTGATTATCCTTTTTATTCGTGTAATCTGTGTTCTATATTCAAGGATTTTACTTTAATTTAGGATCTATTGCATCTCTAACACCATCACCAAAAAGATTAAATGCAAATACAGAAACTGCAATTGCCACACCAGGTATTATAGGAACCCATGCAGCATCTCTGAAAAAACCTAAACCTTCATTAACCATACTTCCCCAACTTGCTGTTGGTACTTTAACACCAAATCCTAAAAAGCTTAATGCTGCTTCAGTCATAATAGCACCAGCTATACCCATTGTTCCAACAACTATTACAGGAGCTATTACATTTGGTAAAAGATGTTTAAATAAAATAGGGGCATCACTAGAACCACAAGCTTTAGCTGCTTCAACATATTCCATTTCTTTAACTGTAAAAACTTGGCTTCGTACTAAACGTGCAATACCTGTCCAACTAACTATACCAATAGACATTACTATTATCCATAAACTTGGACCTTTAATTGCAACAATTGCCATTACTAAGAGTAAATCAGGAATTGACATCATAATATCAGTAAATCTCATGATAACCATATCAATCCAACCACCAAAATAACCAGAGATTAATCCCATTAATACACCAATAATTGTTGCAACACCTATTGATAAAATACCAACAAGTAAAGAAACCCTTGCTCCCCATATAAGACGACTTAAAGAGTCTCTACCACTCGAATCTGTTCCTAATATAAAGTGTTTATCATTAGCTAAAGTCATACTAGAAAACTCTTGATTAACTTTATCTGGAGTAATAACCTTAAAGTCTTGATTTAAACCTGCATCTCTTAAAGCAACAGCAGAGACAGGAAACTCAACATTTAATTCACCTTTTTTAACCCTTGTATTTCCAACTGTTCTAAACTTAATTGTTTTATCTTCATTTGTAAAAACAATACTTGATTTAACTGTAAATTCTTTATCTCCATTTTGCCTTGTTGCAACAATTTTTTTTGAGTATGAATCAAGAGGTAATGGCATACCATAAGCTGTTGTTCCATTATTATATTGAACATTAGGATCATAAGGTGCTATTATAGGGGCAAAAAAAGCTAAAATAAGCATTAATAAAATTATTATTCCGCCTAGTATAGCAAGTTTATCTCTTTTAAATCTTTTAAATGCTTCACTCCAAAGAGTTTTAGGTTTAGAATTATCTAAACTTTTATCTTTAGTAATATTTTTTTTATTATCTTGTTCATCTAAAAGATTTGTCATAATTAGCTTTTTTAATCCGATTTTGATTTAGAATTTAAAACTTTATTTAGTATATATTTCTAAGCTTTAAAAGTAAATAGGATTAATAAACGAATAAGAATCAATTGTGAAGAAGGGAAAGTATAATGTTTGGAAAAAATATAAGTTATAAAATAGTAGGATAAAATTAGGCTTTTAAATAAATATTTAATATAAACTATGTTTTATATTATAAGTTACACTTTTAATAAACTATACATAAAAAAGCTTCTATACTCTTAAACCTTGTAAATTTGAGTTAGTAAAAAAGTAAGATTTTTTTTATGCTTTTTGATATTATCTATATAAAGAGGTTTTTTATGATAACAGAACAAAAAAAAATTACTTATAAAGATTATTATCTTATAGAAGATGGTAATAGATATGAAGTTATTAATGGAGTATTAATTATGCTTCCTGCACCAGATTTGTGGCATCAAAAATATTCTAGAAACCTAGAAGTAAAAATGGTTAATCATTGTAAAAATTTAGATTTAGGAGAAATATTTGATGCTCCATGTGACGTTATCTTAGAAACAAATGTAGTAGTACAACCAGACATTTTATTTGTAAAAAAAGAAAATGAGAATATATTAGAAAAAAGAGGCGTTTTTGGGTCTCCAAACTTAATAGTAGAAATATTATCTAAATCTTCTATAAAAATAGACCGATTTGACAAATTTAAATTGTATGAAAAATATGGTGTTGAAGAATATTGGATTCTTGATCCTGAAAATAAGTCTATAGAAGTCTTTTTATTGATTAATGGGAAATATGAGTTAAATTCTATTGCTTCAGATGATAATGATATTATAAAATCTAATATTATAAAAGAATTTGAAGTATCTATTAAAGATATTTTTTAAAATACATTACTTTAAGTAAATATATTAAATAAGAATTGTAAAAAACGCACAATACTTCATTAGATGATGATATTTTAACTATAATTAAGCTTAAATAACCTTTTAGTTATCCAACTTTGTTTGAACATATAATTTTATATATAACCAAAAGATGGATAATTAATATACGAAATTTACTTTTATAATTACCTTAATAAAGAATATTTAATTTATTTCTATCAAATATCGTTTCCACAAGACTATATGACTATTTCAATAAAAAATAAAAATTACTTAAAATATCTTTACAATTTGGTTTATATTTGTTACAATATATTACAGATAGTTAAGTTAATTAAAGGTAAATATAATGAAAAAGATAAATATATTAGTGGCAATGATAAGTGTTTTTTCTATATCAATGACTACAGTAGCTAATGCAAAGGATAGTTTTAGTAATGCTAAAGCATATAAAGCTAGTGTTAGTAATGTAGAATCATTCAAATCTAATGTATCAAAAGTTTCATTACTTTATCCTTTATCAATCGAGGGAAGATGGGGTTATATGAATGGGGAAGGAAAGTTAGCTTTCTTTCCTCAGTTTGAACAGGCTGGAAAATTTTCAGAAGGTTTAGCTCCTGTTAAAAAAGTAGGTGGTAAATGGGGGTTTATAAATCAAGTTGGTTTTTCAATTCCTGCAAAATTTGATTATGCAGAAAAATTTTCAGAAGGTTTAGCTCCTGTAATTGTTAATAATAAATATGGTTTTATTGATAAATCAGGTAAATTTTCAATTCAACCACAATTTCAAGGTGCCAGAGCTTTTTCTGAAAATTTAGCATCTGTTAAGCTAGATGGAAAATGGGGTGTTATTGATAAATCAGGAAATATGGTGATTTCACCAAAATTCGATTATCCTGTTGGAGAGTTTTCAAATGGATTAGCTCATTATTTTGATGGTTCAAAATATGGATATATTAATAAAAAAGGTGAAGTTGTAATTGAAGCAAAATATGATATGGTTGGGAAATTTTCTGAAGAAGTTGCAAATGTTAAGGAAAAAGATAATAAATGGGGTTTTATAAATCAAGAAGGAAAATATATAATTCAAGCTCAATTTGCTGAGGCTGGTATATTTTCAGAAGGTTTAGCGGCTGTTAAGACATCTGGTAAATGGGGATATATAAATAAAAATGGTTCTCTTGAAATACCTGCTATGTATGATTCAGCAGAAGAGTTTTTAAATGGAATAGCAAAAGTTGTAAGTATTGAAGATGATGGATATATAAATAAAAATGGTGAATTTGTTTGGCTACCTTTAGTTTATAGAACCGAGGAGTTTTTATAAATTCTATAAATAACTGAGTTTTCAGGCTAAGTTGGTTAACTAACATCTCAGAGCTAAGAAATTTCTTGGCTCTTTTTTATTATAAATAGTTTATCCTTTAATAAATTCCTTGTATAATTCTAGTGAATTTTCATTAGGAGAATATAGCACTTAACTCATGTTACTTAAAAGAAATGTTTTTTTTATTGCATTAACAAGTTTATTTACTTTAAGTTCTTGTAATGATAGTAATACAAAAAATAATAGTGATAAAACTGTTATTACTTTTTGGCATACACATAATGATGATGAATCACAAACTCTAAAAGAAATTATTAGTGAGTACGAAACTTTAAATCCTTCAATTGATGTTGAGCTACAACAAGTCCCATTTTCTGATGCACAAAATAAATATAAAACAGTTGCTCAAGCTAAAGATGCACCAGATATTTTTAGAGCAGAAATTGCTTGGACTGCCGAATTTGCATCTCTAGGTTACTTAATGGCATTAGATATGTTTATGACAGAGGATTATAAAAAGAAATTTTTATCAGCCCCTCTTAAATACAATTATTATGATAATCATTTTTGGGGTGTACCTCAAGTGACAGATTGTTTAGCTCTAATGTACAATAAAAAAATATTTTCCAATTAAAAATCTAGAAGTTCCTAAAACAGCACAAGAGTTAATAAGATACAGGTAAAAATTAGCAGATCCATCAAAGAAAAATAGTTTTTTTCTATAGAGGAGAGATCTTACTGGTTTTTACCTTTCTTATGTCAGGTTTGGTGGGGAATGGTTTCTGAAAAGGAGAAGTATTAATAAATTCAGAAGGTCTCAAAAAGCATTACAGTATTTAATGACAGATTTAGAGTAAAAGAAAAAAAAATACTTCCTCAAGTTGTTGATTTTGCAAATGATTATGATAATCAGCAAACAGGTTTTAAAACAAGGTAAATATACCATGATAATAAATGGTAGCAATTAACAAGTGATATTTTGAGTGGTGCTGAATTTAAAAATCCCTAATAATTTAGGCATAACAAGAATACCAGCTGGTGAGAAGGGGTTTTCTTCACCTGTTGGTGGTCATAATTATGTAATAGCTGCTAATACAAAACATTTAGAAGAACGCATGAAACTTGTTGATTTTCTTTAGCAAAAAATCAAGCAAAATTTGCTATAAGAAACAATTTATTACCAACAAGATTGGATACTTATGATTTACCAGATGTTAAAAATAATCCATTTGTCATGATGATTTTAATATGTTGGAAAGCTGCCACAAATCGTCTGTAATTCCTCAGGTGAACTTTGTTGTTGATATGAAACAACCTTATCAAGCAGCTCTTTTAGGTGAAAAACAACCTAAAGATTCATTAGATGAGATTGCAACAGCATGGCAGAAGTTGTCCAGTAAATAGGAAATATAAATAAATGAGAGTAAGATGGTATACCTCTTTTATATTACCAAGTGTAATAGCAATGTGATTTATGTCGTTTATGTTCCTTTATTTACAGAATTGATTTAGTTTCACAAATATAAATCAAAAATTCAAATAAAATAGGTATAAAAAATACCACAGAGAGAAAGTGATGGAACAATTTCATATAAATATGAGGAAAAACCAAGTAATTTACAATTTACAGGTTTGAAAAATTACAAGAAACTCTTAGTACCCCTACATTTGGCAAGTATTGGCAAACTATAATTTGGACATTTTTGTGTATGATTTTTTGTTTTTATTTGGTTTTAAATTTTAGCTTTACTAATTAATAAACCAATCAAAGGAAGAAATTTTTTATCGTGATACAACATTAATGGTTCCTTGAGCTGTTCCTACGCTTATATTTCTGAATTTTCATGGAGATGAATTCTTTAATAAGATTATGGTTTTTTTAATCAAATTCTCCAAAAACTCGGAGCTGAACCTATTTCTTGGCTATCAGATCAACGCATGGTGATCAATGGTTGCAATTGTTTTAACTAATATTTGGTTAGGATTTCCTTTTATGATATAAGTAACTCTTTTTAGAAACACCAAAATATACCTTCAGAGCTTTTATGAAGCAGCAACTTAGTTGATGGAGCTACAAAATGGCAACAATTCAGAAATGTTACAATGCCTTTATTAATGCCTGTTGCTCTTACAACAACTTTATACAGGTGAATTTGGACATTTAATATGACATATAATTTGCAGCATTACACAAGATAATCCACATACTGATATTTTAGCTACATTCTAATTTAAAAAATTTTTGTAAAAGGAGAATATGCTTTAGCTAGTTCTTATGCTGTTATAATTCTTTTAATATTAGCTTCATTTAGTGTATTCTATTTAAAATAACTTAAAAAGTGAAGAAGTTTATTAAAAAAAGTTGATTTAAAAATTTGTTTAATGTTATGAAAATATTATTTCCTACCAGGAGTTGGAGCTTCTATGGAAGTTTTAGTGATACTAATCCATTTAATACAGTATTAGAAAGTATATGTGATAATGTAATAACACATCCAAATGCAGTTAATGCAGCTAGTCTATATTCTGCTACACAAAAAACTTTATATGTTGAAGGTTTAGCTCTTGATAAATTTTTAGAAGGAAAAATTAATTTAAAAAAATCTCATAATAAAATTGGAATCATAATTGATAAAAAAGCCAAACCTAAAGAAATTCATATTATTAATGCAATAAATTCTTGTTCTGCTGTTTTTGGTGCTGAGATTTTAGCTTATACATTTACAGAAGAAGAAATTGGGGCAAGGATTACAAAAGAAGATAATGGTTTATTTGGTGGGATTATAAAAGATAAAAATACAATATATAAGTCTTGTGAGAAATTAATTAATCAAGGAGTTACAGCTATTGCAATTTTTGCAGTTCTTGAAAATCCTTTTGAAGAACAAGCAGATATATATTTAACAGGTGTTGGTGTTGACCCAATAGGTAGAATTGAAGCAATGATTTCACATTTAATTGTAGAAAAAACAAATCTTCCTGCTGCTCATGCACCTGTTTTTTTAGAAGATTATGAAAGAACAATAGTTGATCCTAGAGTTTCAGCAGAAGAAATAGGTTATACATATATCCCTTGTGTTATAAGAGGTTTACAGTTTGCACCTTCTTTTGTAGATAATAACTACATATCACATAATACAATTTCTATTAATGATATAAGTGCTGTTGTTTGTCCTTTATCTGTTATGAATGGTGATTGGGTAAAATCTTGTTTAAATAAAAATATACCAATAATGAATAAGAGAAAATACAACTGCTTTAGATGACACACAAATGAATATTAGTGATAAAGTTATTATTGCTGATAATTATCTTGAAGCAATAGGGATATTATCTTCAATAAATAAGTTTTATAAATCTAAGAAGACCAATAAAGTGTTTTAGAGATTTAAATCTTGAAAAAATTATTAAGTAAAGTTTTACTGTCAAGCTTAGTTTTATTAGTGCTTATAACCCTGTAACTCAAATTAGCTCAGATTAAAGTTTTTATAATGGAACTATATCAAATGCTAAGTTTGATTTTCCAACTTCTAATATGAGTGTTGATAAAAAAAAATAGTAATTTGTATGGCAATGAATCAAAAAATTAAAGTAATAAGAGAGAAAAATAACAGAACTTGATGATATCAACATTTTTAAAATTGAAAAAGATAATATAAATTCTTTGATATTAAAGATGATTATCTTTATTTATTTTGAAAATAAAATTAAACGATTAGATTAGATAATAATTCAAAAATTGAAGATTTATTTAGTTCTGAAATATTAAAGTTAGTCAGTTCCTTTGAAAAAGCTAGACTTTTTAGTATTTCCAGTATAGCCATTGATAATAATGATTTAATTTATATTATAGATTCAAAAAAAATTAAAAAAGTAAATCTTAAATCTAAAACTATAGAATCTATAATAATGAATTATTCAGCTCCTATAGACATACAAATTAACTATAAAACAAATGAAGTTACTTTTGGTTCTTCTAGTATGTTTTAGGAAATTTCATATCATATTTCTTATTTAAAAGATGAACAAATTATAGAGTGTAATGTTTCTTATTTTGGTAATTATATATATGATTCTATTGGTAATTTATATATAGTTAATGAAAATAATGAAAGAATAGAAAGAATATCTCCTAATAACTCTAAAAAGAAAATAATAGATTTAAAAGAAATAAAAAAATTAGATGATAAACAAATTTATGCTGATTGGGATTCAAAAACCTACTTTGTTTCTTTTTTAGCTATTGATAGAAATAAAAGTATTCTTTATGTTTCAACACCAAGTCAAAATAAAATATCAAAAATTAAAATTTAGAGATAAAAAATGATGAGAAATAATATGAAATTTTAAAATAAGAAATGTTTTAAGTTTTGATTCATATTTTTTAGTATTATCAAAAAAAATATAACAGATTTGTATATATTTTCATGATTACCTATTATTTTACTCATTTTAAATATATTTTATTTTTTTTATGTTAAAAACTTAGCAACTATTTTGATTTACAGAATATAATAAAGTATATACTGTTATAAAGGTAAAAAGTATGTGTTTAGTTGTAGGCAAAAATCATTATGCAAATTTAAGTGAACAAAAAATACAACAAGATAATACTCTTCCTAAAGACAAATCAGTTAATAATAAATTAACTACATTTGAAAATGATATTCTTAAGATTAATAACTATGTTAAAACTTCTACCACTTTAAGTATTTTAGAAATAATACCTAGACAAAAAGATGCCACAATTCAATTGTTCATGTATGGTAATGAAAATGAAATTAATATAAAAGGCAGAGTAATTAAAAAAAAGGAAATTGATAAGCCAACTAATAACTCAATATTAAATAATATTGTTGAAAATATAGAGCTTTTAAGTAATCATGAAGTTAAAGGAGGAGGAAGTTAATTTAGATTTTAATGGGAAAGTTTTTAAAGTAAAAACTGATAGTGAAGGTTATTTCAATACAAAGCTAAAACACTTTGGAACAATTCCATCAGGCATAAATACTTTTACTGCTAAATTAGCAGATGGTCAAAAATATCAATCTGAATTAACTACTGGTAAAGTTACAATACATTCAACAACTGATAAAACATTTGGAGTTGTTAGTGATATAGATGATACGATTCAAAAGAGTTATGCTACTAATAAACTTAAGGCTGTTGAAACATTATTTTCTAATAACTATCAAACCCAAAAACAAATTGCTGGAACATCAGAATTATATCAAGCTCTTGATAAAAAAAACGATGGTAAAGAAGATGGTGACTTGTATTATATAAGTGGTAGTCCTGTACAAATTACAGGAAGAATAGAGAATTTCTTGGATTTACATAATTTTCCTGAAGGTTCTATAGACTTAAAAAGAATGGGGTTTGGTAAAAACGAAGATAGTCCAACAAAACAAGTTGATTATAAATTAGGTAAATTAAGAACCCTATTTAATGAATATCGATAAAGTTTATTCTTTTTGGTGATAGTGGCGAAAAGACCCAGAAATATATAGACAGATTGCTAAGAGAATATCTAATAGGATAATAGCAACTTTTATTAATAATATTTACTAATGATGATAAAAAATCACAAGATATGAAGGAATGCTTTTAACTAATAATTCTTTAGAAGTCAGCTCAAGATTTATATAAACGTGGTTTAATAACAAAGATGACTTGAATGCAGTAAAAAATACTAGATAGTAAGTAAAAAGTGAAAAGACAAAATGTTCATTAACAACGCCACAGGTAAATATTTTTGCAAACCAATAAATTTTAAGTATATTAAGTAAAATCTTGTTTAAGTGAAAAGATACCAATAATAGGAATAAGAGAAAATACAACTGCTTTAGATGACACACCAGAAAAAATGAATATTAGTGTAAGGTGATTATTGCAGAGAATTATCTTGAAGCAATAGGTATATTATCTTCAATAAAATCTAAGGTTTTTTATAAATCATTAAGAAGACCAATAAAAAGTGTTTTAGAGATTTAAACTAAAAGTTCTGAAAGTTATAATGTAATATATTTAAAGAGATTAAAGCCTAAATATATTAATTACAAATAATTTTAAAAATATTTATTTAAGTATGAATTATTAGATATTATTTATAATACACTTGTATTTTTCAAAAAAACAATCTTTGTTAACCGTTGACAAAGATTAACTTGTATATATGTTGACATACTATTAAAATATGTGTTTTAATAATTGTTGAATTAAATATTCTTTCCCCAAGAATATTAAAGCATTGACGACATAAAACAAAGATTGAAATTGAATTAAGAACTTATAACTAAGAAAGTTGTAAGTTTATTTAGTATTGATAATATTTTGTTGTTAAGAGGCTTTGATATGAGTATGAATAGAAGAATATTGTGATTAGAGTGACTATCAAGAGTTGCTCTTCTTAAAGGTTTCTAAAAAAAATAACTGAAATTATTATTTTGTTGTGTTTTGAAAGGTAAAAGTTTATGAAAAGATGTTTGTTATTAGTATTACTTATTAATACCTCATGCTCTAATCCAAATCTAAATATTATTCAAGAAAAAGAATATACTTTGCCTAATACTATAGATTCTAATACTAAATTATCTTTAGGAACTTTTAAAACCTTTGATGCAAAAGATAATGATAAAAAGAATCAAAATGATATTAAAACTTGGTTTAATTATAAGCTAGAGAAAGATAATAATATTGTTATTGATAAAGTCGTTTTATCTGATAATAATAAAAGAATAGATGATTTAGGTGATACTGAACTTATACCAGATTACTCAGGTAGTAAAACAAATATTTCAATAAAAGGTAAATTTAATAGTGAGATAGTACAAGCCCAACATATAATATTTAAAAAATGAAGATAATCTATTGCAATTATCTTATGTTGGAGAAGAAAAACCTAAAACTAAAATTTTAATTGATGATTCTATACTTCTTGAAGTTATATCAGCTAATAAAGATGAGATTAAATGTATTTTTAGTTCTCAGGCTGTGCCAGATTATTATCTTAAAGGATTACATAAATTATCTATAATTTCAGAAGAAAATAAAAGAACTGATACACTTATCAAAATAGGTGAACCTATAAGACCTAATACAAGTTTATCTCCATCTATTAGTGAAATTAAGATTATTAAGAAAAAAGATATTAAAGGTGGAGTATTTCAAGTATTAAGTTATAAAGATGATGAGCATGACCATGATGACAAAGATTTTAATAGTTATAAGCCTGATACTCCAATAAATATTAAGATAAAGGGAAAGAATTTCCCAATGTTTTATAAGTTTAGTTATAGCACTATAGATTCACAATTTGGTTTTGGTCATAGTACAGCTATATCAAAAGATACAGAGGGTAATATAGTTTGGGAATCAATAATACATATACCTAACCCTAAAGAATTTGAGAAGAAAACAAGTCATTTTCTGACTTATTCAACACCCTTTGGTACTGTTATTAAGAGGTTTTAAGGTATGAAAAAGTTATTAAGCAGAATGATTTTATCAAGCTTGGTTTTGTTAAGTGCTTGTACATTACCAATACAATTAATTGAGCCTAAAGTTAATGGTGTAAAGATTAATTTTCAGTCAAATAATTTAACAGATTTTACATTAGATCAAGATGACAATATATATGTAGTAGATAATAATGTAATAAAAAGAATAGATGCTAAAACAAATGAGTTAACAACTATAGCAGGTAAAGAAAATCCAGATGAGTTTCCTCAAGATGAAAATATTGATGGTGATATAAAAAATGCTAAGTTTGGTAAAATAGGGTTAATTCTGTATAACCCCAAAGATAAATATATATTTTACCAATAATTTTTCAGATGAATATTTTTGTTTAAGAAAAATTGAAAACAATCAAGTAAAAACTATAAAAAAGAATAAGATACCAAAGGAAGACGAATCTCTTTTAGACATAACTTCACATATTGGGAATAGAATGGAAGTAAATTCTTTTGACAAAAAAAACAAAGTTTTAACTGTTGAAGAAGTAAATAGTAAAAAAAATACTTATGATATAACAAATTCCCCTGATAATTGGTCAAATTTTGAGTATTTTACAGATAGCAATAACCTACTTTATGCAAAAAGTAATTATTCTGGTAGAGGAGTTCAACATACGGTTTATATAAAAAAAGATAATAGATGGTTACAGATACTACATGCTATGGGAAATTCTATTCAACTTGCTTTTGATAGTTATAATAACTTATATGTATTAGAAGATACATTTAGAGAAAATGTTGATGGTAAAAAACTCTCAGGTTTTTATTCTCCTATACTTTTATACAAGATATATAACAGTGAAATTATCAAAGCAAAAGAAGATGTTGAGTTATTAGATAATTCACATATAATAGGCAGCTTTGATGAGCTTAGTGAAACTAAATACTTATATCCTATAAAAGTATCACCAAATGGTTCAAAAGTTTTGTTTTTTAAATATAAGAATAATAAATACTCATTATATCAAGTAAATATTAGGAGATAGAAAATGATAGAATTATTACGAAAAATCATATTCTTATCATCTATATTATTTGTATCTTGTACATTACCAATACAATTAATTGAGCCTAAAGTTAATGGTGTAAAGATTAATTTTCAGTCAAATAATTTAACCGATTTTACACTAGATGAAGATGAAAATATATATGTAGTAGATAATAATGTAATAAAAAGAATAGATGCTAAAACAAATGAGTTAACAACTATAGCAGGTAAGGAAAAACCAGATGATTTTCCTCAAAATGGAAATATTGATGGTGATATAAAAAATGCTAAATTTGGTAAGATAAAAAATCTTTTTTACTTAGAATCTGAAAAAGTTATTTATTTATTTGAAAATTTTTACTTAGCCGAAAATTTAAATTGTAATGGTATTTTTTCTATTAGAAAAATAATAAATAATCAAGTTAGCAGTATTTATTTATCTAATATGGAAAGTTCAGAAAAATGTAAAAGTAGTTACAATAAAATACGTAATTACAATACTCTAAATATTAGAAATGAAAATATTCCAACCAATATTTTAGAAAATAATAGAACTTTTTATTCTTTAAATGAAACATTAAAAAAATTTAATTTTAAAAATAATACTTTTGAAACTATAGATAATTTTGATAACAAAAATTCAATTGACAGTAGTGATACTGAAAAATCTTCGTTTACTGAATTTACAATTGATGATGATGAGACTCTTTATATGTCACAATATACTAGTTCTAAAACTAATTCGTTTTATGTAAGAGTAAATAATAAATGGAATAAAGTATTGGAATCTCCTAGTTACATATCTTTTACATCAAGAGCACAGTGCCTATATTTAATTGATTTTGGTTATTCTATGCCTCCAGTATCGAATTATAAAAATAACTTAGTAAATGATGTTCCTAAAATATATAAAATACCTAAAAAAGATATTGTCAATAATAAATCTTTAATTTATTTAAAAAATAGTTTATATCTAATTGGCATTATTAAAGATACTAGCTTTTCTAATAAAATTTCAAAAAATATGAATAATTTATATGTACTCAATAATAATTCAATATCTAAGATAATAATAGGAGATAGAAAATGACAAAAATTTTAAAAATTTTGAAAAATATAAGCTTTTTAGCTTCTGCATTGTTAATATCTTGTACATTAATACCTGTAAATTCAATAAACAACTCAAAATTCAATAGTCCTAAAGTCGATATTGATAAACTATATCAGAACTTTAAAATAAATGAAAAGAAAAATTTTGATGAGTTAATGAAAATAAAGAAAACAGATAATTTTGAGTTAAAAATTAAGATAAATACTAATTTACAAGAACAAGAGAAGTCTTTTAATCTTATGTCATCTGATGATAAATCAAATATAAGAAAAAAAATTTGGTTATTAGGAGAACATAGTACAAATAAAGCTCATTTAGGTGAAACTAATATTTTTGACCCTAATAAAAACTTATCAAATTCAGGATTATCTCCTTATGATGGAGATATATTGATTTCACAACAAAAAAATATATCACATTCTAAAATTTTAATAAATAATAGTAGTGAGATAGATTTTTATTCTAGGATTGTAAATATTGAATTAAAAGACGAGTCTAAAATAAATGATTTAAGTTTATTATATGGAGCCGAGAAATTTGAAAAATATAAAAATACAAATCGTTTTATTTTAGATATTAGTAAGGCAGATATTTCAAAGTTGAATAAGCTAATAGAGGATTATAATAATTTAATACCTGAGAGTATAAAAGATATTGAATTTTCATCTGTTGCATCTTTAAAAACCTTTACGATTTTATTAGATATTTTTATAAATCATAAAGAAATATATAAATCAATATCATTTGATAAAATTACGAAAGTCAATAGTTCTACATATCCAAGAATGGCTGATTATTATCCAAATGATTTTCAAAATAATAGAAATGAATTATTTTTTGATTATTTAAATAAACAGTATATAGATTCAGGAAATGATCCTGAAAGACCATCTTCTGGATTTAATTATTATATTTATCTATACAAAAACTCATTATTACCTAACACATTTACTGATTATAGTGCTTCTTGGTGGTTACAAGAAACTAATATTGTAAATTCTTGGCTTTATGGAATAGGAACAAATATTAATATTGCACATATTGATTCTGGATTTTTTGGATTAAATCAAAATATAAATAATAAAAATTTTGATTTAGATTCAAGAAGATTGCTACTTGATAAAGAGAATAAACAAAAATGGTCATGGTTGTTTTTTCAAGATGATTTATTTTCTAATAATTCAAATTTATCTCCATCTGAACGTCATGGTTATTCTAGTGTTATTACTTGTTGTGCTGAAAGAGATAATAATATAGGTACAGTAGGAGCTTCACCAAATACAAATATAATTCCTTATATAGCTGGTTCAAATTTTGAACAAGCTAAAGCTATAGATAAAGCAATTGAACATGGAGCAAATATCATAAGTTATAACTCATCAAATTATTATAATAAATATTTATTCTATTTATCAGGAGATCAACATTTTGAGGAAACTGTTGTTGAAGCAGCTAAAAATACAACAATAGTATTATCAGCAGGAAATGAAGCATTAAATATCTCAGAAGTTACTCCTGCAAGATTAGGAATTATGAGCTCTAATGATGGAATTATTGTTGTTGGTGGTACAGATATTAGAGTAAATAGAAGTAATTATTTAGAAATAGGGGTTGCTTTTGACAGAAATCGTGAACCAAGATTATGTGGGACAACAGCATCTTCAAGTATACAATCTATATGTAATGGTAAAGGTTCAAATTATGGAGTTAATGTTGTTTATGCACCTTGGGGAGGAAGGTATATTTCTGCATACAATAATGTAAATTTTAAAGAGTTATTTGATGGTAATTCAGGTTCGGAACCAACTGTAGCAGGTATTATTGCAAATATGTTATCAAGAAACAAGAATCTATCACCAAGTAGTATTGAAGAAATAATAGTAGATACATCAAATTTAGGGACAAAAATTAAACCCCATGAGTATATTCCTGCAATACCTTCATATTTACATGATAATTTACATATGATAAACGCTGAAGAAGCAATTAAAGAGGCTATATCCCAAAGAATAGAC
>JAXLXG010000002.1:0-237452 GCA_046328075.1 Candidatus Sericytochromatia bacterium
TGTAATATAACAAAATAAAAAACTATAAAAAATAAATTTATATTAATGTCAAATGAAGAGCTAGATAAATTTGTTAAAATTCTACTTGCTTGTATATAATTTTTAAAGAAAAGAGTTGATGTTAATGTATAAAGAGTCTCATAATGACTTCAGTAGAAGGCATATAGGAATAGATGAGGCTAGTCTTGAGAGTGTCCTAAAAACTATAAATATTGATTCAGTTGATGACTTAATAAATAAAACTGTACCTGACGTAATAAGATTAAAAAATGGAATAAATATACCTGAATCAATAGATGAGTATAATTTTACAAAACAATTAAAAGAAATAGCTAAAAAAAATAAAATATTTAAGAGTTATATAGGATTAGGGTATTATAATTGTATAGTTCCACCAGTAATACAAAGAAATATATTTGAAAACCCTGGTTGGTATACTTCTTATACTCCTTATCAAGCTGAAATTTCTCAGGGTAGATTAGAATCTTTACTTAATTTTCAAACAATGGTTTGTTCTTTAACAAGTATGGAAATTGCTAATGCTTCTTTACTTGATGAAGCAACAGCAGCAGCTGAAGCAATGACAATGATGCATAGATTAAAGGAACGTTCAATAAAATCAGATAAAATTTTTATATCTGATAAATGTTACCCTCAAACAATAGATGTTTTAAGAAGTAGAGCAAATCCATTAAATATTGAATTAGTTGTAGATTCAATTAAAAACTTTAATGAAAATGATGATTATTTTGGATTGATAATACAATATCCAAATGAAGATGGTAGTATAAAAAAATATTCTGATTTAGTTAACATAGTTGATTTAGCACATTCAAGAAAATGTTTAGTAGCATTTGCAACAGACTTAATGAGTTCTGTTTTACTTAAACCAGCAGGTGAGTTAGGGGCAGATATTGTATTTGGTTCTGCTCAAAGATTTGGTGTTCCTCTAGGTTATGGAGGTCCTCATGCTGCATTCTTTGCAACAAAAGATGAATTTAAAAGACAAATAGCAGGAAGAATAATAGGTGTATCCGTTGATTCACAGGGAAATAAAGCTTATAGAATGGCATTACAAACCCGTGAACAACACATAAGACGTGATAAAGCTAATTCTAATATCTGTACTGCTCAAGCACTTTTGGCTAATATGTCTGCTATGTATGTAGTTTATCATGGAAAAGAAGGCTTAAAAGATATTGCTAATAAAATTCATTACTTAACATGTATTCTATCAGATAGTCTTGAAAAACTTGGTTATAAACAAGTAAATGAATCTTTTTTTGATACTATTAAAATAAAAGTAGATTCAATAGAAAAAATAAAAGAAAAAGCATTACATAATAATATTAATTTTAGATATTTTGATAATGAATATATTGGTATTTCAATCGATGAAACAACACAGTTAGAAGATATTGAAAATATTATTAAAGTTTTTTCTGATGAAAAATTTGAAATTAGTAATAATGTAGAATCAAAAATACCAGAAAATTTAAAACGAACAAGCGACTTTTTAAACTATGATGTTTTTAAATCTCATCATTCAGAAACAAAAATGATGCGATATATTAAATCTTTAGAAAATAAAGATATTTCTCTTACAAATTCTATGATACCTTTAGGTTCTTGTACAATGAAGTTAAATGCAGCAAGTCAGATGTATCCTGTAAGTTGGCCTGAATTTTCACAAATACATCCATTTGTTCCTTTAGAGCAAGTAGAAGGCTATTTAGAAATATTTAAAGAATTAGAGTCTTATTTATCAGAAATTACAGGATTTAGTGGTGTTTCATTACAACCAAATTCTGGTGCTCAAGGTGAGTATGCAGGTTTAATGGTTATTAGAGAATATTTTTTAAATAAAAAGCAAGAAAATAGAAATATTGCATTAATCCCATCTTCAGCACATGGAACAAACCCTGCAAGTGCAGTAATGGCAGGAATGAAAGTTGTTGTTGTTAATTGTGATAGTGAAGGTAATATACAAATAGAAGATTTAAAATCTAAAGCTGAAGCAAATAAAGATAATTTATCTTGTTTAATGGTTACTTATCCTTCAACACATGGTGTTTTTGAAAAAGGTATAAAAGAAATTTGCCAAATAATACATGATAATGGTGGTCTTGTTTATATGGATGGAGCAAATATGAATGCTCAAGTAGGTTTGACAAGTCCAGCCAATATTGGAGCTGATGTTTGTCATTTAAACCTCCATAAAACATTTAGTATTCCTCATGGTGGTGGTGGCCCTGGTATGGGGCCAATCTGTGTAACAGAAACATTAAAACCATTTTTACCTAAACATAGTCTAGTAAAGAATACAGAATCTGAAAAAGGAATAAATTCTGTATCTGCTGCTCCTTGGGGTAGTGCAAGTATTTTATTAATTTCTTATGCTTATATAAAATTACTTGGAAAAAAAGGAATAACAGATGCAACTAAGTATGCAATCTTAAATGCAAATTATATAAAATCAAGATTAGAAAAATATTATAAAATTCTTTTTACAGGTGAGAATGGATTTGTTGCACATGAAATGATAGTAGATTTAAGAGATTTTAAAAACTCAGCTAAAATTGAAGCTGAAGATGTTGCAAAAAGATTAATGGATTATGGATTTCATGCTCCAACTATGTCTTGGCCTGTAGCTGGTACAATAATGATAGAACCAACCGAAAGTGAATCAAAAGATGAACTTGACAGGTTTTGTGATGCTATGATAAGTATTTATCATGAGATTAAAGAAATAGAAGAAAGTAAATTTGATACAGAAAATAATGTATTAAAGAATGCTCCTCATACAAGTTTTATGATTTGTAATGATAATTGGGATTATCCTTATTCTAGAAAAAAAGCAGCCTACCCTCTTGATTATCTAAGAGATAATAAAATATGGGCTACTGTTGGTAGAATTAATAATGCATTTGGCGATAGAAATTTAGTTTGTACTTGTCCTTCTTTAAGTGAATATGAGGAGTAAATATTATGGAAGAGATACTTAATTATAGAAATATATATTTTGTACCTTCTTTCCATAATAAATTACAATTTTGTTTAGAAGTAAGAAAAGCTTTTAATGAAATAAAGCCTGATATTGTTGCTGTAGAATTACCTGATATATATTACTCAGAAATAATACAGGCTGTTTCAAGACTACCTAAACTTACAATGTTATGTATTAATTATTCTGAAAATGAATATGAATATATACCTATATTTCCGTCTGATTCTATGATAGAAGGAATAAGGTTAGCCAAAGAAAATAATCTACCTATAAGTATGATTGATTTAGCTATGGAAAATTATAAGATTTTTGATGATTTTATACCACCAGATGATTATGCAATTAATTCTATGGGTTTAAGTAAATTTTATGAAATAAACAAAGAATATTTTAATAAAAAAGAATTAAAAGAAACAAAACGCGAAAGTAATATGGCTTTTCATCTCAACAGATTAAGCCGTCTTTATACTAAAGTATTATTTATTGGTGGTATGGCTCATTGGGAGAATATAAAGCAGTTTATAGATGAAAAAACTTTTATGTTCCACCATCATGAAATTGAAAATGTAGAAACTCCATTTTTGGCAAAGCCAAGTCAAAAATCTTTAGCATATCTTATGAGTGAAATACCTTATGTTGTGTTTCATTATGAAATAGCAAGAAGATTCAATTTATCATTTGATAAATGGAAAATTATTTTAAAAATGATAGAAGAAGCAAAACAAATGCCAATTCTTGAAGATGAGAGTTTTAATACAAGAGAAATTAATAATTTAATTCAATATTCTTTAAAACTTGCAAATATAGACAATGAAATATTACCAGATCTATATAATTTACTTTTATCTGCAAAACAAACTCTAGGTGATGATTATGGTATGGAGCTTTTAGATTTAGCAAAAAAATATCCTTTTTTAGAAGAAGAAGATTTACCAATAATTGATATTGATAAAGACTCATTTTTATTAGCTGGTAGAAAAATTACATTAAAAAGAAAATTACCAAGCTTTAGCTTAGATCCAAAATCAAATAATCAATGGGAACAATTACAACTTGTAAGAAAAAAGAAAGATGAATTACCTGATGATTATTTAAGTGAATGGTTTTTCTTTGGATTTTATTCTCATATTCCAGAAGATATAGTTCTTGAAGCCTTTATAGATAGATTGGAAAATAAAGCGATAAATGAATTAATAAAAGAACCTAAAGTTCATGAGTTTTCAGGAAGTTTACTTGATGGACTTGAACTAAGAGAAACGATAAGAAATCATCATAATAAAAAAATATTTGTAAAAGAGTATAAAAAAGAAAATCTAGATGTTGGTGCTTGGCTTATTGTATTTGATGAGGATTTAAGTTATTCAAAATATCCTTGGGCTATGGCATTATCAGCAGAACATCACAATGAATCAGACATTGCTTTTTATGCGAGTAATCCTTTAATGCATCCTGTAGGAAAACAGATAATAAGAGCAGAATATGGTGCTTTACTTGCTTTTAAGCCACCACTTCCAAGTTATCAAAAAGTATATATAGAAGAAATAGATGTAATAGAAAATCTAAGGCTTTATCAATTAACAACATTAGCAATAGAATTATCTGAAGGTAAAGATATAATCTATGTAAGTTCTAAAGAAATAGACCCTTATTTTATAAAGATGGCAAATTCAAAAGGTAAGAGGTTAATTCATATACCAATTACAAGATTTTCTAATAGAAATATCAAGAAATTAAAAAGATTTCATTTATTAAAAAGTAAGAATACAAGAAGAATTGCAGATGATTACATATAGACTAAAAATTTTTGTTTTAGTGATAAAATCTAATGTATAAAAATATAATAAAAAGATTTTTTTAAAATTATAGAAGAAAAATATATAAATCCATTTACAGACTTTGGATTTAAAAAATTATTTAGTGAAGAAGCAAATAAAGACTTACTTATAGACTTTCTTTAATGTTGGATTTGAAAAAGGAAGAATTATAGGGTTTGAGAATGGAAAAAAAGTAGTGTTTGAAACTGGTAAACTTGAAGGTAAAAAGGAATTAGAAACTAAAATAATAACAAATATGTATAAGAATGGTATGACTATAGAAAATATTTCATTAATTACTAATATAAGCATTGAAAAAATAAAAAACATACTTGCTATTGAATAAGATTCTAAAAATTAGCTTTTAAAAATTTTGCTAAATTAGCTATTTAAGATAAAGTTAAATATCATAGAATGAAAAATTTCAAAAATTATAGATATAACATTTAATGAAATATAAGAAGATATTAAGAAAACTTATTGTAGATACTAAATCTTGGAATGAGTTAGATAATAAAATAAAAGAATATACAAGTAAATTAAGTAAAGATAAAGCTCAACAAGAATCTAAAAATATATTTGAAGTATTTATAAAGTATTATTTTTTATCTGAACCTGCTTATAAATCATTATATAGAGGTGTTTGGTTAGTTTATGAAGCTCCAAAAGATGTTCTTAATAAGCTTAATTTAACTAAAAAAAATACTGATTATTCTATAATTTTAGAAGATAAAAAAGGGAATTTTTCTCTTGTTAAAGTTTTTTATAACACACATATAAATAATGAAAATTGTATTATATTTACAAATACAGAATTAAAAACTAAAGATATAGATTTTAATATTAATAATCTTAATGATATAACTAAGTTTAGGGATATTATATCTAATATAAAGTTTGATCCAGAATCTTCATCAAAAACATTTAAAGAATCAATAGGTTTATATAAATATAGCTTAAAAGCAATGAAATTAGTTTGGGAAACCAGCCCACAACTAACTATTTTACTTGCTTTATTAACACTTATTGGCGGAGTATTACCTGCTATTATGGCATATACAGGAAAATTAATTATAGATTCTGTAATTGAAGCTTCAAAGTTAAATCCAAATTTAGGTTTTACTAATGCTCATTATCAAGCTTTATGGTATTTAGTATTTGAAGCAATTGTTATTATTGTTCTTGAAGGAGTAAGGAGAGGTTTATTAATTTCTCAATCTTTACTTAGAGCCTTATTAGGTCAAAAAGTAAATGTTTTAATATTAGAAAAAGCTTTAACTTTAGATTTAAAACATTTTGAAAATTCTGATTTTTATGACAAAATGACAAGAGCTAGACGTGAAGCATCAACAAGACCTCTTAGCTTAGTAAATAGAACATTTAGTATTGTTCAAAGTTTAATTTCATTGTTCGCTTATGGAACTTTGCTTTTAAAATTTTCCCCATTGGCTGTTTTAATTTTAGTAATAGCTTCTATTCCCTCATTTATTGCAGAAACAAAATTTGCAAGTCAAGCGTTTAGAATATTTAGTTGGAGAGCACCTGAAGCAAGAGAACAACTCTATCTAGAAACACTTATAGCAAGAGAAGATCATGCAAAAGAGGTAAAACTATTTCAGCTTGGTAATATGATGCTTGAGAGGTATAAATCTATTTTTAATAGATTATATTCTGAAGACAAAGACTTAACTGTAAGACGTGGCATTTGGGGATATTTATTTAGCTTAATAAGTAGTATTTCATTTTATGGTGCTTATGCTTGGATTGTTATAGAAACAATGACAGGTAAAATTTCAATAGGTGATATGACAATGTATTTAACAGTTTTTAGACAAGGTCAAAGTACATTATCTGGATTACTTGCATCTATAGGTGGGATGTATGAAGATAATCTTTATTTATCTGGGTTATATGACTTCTTAGAACAAAAAATAGAAAAAATTAGTGAAAAAGGTTTAACTAAAGGATTTGACATAAGTGATGGAATACGTTTTGAAAATGTTAATTTTTCATATCCTAATTCAAATAAAATAACTCTTAAAAACATATCTTTACATGTTAAACCAGGTGAAAAATTAGCAATAGTTGGTGGGAATGGATCTGGAAAAACAACTCTTATTAAATTAATGACAAAATTATACAGTCCAGATTCTGGAAAAATTACTTTAGATGGATTAAATCTTGAGGATTGGGAATTAGATTCTTTACATAAAAAAATAGGTGTAATATTTCAAAATTTTGTTCAGTATCAATTTACTGTTGGGGAAAATATAGGAGTAGGAGATGTAAAAAATCTTGATGATGAAAAAGGTTGGCATGAATCATCAGAAAAAGGAATGTCATTACCATTTATTAAAGATATGCCAGCAGGATTTAAAACACAATTAGGTAACTGGTTTAGAGGAGGTCAAGAATTATCATTAGGTCAATGGCAAAAAATAGCATTATCAAGAGCTTTTATGCGTAAAACAGCAGATGTACTTGTATTAGATGAGCCAACCTCTGCTATTGATGCAGAAGCAGAAGCACAAATTTTTGAACATTTTAAATCAGTAACAAAAGATCAAATTGTATTTTTAATATCTCATAGATTTTCAACTGTTAGAATGGCTGATAAAATAATTGTTTTAGAAAAAGGTGAAATTACAGAAAGTGGAACTCATGAAGAATTAATTAAGGCAGATGGTAGATATGCTAAATTATTTAATCTTCAAGCAGCAGGTTATATGTAAATTTAGTGTCTATTATTAAATTATATTTGCTATAAACTTTATATGTTTTTCTAAATGAGATATATTATTTTTTTTAGCTAAAGATTTTGTTTCTTTTTCAAAAAAGTCTGAATTATATTGACATTCTTCTATAAATTCTTCACCTGAGTATGATTTTAAATTTTCACTTGTAAAATGAATATCAAGTTTATTCTCTTTTAATACTTTTAAAAGTTCTGTCTTTAGTTTTAAATCAATTTTTTTTATATCAATTAAAGCTAATCTCTTTATTAGCTCTAAACGTAAACCGAAACTACACAAGAAATTAGTAAAATTAATTATTTTACCTACCCATAACTTATCAACACTTTTAGATTCATGGTAAGTATCAAGTGTATTTAAAAGTAAATTAATTCCATTATCATAGTCAGCCATATTTATTAAAACTTGTGCTTCATTAAAATATAATTCAAAGTTTTCAGAATTCATTTGTTGTAGAATTTTTATTTGTTTAAGTTGTTCTGTATACAAATCTAATTTTTCAAAACAAAATGCTGCTAAAGAGTTAATTGTTGGAGAGTAATTACCTTGTGATAACAATATATTTAATTCTCTAATAGCTTCTGAATAGCTTTCTTTAGACATATATATTTTAACTAGTCTAAGTATATAAGAAATATTTTCAGGCTCTATACTCATTAAATCTCTTAATATACTTTCTACTTCATTATTTCTTTTTAACTTTATTGATAAATCATATAATGCTTCAAGAATTTCTTTTTCGTAAGGATATTTTTCAGAGGCTTTATTTAATTCTTCAAGAGCTTTTAAGTTTTTTACATCTTTTGAATATGCTTCTGCTAGTAATAAATAACAAGAAATAATATCTTCTTTAGAACTTAGAACTTTAATTAATTCTGTTACTTTCTTTTGAGCATTCAAATATTGTTTTTTATTAATTAAATCTTTTATCTCTTTTATTTTAGGATTCACTATATTCACCAGCTAGTTTCTTTATTTCAATTGCTCTAGGTAGATATTCTTTATCAAAAATTTTTTCTAAACCAGTATCAGATAAAATTTTCGTTTTGGGTATTATTAATTCAATTTTATCTTTTAATAAAATATACATCTTATAGCTCATTAAATTTATATCACTTGCTACAGAGCTTTCTTTATCATGATAGCTAACATTTTGTTTAAAAGAATTAAGTTTGTTTATATAAGATATTCTATCTGGTAATGCCTCTAAAAATTCATAGTTTGATTCAATTTTTTCTTCATCACTTTTAGCTTCATCGAATAAACTCTCAATAGATTCTTGAATATCAAAAAATTCTTTTTCTAGGAGTTGTTTATGTTTATTATTGACTTCTATTAGCTCTTTAATTTTTAGGTCTTTTAATGCTTGTTCAAGAATTTGATAATTATATATTTGTCTTAAGAAATTTTTTGATAATTCTTGTTTTAAATTTTCAAGACTATTTAAGTACTTATCTGCTTTAGTTCTTATTAGATTAGCTTCAGAATTTTTTATAGTTTTAATATTATTTAATGATTTTTTTACATTATATACTTGCTTAATAATATGAGCATAGATATTGCCATAATCTTCATTAAATATGACAATTTTACTTTTGATATCTTCTATTTGTATAGAGTTAGAAGATTTTCTTTTTATAGAGTTTTCAGAGAAAAATGATTCAGAATTTAAGTACTCTAAATTATCAAAAAAGTCTTTATAAAAAGATTGAAAGTCAAATTCTATAATTTTATATATTTCTAGTAAAGATTTTATAGAATCATCAATTAAATTTTTTTCATTTATATAATTAATAATGTGGTCTAATTTTTTATTAGATGTTAATATCATGTACTCTCTATTTTTAGAACACTCAATATCAACACTTGTAATTATTTGCTTACTCATTTCAGGGAATTTTTCAATAAATAGATTGAGTAAGTTCATTTTGTCAATACTATTAACTTGATCCATATATTTTTGCTTATTTTTTATAAATATTTATTATATAATAATCAATATAAACTATGAAAACATAAAATAATCGTTAAATTTATATTTCTAATGAGTTAATTAATTATTATTTTTTTGTTAAATATAGTAGTTTAGTTTATATACTAAAGATATATAAAAAGATTACAATAAAAAAAATAAAACTATATGGATTTATTTAGTGCTTTAAAAACTAAAGTTTCAGATTATTCTGAAAGAAATAAAAGAAGCTCAAAAGCAGAATAATGAGGCTACTAATTTTATTAGACTTTATTCTGAAAAAGGTGATGCTCAATATTTAGTAAAAGCTATTGATATATATTCTGATTTAATAAAATATTATTCAGATTTTATTCCTTCTTATTTAGCTTTGGCTTATATTTCATGGGAGATGTCAAGCCATAATGAGGCAATAAGTTTATTAAAGAAGGCTTTAGAAATTGAACCTTTTAATAAAAATGTTCAAAAAATGCTAAATCAATACAAGTCAGAAATCAAAGATAAAGCTATAGCTAGATTTAGTAATAGTAAAATAGATAGTAATTTCTCTAATAATTTAAAAGAAAAAGTTGTAAATAATAAAAATAATTCTAAAGGATTATTTTCAATGCTTATGTCTATTTTTTCTAGCCCCAAACCTAATAAAAAGAAAAATATTGTTAAAAAGAAAATAATATCAAGTAAGCCAAAAAATAATGTTTCAAAAACTAGCTCTAATGATTTTTCTGATATGCTTTTACAAACATCTAAAATAATGAATAGTAAAAATTCAGACCTTTCAAAGAAAACTGATATACATCTTGAGGAGGAAAGATAATGAGTCCAGTAGGTTTAGGTAATAGATTATTAGATAATTCTTATTCTGTTGGTGTTCTTAATGAACAAAAATTAAAAGCGATTGAAAATAAAGGAACACAGACAGATCAAGTTTTAGATCTTTCTGGAAGTCCTGAGCAAATAGCTGCTGAAATTTCTAGTCAAGATGTAAGTACAATAAAGGCAATAAAAATAAATAATTCTTTGGTTTCCATGACACCAAAACAGATAGAGTCTCTAATTGGAGAACTAAAGTCTAAATGTTTAGATTCTCAAAATAAATTAAAACCTGATATTAAGTTCGAGGTGTTTTTATCATCTACAGGAACTGGATTTGAAATGAGTGCGGTAGAAAATAAACCTCAACCTAAAACTGTAGAAGCTCCTGTAGTTCCAAAACCTGTATCAAAAGATATTCCTATAGAAAGTGATGCTATAACTCAAAAAACATTAGCTGTAGGTGCTAAATTTACTGAAACCATAAAAAGCAAAGATCCTAAACAAATTTCTGCACTAGTTGTTGAAGTTGATACACAAATAAAGGCTTTAGATGCAGAAATAGAAAAATTAAAATCTTCTCCTGAAGAAAATAAGTCAAGAATAGATCAACTAACAAACCAAAAGGCAAAGCTTGAACAGAAAAAAGAGGTTTTAGCTTTAGTAACTGATATTACAAATACATCATCTAAAATTGATAATGAAATTAAATCTCCTACAAGTAAAACAGCTACTGCTCATGGAAAGTTGATGTCTGGAACTGCTGCCAAACTTCAAGAGGAGGCAACTGTTTTAATGAAAAAGCTAGATGATATGGATCCAGAAGTTTCAGAAGCGTGTAATGATTTTATAAAAACAGCAATAGATACATCTAAAAAAGCAAATGAAGAAGCTTTATTAATGTCTGCTTCAAATGGACAAGTTGTACTTGGTAAAGGTGGTTCAATTAAAGCAATAAAAGAAACTTATACAGCATTTCAGTCATTAGTAAATAGAGGACTTAGAACAGGTTATCAACCAACAGTAGAATCATTTTTAAAATCTATAAATGCAGATATTAAAGCAGATATTGAATCTGCAGCAAAACTTAGAACATTATCATCAGATATTCAATCAGGTAAATTAACTTCAGAAGCTCAAATAAGAGCAAGAGTAAATGAAGCTCTACCAGGAATAAGAACAGATAAAATAAGTGTTGTTACTGAAGTTTATATAAATGCTTTAAAGCTTAAAAATGCAGGAACTCAAATTGATTGGGTTAAAAAAGCTCAAGAAGCATTTAATGTATCAACAGGTGGTAAATCATTAGAAGAAATAAAATCAGCATCAGAGCAAATTGAACAAACTTTAAAATCAGTAACAACAGTTGATATTAGTAAAGCTCAACTTGCTCCTAAATCTCAAGGACAGTTAAAAACTGATAATGATGCAAATGTTTCTACTAAAGCAAGATTAGAAGCTGAACTAAGTAGTGTTAAAGCAAAAACATCTCAACTAGAAGGTGAGTATAAAAAATATTTAGAAGAACAGGCAAGGAAAGAAGCTGAGGCTAAATTAAGTGGAGATAAATCTCTCCTAGATGGGCTTGATGCAAATGTAGCTTATGGTACACATAAGACAGTTTCATTTGAAGGATTAGCAAGTGTTGGTGTTGATGCTAAGTTACTTAAAGGAACTCTTGAAGCTGGATATAAATTAGAATTTACTGTTGAGAAAACAGATGGTCCTGCTAATACTCCTTCATGGGTTGGTCATGTTGATTTAAGTGCTCTTGTTAAAGCAAAAGGTGAATTATTATGGGGATTAGTAGACGGTGAAGCATCCGCAGAGTTCACAGGAACAGCTGGACTAGGATTTAATACCCTTCAAGAAGCTAAAGATTTCTCTGCAAAAGTACAAAAATTTATAGCTACAGGAGATCGTGAGTTAGGGAAATCTGTAATGGCTGATATTAAAAAATATAGCTATATAGCTGGTTCAGCAAAATTAAGTGCTGAAGCAGAGTTTGGACATGATTTTTCTGCTGGAGCATCAGTAAAAGCTGGAGCTAAAAAGTTTGGAACAGGTGTTACAGAGCAATACATTGAGGGTAAAGTTGAGTTTAAAGCTCACGGGGTTGGTGTTACTATAACTAGAACATCAGCAACATCACAAGAACCAAACCAACCAGATCAAAGATTTACTTCAAACTCTATTAAACTTGAGTTTCCAGCTGGTGCATTATTACCTGCTTCTGCTAAAAAAGCTCTCGCAGAAATGATATTTTCAAAACTTGGAGGTTCTATACCTTTACATGATATTGAACATGCAATTAAAGAATCAGAAATTAAATCTAAAAAGAGTCTACCTGAATATGGAACAGGTGCTAAAATAGGTTTTACATCTGAAGTTAAAGCTGTTGGTGAAATTGTTTTTGCAGAAAAAACTGATCCAAAAATAAAAGGAAATGTAGAAAGAAGATATGAGTTAGCTGGTGGAACTTTATCAAAAACAGAAATAACAGTTGGTATTCCTCCTGCTGGAACTACACCTGGCTTTAGTGGTAAGGTTAAAGAAGAAACAGAAATGCTAACTCCAATTGCAGAGTTTAAGCATTCTGTTCCTGAAGGAAGTCCTATACTAACAAAAGGTGAGAATGGGCATATGGGAGGAGTTATAGGTGCTCCTGTAGGTAATGCATTACATATAAATCATTAGATTTTAAGGATATAAAAAAGTGGATAAAATAAGTGTAAATAGTTTAGTAAATAAGTATTTTGATAATTATGATAAAAATAAAGATCAAAAAATTGAATTAAAGAAGGATAATCCAAAGGATAAATTTGATCTTCCTGAGTCTTTTTATGTTGATATGCAATATTCTAGTTCAAATAAAACTCATGTTGAAGTTACTAAAACAGATATGTCTAATTTATTTAATAAAGCAGACCTTAATCATGATAATATTTTGACAAAAGATGAATTAACAAAGTTTATAAAAGATAATTATGATAAAGGAAACAAGGGATATTTATCTGGAAGTATAACATCAAAAATACCAATAATTAAAATGTTTGTTGATAGTAAAGATGGTGAAATTGATAAATTCAATCAAGACTTTAAACCAAATATAAGTTCTGAGAAAATAAGTGTAAAGGATATACCAACTAATAGAGTTAAAGATATTAGAAGTTTTAGAAGTGAAGGCTAAAAAATTTGAGTAGATTATTATTATCAAAATATGATTTTGATGGAGAGTTAACCTTAATACTAAATAATAATCAATATTTATTCAAAGGTTGTAAAATTAAAATAACATACTATGAAAGTTCTGATACTATAGAAACATTTGATATGATTCTTAAGATTGAAGATGATTCTTTAAGAAAAACAATATCTAAAGAAATTAAAGCTTTAGATATAAAATCACCAACTAATACATATTTTTTTAGTATGAGACCTGAAAAATTATTAAGCTTAGGTGAAAAGTATAGAAAAAACTTAGAATCTGAAAAACTTCTTAAAGTTGATAATATGGCTTGTTTTTATTTAGATAACTATGATTTTGTTTCTTATGAAGAAAAAAGTTAGAAGATTAACATATAAAAAAAGCCTGATTGTTATCAGGCTTTTTTAAGTTGTTTATTATTCTTTTTCTTCAGCTAATCTGTTTGCAACTGTTTCAGCTTGAAGTGCAGATAAAACTACATGATTGCTTTCTGTAATAATAACTGCTCTTGTTTTTCTTCCATAAGTTGCATCAATAAGCTTATTAGCATCTCTTGCATCTTGGATAATTCTTTTAATTGGAGCAGAGCTTGGAGCTACAACAACAATCACTTTGTCAGCAGAAACTGCATTTCCGTACCCGATATTAACTAAATTCATTTAAAATTTCTCCTCTAACCTCAATACAACAAAATAGTTACAATTTTTCTAATCATTTTTTGAAATTATAATATCCTAATAATATAAAAATAGCAATCACAATACAACTAAAAATATACAATATTAATATATTTATAATTTCTTATAATTTGCATCTAAAATTCTTTAATTTGATTATTTGTAATTGAAATCCTTTGATAAGATTTGAACTCCCACAAATTACAAAATAATAGATAGCAACATTTAATAATATAGCATCTATAAATCAATATAGCATAAATAATTTAATATTAATTAAAATTAATCAAAAAAACTATCTTATTTAAGCTTAATTTACGTGATACTGGTTTTGTGAATTTTTGTTTAGATTACTTATAAAGTGATATTTGTACAGTCTTTATTAAGCATTATTTTTATATAATATAAACATATACAGAATTAAATATTTATTATTAAACTAATCTTAAACATATAGCAGTTTCAACATAGTAAAATTCTAAAATCTTTTAGTATTTTGGGTTAATAGGTATTTTGAATGGTAAAAAAAGTTATTTCATCATTTTTAGTTAGTTTATTATTTGTAGGTGGAGCATCTGTTTCTTACCAAAAAGCTGAAGCAGCAAGTTATAAGCTTACAAGTTTTAATAGTATTAGAAATATCGAAATAAGTGAGCTAGAAAAAGAAGCTGATATAATAAACTTTGATGAATTTTTAAGAGTTTATTATTATAATTATCTTGCAAATAAAACAGAACAAGATAAAAATAAAACCATTAATAGAATTGAAAAAGACATTAATAGATTAAAATACTCTGATGATATTTCCTCAGAAAGACAACCTCCGATTATTCTACATTGGACAGATGCAGATAACGCAATGGGAGTTATAAAAACATTATTTCAAGAAAGAAGAAGTATGAAAGAAGGTATTATAGGTGTAGATTATGTTGTTACAGAACCTCTTTTACATCCAGATTACCCAGATAGAAAGGCAAGAGCTTATACAGTAAAGTTTTCAAGAAGTGATGTTGCAACAACTTGGTATCATGTTCCAGATAAGAATATGGAATCAATGGGACATGAAGACAGAAAGTATAATAAAGCAATTAATATTGAGATTGTGGGTTGGAGGTTTTTACCAAATAAAAAAGGTAAAAATAATGGTATGGGTAAAAGTGGTAAATGGGGTATAAGAGAAAATTTTGATAATGATTTTCAAGATTTTGATAATAAATTTACTACATATCCAACAGTTTTAAAACTTTTAAACTATTTAGCAGAAAAGCATCAATTTGGAAATGTTGTTGATCAATTTACAGTAAATAGTGAAATTGATCAAAATATTAAAAATACAAAAGGTTGGACTTATCTTAATGGACCACTTAGTGAACATATTAAGGGACATGGTTTAATTGCTATGGAACATACTCTTAAATATGGTGGTGACTATATTAATATGAGACACGATTTTACACCTAGTGAATTATTAATTGTTTACGAGGATCTTAAAAATTTTAGAATATTTAGAGGTAATAGAACTGATTCTGATATGATAGCTAGTGTAGATAAAGATTCTATAGATTTAGAGTACTCTATAAATAATACAAATGCTATTAATCAATATGAAGCAGAAGATTTAAGAACTAGAATAATGCAAGTTAAAGATATTAAGAAAAAAGAGTATTTACTATATGCATTACACTTGAAGAGTGAGAACCTAGATTCTATCGAAAAAGTTAACGATATAAGAAAGAACTTAGACTATTTAGATTCAAATGATAGAGAAAAGTTAATGTCTACAGTTCTAGTTAGATTTTTCTCAGAATCGCAAGATATTAAAGCAGATGATTATGATTATCTAAAAGTTGTAATTGATACAGTTAGAGATAAAAGTATAAGAGAAAATTTAGCAAAAACCTTAAAAAATAAATATGGAGCTAAATTTAAATCAAGATTTAGATCATAAATAAAAAAGTTCTTCAAAATTTTGAAGAACTTTTTTATTATAAGATTAACCGTTACGTTTAAGTAACCCAACTCTCTTTGCATAGTTTTCACCAATTAAGAAAATTGATAAGCCTAAAGGAATTATTATTAAACCTAATAAAAACTCTTTCATTATTATTGGTAATAAACTATAAGTACTTACACCATCAAGTAAAGCACTTCTTACTCCTTCTAAAGTATAAGTAGCAGGAGATAGATAAGAAAAAGGCTGAATCCAAGAAGGTAAAGCTGATATTGGGTAATATATACCTGAAATCAATAAAAGTAAACCTTCTAGTATATGTGTTGCCTGTGAACCTTTTTCTGGTGAAAGTAAAGGTAAAACAGCAGCAATCAAACCTAATCCTAAAAATGAAAAACATGATGATAATAATACTAGTAAAGCACCAAGATAATTAGAATTATGAGATGATAGATTAAAAAATACAGATGCAACTATTAAAACTAGGATAGTTCTTGCTAATCCATAAATTATTGCACCTATACTAATTCCTCCTAAATGTGTAATCCTATGTATTGGAGCCATAAAAGTATGCTCTATTGTTCCTTCCCATCTTTCCCAAGCAATATTACTAGACATATCATTAAAAATAATAGAAAGAAATCCCCAGATTAAAGCCCCTATTATTAAATAAAGGGTCTGATAATCACCAATATCTTTTGTATTTTGCCCCATTCCAACAGCAATTAAACCAATTGTTAGCGTATTTACTATAGAATAAAATAAAAATACAAATTCCCAAGCTAAATATCTTTTTGTAATATAGTATTGTCTTTCAAGAAATGCCATTATTCCCCGAAACTCATACTTCATTCTTGTTTTTTTACTATTTAAAATCATATTATATTGTCTCCTCACTATTTTCTTTTAAGTTTTTTCCTGTAAGCTCAAAAAATACATCTTCAAGAGTTATTTGATGAGTTCCATTTTTTATTAAAGATTTAGACTTTAAACATGAAGGCGTATCAAGAGCAACAATTTTACCATCATGAATAATTGAAATTCGATCACATAACTGATCAGCCTCTACCATATCATGAGTAGTTAAAATAATTGTTGTATTAAATTCCTTCTTTATTTCTCTAAGAAATATTTGTACATCTCTTTTAGAAACAGGGTCTAAACCAGTTGTTGGTTCATCTAATAAAAGTAATTTAGGAATTGTTAAAAAAGCTCTAGCAATAGCAACCTTTTGCTGTTGCCCTCTTGATAAATCCTGAATTGGCTCATGAAAATATTTTTCTTTAAAACCTAATTTATATAAGATTTCAAAGGCTCTTTTATTAATTTCTTTTGATTCCATTCCATAAAGTTTTGATGAATAACTAAGATTTTCTATAGCAGATAATTTTTTAAAAAATGAAGCTTCAACAGAAACACGATTTAAAATTTCTCTTATCTTTAAAGCATCTTTATTAATATCAAAACCAAATATATTTATTTTTCCTGAATCTGGAATAAGAAGTGTTGAAAGCATTCTTATTAATGTTGATTTACCTGAGCCGTTGGGTCCAAGTATTCCAAAGACTTCACCCTCTTTTACATTAAAACTAACTTTATCAACTGCTTTAGTCACTTTTTTATTTTTAGACCAAAAAGAACCTTCTTTAAATGCTTTATTAACATCTTTGCACTCAATTGCAAACATTAAATATCAACCTCTTTTCTAATATGGATAAAAATTAGACATGGAAAATAAAATTTATCTAAATTAACATAAATAGATAAATTAAAATCTTATTTAATTTTTATCGAATATATAAACTAAAAAGCCACCTAAGTTATGAACTCATACTAAGTGGCTTTTATATCTTTGCTAGTGTGAGTCTTTTCTTTTCCTCACACTAAATCTTTTTTAAGAAATTGATTCAAGGTGAGTAGATATTTTAGTTCTTGAGAACATTGTGTTGTCTCCCATGCTTTCTACTCCTTTTAAAATTTAAAATATTTTTGTATTTACCATTTATAACAGGAAATAGAATTTTAATTAAGTAAATTAATTAAGATTTAAAATAAATTTGATAAGTTATAAATAGTTTTATATTATATTTAAATAACTAAATCCAAAAATATAAACTTAGGCTAACACTTGGTTAATTTATTATTGAATATTGATTGGTATTATAAATGGCATAATCCAGTTTAGACAGATGATAGAAATTAAATAAAGTTATTTAATCAGCTATATAACAGTTAAAGAAAACACAAACTAGTTAATACTGAAAAAATTAGTATGGGAACAAGAAGCATAATTAAAACAGGTGAAGAAAATTTTGGTATTCCTGAAAGAAAAAGTTTTGTTTATAAAATTAATAAAAAAGATTGCTTAAATAAGAACATACTTAATTGAGTGATAAAAATCATTAGATAAAACTATTGTTTTTGTTTTTTTATGATTTTTCATTCATCATTTTTCATTTGGTATATAATATCTAAAAAGTATTATTTTTAGGATTTAAGATGACAATTGAAGCAAAAAATCTACTAAAAACTTATGGTAAAAGAAAAGTTGTAAATGATGTAGATGTTGAAGTTAATAGAGGTGAAGTTGTAGGTTTACTTGGACCAAACGGAGCAGGTAAAACAACTACATTTTATATGGTTGTAGGACTAATTAAACCAAATAAAGGTTCTATCTTTCTTGATGGGAAAAATATTTCAAAAGCTCCAATGTATAAAAGAGCAAGATTAGGTCTTGGGTATCTACCACAAGAAGCTTCTGTATTTAGAAAACTAACTGTTGAACAAAATATAAGAGCAATTTGGGAATTAAGAGGTGGTGCTCCTACTCTTAGTGTTGCAGAAAAAATTGATATGATTTTAAGAAAATCAGAAAGAAGTTGGTGGAAAAGAACTAAATATCAAACTTATTATGATAGATTTTTAAATGATTCTATATCAGAACCTGATGAACAATCAGAATTAATGAAAATTAAGACAATAGAAATAACAGAACCATTAAAAAATGTTAATGACAAAGTTTTTTTTATTTCTAAGATAATGAAAAATTTAGAACTTAATATAGACGAGCATAGAGAAAGAGTTGCAACTTTTTTAAATGACTTCTCAAAATTTTATTTATTAGGTAAAAAGAAAAAGTTTGAAGAGTTTTTAGGTGTTATCTGGAAAATTAAAAAAGATGAAATCTATGAAAAATTTAAAATTACAGTTGATAAGGAAAAGAAAATTGAGTTAATAAAACCAATAATAAAGTATTTAGATATTGAAGACCCTGAAGTATATCAAGAGTTAAATAACTTACCTGAAATAACTGACAACAATAACTTTATAGATTATATTCATCACTTAGAATCTATATACTGGAAAAAAAGAAAAGATATTTTTAAAGTTCATGAAGAAGAGTTTAAAAGGCTTGATTTACTAAAAAAAGATAAACTAAATGAAGAACTTAATACATTTCTAAGAGATAATAATTTTAGAGAAACAGAAATACATGATATTTTCCAAGTAATAAATTTTAATGCTAAACAATCTCAACATTATCAATTAGAAGATGTCTTAGATGAGTTTAATATTTCACATATTAGACATTCTAAAGGTTCAGATTTGTCTGGTGGAGAAAGAAGAAGGGTTGAAATAGCTAGAGCTGTTGCAAACAAGCCATCATTCTTATTACTTGATGAACCCTTTGCAGGTATAGATCCAATAGCAGTTTCGGGAATTAAAGATATGATTGTTTTATTAAAAAGCCGTAATATAGGCGTTTTAATAACCGACCATAATGTAAGAGAAACTCTAAAAATAATTGATAGAGGCTATATATTAAGTGATGGAAAAGTTATAGAAAAAGGAACTAAAGAGAATTTGGCAAATAGTGAGGTTGCACGTAAACATTATTTAGGAGAAGATTTTTCATTATAAGAAATTTCAAGAAATTTATAGTTAGTCTAGACTTATTAATAAAAAATGATATAATGATTAAGTTTAGGTTAGGATACCCTATAAGTAGTATCTAAAAGATCAAAGGTAAAATAATCCTGTATATTAGGTTTTAATTTAAAACATAAATAATATACTTAATAATAATTTTTGAGGAGTGATTTAAAATGGCTAAACCAGGTGCAAGAGGCATAATAGTTTTACAAAGTACAGAAAGTTCACATCGTTATACAACAACAAAAAATAAGCGTAACGATCCAGATCGTATTGAATTAAAAAAATTCGATCCAATTCTTAATAAACATGTAAATTATAAAGAAACAAAAAAATAATTTTTTTAATAAAGTTAAATAAAAAGGGCTGTATATAAAAATACAGCCCTTTTTATTTAGATTAAATTATTTCATAAAAAAAGAGGGTTGAAATTTTCAACCCTCTTTTTTACTATTTTCTAAGCTTGTACGTTTTCACCATCAATTACATCATTTAAGTCATCTTCTGAAACATCAAGATTTGGTGCTGTTTGAGGAGGGCTAACTTCAGGAGCACCTGCACTTGGTGCAGGAGTTGTAGCTGGAGGAGCTTGTCTTAAATTATTAACTGCAACAAAAGCATAAAGGTTTTCAAATTCTGAAGCACTTAGTAAGTCTGGAGCATCTTTATGAAATAATGTTTTCTTTTGAACATCATATTTTGCAAAAGAATCAATATAAGCTTTTGATAGACCAGATACTGTTATTTCTTCTCTAGAAACTAATTTATCTTTATTTCTATCAACTGATTTAAATAATGTATCTGCTGCTTTTTTAAGTCTTAAGGTAAGACCAACTCTACTAAAAAAGCCTGTCATCATTTCTTGTGTTGTTATTTTACCATCATGGTTTTTATCAATAGCTTTAAATGATGTTTGTCCATCAACTGTAGTTGTTCCATATTCATCAGCTGTAATAACTCTATCGTTATTTTTGTCCATTTCTTGAAAAGCTAAAGCACTCGCACTTTTCACTTCTTTATAAACACCAACAAAGGATTGAGCTTGAGCTTGTTGTGGTTGTTGAACTGTTTGTGTAGCTAAATTAATTGTAGAGGTATCAGAACCACATGCAGTAATATTAAAACTTAATGTTGTTAATGTAACAAGTGAAAGAATTTTTTTGAACATTTTTATTTTACTCCTGATATCTACGCTTTATCTAACTTATATATTTAATATTACTCTTTTTATATTAAATAAAGGTAATAATAAAATTAACTTTTGGTTAAAATTAAAAACCTTTAATAATAAAGTATTAAAGGTTTTTTTAAATTTATATTTTAATTTATAAAATTATTTTTTCTTAGCTTTAGCAGGAGCTTTTTTGGTTTTACTAGTTGCTTTAGCTTTAGGAGCTTCTTTTTTAACAGCTTTAGTTTCAGCTTTTTTCTCTACAGCTTTAGCAGGAGCTTTTTTGGTTTTACTAGCTGCTTTAGCTTTAGGAGCTTCTTTTTTAACAGCCTTAGTTTCAGCTTTTTTCTCTACAGCTTTAGCAGGAGCTTTTTTGGTTTTACTAACTACTTTAGCTTTATTAGATTCTTCAGACGCTTCATTATTATTAATAAGTTGGAAAATATCTACAATAAATTTATCTGCGTTTCTAAGCCTTAAACTTACTACTCTTGCTAAGTCCATTATTAGTTTTGAAGCAATATCAGGATGTTGAACTCTTAAGTTTTCAAAATCATCTCTTGTAATTTGTAACAACTCAACATCTTTTACTGCAATAATTGTTGCAGATCTTGCTTTTCCATCAAGAAAAGATAATTCACCAAAAACTTCGCCTTCATCTATCATAGAAAGACTAATTTTTTTACCATCAGATGTATGGGCTAAAGCTTCTAATTGACCTTTTAAAACTACATATAAAGAAGCATCTTGTGAATTTTCTTTAAAAACGGTTTCAGATCTTTGATAAAACTTTTTTTCTGAAAACTTAGAAATAGTTAAAACTTCTTTATCAGTAAACTCCTCAAATACTTGTATTTCATTTGCTACCGGTGCTTTTGCCTTTGCCATTGATTTTACCTTCCCTAACATTAATAATTTTGTTTTGACTTAGATAACTTTATAAATAAAATTAAGCTATGAGATTAAACTTAATTAAATTTAATTTATATCATATTTTTAAATAATTATAAAGATTTTCATGCAATAAAATTTATTTTTTTCCTGCAATTATTTCAAGTTTATTTTCTTTACCATTTCTAAGCACTATAATTAATATTTTATCACCTGGTTTTTTAGCTTTTAGAGCATAGGTATAATCATAAATTGTATTTATTTTAATATCATCAAATTTAATAATGATATCCTCTCCTTTAAGACCTCCTTTTTCAGCAGGGCTTCCTTCTCTTACTCCAGAAATCTTAACACCATTATTTGAATTCATTGAAGTATAATCAGGTATTGTACCAAGATAAGCACCATTACTTTTTCCGCTAGAAGAAGCACTCATATTTGGACTTGGTGCAATTTTTACAAGTTGAGGTTTTTGATTATTTTTATCAATTTTAATAGCTATATCTTTTACCAACTTAATAACTTTTTCCATACCTAAAAAATTAACCTTATATGTATCATCTGTTGGTCTATGATAATCATCATGTATTCCTGTAAAAAAGAATAAAACAGGAATATTTTTTAGATAAAAAGCCATATGATCACTTGGACCATAACCATCATTAAAATAACTCATCTTAAAATTATATTTATTATTTAAGCTTTTTATTGTAGATTCAAAGCTTTTAGCTGTCTTTATTCCACCTATAGATAATTTATTATCTGTTAATCTTCCAACCATATCCATATTTAACATTGCGACTATATTTTTTAAAGTTGGGTTGGATGTAAAATATGATGAACCAAGTAAGCCAAGTTCTTCTCCTGAAAAAGCAATAAAAGCTATAGTTCTTTTTGATTTATAATTTTTTAATTGTCTTGCAAGTTCAATCATTGAAGAAGTTCCAGATGCGTTATCATCTGCTCCATTATGAACTTCTTCTTTTTTAGAATCAGAGAGCGATTCATTTCCACCCAAACCTAAGTGATCATAATGAGCTCCTATGACAATTACTTCATTTTTTAGATTTTTATCACTACCTTCAATAAAACCTATAACATTATTTGTTGACTTATACTCTTTTTTTAAATCAACTTTTAGACTAATTTTTTGATTTAAAGCAAATGAATTTGATTTAAAGTTTTTATCAATATTTTCTTGAATTTCTTTTAGGTTAATATATTTTTTTATAAAATTATTTTTTACTTGGATGGCTGGTATACCAAGATTACCTGTACCACCAAAAGATTTAAGTGGAATTAACTCATCTTCTTTTTCATCATAATTTACTTCACCATTAACTAAAATAAATCCTTTAGCCCCTCTAGTTTTAGCAGTAAAAACTTTATATCTTAATTCTGAATATTGAGTTGGTTTATTACCATTGAATTTACTATTAGTGTCTTTCTCTTGTGGTTCATGCCTTAAAACAACAACAATTTTATTTTTTACATCAATATTTTTATAATCATCATATCCAAATTCAGGAGCATTGATACCATAACCAACAAATACTAAATCTTCATTAAGCTCTCCATTATCAGAAAAACTTAAGGGAATAAAATCTTTATTTAACTCAGCATTATTTTCATCAATTTTTAAATGATTATTATCTGTAAGATTAATACCTGTTGTTATATCAAAACTTTGAAAATATGAGTTTTTATTGCCTTTTTTTAAACCAATTTTTGAAAACTGATTCGCTATATATTCAGATGCTTTATCTGCACCAATAGTTCCTGCTCTTCTACCTTGTAAAGAGTCAGATGCAAGATATTTTAAATCATTATATAGGTTTTTATTGTATTTATCTTCTTTATTTAAAGCCTTATTATTAAAATCAGCTATATAGATTTGAGATTTCCCATCTTTTCTGGTAGATGTCCACATTAATTTAGAACCATCTGGAGAAAAAATAGGTAAAACATCACTGTTTTTATCATAAGTTATTTGTTTTATATTATTTCCATTATAATCCATTATGAAAAGGTCAAAATTTCTTCTACCACTTATATTAGAAGAAAAAATTATGTGCTTTCCATCAGGATGAAATGCAGGACACCAGTTTATAGCTTTTGAACCAGTTATTTCTTTTACATTTGTTCCATCACTATTCATTAATACTATTTGAGCATTACCATAATTATCAAAACGACGATAAACTATTTTTTTATCATCAGGTGAAAAGAATGCACCTCCATCATAGCCTTTATAATTTGTTAGTCTTTTTTGATTTTTTCCGTCAGAGTCCATTATATAAAGCTCAGAATCGCCATCTCTTTGAGAAGTAAAGACTATTTTTTTTCCATTATGAGAATATGTCCCTTCAGCATCATATCCTTTTGTATTAGTTAATCTATTTAGATTAGTACCATCTGGATTTGCTTGAAAAATATCCATAGAGCCTTCAAAATCCCAGCTATAGCTACCATGTTTAGTAGGCATCTTTTTTTCTGACTCTGGATCTAAGTGACTTGATGCATAAATTATTTTTTTACCATCAGGAGAAAAATATGAACAAGTGGTTTTTCCTTTTCCTGTACTTATAAGCTTTACATTTTTACCATTTATATCCATTTTATAAATCTGATAGAATTTATCATTTTTTTTGATACCTTGAAAAATTATCTCTTTTCCATCAGGTGAGAAGTAAGCCTCTCCATTTTTTTCACCATCAAATGTAATTTGTTTGATATTACTTAAAAAATAGTTTTCTTTTTGCAATTCTTTTTCACTAGTTTTTACAGATGTATTAGCATCATGTTTATGGTCATCTCCATAAGCAAATGAATTTAAGCTTATATTTAGACATAATAAAGATATAGCTACAGCATTTATTATTTTCATTTATTTTATCTCCATCAATATATAAGTAAAAAGTGATAAGTGAAAAGTAAAATGTATAAGAATTAATTCTCATTAATTTAATTCACACAAAATCAATCAGAAATAAATTATAAACTGATAGTATAAATATTCTAAAAATTTTCACATAGATTATATTTGAAATAATATTATTTTGCTGGAACAAAACATTATTTTTTACTTGATTTAATTGTTTTATTTAAGGTAGAATAGGCAAAATACTATTTCATGTTATATAAAGATTTTAAAATTTATGAAAAAAATTCTTATTATTCTTTTTTCTTTTACTTTAGCTAGTTGTAATACCAGTACCGTAATTTCGTTAGACAATAATATTATTGTTTCTAATTCTGTTTTGTTTAAAAAAGTAAAAACTGATAATGTATTTTTCAAAAAGATAAGAGAAGGTCTAATTAGTAAATCTAAATTAATTCTGTCAAGTAATACTAAATATAAAAATATGTTCGCCAATATTTCTCTTGAAAATATGTATAGAGATCCTGATCCTAAAATAAGAGCAATGGTTGCACTTAATCCTAACGCTACCGAATATATACTAGGTGAGCTAAAACGTGATGCAGATGCTTATGTTAGAGCAATGGTTGCACTTAATCCTAATGTTACCGAATATATATTAAGCGATCTAAAGCGTGATACAGATGCTTATGTTAGAGCAATGGTTGCACTTAATCCTAATGCTACCGAATATATGTTAAGTGATCTAAAACGTGATACAGATGCTTACGTTAGAGCTTGTACTGCACTTAATCCTAATTCTACCGAATATATATTAAGTGATCTAAAACGTGATAAAGATTTTAGAGTAAGATGTTATCTTGCCATTAATCCTAATGTTACCGAATATATGTTAAGTGATCTAAAACGTGATACAGAACCTTATGTTAGAGCTTGTACTGCACTTAATACCAATGCTACTGAATATATGCTAGGCGATCTCTCTCGTGATCAAAATGAAATAGTTAGGGGCTTTACTGCACTTAATAAGAATACGCCACAAAATATTTTAGATTCTTTATCTAGAGATACTAGTAGTTTTGTTAAAGAATGTCTTCTTACTACAGAGGATTATAATTATTTTTTAAGTAAACTTAAATTATTTCAAAACTAGATAGATAAAAAAGCTATTAGTAGAAAATATTTTAGATTTTCTGATGATCAATCAAATGATTTTATAGTATTTAGTATAAAATAACATTGATAAAAAGATTATCGATATAATAAAATAGTCTAGATAATAACAAAAGGTTAAATAAAATGGATTTTATTATTAGATATTTATCCCATGCATTATATCTCGTTCTAATGGCAAGTATAAGTTATTCATATTGGTATAATTACCAGCTTTTAATACATTTAGGTTTTGGTGTTGCTATACTTATTGGCTTTTATGTTGCATTCTCAATTTTTTCTATTTCAAAGCTTAGTGAAAGCAAAAATCCTAAAATAAAAGCTGTGGGTGAGTTCTATGGAATGATATATATGTACACAGCTCTATTTCAAGGAACCGTTTTAACTAATCTTACATTTTATATTATAGGTTCAATTAATGATCTTACTATATATGAATTACATATGTTTGATTGGATATATGGAATTACATATTCAGGTTTTATTGTATATGGTCTTGGATGTATATTAGGTTTTACTGTAGCAGAAGATATTATAGGTAAAGTTCTTGCTTTTTTTATAGTTGTTATTCATTGGGCTTCATTTATATATATTTTCTTTTATGAAGACCAATTTAAAGATTTATTTCTTAACTCTACTAATCTTATAATTGGTGTATCATTTTTTATACAATTATTTTCTTCTATTTTGATGATGAAAATAATGTTAGCAGATGCTATTAATAAAAATATTGAAGTTAAGAAATAAACACATAATATTTAAATAAATATCTAGTATATATTAATAAAAATTTTATCTAGAAATTGTATATAGTCATTAAATAAGCCCAATATGATGGATCTGTTCTGTTTTTACCCCAGAACATATCAGATTTAAACAAATCACTTGGTAAAAAACCACTCAAACCAAATATTAATGTTCCTTGCTTACTATAAGCATAATTTAAAGTTAAATCTGCTTCTTGACCAAATGTCGATAAACCATTTGTTGAAACTTGATTAGAAGTAAAATGATGTATATCAAATTTAACTCCTAAAGGAAATTCTTTTTTCTCCCAGGCTGTCTTAAGATAAAAATCATTTAAACCAAGATTCTTTGTATTATCAGGTATATTAGTAAAGTAATCCATGTAACCATGATATAAATGACCATTACCATAAGGCATTGTAATTGTATTATTTGTATTTTTTGAATTAGGGTTATTTCCTGATAAAATATCAGCACCTAAACCAATTTTAAAATCATTTATATTATAATATCCTTGTAATGATCCTACATAAGCTGTTACATCTTGACCACTTACACTTCCTTTTTGAAATGCAAACTCTTCAACAGTTGAAAAATGTTCCAAGTATGTTCCCTTATGGCTTATACCTGTTGTTAATCTTTGTACATCATTTATATTTGGTTTTGTTTGTTTTCTATTATCTTCATAGTATGAAAATACATTTATTTCAGCCATAGGATTAAATTTACTAGTTGACCAAAATCCATATATACCATTACCTATGTCTATAGGAGATGGTAATAAATAAGTAGTTGGAGTTGCATTACTTATATATTTTGCAGAAGTATTTATTGATAATGCAAATAAATCAAACTTAAAATCAAATAAACTGTTGTTAGAATATTTTACTCTAGCACCATCAAATGCTCTACCTATATAATTCCAACCAGGAAGTGCTGAGAAAAATCTTTCTGTTCCATATGCCATTTCAAAACGTCCAAGTTGTAAATCAAATGGAACTTGAAAAGGAGATTTAAAATTTATAAATCCTTGATGTAGATCTAAATTTTTAAAATTACTTACTGCTGCACCAGATTCACCTAATAACCTAGAGTCTTCTATTTGTGCAAAAAAGTCTACATTATCAAATAAATTATTTTTCTCTGCACTTAGTCTAGTTCTCATACTAGTATAAGCATTAGGTGGTGTTTGATTTGTAAAGTCTCTACCATCAAACTCACCCCTTAAAAGAACTTGACCTTTAAATTTCCAATTATCTTCTTTTTCATATGACTCCTTATTAACATTTGGGCTAGTTGTTGATTTATTTTCTTCTGCATAAGCATTATTAACAATTAATACTAAAAATAAGCCTAAAAATTTACTATATTTCTTCAAAATTACTACTTTCTTTTATACTAACAATTAATTGGTTTGCATTTTTTTAATATGAAATTTTAAAGTAAGTAATGACTTAAGTTTAGATTCATATTTATTAGTATTGTTAAAGAAGTTCATAATATTTTCTTTAAATTCTGAGAAAGTTCTATAGAAAGTAGAATTTATTAGCTCTTTTTTTATAAACTTCCAAAGCCGTTCAATAATATTAAGATTAGGAGAGTATGGAGGTAAAAATATTTGTTCTATTTTAGATGTTTTAAGCCATTCTTCTAGGATTTTATTTTTATAATATCGAGCATTATCACAAATGACATAAATTTTAGTTTTATTAGGATTTCTTAACTCAAGTTCTTTATATAGCTCAATTGTACTTTGCATATTTATTGTAGGACTTTCTATTGCTATTATATCTGTTACATCATTAGCATTTAACAAACCATTTATGTTTAATCTTTGCCTACCACTTACTGCTTTTATTTCTTTTTCTTCACCTTTCAATATCCAACCATAACTACTCTTTGTATTATGTTGAGGATGAACTGCATCTGCAAAATAAATTGATTCTGTTTCTGGTAAATTAGTATTTAAAAATTCAAAATTCTCTATAAATTCTAGTTGCTTAACTACATCATAATTACAAGGTTCTAGCTTTGTTTTCTTATAACTAAAACCTAATTTGTGTAACAAAGGAACTAGACCTTCTGGTGTGTAAATTACATTAAATTCTTGCTCTATATAATCACAAATTGAACGACTTGTTAAGTGTAAATTTGTTGACAATTCTAATTTCAATAAATATTTTTGTTCTATACTTAATTTACCTGTATTTATATGATAATTACTAGATAAGTATTTATCTAAACCTAATGATACATAACTATTCATATATCTTCTAACTGTTGATATATCTATTCCCAAATATCTTGAAACAAACTCAAATGATAAACCATCATTTAACATTAAAATTGATGTTATTTTTACATAGTCTTTTTTATACTTCTCATTTCTTTGAAGTTCTCTCAGAAGTTCTATTTCTTCTAATGATAAATTTAATTTCTCTAACATACATTCACAATATATCTTTTTTAGCTATTTGACAAATATTTTTATTCTTTTATTGCAAACTAATTAATTGCAAGTATAATCATAATAATATATCTAGTTTATTAATACATTCAGGGCAAATACCATGAGTAATAGATGGCTTATAACATTTAAATTTTATATAATTTATTCTATGCCAAATATCATGAGTATCTCTAATAGCTCCACACCAAGCACAAATTGATAATAGATTATCATGTATGTAATTGCTTCTTAACTTCAATTTGTTCATAGCTATAAGACCTAAATATTTTTTATATAAAAAATATTTAAAGGGAATTAATATTTAAAAATTTGAAAGAATATTTACTACAACTCTTATTATTTTAGTTGCTTTATTTCTTACTTAAATTAAATACTAAATCCTTTAAATACTTGTGAACTTTTACTAGTAAAAATACCTAATTTAATAATTTTTAGGTATTAATACTAATATAAAATTTAATCGGAGGATTTTTTAGATATTATTTTTTGTTAACCACCATTTTTTTAGTATTATTAACAACTTTAGATTTTTTATCAGATTTTTTTTCTGTCTTAGCAACATTCTTTAATTCAATTTTATTTACTTTTGTTTCAACTTTGTGTTCTTGTTTATCAGTTTTTGGTTTTTCCATAGTTCCTGCAAAAGAAGCACTTGATAAAGTAATAACACTACTTAAAACCATAGAACTTAATAATGTTTTTTTCATAATTTTTCTCCTAAAATTATCTTTTATCTATCTGTAATATCTATTATTAATCTACAACCTTAATAATTTAGAATATAAACCTTAGTTTTTTCTTAAATCAAAATAAGTTTTTAGAAAGCTTTGTTAATTTACTGTTAATTAAATTTAACTTATAATTATTTATATTTTATTTCTTTTGTTAATTCTCTGTTAATTTATTCTGTCAACCGTTGACAAAGGTTTTTATAATAAATTACTATTAATTTATAGGGTTTAAATTTTAGTAGTTAAAGAGAGAGTGTATATGTTAAAGAAAAAAAATAAAGGCTTTACACTTGTTGAGGTTGGAGTTGCTTCAATAATAATGTTAATTACTGTTTCTGGTGTAGTTTCAACTTTTGTTGCCTCAATGAAAACTACAAGAATGCAAACAGCAACAAACCAAGCTCAAAATATAGTTCAAAAAATTATTAATGATCAAGTAAGAAATGTTCCATTTAACTTAAAAAGTATCACAACACCAAGTGATTATTATTTTAAAAGTTTATGTGGAAATCCTGATGTTACAGGAAGTATTGCTAATTTGATTAAGACAAATAGTATAACAAGTGGTGGAAACATTTGGAGAAAAATAATTCCTTTAAATGATTCTATACCTAATTACTCAAATACAATATTAACTTTTTCAAGTAATACAAGTGATACTATCAGAAATGAGCTTGTAAAAAGATATCAAGAAGATTTATCTAAAATAGCTCCATCTGCACACGCTGTTATGGAGATTAAACCTTTATTAGTTGGTGGAACAGTTTCAGCTCCTATTTATTCTACTTCAAAAGTAAATGTAAAAGTTGCTGTTAGATGGAAAATAAATGAGAGTTTAAGTAGCAATACTCAAACTAACTATAATGAAATAGTTCAGTCAACAATAGTAACTGATAATGGTGTTTTTATTAACGACAGTTCAAAAATGTAAAGAATAAGGATATAATTTATGAAATTAAAAAGAAATCAAAAAGGTTTATCATTAATAGAGGTTTTAATAAGTCTATCTATAACAATTACAATTACAGGATTATTAACAAACTTTCTTTTTAATTTTAACAATCAGCAGATAGTTAGTACCAAAAAGAGTGAATTAAACTCAGAATTAAGAAATGTTAACCTAAGACTTCAGAAAGAAATAGAATCCTGCTCAAAACTAATAGGTGTTAATATTTCAGGTAAAGATACACGTTATCAAGCACCAGCAGAGTATTTAAATAAAGCTCCTTTTACACCAAATACATCAGGTAAACTTGATTCTAATAGTGATAGAGTAGTTTTAACAAGACCAATATTAAATAAGACAACTTATGAAAAAGCAAGTCAAATTCCTAGTGATACAAATAAAAATGATGTGATAATTATTGAGTTTGTAAGAAATAATAGTAGTATAGGTCAAGGTAAATTATTGTTTAGTCTAATACCTGCAACAAGTGGAGGTAGTGGTGTTGATTATAATATTTTTGCTAGAAGCCCTAAAATTATTAAACAAGTTTTAAGTAGTAATATTTCAACTTCAATGAGTGATGATTCATATTCAGCAACTAAACCTTTTAGATTCTTTTCAGATTCAGATAATGATCTCGATTCACCAACTCCAAATGTTGAAGATAAGTCCAAAACTGAGTTATTAGAAGTTAATTTATATGGTAAAAAAGAACATCCAACCAGAACTATAAGAGAACTTCTTTCAACAAAAATAACACTTCGTAACTACGTTAATTAGTTAATAAAGGAGAATATATTATGATTTTAAGAAATAGAAATGATAAAGGAATTGCTCTTATAACTTCATTAGTTATGACAACAGTAGTTATAGGTATATTAACTGTCGTTCTTTATAAAATAACTTCAACCACAAAAGAAGTTTTAGTAGTTCAAAGAGTTAATACAGCTAAAAATATTGCAGATGAAGGTCTTGAAAATATGGTTGACTGGCTTAATAACAGAAATAACCCAGAAAATTATAAATTACAAGCTTTATCTAACCCTCTTAATGAACCAAATGAGCTTTTAAGAACAATGACCTCTGAAGAGTTTTTACAACCTGTAAATGTTAATATAACTAGTTTAAGTGGTTTAGAAAGTACAATAAACAGTCTAACTCTAGCTACAAATATGCCAAGCGATTTTTTAAAAAGTATTTACCATCAAGCAACTAATAGTAAAACAGCTTTTCCTCCTATAATCATTCCTAATATAGAGGGGACAGTATTAAATAGCTATTTACCAACAGGACAAAAATTAAGCCAACTTGATGATAATGCAAGAATATATACTTATAAAAATATTGGTAAAGATAATAAAAATAAAGGTCAATTTAGAATTGGTGTTAATGCTGTTACATCAAAAATTGATCATGATATATTAAAAATAGGTATAAATTCATATGTACCAGCTATAGGTGATCCCAAAGCTATAGTAAAAAAGTATATTGCTGTAGTTCAAAGACCTAAAGATGTAAAAATAAAATATACACAAGCAATTCTTGCTGGTGGAAATATAAATCTTGGAAATGGCGATACACAAGCAGGCACAACTCCTACAACTCTTGTTGCTAATGAGGGTGATGTTCATACAAATCAAAGTTTAACAATTGGTCCAAATGGTACAATTAATGGTGATGCTTCAGCATCAGGTACTATCAATAATTCTGTTACTAATAATACAAATATTTCAGGAACTACAACTCCAAATGCACCAGAAAAACCATTACCAAAAATAGATTATCAAAACCCTTTCCCAACTAATGAATGTCAGGATCTAGACCCAGATCCTAATAAAATATTATATAACGGTGACTGTGTTGCACATGAAACCAATATTTCATTAAATGGACAAGAAGAGTTGACAATAACAGGTAGAGTTTATGTTAGAGGTAGCTATAGTGAGGGAGGTCAAGGAAAAATAATTGGAAAAACTCCACAAAATCCATTAGATCCAAACTATAATAAAATACCAATGTTAATAACTATGGGAAATTTATCAACTTCTGGTAATGCTGCTACTGAATCAACAGATAATAGAATGTTATTTATCTCAGTTAAAGGAAATATGGATATCACAGGTAATGCTGCTATAAATGGACTATTTATAAATGATAATCCAAATGGTGTTGTTGATGTAAAAGGTAATGGAAGTATATTTGGTGGAATAATATCTCAAAATACTGTTAAGTTTAGTGGTACAAATGCGACCGTAACAAGGAATACAGCTTTAACAAACCTTCCACAGAAAATTGATGCAGAAGATTATAATATGCGTCTTATCTCTTGGAAAGAAATTAATTAATACTTATCTCCTAAAACAATTTTTATAAAAAGGAACATAAGGATATGGTTATGAATAAAATGAAAACAACACAATTAATTATAGATAAGAATATAAGTGGTAAAAAAAATAATTCTAATCTAAAACTTATAATACTTTTAATTATTTCATTCTTTATTTTAATTACTATTGCTTACTTAGTACTTAATAAAGCTACTGTAAAGGGTGTTATTATTGACTCTTCAGATAATACAAGTTTAATTACAGGTGTTAACATTACATTAGATGGAACTAAAACTATAAGTAACAATGATTTAACAGGAGGCTTTTCTTTTAAGAATATAAAGACAGGTGAACATACTCTAAAGTTTTCAAGAGTTGGATATAAAGACAAAATAGAAAACATAAATCTAAAGATGAGGCAATCTTTAAGTTTAAGAATAGCACTTGATAAATTTCAAGAAAAGATTCTTTTAAATAAAGATAATTCAAAATTTGCAAGTATATCATTCAATGAAAACCTTTTATCAATTACAAATACTACTGAGAAAGGTTCTTCTATTTCAGAAGTTGGAGAAAGACCTCAAAATATAGCATATAGCCCAACTAGACATAAAATATATAGTCAAAGTGTATCAGATGGTATTATATCTGTTATTGATGCTAATACTTTTATAAAATTAAAAGATATAACATTTGGTGGAAAATATCAGATAAAAAGAATTAGAACTTCACCAACAGGTGATAAATTATATGCTTATATAATAGAGGAACATAAAATATATATTATTGATACAAGCACTGATAGTATAATTTCAAGTTTTGAAGTTAATGCTATGACAATGAACTTTTTTGTTGAGCCAGATCTAGGTAATTTATATGTATTAAGTACAGACAGTGTTTCTACATTTAGTTCATCAGGTAGTGAAATTTCATCATATAAGATTAAAAACCCTGATTTTTATTCAAGTATAGTTGTATCTACTAATAAAGCATTCTTAGCTCATACAACTAATAACTTAATTCTTATGATTGATTTAAACTCAAATACAGAATCTAAATTTGAAGTAAAAGAATCTATTAAAAAATTATTATGTGATAGACAAAATATTTATGTTTTATTTGACTCATCAATAAGTGTTATATCAATAAATAATACAGATAATGTAAAAAATATACCTTTAAATATAACAGGTAATGAAACAATGTGTTTTTCAAAAGACAAGAGTAAGATATATATAGCAAATAAATCAGAACAACTAAATATATTAGATATATATAATCAGAGTTTATCTGATAATAAAATTATTATTAAGTCAAATATAAGAGATTTTGTAGAATTATAAATATTTATAATTTAAGTTAAAATAAATCAATTTAGCTTTAAATAAATATCTTATGAGTAGTATAATTTAAGAAGTTTTGGGAAGATTAATTAAAAAAACAAATATGAATATGCAGAATAATATAATAATAAGTTTTTTACTTTGTACAATATTAATATCTTGTACAAAAGATGCTACAATTAATATCCAAAAAGAGAATCACTTAGAGCCTATTAATGATTCAAGTATTTCAATAGAAAATAATAAAAATAGTTCATCCAAAACTGATAAAAAAGATACTGATATAGTTTTATCTAATGAATCTACTCAAAAAGATACTGATATAGTTTTATCTAATGAATCTACTCAAAAAGATACTGATATAGTTTTATCTAATGAATCTACTCAAAAACCTATTAATACATTAGTAACAAAACCAACAGATAATTCTGATCCTCTTGTAACAAAACCTAGTGATAATACAGATCCAGATAAAATCACTAGTGTAGTAAGTGGTATTGGTTATACTAATATAACTTTTGCTCAAGGAATTAATGAAGTTAACTTGAATGTTACACTTTCAGAATTTAAGATTGCTTCTACTATTGATGAAACAGAACTTGCTGAAACTATTGATGTTATAATAACTATAAATTCAAATCCTAATAAAAATATTCAACTTAATAAAGATGTTTTTTTTGCACAAAGTAAATTAATAATAAATATAAAAGGTCTTAAAGATTTAGAGCACTTAAAAGTTAGATTGGTTGCTAAAAATAAAGATTCAAAAGTTATATCTGATAAAGAAGTAATGAATTCTCCTTTAAAAGGAAATAAAGCTATTGATACTAGTTTTTATAAAGGTAAATCTAGTACAGTCCCACAAGTAATACCATCTGTACAACCTACACCTACTTCTCAGCCACCTTCTACTCCTTCGCCTCAAAATACACCAAATATAAGCCCAAATAATAATCAACAAAATGCAAATCAAAATATGATACAGAACCCTAGTTTAAAATAATATTTATTAGATTAACATTTAAGATTATAATTAGCTCCTAAAAGGATTTTATAAAATCCTTAGTAACTTTTACTCAAACTTCTATAAATAACTACAGAAAATTTATTTTAGTAATAATCCATTCATTTTTAGGTTTATAATAATGAAATTCCCATATTAAAGGGAATTTTTCACTTTTTAATAAATATTGAACACTAACTCTATTATTAGGATATTTATTTTGTTTTACAAAATCAAATGATAAAGGTTTACCATATTGTTCAATTATTAGTTTATTTGTATTTTTTAAAGTTATAAGGTTTTTAGGATTTGCTTTTAAAGGAGAACCTATAAACAATAAATCATAAGCCTCATTCATATTTCCAACAATTAATCTTTTCATAAAAAGCTCTGATTTAATTTGATATTCAATCATTCCTTGTTCAACAGAAAATGATGTATTAATTAATAATAAAGAAAACAATAATGTGTAAAAAATCTTTTTCATAAAATAATAAAATCTAAAAAATAACAGTATTAATTATATATTATAGGATTTCATTTAAAAATGATAATAAAATAAAAAGTATCTAAATAATAAAATATCTAGATACTAAAAAATTATATTAAAAACTATTTAAATTACTAAATTTTGTCTTTTTTTCTTCTCACTTTTTACCTTTTAATTATTCAGCAACTCTAACTCTATTTAAATTAACAGGTGCACCTTGAAAAGGTTTAAGCTTTTGGTTTGAAGTTGACTTAAGTGTAAGTGTTAAAGCATTATCTCCAACTTTAGCTACTTCAATGTGCATTTGATCTTTATCAACTTTTAAAGTAAGTGTATCATTCTTACCATTAGGGTTATATTCACCTTCTCCACTATAAAGTTCGCCTGCCACAGTTGCAGAAGCTTGAAATTTATTTTGTCCTTTATCTTTTAAGGTAAGAATAATTTTTTGACCTAATCCATTGTAAAGCCATAATCCAATATAATTTGCTATTGGGCTTTCTGATGATACATTTGCTTTAACTTCTTCAGTTTGTTTTTGTACTTCTTCTTTTGTAAGAGTTACAGTTTTTTGTGGAGTAGGTAGGTTTGTAGATTCAGATAATTTAGCTTTATCAAAAGTATTTTGATTACCACTTGGCTCAGTTATAACTAATTTACCGTCAGAGCTAGATTTGAAAACAGGCTTAGTATTATCTATTGTTCCATCTTCTTTTGTTATACCACCAAAAAATGTACCTGTAGCAATATCATAGGTTATTCTTAAATTACCATCTAAAACACCTTTAAGAATTGGTAAGGCAATAGGATCTTTAGAGTTAAGAAGATTAAATGCAATAATTGCATTATTCTCAATAGCTTGAGTTGTCTTTTTATTTAAAACAGTATATTTACCAGCTCCTTCATAAGTTACTTGATAATCACTACTAGCTTCAGCTTTAGTACTAAAACCAGACTTAATAACAATTTCAGAAGCAGGTATTGTAACCCCATTTACTACAATAGATTTAATATCTTCAGGACCTACAGGGTTTTCAACTCCATTTTGTTTTTGTGTAAAAGTTAATTTTGTACTTAAGTTTGATTGTACATTTGTACTTGGAGTAGTTGAATTATTTTTATTATCTACAGTTGTAGAATCTTTTTTATCTGTACTTGTATTTGTAGGTGTTGTACAAGCAAAAGAACTTAAAAGTAAAGTACTAGCTAATATAAAATTTAAATTTTTTTTTAAGTTTATCAAGGCGTTTCTCCTAAATTTAATATTACAATTAATATTAAAGCTAAAATTTTATAAATTGGGTATGCTCTAGCTCTCAACTTTACATAATTTTTTGTATACTTCTTTTTAATTATTTTTACTATTGTTAATTAGTTTTATTTGTGTTTTATTTTAAAGATCTAAATTTTATATCAACATCTGCAATGACAGGTGTTAAAAATATGGAGTATGATGAATATTTACTTAATAAGTACATAAGCCAAAATATTTCACCAGTTCTTAGGTTTTATAGATGGAAACCTGTAACTTTATCTATTGGAAGAAACCAAAATATAAACGAGATTGATTTAGAAGAATGTAAAAAGAATAATATAGATGTTGTAAAAAGACCAACAGGAGGAAAAGCTGTTCTTCATCAAGGAGAAATAACATATAGCTTTATAGGTGGTAAAAAACATGGGTTACCTGATAATATATTTGATTCATATATTGAAATAAGTAAAGCAATAATAAAAGGTTTAGAACTTTTAGATAATAGTGAAAATAAATTTTCTATAGGTAATAATCCTGTTAATGAATACACAAATAACTCTTTTTGTTTTGCAACATCCATTGTTACAGATATAAATTATCAAGGAAAAAAACTTGTTGGAAGTGCTCAACTAAGAAGAGGAGATAATTTTTTACAACATGGCTCTATTCTTATAGAACAAGATTTTAAACTTTTAGAGAAACTTTTTATTGATAAAATTGATACTACTAATCTACTTAATTTATCAGAAATTATAAAAGAAATAGACTATAAAAAAATAAAAGAAAATATATTAAAAGGTTTTAAAAATCATTTTAATATTGATACAATTAACTTGTTATAAATTTTATTTAAAAATTAAATATATGCTGTTAAAAAAAATACTTTTACCAACCTTAATAGGACTTAGTTTTAGTTTATCTAGTTTTGCTTATTCTGAAAATAGTTTAAGGCAAAGTATTGATGATTATATTTATACAGAAAATAATTTGAAAAATGCAGTTATAGGGTTAAAGATTAGAGATTTAAAAACAAACCAAGATATATATTCTCTTAATTCTTCAAAATTATTTACTCCTGCTTCTAATACTAAGGTTTTAACGTCACTTATAGCTTTAGAAAAGCTAGGAAAAGATTATAAATTCAAAACTATTTTGTCTAGTGATGCAAAAATTTCAAATAAAACATTAAATGGTGATTTGTATTTTATATTTAAAGGTGATCCTACATTTAAGCATCAAGATATTGATTATTTATTCTCTAAGTTAAAAGAAAATGGTATAGAAAAAATTGAAGGGAATATTATTATTGATAAAAGCTACTTTGATGATATTTTATATGGTTCTGGTTGGATGTGGGATGATATGGATAGTTGTGACTCATCTCCTATAAGTCCTATAGTTATAGATAATAATTGTGTTAATGCAAAAATAATATTAGATAATTCTAATATATCCATTGATAGTAAAAATATTAATACATTTAATGTTAAAGATTTAAAAAAAGCTGAAAAAGAAGATATAAAAACAAAATTTGAAAATAATGTACTTAATATTAGTGGTGAAATAAAAGAAAGTACAGACATAGAACAATCAATAATAAAACCTGAACTCTATTTAGAGTCTTATTTAAAAAACAATATTTTAAACGAATTTGATTTTAAAGGCAAAATAATTTTTAATTCTAATAAAGATGAAAATATTTCTAAAAATATTTTAGCATTTAAAGAATCAGAGCCTTTAAGTAAAATATTAAAATTTTTTAATGAAGAGAGTCATAATCTTACAGGAGAAATATTAACAAAAACTGTAGGTACAATAGATTCTATACCTAGCTCAACAAAAAAAGGAATAAATGTTTTAAATAAATACTTAAAAGAAAAATTTAAATATAATGATTTTAGAGTTGTAGATGGTTCAGGTCTATCTCGTTATAATCTTTTCAGTCCTGACCTTATGGTAGATGTTTTAACATATTTATATCAAAATGATGAGTATAGAGATGTTGTTTTGGAGGCTTTTCCTTTAGGAGCAAAAGAAGGTACTTTAAAAAATAGATTAAAGGATATGAAAAAATTTAAAGTAATTGCAAAAAGTGGCTCTATGACAGGTGTTAATTGCTTAAGTGGTTACTTAATAAATAATTCTCAAGTATATGTTTTTTCAATTATGATTAATAACTCTAATCTTAGTGGTAAAGAATTAAGAGATATACAAGATAAAATTCTTTATATGATTTAGTTTTTTTTAAAATCACTTAAGGTCTTACTATTCAGATAAATATGAGATTTTTATTATTTATTTCAAAATAATATCGTATTTGAATTTATAATATTTAATGTTTATAGAGTTTGAATAAAAAATAAACCATAAAATAAACCCAATATAAACTTTTTATGGTTCTTTATTTTATCTATATCTTTATACTTAAAAAGTATAAAGATTATTATTTAAAGGTACTTAAAGTGAAAAATTTGTTATTAGAGTCTAAAAAAATATTTAGTTTAAAAAAAATAAAAAGATTCAAAACATATTTATTTATTTCATCACTTTCTACTCTTAGTGTTTCTTGTAATACATCAGGAACAATATCTCCCTATGGAACACATTGTAGAGAACAGAATAAAAACTATATATATATGTCAGAAGCTATTTCTTCACCTGATAATAATAATATTTCTTTTCTTTATATAAATGGTTCTATAGAAAATAATAGTTCTTTTTTAAATACTTATCTTTATACAGTTGGAAATGATGGAAAAAATCTAAAAAAAGTAACCTTAATTCAAAAAAAAGCAATAAATGGAGAAGTTGAGTTTGATTTACCTGATACAAAATATTTATCTGATATCACTGTTGCCTTATGTGATAACAATAAAAAATTAATTAAAATAGACAACTCAGGAAATAAAACTGTTATTGGTGATTGTAATAAAATAGATGATTTTTTAAAAGATAATATTTATGCTCCAAAACTAGATTATCTTTCTAGAGATGGGAATTATGTATTTAATAATAATTCAGTTCTTGTTTTGTCAAATTCAGAAACTAAACCATTAGAAATAGATAAAGATTATTTAAATGAGTTTCCTGATAATAAACGAATATCTATTGAACCTATTAGTGAAAGTGAAAATAAAGTATTTGTCCGTATATCTTATGATCTAAATAATGATGATTACAAAGAAAATACTTTTATAAAAGAAACTAAAACAGATTTTTCTATTGGAGAAATTGATTATAATAATTTTACTATTAAAAATTTAAAAAGCTTTAAAAGATCTACCCCATATGATTCTATTGATGTTTTAGTAGAAAAAGATGAAAAAATAATTTATGAAAAAAATGATAAATTTTATGTATTTGATTATAAAACAAAAGATGAAAAAAATCTTAATTTTGCTGATAATTTAAATTCTGATGAATTGTATACTTTAAGTCATTTTGACTCCTATTTTTCTATATCTCCTACTTTAGAAAATATCATTTTTAGAAAAATTGATAATAATAATTTCTCTGTTTTAAAAATTGGTATTAATAACAAAGATAGAAAAGTAATATTAACTCAAGATGATTTACCTATAGGTGATAAAGTTAAATATACAGAATGTTCGCGTAGTACACTTTAATTAGTATTTTAATAATAAAGATGATTTACAAAAACTACAACAATTATTATATAAATTAAAACTTTGATTATTACTTAAAAAGACTCGCCTTTTTTTATTATCATATATTTAAAAAGAGATTTATTGATAATATCTTCTATAGGAAAATAGTTTTTATCAAATGAATTGGTATCAGTAAATACAGGAAACACAGAGTATCTATCTTGATACATTTTATTAATTTTCTCTATATCTTTTTCATTAACTTTTAAAAATAAAGGAATGATTATACTATTTGAATCTATTTCTTTCTCATTTAATAAGTCCCTTAATTTAATTTTTGAATCTGTTTTTATATAAGCTAAAGAATCCATTATCTGTCTTATTGTTGTATCTTCTGTTAATCTAATTAAAGAGTTATTACTATGATAAATTAAGTCCACCTTATAATTTTTCTCTATGCAAAGTCTTAATATTGCTCCAGCAAATTTAATCAAATATTCAAGATTATTTTCTTTTCCTAAACCAATACTATTACCATTTTCTGTATCTAGAAGTATTTGTATACTTAAAGATTGCTCATTTTCTAATTCTTTAACCATTAATCTATTATTTCTAGCTGTAGATTTCCAATGAATAAGTTTTCTACTATCGCCTCTCCTATAATCTCTAACACTTACAGGTAAACTAGCATTAGTATTGTGAGTTGTTTTACTAGAATATCTAAAACCAGCTCCTTTTAATCCATCAAAAAAAATTTTATTTATTATTGGTAATACTGGTTGAACAATTAACTCATTTTCATTTTTTATTGTTCTTGAAAATTTAAATAAACCAAAAGGTCCATAAGATGTAATGTCAAAACCTTTAAATTTATATATACCTCTTAAATCTATATTCAGTTCATATTTAAAAGTTGATTTTTCTCCTGATTCTATTTCAATAAAAAAATGACCTTTTTTTAAAGCTTTTATTATTGTCTTATTATCATTTAAACGCAATAATTCTGAGTCTTTTATTTCAATAAATGATGCTATTTTTCCTTTTGTATTATCAATAACTATTTCAATAGTATTTTTCTCACCCTCTTGAAGAGTATTATTAAACTCTCTATATATATTAACTCTTCTTGTTTGATTAATAGGTGATATTATTGCAAAAATAAGTAAACTAAGTAATAAAGAGTCAATAATATATAACCAGCCTCCTTGAACATTTGTTGCAGCAAGAAATAAAGCTATTGTAATAAAGAGTATTACATATGATTGTGGTGCAGGTATTAGCCTAAATTTCATTAAAATTTTTTGGTGCTATAATTTTATTTTTTAATATCAATATGTTTAAGAATCCAAAATATCTTCTATTTCTTTAACAGAATTAATTATAAAAGAATTTTCTATAATATTCTTGAGTTTATCTATATCATTATAACTTTTAATCTTATTTTCAAGAGTTTTAGATATTTTTTTAAACTTTTTATTTATTATTCTAATAATTAAATCTCTAGAATTGTTTAATTCTCCTTCAAGTCTTCCTTCAAGTCTTCCTTCAATCTTCCCTTCAAGCTTTCCCTCAATTTTTCCCTCAATTTTTCCCTCAATTTTTCCTTCAAGCTTTCCTTGATTTCTAGCTTCATTCTTTAGTCTATCTAAAACACCCTCTAATTTTTCCATTGGAAGCATATCTTTAATTTTTTCTCCTTTATAAACCAAATTTAATAATGTTGATAAGACATTAATCAAATTCTCTTTTTTCTTATCATCAAGATTTGCTCTTATAATCTTATCATATATCATTTTTGGTAAGTTTTCATCTTTTTTTGATAATGCTATAAGTGGGTACATTCCATATATTTTATTATCTAAAATCTCGTTTATATCTAATTCCCAAACCTTTAACATCTCAAAAGTAAAATCAATCTTTGAACCAAAACATTCAATAGAATAACTATTTTTCATTTTACTTTCATTTTTTCTTGTAAGGTAAATTATAATAGTTCTTACAGGCAAGTTGTATTTAACTTGTAGAAGAATATTGTATAAAAGCATTCTAAATTCAATATTCTCTTCATATTCTGTTTGAAATTCAATATTAAGTATATATTTATTATCGATTTCAAAAACAGAATCAATTCTTCTATCAGGTAAATTTAATTCTCTATCTTTTACTTCAATAGTTTTAGGTTTAGATTTTATGACAAATTCAATAATTTGTTCTTCAAAATCGTTGATTAGATCTTTACTTGCTTTATCATATTTTTTAGCTTTTTTAACTTTATTCATTCTAAAAATTTTATCATAAGATATTATTTTTATTTTATAATCCCATTCATAAAAGACTAATTACTGTTAAAATATTCTAAGTGTTTAATGGAGTATTGGAATTAATTTAAATGAATAAAGCTGTATTTTTTGATCGTGATGGAACTATTAATGAAGAAGCTGGTTATATAAGAGATCTTAATAATCTTAAACTAATAAAAGGGGCTTCTCAAGCAATAGAAAAATTAAGACAAAAAGGTTATTTAGCAATATTAATAACTAATCAATCTGGGCCAGCAAGAGGTTATTATGGAGAAGATTGGGTTAAAACTCTTAATTCAACAGTTCAAAATCTTTTAGAAAAAGAAGGTACTAAACTTGATGAAATGTATTATTGTCCTCATTTACCAGACGGAATTGTTGAAGAATATACAAAAGATTGTGATTGCCGTAAACCTAATACAGCATTATTTTTACAAGCTAAGGAAAAATTTAATATAGATCTTTCTCAATCTTATATGATTGGAGATAAAGCAACAGATGTAGAGGCTGGTCATAATGCTGGTTGTAAAGGGATACTCTTAAAAACTGGATATGGTGAACAAGTTTTAGATGGTAAATATCAGAGTATTCCTGATGCTGATTATGTAGCTAATGATATTTCTGATGCATCAGATTGGATTCTTAAACAAAGCTAAATTATGGACAAAAAACCTAAACTACTTGATAAAAAACGTGTAATTATTTGTTGTGATTCTCCAATTAATCAAAAAATACTTGATCAAAGTATTAAAGGTATTGAGTATGAACCTTATCTTGAAACAAATATGGTTAAATTATTAGCAAAAATATTTATGTATGAGCCAAAACTAGTAATTTTAGCTCATGATAGTATTATTTCAAATATAGAGTTTACAAGACATATAAGAAATAATCCTTACTTTAATGATTTACCTGTTATTTGCATATCTGAAACACAAAAAAAAGAAAATATGTCTATAAAAAATAAAATTAGTAGTTTAAATATTATTTCTTTTACAATACCTGTTAATAATTTAGAATTAACAAAATTTATAAGACAATTTTTAGATAATTAACACTATAATGTATTAGCAAAGTATTTTGAAGTAACGTAAAACTTGAATAATAAATGAATGTTAAATAATGACTCTAATGATCAGTTTTTTAAAAAGCTGGCAACTTTACATAATATAGTTCTTGAGATTGCCTCAAAGAAAAACCTTTCTGCATCTTCAGAAAATCTTTTAAATTTTGTTCTTGATAATCTTGAAGGTGTTTCTGGTTCTATACATCTTTATAGTGAAGATAAACTTTTTTTGCTCTCAAATAGAGGTAAGGGATGTGTAAATGACGATCTTGCTCTTAGTTCTGATGAAGAAAAAAGATTAATAACAAGTGATATGCCTGTTGAAGCCAAAGATATATTTTTATATCCTAGCATTTTTAAATGTGTTGAAAGAGGACAATTTAGTTTTACTCTTTTAATGCCTATGGTTTCTGGTGAATATTTAGTTGGGGCTATATTTATTGGACGTAAAGGTACTTTAAAAGGTTATGATAGAAATGAAAAATTACTATTAGCAATGATTTGTAAACAAATTGCAGTTGTTGTTCATAATTCTTATTTAGAAAGAGAGCTTTTAAAAGCTAATAACCTTAAAACAGATTTGTATATAAAATCTATTACAGATCCTCTAACTGGTCTTTATCATAGAGCACATTTAGAGTTTAGATTAAGAGAAGATTTAAAAGTTTCAAAAAGATATGGAAGACCACTTTCTGCTCTTATGATAGAAATTGATTATTTCTTTCAACTAAGTGAAATGAATGGTTCTCAAATGACCTATCATATTTTACAAGGTGTTTCTAAAACAATAGAGAAAGCAATAAGAATAGATGTTGATTTACCAGCTCGTTATTCAGTGGATACAATTGTGGTTTTATTACCAGAAACAGGTTCACAAGGTGCAATGGTTTTAGCTGAGAGAATAAGGCAAAAAATAGCTGATTTACATAAAATAATAGGTATTGAGAATTTCCCTGAAGTGTCAGTAAGTATTGGTGTTGCATCACTTGAAGATAAAGAAGAAAATGTAGAAGATATTATATTGAAACTTAAGGAAGCATTAGAACAAGCTAAAAACTCTGGTAGGAATAAGGTTTATTTGTGTCAGAGAAATCAAGAAGCAAAAGAAAGGCTATTCTCTACTTTTGAAATGACAAGTGGAATGGATTCTCAGTTACTAATTTCTAGTATTGATAATCAGAATAAATTAGATGATGAAAACTCAAAAAATGTTGGAGCAAGTACAGCTTATAGAGCTGTAAATTATTATCAAAAAAATGTTACTGTTGATTGGGATCCAAATACAAAGTCAGGAGAAATAAAGGTTAAAAGTTCAAACCCTGATGATTTTTCTTATCAACCAATGATGTTTTTAGATTTTATAGATGAAGAAGAAAAAGAACAAATAAAGAAACAACAAGAGTCTGAAAAGTTACCTCCAGAAGCAGTAAAAACAGCTAACTCTGTTTCTAAAAATACAAGTCTTGCAGCATTAAAATACAATACAATGAAAAAAAATACAGTTGCTAATAAGTTTGATAATATGGCTGTAAAAAAGACTGAAATGAAACATGGACGAATACCAAATAAAGGTGTCGTGAATCCACGTATAGCAAGACCTATAAACAGTCAAGAACCACAAGAACAACAAATACACTCATTAGGCTTTATTGATGATATATAAAGATATAAATCAAGAACATAAATTTTTACATCCTTGATTTACAATACAACATTTTAAGGTTCTACAACTTCACCCATAAATAAAATTGTTCCACTACTATTATCTCTAATCATGTAGAAGAAAGGTTTATCAAATACCATATTATAAGGTTCATCTATCATAACAGATGTTGCTCCAACTGTAACTCCTGTCACTGCTGCAGCTTCTGTTCCTTCTTCGTTAACTTCCACAAATGTTTTATGCTTTACATTTGTAATTGCAGCCTTTGTATTATCTGTAAACATTGCAGAAAAATCAGCATTTTCTGTAAATGCTGTAGACATACCTAAAGAGCCTAGAATTTCGTTTAGTGTTTTTTCATACTCTAATTTAAATTTAGGTAATTTTAGTGTTCCATTTTTTTTAGAGAATTTACCAAACCACTCTGTTAAATTACTATCATAAAGTTGTTTATAAAAATCTTCTAAATCATTATCTGGTAAAAATACATACATACTTATATTCTCTTTTCCATAAGGTAAACTAAGAGATTGAAAATTATCACCTTTATAATAAGCTAGTTTTTCATATAATGACATCATTTGAACTTTCTTTTTAGACCCACTAACTAAGTTAAAATCTTCTTCTTTTGTAAGATTTTTATCAAATTTATTTGTCCAATCACCTTTAAAATAAATTGCATTAATTAAGAATAAAAGTGTATTAGGATCTATTTGACCATCAATTATTGTTGGTATTTTACCTTGTGTTGCATTACTTACCCAAGTATTAATCATTTTTACAGCTTCAGAGTTAAAATCTATATTACTTGTAGTAGCTTTAAAGAAATCTTCATTATTTTTAAGAAAATCTGGACTAAACTTTACATTTTTTTTACCCCATAGTGAATTAGCTATATCAAGTCTTACATTTGAGTCCGCATTTACAAGTGTTCTAATTAACGCATTAGCACCTTTGTTTACTTCTTCTGTTGTCATTCCTGTAAGTTCTAAAGCTTTCTCCATCTCAGTTTTTGTATTTGCTTTTGCACCATTATAAGTCATAGATAAAGCAAATAAGATACTAGTAGGAGATATAAAAATATTTTTATCTTTATCTGTTTTTAAAATTTCAGTGAAAATTTTTGCACCAAATTTATTATTAGCTAAAACAATTTTTGAATCACTTTTTACTTTTTCTGTATCTGTAATAGGAGGAAAACTTGTTTTAGTATTATAACTAGATGATGAATCTCCACTTGAGCTAGGTGCTCTACAAGCAGATAAAACAATTAATGAAGCTAAAGAGGCTTTTAGTAGTTTTCTCATAATAATTTCCTTTCATTAAAGCTTAAAATATTTGCTCTAAAATTTAATTAATGATTATACAACTTTTTAAGTTTTAATTACAGAAAATGTTTAACTTACTTTTATTTCATTAATTTTCTAAATCCAATTTTGTTTAAGTATAATAAATTAAACACTATGATAAAATTAAGTAATCTAAATTATCTATGGAGAAGACATAATGAATTATGCTTTCTAATAAAAAGTATATAGCAAGTAAAATAAGCTATACCCTTAATAATTCATTTATAGAGTCCTCAGGAGAAAATTTATTTATTAAAAATATTGGAATCTATAAAAGTAAACTTACAGGAAAAATGATGCTTGGAGAAGATAATATTAATTTTGACTCTTCAGATGAATTAATTGAATTTACAGAGTCAACAACTCAATAGATAATATAAAAAATATATGCTAAAAAAAACATTTCTAACCTTATTATTTTTAATATCAACTAATAATGTTTATTCTATGGAAAAAGAACTAAAATTATTTTCATTTGAAGAAAATGAAAGTATTAAATATGCTGGAGATATAAAAAGTTTTAAGTATAGTACTAAATTTTTTATAAAGGGTAAAAATTCAGCAGAACTAATTTTTAAGAACTTTAGTCAAAAAGGTCAAAAACAAGAAAGTTTAGAGCTCAAAATTGATAATAATAATTGGTCAGAATTTAAATACTTAAATTTATCAGTTTATAACCCAGAAGAAGATAATTTATGGCTAGGAATAAAATTAACAGATAATACAGGTAAATCAGATATTGTTACAGAACACTGTATATATAATAAAACAACTAATACTCTTATTAATTTAAATGAATATAAGGTGGATTTAAGAAATATACAAGAAATAAGCTTTTTTATAATAAGACCTCAGATATTTAAATATAATGATTTCCATGATGTGAAAATTTATCTAGATGATATTAAATTAAGTAATGAAAAACTTTCTATAGAAGATATAAAAGTAAGCAAAAACTTTTTTAATTCTAGATTATTAGTTGAATCTAAAAGCAATATTTTATCTGATTGGGAACTAAAGGTTTATGATGATAAAAATAAATTAGTAAATAATCAAATTTTTAAAAACTCTATAGATCCTAAGTGGATTTTGAATATTAAAGATGAAAAAAAGTATAAGTTAGTTATAGAATCTAAAAAAGATGATGAAATAATTTCAAAAGAACAAATAATACAAATTCAAGAAGATGATAAAAAAGTATTTTTTGGTGTAGAATCACAATCAAAAAGAGTTGATTTTTATAATCCAGAATTTATACAAAAAAACCTTAGTTTTAACATTTTAAAAGGTGAGAGACAATCTTTTCAAATTCCTTTTATGGCAAATTATGATGGAGAACTAAAATTTTCTGGTTTAAATAAAATTAATCATAAAATTTATAAAATAGGTGCAGTTCAAGGATTTCAACCTAAGTATTTATTTAATACAGATAATGAAGGTTATATTTTTGATGTTCTTGATGAAATAAATGATAAATCTATAAAATTCAAAAAAGGTGAGTTAAATTGTTTATATATTGAGCTATTTAATAATACTGAAACTAAGTATTTTAACGATAATTTAAGTTTAGATTTTGGTATTGAAAAGAAAGAAATAGATTTAAAAATTAACTTAAGTGATTTAGAGTTAAATAAGAGTTTAAGTCCTAAAAATGCAATCTCAACATATCCAAACTTTATAAGTCAATTTTACCCTAATCAAGTTTTTGAAAAAACTAATGAAATTTATAAACTTATAGGAGAAGAATATATATTACCTAATAACTTATATAGAGGTGATATCCCAACAATAGAAGAAATTAATAATATAATTGCGATTAATCCAAATACTTTTACAAATTTGAGATTTTTTGCCACAGAACCTAATCTTGATAAGGTTATATTAGACCTTAAAGAACCAATAAATTATATAAGAAAAAATAATTTAACTGATAATTTTTTCTTTTTTGTTTTTGATGAAGCTAGAGAAGATGTATTTTCAGAAATGAAAAGAGTTACAGATAGATTGAAGTTAGAATTTCCAGATATAAAGCTTATTTCTACAGCTAAATTATTTTTAAAACCTGAGTTAAAAAAACAATTACAAATTGATATATGGATTCCAAGTATTAAGGATTTTTATACAAATGATTTAATAGATTATTCATGGTTTTATATATTTATTGCTAATCGACCTCCTTATACAAATTGGTATTTAAATTCGGATTTAATTGAGTCACGTTTAATATGGTGGATTGCTTATAAGTATAATCTATCAGGTTTTTTATATTACACATTAAATAGATGGGTAAATAATAAAGATTTAATTGATACAAATGATTTTCCTAACTTAAGTTGGAATCCTCAAAGTTTTGAAGATGCAAACGGAGATGGAGAAATGATTTATCCATCAAAAGATAAAATTTTAAGTTCCTTAAGATTAAAAAATTTTGGAAAAGGTATTGAAGATTATATTTTATTAAAAATGCTTGAAAAAAAATATGGTAGGGATTTTGTATTAAAACAAATAGAACCTATTATAAAAAATTCTAAGTATTATAGTAAAAATATAAAAGATTTAGAAAAAGTAAGAAATATGTTAGAAAAAATGTAATTTTTTATATTAAATATCTAAAAGATTAATTTTTAATGATTCTAGTTTTTCTACTTGAGATTTTAGATAAGAAAAGAATTTTTCAAGATTTTTATGAACTCTTTCAAGTTCTCTATAAGTTTCTTCTGAATCTACTACAGGTAAAGACACATTGAAAATATTATCTGAATTAGAGAAAGTACAATCTCCATCTTTTTCTTTATAGTCTAAAACACCAGCTAGGTGTAAAAAGTATAAAAAGAAATATTTACCTATTTGACTATCCTTAAGTTCAATGAACTTTAATTTTATAAGTTCTATAGGATCAAAATCTTCATTATAATTAATTTCTGTCATTATATTGTTAACTCTTCCCATTTCATATATTTTTCTTCTAACTCAGCTTTAAGCTTTTCATACTCTTTATTTAAACTTACAGCCTTTTCATTCTCATTATATATTTCAGGTTTAGAAAGTTCTTCTTCTAAAAGCTTAATTCTATCTTCTATTTTTATTATATTTTTTTCAATACTTGCTAATAACTTTTGTTTTTCTTTCTGCTCATTTCGAAACTCTTTAGAACTTTGTATTGTGTTTACATTTTCATCTTGCTTTTTTATTATATTTGTTGAAATATTCTCTAATTCTTTTTTTTTCTGCTCTATATAATAATCATAATTACCTTCATAAACTTTTATTTGTTTATCCCTTATTTCAAAAATTCTATTACAAGTACGTGCAATAAAATCTCTATCATGTGAAATTACTATAAATGTTTCTGAAAACTCGTTTAATGCTTTTATTAAAACCTCTTTTGATGGAATATCAAGATGATTAGTTGGCTCATCCATTAAAATTAAATTTGTTGATGATAATAACATTTTAGCCATAGCAAGACGGCTTTTTTCACCACCACTTAGACTACTTATTTCTTGGAATGCTTTTTCATTACGGAATAAAAAACGCCCAAGCAATCCTCTAACTTGAGTTAATGTATAATCAGGAACAATATCATAAATTTCATCAATAACAAGACTCTCCATATTTAGTTTTTCAGATTGATTTTGTGCAAAATAATTTTGTATAACATTATGACCTTTTTCAATAAAACCTTTATCTGGTTTTTCTTGCTCTATAACCATTTTCATAAATGTTGTTTTACCAGCACCATTTCCTCCAATGATTGCGATTTTATTTCCTCTTTCAACCCAAATTTCTTTTTTGAAGTTAAAAATTTCTAAACCATCAAAACACTTTTCTAAATCCTTTATTTTTAAAACAACTCTACCAGATGAAGGAGGATTAGGAAATCTAAAATAAATAGAATCAGACTCTTTAGGAACTTCAATTCTTTCAATTTTTGCTAACATTTTTTCTCTGCTTTTGGCTTGTGTTGAACGGTTTGCACTTGCTCTAAATCTATCAACAAAGCTTTGCATTTTTTCTATCTCTTTTTTTTGTCTTTCTTGAGCAGAGATAAGAGATTCAAGATTTTTTTCTTTTAATATCTCATAATTTGAATAATTACCTGCATAATCTGTTAACTTTGTATTATCAAGCTCTGTTATCCTATTTACTACTCTATCAAGAAATCTTCTATCATGAGAAACTAAAATAACAGCACCATTATAATTTTTTAGATATTCTTCAAGCCATTCTATAGCTTCTATGTCTAAGTGGTTTGTCGGTTCATCTAATAACAATAAATTTGGTTTTTCAAGAAGTAGCTTTGCTAAAGCAATTCTCATTTGCCAACCACCACTAAATTCACCTAAAGGTTTTTCAAAGTCACTTTCAGTAAACCCTAAACCTTTTATTACTTTATACATTTCAACTTCTATCATATTTGCATCAAGTCTATTTAATTCTTCTTGTATAAATGAATATCTAATAACCATGTTTTCTAATTTATCTTCATGCGTTTCGACTTGCATCTGTTCTTCTAAATGATTTAATTCATCTTGAAGCCTTGGTATTTCAGGAAATGTGTTTTTAACCTCATCAATTAAAGTTCTTTTTTTAAAATGAGGTAATTCTTGGCTTAAATATGTAATAGTTGTATTTGGTGCAATATATATATTTCCGCTGTCGTATTCTTCTTGTTTAGTTAAAATTTTCATTAATGTTGTTTTACCAGCTCCATTAGTACCAATTAAACCAACTTTATCAGTAGGGCTTATAAACCAATCAACATTATCAAGTATCATTTTATGGGTGTATTCTTTAGTAACACCTGTAAGTTTAAGCATATTATCAAATAACTAAAAATATAACTTAGTTATTTTAACCCAACTTATAAAAAAAGATATATTAAAATACAAGATTCTTTTTAAACTTATTCAAGTCCTTCTCTTACATATATTTCACCAGAATATGTAAGGGTATAAGTATTTAAGTTATTTTTTTTACCTATAAAAGAGAGATAACCTCTCTCTGTGTTAATTAATAAATAGTTATCAATATTTGATATATTTAAAACTCTATAAAGGTCTAATTCATTAAATGAATCATATTTTTCATATCTTTCCATATAGTAACCTGCAACTAATACTTTATCTGTTTCATTTTCAGGTGCTTTTAAGTCTAAAAAGTCATCTATGCTAATGTTTTTAGTTACTTTTATTTCATTATATGGAATTTCTTTATGTATATAAATTTCATCATTGTAAGAGTCACCTATACATTCTTTTTTTGAATAAACTTTAGTGATATTTTCTTCTTCTTGATTAAGTATTTTAAGAATATGAGTTTTCCAAGAGTTTAGTTGATTTTCAACAAAATCTTTTTCACCAGACCATTCAAACTCTATATCATCTTTTTTGAACTTAAATTTATTTTCCATAAAAGTTATCAGTTTTTAACAAAATCACCTAATTTTAATTATAGTCACTTTTACTAATCTTTCATCAAAAAATTATTTTTAATATTTTAAAATACTAAGTTAAGTAATATAATCTAAAGGTGCTTATATAAATATATTATGTCACAATTATTTTTGGTAAAAATATATTCAAAATCTTTTAAAGAATTACAATAGTTATTATTAATAATATAAAAGGATTGTTTATGAGTAATATATCATTAAGAGTTCAAAATACCATAATACCTGAATCAAAATTCAAACCTGAAATAAATAAAACAAAAAATACCGAATCTCTAAATGAAATAAAAGCACCTACTAATAACAACCAACTTACAAAAGAACAATTTAGAGAAATTGCAAGTAAAACAGGAGGTAATAAAGACTCATTAGAACCTTTACTAAAATCTATTAATCCATCTAAGGATTTAGAAAAATTAAAAAATTTTTCCTTAGATTTAATTCCTAAAGATTCTAATAATAAAAATATTAATATGTTTAAACTACTATTAAATCAAGCTAATCCTCAACCAAAACCTACTATGCTAACTCCTTCACCTGTATTACCTCTTCCTCCACAGATAAAAAGTTCAACTTTAGTACCTCAATCATCAAAAGCATCTATTAGTTCAGAAATATTACTCCAAGCTAAAACAAATCTTAGACAAATTTCTCAACATCAAGTTTTAAACTTAGAAAAATCAGATAAAACGGTTACTGAAAGCTCACGTTCTATAGTATTAAGAGATAAGGCATCTATTTTTTCTCCTGAACGCTTAAATTCAAAATCTACATTAGAAATTGTGGCTCATGGTTCTTCAGATGGTTCAAATATTGGAGGATTAAGTCCTAAACAATTAGCTCAAAGATTAAAAAGAGAAGGTATAACACAACTAGGTGTTTTGGATTTAAAAAGTTGTCATTCAGAAAGTTTTAAATCATCTCTTGAGGTAGAGCTTAAGGCTATAGGTTTAAAAGTTGGGGAAGTTAGAGCTTATACAAGCGAAATTGCGATTAGTAGAGAAACAGGAAAAGTATTGCAAGGGTCTAAATTAGAACAAACTAAAAATCATGATGGAGCTTTAGGTTTAAATCAAAGAAGAATTTCTCAAATTGCTCGTACAACAAATCTTTCAGAGTCTATAATACGCTCTATTGAGAAAAATATTTTATTAGATGTTACTCCTTTACAAGGTATATCAATTACAGAAACACATAATGTAAGAAAAGCAATTGAATATATTGAATCCTCTTTAGAAGATCCTAGACATCTTGAGCCTGATACTACAATTGCTGGTATGGGAGCAAAAATTTCTCATTCTTCTACTATTCAATTACAAAAAGCTCCAACGGCAAAATTAATCTCAAAACCAACAATAGAACCTGTTCACCAAGTTAAAACACCTAGAGCTTCAGGAACATTTGCAAAAGAGACAATAATACCTCTTAGATTAAGACAATTAGAATTAAGAGCTATTGTTAAATCTCAATTACCTCCAATGCAAGAACCTATTAGAGTACCAATACTAAATAGAATGGTAGAGAGGATTTGTGATGAATTGGAGCTTCCTAGAGATCTTCCAATTTCTGATCCTGCTAAACTAGAAGCATTTGCAAGTAGGATATTTACAGAGTTAAATGCAACAATTACTCCACCTAAATCTAGACCTCCAGAGGGTTTTAATGAGACTGTAAAATATTTATTAGAAAAAATGAGTCCTAATTCTATGTCTATAAATATAAATGAATATCGTACACCTATAAAAAATCTTAAAGCACTTTTAATGAGGGCATCAGACTCTTTTATAGAGCTTAAGAGAGATATAGAGTTAATTAATGGGTCATCTAAGAACCTTGAAAGGAAAATTTTAGAAATAAGAGAGAAGTTAGATGATAGATCTGAAGAGAAACTTCCTTGGATAGATCATACTTTATTAAGAACTATAGATGCTGAAGATTATAGAATTATTGAAGATAGAAGTGCAGGGCAAGGTTTAATTTGTCATCAATTTACATTTGGAGTTGAACACAAAGACCCCCCAAGAGATCCAAGAGAATTACGTGAATGGGCTGGTGATAAAATTGTTGCTGTATGTTTTAGTAATAATGGTGTAAGTCATACTGCATTCTTAGCTGATGGTATGTGGTCTCAATCATTAAGAAATAACCTTGATGAAGTTCACAGTGGTACAATATTCAAAACATATGATGGTGCTCTTGAAAAAATGTATCCTATAGTTCTAATAGATAGCCCAACTTGTCCTATTACTCCAGATGCATGGATAAGAGCTATTAGAGAATGTTAATAATAACAATACAATGGACATAAATAATAAATTTAATTAAGCAACTAATCCAATTGTGAGCATGTCTTTGTAAGCCTCAGCCATTTTTTTAGAATTTAGGTCAATATCAAACTTATGAATAAATAATTTAAGCATTTGATTATTAGAAGCTAATCTTTGATAATTTAGCATAGAAAAAGGTTCTTTGTGAAATTCACCTTTTGTTATTCTGTCTTGTACTTTAGCCATATTTACAGCAAAAAAAGACATATTGAAATGAGTATCTAAAATGTTTTTATTTGTAGATTGACAATCTTCTAAACCAGTAAAAGTTTTACTATCTCTAAATAAAAACTCTATTTGAAATCTACTTGAATAAAATTCAAAAATATCTAAGGCAGATAATTCAAGGTCACTTGAGTAAAATATATGACGCTTATCTTTATTTGTAAGTAGTAAAACTATTTTTATATTTCTTTTCAAAGATAAACTGTAAACAACTTTTGAGTACAATTTTTCACCCTCAAGTAAAGTAATTACATAATCTAACTTGTGATTTTTAAAATCAACTTTACCATAATATTTTCTAGGAGCACCTTTTTTGTTTGTTCTTTCACCTTGATAAAGATAATTTAAATTAGCATCTGACCTTAGTTTACAAATAATATGCTTCTCTTGTTTGATTATTCCATCTACAAACTCTTTTTTTGAATGAAATCCATCAAAAGCAATATGTTTTATCTCTTTAAAGTATTCTTTGTTATTTTCAATATGTTTTAGGTAAAAATCCATTCTATTTTCACAATTAGAATCTGTTTGAAGTGCACTTATTGGATAAGCCGTGTTATATTCTGTATCTATCATTGCTAATAATGATAACTCTAAACCTTTAGTTACTTTTGAGTTCTTTCCATCCCAAAATTTACCTAAACCATCTGTTTTCTTTCCACTTTTTTTTATAAATGACGCATCAAAAGCCAACATATTTTTATTATTTTCTTTATAGATTTCTTTAATTCCTATTACATTTATTTCTACTATATTTGAATGATTATCCTTTATATAATTTCTTGAGATTGTTTTTTCATTCAATTCTATATATCTGCTTATATTTCTAAAGTTTTTTTTCCTAGACTGCAAAAAATTCCATTACTTACTTTTTCTATAAATTTTTTGGAGCTCTCTTTTAAATTAGACATTTTTGATAATACTTTTGTTATAATTCTCATCAGATAATTACCTCTTTATTATTTTTATTTTGATATTTTAAAAGTATAATAGGTTTTTATCTACTTTTTTACATTATTAAAAAATGTCCACTGTATTGTAATAAAATAAAAAACAAATATATTAATACAATTTAATTCTAATTTATTTCTATTTAGAAAACTGAGTAGCAATCCATTCCATTGATTTAGGGTTTGAAACTAAATCAAGATGGTTAAGAGGTAATACTTTTTCTTCTAAAAGTTTTGCTCCTAGGCCTGTCATATCTTCACTAGCTTTTGTGCTAGAAACAAATACAACACCATCACTTGCCCCTGTCATTTCATTTAATATTCCAGGTAAATTAGGCATATTCCCAACAAGGTTTGCAAATTGAACACTTGGATCTACAGGTGATTTTTTCATTTTATCAATAATATTTCCACCTTTTTGTATAAAATAATCTATACCTTTACTTTTACTCACAAAACCTGTACCACCATAGTAAGTTGTATACCAATCTTGTTCTGCTGTGCTAAGAGGATGAATTTTATCAAATTTTCCTATCATTTGTAATTGACCAGGAAAATATTCACCTGATAAACTCATTTCACTTGAGTCAACCCATGCACCCTTCCATAACATTGATTCCCAAGACATTGGAGCATATTTTACAGGATTATCATCATCTTCATATAAACCCCAGTTTATTATAGGATGTCTAAATGAATAATCTATACCTCTATGTGGAGCAGCAACAAAAATAGCTTTTCTTACATCTTTTTTAAAAGGATTGGAATCTTTATAGATATTTGATACAAACAATCTTAAAGTAAAACCACCTTTACTATGACCTAAAGTATCTACTTTTTCAGATTTTGTAATTTCTTTTATTCTTTCAATAGCTCTACCAACATGACTACTCCAAATAAAACTATCTCCATGTTTATTTGCAAATGTAATAGCAAAAACTCTAAAACCTTTAGCTTTAAGATATTGCATTAAACCTGTTTTTTTACCATCACCTTCAGGGTCAGCCCAAGATCTTGTAGCTGTTGTATTTGCCCCATGAATTAAAAGTATTGGTGTTTTATACTTTAATTCTGTTGGCTCACCTGCATCATGTAAACAAAAATCTGTAGAAGAAGGTGTATCTGTTCCAAAAGCTTTTACAATATCAGGGTCTCTTTGTCTTCCTTTATGATGTATTTTCTCTGGATTTATGTTTGAATCATTTGCTCTTATAAGTTCTATTTTATCCCAATATTTAGACTCAACTGTTCTAATAACACTAAAACTTCTTTTATTAGACTCAATATCATTAAAAGATTTAACATTATTATTTATATTTACACTTTGACTTATATTATCTGTATTAGAACATGAAAATAAGAGAAGACTTAGAACAATTACAAGAGTATTTTTCATACAACACCATAATAATATAATGAATTGATTATTACATTTTATCACGATAAGTTTCTATCTTTCAATATTTTTTAACTTAATATTAAGATAAAGATAACTAAAGAAATATTATTTTAAGAGATACATAAAAATATCCATATATACAGACTATATTTTTAACTTTATTTTATCAAGAGAATAATATATAATTAACTAAAATATTTTCCTGAGGTAAGCTTTATATGTTAAAAAAAATTGTACCATTAATATTAGTTCCTTTTTTATTAAATAGTTGTTTTACAGACACTAATTCAAATAATTCAATACCAAATACCAATGAAGTTCAAAGTTTTGCAAAATCTAAAGCTCCAGAAACAAATGTAGATCAAAAAAAGATTGAAGAATATCTTGCAGTATTATCAGGAAAAGTGGCTTATGGAAGTTCAAAAATACCAGAAAGAGGAAGTAAAGAAGGTAGATTACAAACAAGAAGCTTTATAAAATCTCAATTAGAATCTATGGGTTATAAAGTTGAATATCATAAATATCGTAATAATGGAGAAAATATCTTTGTCAAATTAATGGCAGATTCTGAAAGTAGTTCTGAATATATTTTAGCAGGTGCTCATATGGATTCTGTTAGTAATGCAGGAGCTAACGATAATGGTACTGGTTCTTCTTCAGTTCTTGAACTTGCAAGAGTTATGAAAGATACAAAAGGAAGAAAAGTTAATATAATATTTGCTTGGTTTGATGAAGAAGAATTAGGTTTAGTTGGTAGTTATGCAATGGCAAAAGACTTTAAAAAACAAGGTATAAAAATTAGTTCAGTTCATACAATTGATATGATGGGCTGGGATTCTGATAAAGATAAAGTTGTTGAGATTGAAAGACCTGATGGACATTTATGGGATTATTATGTAAATGCAAATAAAACTCATGGATTAAATTTAAAACTCGCTAGAACAGATTCAGGTTCTACAGATCATGTTGCATTTAGAGAATCTGGTTTTGAATCTGTTGGTTTATGTGAAGAATGGGCTGGTGGAGATACAACACCTCATTATCATAGAAAAACTGATACCTATGAAACAGTAGATGTTTCATACTTAGCCTCAAGTACAAAATTATTTGCTGCTGTAATAGATGATCTAAGTAAAGGTGTTGTTCTTAAAAATACAAGTCCTATACTTCCTCATACTAATTTCCCTGGTAGAGAAAGACATTTTCACGGTAAATATTAAAATATATACTAAGTAATAAGTAAAAAGAGAAGAAGTAAAAAGTGATAAGAGAAAAAGACAAGAGATATTAATTTCAATACTTTTATTTCATTAATTTTCTCAAAATACTTTTGTTTAGGTATATTAATTTAAAAAAAATTTTATTTTAAGGTGTAAATTTTATGGAATATAGAAGATTAGGAAAAACAGGTATCAAAGTAAGCGAAGTAAGTCTAGGAACTTGGCTTACTTATGGAAAAACTGTAGAAATTGAATCGGCAAAACAATGTTTTAAAACAGCATTTGAGCATGGAGTTAATTTTTTTGATACTGCAAATATATACGCTTATGGAGAGTCAGAAAAAGTTGTAGGTAATATTCTACAAGATTTTAATAGAAGTGATATTGTTCTTGGAACTAAAGTATATTTTCCTATGAGCCAAAAAGTCAATGATAGGGGTTTATCAAGAAAACATATAATGGAGTCTTGTAATGCTTCATTAAAAAGGCTTAAAACTGATTATATAGATTTATATCAATGTCATAGATATGACACTCAGTCAGAGCTTGAAGAAGTAATATCAGCAATGGATGATTTAGTTAAACAAGGAAAGGTTCTTTATTGGGGTGTTAGTCAATGGAGTGCTGTTCAAATATGTGATGCTAATCATTTAAGTAGGTTTTATAATAAAACAAAACCTGTAAGTAATCAACCTGTTTATAATATGTTAAATCGTTCTTTAGAAGTAGATGTTATGAGTCTTTGTGAAAGAGAAGGAATGGGTCTTGTTGTTTGGTCTCCACTGGCAGAAGGCGTTTTAACAGGAAAATATAGTGGTGGTAAAATACCAGAAGACTCAAGGGCTGCAAATACAAATTCTAATATGTTTATAAAAAATAGGCTTAGCTCAGAGAAATTAGAAAAAGTAGATCAACTTGTTAATATTGCAAAAGAATTAGAAATATCAATGCCACAATTAGCTTTAGCATGGTGCTTAAGAAGACCTGAGCTTTCATCTGTGATTATAGGGGCTTCTAAACCCGAACAGGTTATAGATAATGTAAAAGCTTCAGGAATAAAGTTAACAGATGAAGTATTAGATAAGATCGAGAATATTTTAAATAATGCTCCTAGAGATCAATATGCTGATTACTAATTAAGGTATAAATTGTGAGTCTATTAAAAAGAAGTTATTTTAAAAATTTAAAAATACTAATATTGAGTTCACTTTTATTATCATGTCAAAATCAAGATATAAATAAAATTGATAATAACTTAGTTCAAAATATTGAAACTGCTTCTAAAAACAAATTTATAAAGTCTCAAAGCTTAAAACCTTTGAATAATGGGAAACTACAACCAGATGGAGAATCCACGTTTGAATGGACTATTAAAGTAATAGATAAAGAAGGAAAACCATTAAAAAATACAGAAATAAGTTTTTCAGTTGAGCCTATTAATCCATTAAATGGTTGGAGAAATATAGAAGAAGTCGCAAAAAGATATGGAAGCAGTGCTAATAAATTAAGAGATAAAGTAAATAATGGAAGTATTAGGCTTATTGGTACTGTAATCCCACAAAAAGTTCAAACAAATTCAGAAGGTATTGCTAAAACTATATATAAAACATCTCATATTGGAGGTAATGAAGAAAACAAAGGTTCTGAAAAAATTATTGCTAAATATAATAATGAAATTTTAGAAAATAAAGTTGAAATTGGATATGATGACTTAGTTCCAATACCTACTATAGATGGTGTTTTAAAAATAGGAGATGCAACAGGTAAACATCTTCAAAAAGATGTTGTAGACTTACTTCTAAATATTGCAGATAAAATAAAAGCAGAAAAATGGACTCAACCGTTAACAATTACAGCTGGTACTTTAAAATGGGGTGGTTTATATCCTCCACATTTTACTCATAGAAGAGGCGGAACATTCGATTTTAGACCTATGTCAACAGATGGTTTAGCAACATGGTGTAATACAGATGGAACATTTGCCCCTAATTATGATAGAGATAAAACTTTGCAGTTAATTAAAATATTCAAAAACTCAGGAGCCACAGAAATAATATTTAATGATCCAGAAGGTTTTAAACTTGGAGCAAAGGCTTTAGCAGGACATCATAATCATTTACATATAAGTTGGTTAGAAAGTGAATCTAAGCTTGTAAATATTAATAAAATTGTAAGGTAAGAAGAATAAAACAAGAAGCAAAGGCTTTAGCAGGACATCATAATCATTTACATATAAGTTGGTTAGAAAGTGAATCTAAGCTTGTAAATATTAATAAAATTGTAAGGTAAGAAGAGAATAAAACAAGAAGCAAAGGCTTTAGCAGGACATCATAATCATTTACATATAAGTTGGTTAGAAAGTGAATCTAAGCTTGTAAATATTAATAAAATTGTAAGGTAAGAAGAGAATAAAACAAGAAGCGATTGTGTTAAAAGTCAATATGTAGAGATAAAAAATTTTAAAATAATTTTGTTCAAATTTTTTCATGACAAATAAAAGATATTTAAATAAAAATACCTTTAATGCAGTCTATATTATACTCTTAGTTATGTAAAAATAATTTTTTAAGTTAAAACTATTGCTTTTTTCTTAAAAAAATCTTTATCCCATGCTTTGCCATTTTTGATAATAGAATTAAGTATATGCAACAACTTATTCATACAAGCCACTATTGCTACTTTAGGCTTCTTTCCCTTAGTTATCAATCTATCGTAAAACTCCTTTATTACAGGATTGTATCTTATCATAACTAATGTTGGCATAAATAAACAACTTCTTACAGGTTCCCTACCACCAAATATGCTCATTTGACCTCTATATTTACCACTATCTCTATTAAATGGTACAACGCCAACTAATGAAGAGATTTTCTTATTAGAAATTGAACCTAATTCTGGCAACTCTAACAAAAGTGTTTTTGATAATACTTTACCAATTCCTGGAACACTTGTTAATAGCTCTTCCTTTTTCTTAAGTTCTTGATTTAATTCTAATCTATTATCAAGAATATCATCTATTTCTTTAATTTTATTATCTAACCATTCTATATGCTCTGATATACTAGAGTCTACCTCTTCACCTAACTTTTTCAATCTGTTTGTCTCTTGAACTCTGTTAGCTACTAACTGATTTCTCCTTGTTAATAAATTCTCAAGGGTTTTCTCCTCTTGTGACCTTGATACATATAAATTAGGATTATGGACTTCTCCATAGTGAGCTATTACTGATGAGTCCAACTTATCTGTTTTAGCTTTTAAACCTCCTGATTTAGCAAAAGATTTTACATAAAAAGGATTGACTAATGATACTTTTAAACCTGCATTTGATAATAATTCTAAAGATAGTACTTCATAAGAACCTGTTGATTCTAACACTATTCTCTCTGGATTGATTTCTTGAAGTTTAGGTATTATTGATTCTATATCACTTTTTGTATTAGATATTATAAAGTGTTCTTTGCTTGGTCTTATGAATACATCAAGTTTAGCTTTTGATACATCTATTCCTACATAATTCACTTTAATTAAGCTCCTTTTATGATAAAATATTATTGACTCGTACTTGCATTTCAATTCGAGGTCTTTGCCTCTGGCGATTGTTCGAGTTCTATATAAAAAGTTATTGTAGTTAACTTTGCTTCTTGACGGATTTTTAACCAAGTGAAAGACGTTATACTACAATTCTCTTTTTATATTATGCAGTGCAACTTTTCTTGCTTTGCATTTCTTTTATCATACAAGTTAAAAGTAATGGGAAGCAAAGACTTAGTGACCTAAATAATTCTTTTTAAGAATAAAAACTAAAGAACTTACTTTTTATTTAGTAAGTCCTTTAAAAATTTTTGTTGTTATACTTAAAAGTAATTGGTTTGAAAAAATATTTATCCACAATGTTGTTACTGAAGTACTATTGTCTTGTCACTTTTTTCTTTTCACTTCTTATCTAGTTATAGTTTTAATTATTTTTTACTAACCATTCCCTGTACTTTTTCTTTTATAGAATCATATATACCTGTTTTTGTCATAAGCATTTGACCACCTATTGCACCAACAGCCCCAACCCCAACAGCTATTGCCATTCCAACAGGACCTCCAAGACCTAAAGCAGAAGCTAAACCAACAGACGCTATTCCACCAGATAAAGCTCCTAATCCACCAGATACACCAGCAGTTACAGTATCAGCAGCGACTGTACCTAATGCAGAAGCACCTTTTTCTTTACCAGTTAAAACCTTATAAGCATTAACAACTGATGAAACTGCTCCACCAATTATTACACCATACTTTGCACCTTGAAATGTTCCTTTTGCAATATTTGAAGCTGCCATTTTATTTTCAGGTGTTAACATAGAGTCATTTTCAATTTTTCCAAATCTTCTATCCCTGCTAAATTCTACCCTTCCATAGCCTCTTCTTCTGACAAACTCTGTAGCACCATAGTCTGCATCATAACCATAGTCATTATATGAATTACGTCCATAACTTCTAGAACCATATCCTGTATCAGAGTAACGTCTATCTTGTAACTCAGACATTGAATTTTGTACGTGTAAAGACCTCATGCTTTCACCGATAGTTCCAAGGTCTCTAACAACACTAGAAACACCCATAATACTACCTGCGGCACTAGAAACAATATTACTTATATTTTTTTGATCTGTATTTTGAAGTTCTGATTTATTAGTTTCTTGAGTTGACTCTGTTGTTACTTCAGGTTGATTTTCATTAGTTTGTGTTTGTGCCAACAATTGACTTGGAGGCATTAATTTTTTTGGTTCATTTATATTGAGACCTGTTAATTTTACCTGACCGTCCATTTTGTCTTAAACTCCAAAATATATATTGATTAAACTACTTATATTTATATTATAAGCATAGTAAAAACTTTCTTCAATAAGGTTAAGTTAAGATTAATATAAAAGTAATTATTAGTTAAAAGATATTCATATTTATTATATGTTTAAACAAAATCTTATCTTCTTCTCTTCTTACTTCTTGTCTCCTCAATTAGTCTTGAAGTTCAGATAATTTATCAATTTCTAAAATACAAATTTGTTGATGACTTATTGATATAATTCCTTCATCTTGTAGTCTATTTAATGCTCTTGTAACAGTTTCTCTTGAGGAGCCAACCATATTTGCTAAATCTTGATGTGTCATTTTTAATGAGTTTAATTTATCTTTATCTAGATCTTTTGAAGCTTCTTTTTCAGTTTTTAATAAATTAAATAATGTGCTTGCAACTCTTCCATGAACGTCTTTAAATGCAAGGTCTTGAACTTGTTCATTAACTTGACGTATTCTTCTTGTTAAATCTTTCATAATTCTAATAGCAATAGATGGATTTTCGATTATTAGTCTTTCAAAATCATTTTTACTTATAGATAAAAGTCTTACATCATTATCCATTGATTCAGCAGTTGCAGATCTTGGCATATCATCAAAAATAGCCATTTCCCCAAAGAAATCTCCACCTTTAAGAATTGTAAGAGTTTTTTCTCTACCATCTAGAGCAACTTTAGCAATTTTAATTCGCCCTGATTTAATAACATAAAGAGCATCTCCATAATCGCCTTCATGGAAAACTATATTCTTTTTAGAATAATTCTTTTCTGATGTAATACTTGCAATTTTAAGAAGATTATCATCATCGACGCCACCAAATATTGGTACACGCTTTAAAAATATAACTTTAGACTCTATGTCTGATTTTTTATTTACAGCAACAGCCATGATTATCTCTACCCAAACAAACCTTATTATTTATATATGATTTTATTCTATGTTAAATAATTTAACAAGTTGTTAAATAGAAGATATTTATAAATTAAAGATAAGATATTTTAAGAAGATGTATTTTTATTGATATATTTCATCCAATCACTACCAAGATTCTTAATAAATTTATGAGCATCAAGAACATCATCAGAATTTATAGGTGGCTTATTTTTAAATTTTAGTTTATCTAAATCAGCATTTGTTTTAGTTATTTGATTTTCATATTCAATACCGACAATAGCAAAACCAGGAGAGTGTTTACAATTACTACAACATACTTTTACAACCCAATAATCTTTTTCTTCTCTGATTAAATTAATACTTTCTTTTGTAAAATATAAGTCACAACTAGGGCAGTGGAGCTGTGTAAAATGCTCTTGAATCAAATTAAAATTGTTCATAAGTTTCACCTGATTGACTTAAATTATATTTGAGAGTTTATCTAAAAAAATTATTATCTAAAGTATTTTAATATTTAATACTTAAGTTTTCCTTAAAATATAATAATATATTTTTTATCTTACTTTTAACAATATAGTTTTTTAGACCTCAAAATAAACTTAGAACCAAATAATTTTGAATGATTTACAGATTAAAAATCTGATTCTTAATACCAATAAAATCTAAAAACTTAAATTGTTTTTAATAAACTAAACTCTCTTACCTATTAAGTTAATATTCCCTTATTTTTATGGTTATAAATCTATTCTATCAAAAAAAAAGATTAAGTTTTATTAAATTAATTGAGAGATTATTGCTAAAAGATATGTATTTTAGATTATCTTTTAAGATATTTTAACAATAATAAACTATTCTAATTAGCTGTTCTAGATTATAATAGTAGGTAAAATTTACTTTACTTGTAAAGCAATCAATTAATATCTTTACTAATAAAATGTTTTTATATTTTGTAGGAAACGACACTTTTAAAAGAATAGTTGTTTTAATATAATTACTTAAGTAATTTTTAAACGGGCAATTTTTAGTCTAAGAGGTTTGTTAATGAGTGATTTTGATGAAGAATTAGAAGATGATTTTAATGAAAGTTCTTCTTCTGATGATGTAGCTGATGATTTTTCTGATCCCCAACAAAGTACGGCAGCTCTTACAAGAGAAATTAATAAATTACGCCAAAAAAATGAAGGTCTTAGACAATACAATGTAAGACAAAAAGAAAGATATAAAGACGAAGTAAGATCTTTTCTTTCTCCACTTATACAAAAGTATAAGGATATACAAAGTGAGAATGAGTTTCTTAAGCGTCAAATAAAGGAAATAAGTCAAAATACTGCAACATTATCATTAGCTAAACAAAATGGTGAAAATGGTGGTAATGGTTTAACACATGAGTCAGATCCTGTTAAAATACTTGAAAATAATATTGAAGAAAAAGAACGTGAAATAGCTGTTCTTAATAAAATGGTAAAAACTCTTCAAGAGGAAGCGACCAGAAATAAAAGAGATATGGCAGAATTACCTGAGCTAAAAGACACTTTAAAGACTAAAAATGATAAAATCTCACAATTAGAAGAAGAAAAATATGATTTATCAAGTAAAATAGAAGCTAAAGATACTATGTTAGCTAAATATCTTAATCAAATAAGTGAGTTTGAAACAAATACTTATGTTTTAAATAAAAGATTAAGTGAGAGAGTTGGACAAATTGAAAATGGTAAAGTATCAGAATATGAATCTAAACTTTCTGAAGCTAATAAAAAAATAAATGATCTTAATCAAAAAATAGACTCTCTTGAAAAACAATTATCTGATTATCAAGATACTATGAATTCACTTGAGGAAGAACTTGATGAAGATAAGTATATGCAAAAAGCAGCAACTGTAGCAGGTGGTGCAGTTGTTGGAGCTACTGTAATGAATTTAGCTAAACAAGATGAGCCTCTAGAAGAACATATCGATGATGATGAGCTTCTCAGCCAAATAGATAGTTTTGATGATATAGATGAGTCACATGAAGATTTAAACACGTCAAGCCAAACAGCACCTTATGATTACTCAAAACATTATGACGAAACCAATGAAGAGTCTATGGATTTACCATCTGATGATGACCTTTTATCACATGATATTGAATTAGAAGAAATGCATGAAGATGAGCATCATGAGCAAGATGTCTCACATGAGTCCATATCTGATGATGATATTTCTTTAGAGCATGAATTTGATGATAATGAAATTGATTTACCTTTAGATGAGGAACTTGATCTAGAAACTGATAGCGATCTTTTAGATGGAATAGATTTAAATTCTATAGATGATGATAATCCATTAAATGATTTCGAAATGTCAGATGATGCACTAGATGAAGATAGAGATATGTCACATCTTTTAAAAAAGAAGAATTAAAGAAAAAATAACGTGATACAGTTTTTATTGTTATGGTTATTAGCCATAACAATTGTTTTTTCTATAGAGATGATTTTAGGAACTTATTGGTTTGAATATGTAACAAAGAAAATACCTTTAAGTAATAAAATTGCTGTTAACTTTTTAAATGATAAATACTCTCAATACTTAAAAATATCTTTATGGTGGTTTTTATTTATTATCTGTTTTCTATCTGGTTTAACTGTTGGTTGGTTTGTAGAAAAACATTTAAAAGTTTTGGCTAAAATGAATAGATATTGGCAACAAAAACAACCAGAGTTTTATCGCAGTACAAAAGGTGAAAATAGAGTTTTTTTACCTTGGTTAATTGTTGAGTTTCCAATACTAATAATAGCTATTATAAATGTAATACTATTGGTTATGTTTAAGAGTTATACAACCCCACTCTTAGCTACTTTATTTTTTACAGGTGGTTTTACTCTTGGACAACTAGTGGAAGGCTATATAGAGTATAAAAATATACTAGAAATGGATAGACCAGAACAAGCTCCTCAATCTATTATTCAAAAAATTAAACCTAATATATCACCAAAGTATTCACTTTTTTTAGGACAATTTTATACTAAAGCTTTAGTTCCATTTTTTTTCTTATATCTAAGTGTTTTTATACCTCTTAAGTTACTAGTTTTTAGAAACTCAGATGATATTATGTTATTAACAATAATGGTATCTATATTATTAGGGTTATCAATAAGATGGTATCTTGAAAGAGAGAAAGTTTTTTATTTTGGAAGAGTTACAATAGAAAATGTTGCCTTTACTGTAGTTAAGTTAGTTCTACTTATATTCTTAATTGCACTTACATTACATATAGCTAAAAGTCCGTATTTACCTGCTATAGCTTGTATTTTTGCAGGTTATGTAGTTGCTTGGCATCCAGAATATTTAAGAAGATAAAGTAAAACTGTATAAAATCTTAATCTTTTTTATATGTAAAATATATGCTTGAATAAATTACAATATTTTTATCTATATAAATTAATTTAAGATTGTAATAATATAAATTTTTTAGTTAGATCTTTTTCCTAGGAAAATTAAATTAATGGGAGCTAAATTATGGCTAAGAATAGTTTTAATGATAAAAATACCTTTAAAAATTTAAAGGGAGGTTCTTCAAATTCAAAACTTGATTTTCTAAAAGGAGGAATGGATTTTTTAGATAAAGAATTAGAAGATAGTAACGAAACTGAAAATATTAGCCAAGAAGAGCTAGATGATCCAGAATTAGCAATAGAGATTGACCAAGAGAGTATAGAAGAAGAACTACTTACAGTTGAAGAAGAAGAAGTCTCACAAAAGTTAGACGAAACAAAAAGTGGAAAGGTTACAGTTATTACAAGAAAGGTTTCTGTAAAAAAACCACCTGTAGCTGATAAAATAGTAGATAAAGATGTAAAAGATTTAGTAAAGAAGCTAGTAAAAGATGTAAATATTGAAGATGTAAGAAGTATAAATAATGTTTCTAAAAAACAAAAAGATCAAATGTTATCTGGTAATATGTCTTTTTTAGGGCGTAGTAATGCAAGTATTGAAGAAAAAAAAGAGTTTTTAAGTAAACTAGATGAAATAACCTCATCAGAGGATATAACAAATGCTAATGCATCATTTGTCATGAAATGGTTAAAAAATCGAAAATAAAATAATATGGAAAAAGATAGAGATAAAGCAAAACAACATATTCCTATTAGTAATGTCCTAGAAAAAGTATTAGATCAGGATTTATATGAAAAATATAAAAAGAAACTAGGGTTTTCCCCTACTGCTGATTATTTTTATCAATGGGCTTTAATTAGTCTTAATGAATCTAATTCTGATAAAGCTATTAGCTTTCTTATATCAGCCTTGGATCTCGAACGTAAACACGCCCCTACACTTCATTTATTAAAAAGTATGGTTGTGGGTTTAAGTAAAGATTTTTATGAAAATGGTGGTGCAGATTATAAACAAAAATATGAGGATTTAGATAAGCTAATTGATGGTATAAGAAAAAAAGCAATTTCAATTAAAAGAAAAAATGACAAACTTAAAGAAGAAGTTGAGCAAGTTGAGCAAGAAATGAAAAAAGGTTTTTTTATAACAAAATACCTAAAGAAAAAACATTTTGAAAGACAATTATTAATACTAAAAAATGAAATGGTTGTAAACCAAGATAAAATAGATATTTATAAAAAAGAGATTAGAAAAATAAAAAAATTCCAAAAGAACGAAGAATATTCTAAAATACTAGGTACTATACTAGAAATATGTATTATTCCAAAAAGATATGGTTGGGTTGGTAATAAAACAGGAGTTGCAGACTAATCTATTTTTTTGTAATAGTAAACTCTAGTCTCTTTTTAAATTCATTTAACTCCATTTTTGTTTCATCTACATCTGCTGTGTTTTTAAAATGTACATAAGTTTTTCCATCTTTTTCATCTCTTTTAGTATCAGTTATCATTACATAATGTCTACCACCTGTTAAACCTTCAGTTTTTTTAACATTTTTATTACTAAAATCACCATCTGTTTTATAACAAGCAATAGTACCAGATTTTAGAATTTTATTATTTGGTATACCAATTAAATCACTAATATCATACACAGAATCAGCTTTAAAAGAAGCTTTTCCTTTTAACATTCTATTCATTAATGATGTAAGTAAATAAGGGTCTGCTGCTGAGTCACCTGTCTTTACAGCATTAGCTCCACCATCATCTTTCTCTATATCATATTCAATTTCTCTAGGTACATTATCTTTAATAAATCCAATATTCTTTGCTATATCTTTTACACCAGATGTTCTTTCATCTCCTCCTACTAAAGCAACTCTTTGCATTACAGCAGATTGAAATATTCTACTAAATTGATTACGTCCAGACTCTTTATAATTTATAGAATTTCTAGCTAACTTCATCGAGCTTATATCATTATTATCCGCTAAAACGGCTTTTCCATTAGATGCTAAATCTTTTACTATTCTCACTAATTCTGATGGATATGTATCTCTCATTAGATTTTGTAAAGAACCTGCTCCACAAGTTCCATGATAACCTTGAGTAACATTTTTATCATTATCAATTATTGCAATAGCTTCTTTAGCAAGATTTTTACCATTTACAGATTCACCTGTCTGCTTATTTTTCTTTATTTGTGTCAAATCATTAATATTTTCAATTAAACTTTTTCCTTGTGAGTCTTTTGATGCTAATGATATTTCCTTATTTAAAAGCCCTATAAGTTGTTTTTGTGTTGTTGAATCTAAATTATCATATAATTCTATAAATTTAACTCTATCATTAGGATTAGTTAGTTTATTGCCAAGTTTATTTAAATTATCATTACCTAATTCTTCAAAAAGCTTAATTTTATTTTCTATTAAATGTTCTTGATAATTTTCATTAACTCCACTAGTTAAATTTTTAATTGGTGCAACTATTTTAGTATCAAAAATTTGTGTTAAGTATTCTTTTGTAGTCTGAGTTTTTATAGAATCTTTAGTCTGAGTATTATTAGTATTGTTATCAAAACTTATTCCTGGTTCAGCAAAATCTATTGTTTGTGATGGAACTTCACCTGTTTTTAATTTATCAACATTTACTTTTGAAGCTAAACCAACTAAGAAATTTTTTTCATCATTAGTAAAACCATCTTTTGCGGCAATACTAACTAATTTAGACATATTCTGTTCTAGATTATTTTCTTTAGCTGATTTTACAGCTTCTTTATATAACTCAGGACTTAATTGATTTAATTTTATATTACACATTTATTATTCTCTAATACTTTATAAAATATTGAATAGCGAAACAAAAACTATAAATTATTATAGTAAATTTTAGTTTAAACTTTCTTTAAAAAACTCTTATTAATATACATTATTTTTTTGAACAATCTTTATTATATTCACTATTTTTAGATACTATTATTAAATACTTACCTTTTTTAGATGGATCAAGCCTAGGGTAAGCAGTTAAAGTACTTCTTTCCTCCCAGTCAACATTAGAAGTTGTTAAAGAGCCATCATTTGATATTTTCATATTAGGAGAATTAATATTCCAAACAATATCTGAGTCTGCTGTACCATTAGTATATTTAACTGAAGCATCAAATTTAAAAGTTGAACATCCTTTTAGGTTGATAAGACCATAATCTGGTAATAAATGAAAAGATAAAACTTTTTTAGGTATAGAATTATTTTCGGAAGGGTTATTAGGCTCCATAACTACAGGGTTAACAATTACTGTTTGTGTTGTATTTGAATCACAAGCAAATATATTTAAACAAAATAAAAGAGCTAATAATTTTTTCATATTATACTGAACCTATTCATTAAAATTAAGACAATTATATTTTTTTTTAGCAATTCTGTAAACTTAATTTATCCAACCATATTAATTATCATTAATTGAAAATGAATCTATTTTGGAAAGTATTGGAGCTTTATACTACGGATAAATATTTTTTTCAAATCAATTACGTTTAAGTATAATTTTTTATCTCATGTTATATCAAAACAATAAGGCTTAGTAGAATTTAATAATTATAACTAATTTAAGGCTTATCATTAATTATAATAAAATAAAGTTTATTTTTATATTTTTTATTATAAATATCTATTCATTAATAATAAAATATGTATAATTAAAGTTATGGTAATTTTAGATATAAAGGTAATTTATTATGTCCGAGAAAAAAAGCTTTTTAGATTTGTCTTATGAAGAAATAGAAGAATTAAATCTTGAAGCTAAAGCAAAAGTTTTAGCTCACACATCAGAAGAAGAATTAAAAAACTACTATATAAATTATTTAAATGAAACTAAAGCTATAAAAGCTGTAACAATTGCTTTTACAGATCTTGAGGGTAAATTTCTTACAATAGATTATGATAAAAAGTTTTTTCTTAAATCATACGATAATTTAACTTTTGATGGTTCATCAGTAAGAGGTTTTAGTCAAGTAAAAGAATCTGATCTAAGATTAGTTATAGATTGGGGCTCTTTTAAATGGATTCCTGCTGATATTTTTGGAGCAGGTAAAGTTCTTATTTTTGGACTTATACAAGCCAATGATGGTTCTATTTATGAGTCAGATATAAGAAGTCAATTAAAAAAATTAACTCAAGATCTCTGGAATACAGATCGTACTGTTGCAAATGTGGCAGTTGAGATTGAAGGTTTTCTATTTGATGGAATAAATGCAGAGCAAAAATATAGTTCAAGAGATGGTTTTAAATTTGTATCAAGTGGTGGTTATTATAATTCTTTACCTCAAGATCCTATGAGATTATTTATTGATAAATTTGCAGAGGCTCAAAGAGCTTTAGGTTTTGAAAATGAAAAAGATCATCCAGAAGTAGCACCTTCACAGTTTGAATTAAATTATTCTTATTGTGATGCTTTAGTTGCGGCAGATCAAATACAACTTTATAAGCTTATTGCCCGTCAAATAGCAGCAAATATGGGGATGACAGCAAGTTTCTTACCAAAACCTGTATCAGATATAAATGGTAATGGAATGCATACAAATATGTCTTTATCAAAAAATGGTGTAAATCTTTTTTATGATGCAAAAGGTCAAGATAAATTATCAGAACAAGGTTGGACTTTTATAGATCGTATTTTAAATAATGCAAATGATTTATGTTTAATCTTAAATCCAAGTGTTAATTCATATAGAAGACTTGATCCAGCTTATGAAGCTCCTAATCAAATAAAATCTTCTGCAATTGATAGAACATCAATGGTAAGAATTCCTTTAGGCAATGAAAAATCATCAAGAATCGAAGTAAGAAGTGTAGCACCTGATGCAAACCCATATTTACATATTTTAGCTTTATTTAAAACAGGTTTAGAAGGTCCTATAACTGAAACATTAGATAATGAAACTAGAAGAACAAGAACTCGTTTTCTTCCTGATAATATATATGATGCAATAAGACATTTTAAAGGAAGTAGTTTTATCTCAGAAATGCTTGGTGAAAATACTCATTCTAAATATGTTGATCTTAAACAAGCAGTTGCTGAAAGATGTCCTAAGCAATTAGGTCATATTATTAAAAGTTCTGAAATTGTTTTCCATCATGAGGTTACAAATCAGTTTTTATGGGGTAGATTTTAAGCTCTAAAGAGTTAATAAAATATTTGTAAAACACCTTTAGTAATTTAATTATTAAAGGTGTTTTTTATCTAAAAAAAGTTCAAATTTATCTTATACCTGTATCAATATTCAAATCTAAAGTAGTTGTATTATTTTCTTTAATATTAAAATCAATAGGTATAAAATTGTTTAGATTTCCATTAGTGACTTTTAGTGTATAATCTCCAATAGGTAATTCCACTTTATATTTTTCAGTCATATAATCTGCTATTGTTTCAATATATAAATCTGTAGAATTTCTTTTAAATATTTGTATTTTTCTTGCTTCATAAGATAATTTTTTATTTTCATTAGAAATTTGGCATGGTTCAACAGGACATAATGGAGAAATACTTAATTTACCTTCCAAAAAACCTTTATAAATTATAGGTGAAGGTGACTCAGGTTTATTTGTAATGGTTGGTTTTGGTTCTTGATTTACATTTATGTTATTAATACATGAACAGATACTAAAAGCAGAGATTAGAACTATTAACTTTTTAATCATATTATTTCCTTTTATATAGTTTATATTTTAATTATATTGAAAACTAATAATGTTTATAAAATTATTAATACAGTTTATCTAAATTTTCTATTGTTTTATACCATTGCTTAGAAAGGTAATAATTGCCAAAATTTTCAGATTTTTTAAAGTATTCTAATAAAGGGAATAATTTATTAGATTCTCTATAAAATAAATAATATAAATCCCCTTGTTTTATTAGATTATTATCTATTTGATAATCTAATATTTCTATTGTTTCTAATATAGAATTTATTGGTAATTCTTTTTTTCTTATAACAGCCCATTCACTTAAAAAGTATAAAGCTCTAAGTATATCAAATTCATAAAATCTAGGAAAAAAAGCTTGTAACCACTGCTTATCAATTATTTCATTTTTACTATTTCTAAAGATTTTTTTATTAATTAAATAATCAGAACCTTTATCTAAAAACTTAAGTTCTTTATCTGTTAAATTTTTAATAGATAAAACAGCTTCTAAGCAGGGTAATGTAGATACTAGAGAACTTTTAGGTGTTTCTTTTGTATAAACTGATTCATCACAATTTAATCCACCATCGTTTAACTGATATTTTATAAACCATTCTCTAGCCCATTGAAAATTAATAGCTCCATTTAACTCATTAAATAGTTTATAAATACTTCCTAATTGACAATGACAAATTATCTGCCTAATAGGATTAATCCCTTCTGGTATTTCTTCTTCAATAAAAGGAAAAAATTTTATGTAGTGTGAATTAATTTTTTCTTCTAAAAAATTTAACGTTTTTTTAGGTACTAAATCAAATAAACCCATTTCAAAAAATAAGTTAATTCGCCACCAAGGTGTAAACCATTTATCCCAGTAAGGATCATTTTCTATATCTTTAAAAGCTGTATCAGAACTTAAATAATTTATATTTTCATCTATTAAATCGTTATGAATTTTTATTGGATTCAATTCTTTAAAGTATTTAGCTCTTTCAAGATTCTTATTTATTATTTCTTTTATTAATTTCATGAGTTTAAGTATTTAATTTTTAAGGTAAATTATAAAATATAGAACTATAATATATTAAAACCATTATAAATCAAATATCCAAGTATATTTTATAGATTGTCAATATAATTGAATATAAATATTTAGTTTAAAAGTAATTCACCTTTAAGGGTTATGACTGCTTCACCTCCAATTAAAACTCTATTACTTTCTTTATTCAAAATTAATTTTAACTCTCCTCCTCTTTTTGAGTTCTGATAAGCTAAAAAGTCAGATTTATTTAATTTATTACTCCAATAGTTTGATAATAAACAATGAGCAGAGCCAGTTACTGGATCTTCATTTATTCCATGCCAAGGAGTAAAATATCTTGATTTAAAATCATATATATCATTACTTTTCTCTGTTATTATTACAGCCTCTATATTTTGGATATTTATTTTAGCCAAATTTTCAAAATCAGGTTTTATTTCAGAAATTTTATTTAATTCTATTAATAAGGTTTGTGATTCTTTAGAAATAACAGAATTAATATAACTATCAATATTCAAAGCCTCTAAAATTTCTTTATCTATTTTATACTCACTAAAATTTCTTATTGGGAAATCAAGCCAAATATATTCTTTATCTTTATTAGAATCTAAAATACCAGATAAAGTATTAAACGATATTTTTTGGTTTGTATTATTAAAATAATTAAATATTAAATAAGATGTTCCTAAAGTTCCATGACCACATAGATTTACTTCATTTGTTGGAGTGAACCACTTTAGATAAAAATTATTATCTTTTGAAAAATCATTATTATCAGAATATACAAAAGCAGTTTCAGAAAAATTGATCTCTGTTGCTATATTCTGCATAACTTGGTTATCTAGAAAGCGATTTTCTAAAATACAAACAGCAATTTGATTTCCTTTAAATTGTTTATTTGTAAAAGCATCTAAGTAAAAAATAGGTATTTTCATTTTTTATCAATTTCAACAAAATATTATTTTAGTATTTGAACAGCTTTTTTTGCACATTCATCATCTTCGATTGACTTTCCACCACTTATTCCAACTGCTCCTATATGTTCATTATTTATTGTAATAGGAACTCCACCTTCAACTGCAACAATTTCTTTTATGGATAATAATTCAACTCTTTTTTTTACTGATTCAGTAAAAGCACTTGTTGGGCGTCTAAATGCATTAGATGATTTTGCTTTATCAATAGATGCTTGAATACTTCCAACATAAGAGTTATCTTGTCTATTAAATAAAACCAAGTTACCTTCTGAATTAACAATTGCAATAGATATTTTTATATTTTTCTCTTGTGCACATTTAATCGCTTCTTTTGATATTTTATCTGCAATTTCTAGAGTCAATGTGCTTTGTGCTAATACATTACTGCTTATTAATAATAAGCATAAAGGAATTATTGAAAATATTTTCATTATTTAAAGCCTAAAATTATATTAATTCAAAGATTATATAATATTATTCTTTTTTATCTGTGATATTGATATGAAGTATAAAAAAATATATAATTAATAAATAAAAAACAGAGTTTCAAAAAGTTTTTTAGCTAGTTTTATTTTAGTATTCTTAAATATAAAATATTCTTTTAAGAACTATAAAATTAATGATTATCTTTATGGGTTTGCAATAATAAATCAATCTTTAACACCAGATCAAATAAAAGAAATTCATAAACAAATGGGGTTCTAAAAGATAAAAGATGGAAAATGTATCAAAATATTTAATTTTAGTTATTATGTTATTTGTATCAAGTTGTAATAATATACCATCTTTAGAGCAATTAGAATTATCAAAAACAGAGAAGTTTCAGTATTTAGAAGGAGTACCAGTAAATATTGATATTGATGAATCAAATAATGGGTTAATTCTTCTTAGTGGTAAAGTTTATAAAATAAAAGACTTAAATATTACAAATGATAATCTTGATTTAAGAGATAATAATAGATTCCCTATAGCCCATTTATTATACGAAATTGACAAGTTTGGAAATGGTATTTTATTATATACAAGATATATTTATGAAACAAATAGATTTGTTTTTCCTGAGGTTCATGAGAAGCAAATACCATTATATTCTGTAAGAATAATCAAAAATGAGTTAATATATAACTCTATAAGAGAATTAAATAAAGATTTTGAAATAAATACAATTGGATTTATCAATTTTTCTAGTGAAAACTATGGAATATATTATACTGATATTCATAGAGATGTAAACCTAACATTAGAAAATATAGTTAATGAAAATGTAACTACACATAAACTAAGTGAAACATTTAAAGATAATAGTTTATTGGGTATCAATTTAAATTCAAAGGGTGATGGTTGGTATTTTTATTCAAGTATAAAAGAAGGTATAGCTTTTAGATTATTTACCTTAAAAAATTACTCAAAAGCTCAAGAAAAATTAAAGGAAGAATTAGATGAAGAAATTAAAAATAATAGTCAATCAATGCCATTTTTTAAAGCTAACTTAGATTTAAATGGAACAGGTTATATTCTAAGTTCAAGGTTTAATCCTCAAACAGATATAAGAAAATTATTTATTCAAAAATTTGAGAATTTTAATAAAACTACAGAAAAACAATTAATTTTTGAAAATAATGAAATTAATAATGAGCTAATACATACTTCACATTATCCAGATTCATTTTTATATTACAACCCATTTATTTATATGAATAAAGAAGGTAATGGAATTATATTCATGAATAAAAAATTCGCTGATACTAAAGAACATCGCTATACTTATATAAAAAAAATAATAAATTTTAAAGTAGATGATAAAGAAGTAAAGCTATTAGATTCAAGTAAATACTCTTATCATAAATTTAAAGTTAATGAAAAAGGTAATGGATTAGTTATACTAAAAAAGAATGATTCAGAAAAAAATATTTTTATAGCTAAGAAAATAAGGAACTTTGAACCAGAGAATTAATTAAATAAATAATTTTCATGTGTTGATTTTAGAGATAATAGAAGCTTATATTTAAATTAACAACTCTAACTCAAAAATATCATTTCTTATCTTTTCTATGTCATCATTTAAATTAATATTACTAATAAAAGGAGCATTTTTTAAGGCTTCACTCCAAACTAATTGTTTTATATGGTTTTTACTTAAAAAATTGATTACTTTTAAAATCTTAAAAGCATCAAACCAATTATTTATATGTCCATTTATTACTTTTGAATCTTTAGAAAGACTAAGACAATTTATTAACATAACTTTTAATTCAAATTCTTGAAATACAGATTCTAAATTATATTCTCTTATTAGTGGTTCTATATATTCAATATTTTTATGAATTAAAAACTCTGAGAATACATGATAAATATTTTTTATAATATCAAAAACTAAAGGATTATAAATATAATAATTTTCATGAGAATCTAATATATTACTTATTTTAGACATTGAAGCTCCTGTACCAAAAGGAACGCGATTTGATTCTCTACCTTTGATATATATTATTGAGCTTTTATCTCTATAAATTTTACCTGTTTTGGCTAGTTTGTTTAACATATAAAAATCTTCTGCGGCTTCTCTTTTTTTAGGAAAACCACGAACTTTTGCATAATATTCTGATGAAATACTCATAGAACTTCCAACAGTATGAAAAGAGTAAGGAGAACCTGCATAAATTAAACCTAAATAATAATAACGGAGATAAATTTCATAAAGCTGTAAAGCTAATCCCTGAGAATTATTTTTCAGATTATTATGATAAAAAGTATAAGTTATTGCAGAATATTTTTTATCTGGATTTACATCTAAATAGTTAATAGATAACTTAACATCTGCATCTGTTGTGCGTATCCAATTTGATTTTACTTTTTGTTCATAAATTAATTTTAGAGCAATATCAGCACCTATTTTTCTTGCTAAACCAACGCCATATTTTGAGTTAAAAAATCTGTTTTGTGTTGTTTTATCCAAAAGTAAAATATCATAATTTTTAAACTCTAAAAAATTTAGTAAATTATCATTATTTATATTCGATTTAGATTTTAAATAATTAATTAACCTTATATTGTTACTAAAAACTTGAGATTCTGAATCTTGATTTGCATTTATATTTAAAATAACTAATGTATTTTTTACAATTGATGGTAAATTATTTTCTAGTAAGTCTATGATTTCTTCATATTCATTATAACAAGGTATTGAAATAACATTATCCCAAGTTTTATTTATATTTGGTATATAATTTATTTCATCTTCAGCATAGTTTTTTAAATATTTTTCAATTACATTTTTATCCATTTTGATTGTAAATATTTAGAATAATGAAACGCTTAGAGGTACTTTTGTTATTGCCTCTGCCTCATAATCTAAAAATTGATTTAACCTTTTATCAACAATCTCTGGATCAAAATATTTTTCAGCTAATTTTATAAAAGTAACATGATGTCTAGCTTCACATCTAACAAGCTCTAAATAAAACTCTTTTAATTCTGGATCTTCAACATACTTAGATATTAAACCTAATCTTTCACATCCTCTCGCTTCAACAACTCCAGATATTAATAATCTATCTAAAAATCTCTCATTTTTGTCATTTCTCATCTTATGTAATAATGTTAAAACATATTCATCTTTAGTATCAGGTCTTAGTGTTAAACCTCTTTTTTCAATAAATTTATAAACTTGATGAAAATGCTCTAATTCTTCTTTTGCTGTTTCAATCATAGGATTTAGAATATGTGTACGATCTGGATATTTAACTACAAATGCCATATTTGTCGCACAAGCTTTTCTCTCACAAGCAGCGTGTTCAATTAAAAAAGAATCAAAGTCAGAAAAAACCATATCTATCCATTCTTTTGATGTCTCTGTTCTAAGGTTAAGCAAATAAATTATCTCCAAATTAAAATCTAATAAAAATATATAATACTATAGTAATTTTAAAAAGGAATAGTTTATGAAGTTAGCTTTATTTAGTTATAAACCTTATATATAGAGCTTTTTAAAAATTATCAATAGACATATTAAAAGCTATAGAATAAAATATCATTATTATTTCAGATTCATAGGAATTATATTTTGAAAAAGTATATTATTTGTCTAGCTTTTGTATCATTATTTTCTTGTAAAGAAAGTACTTTTACTCCACAACCTATAACAAATTCAAACCCTTTAATATTTGTTGGTGCAAATCAAAGTGAATGTTTAGCTAATTCAGAACCTTTAACAACAAAAGCAGTAGAATGTGCAAGTATAAATACAACAAAATTTGAAGGAGATATTTTAACAGTTGTTGTTAGACAAAGAGCTTTTTGTTCTTCAAAGTTTAAACTTGAACAAGTAGTTACTGGAAATAATTTATTATTAAAAGCCAATGACACCTCAACAGAAGCATCTAGATGTATGTGTAATTATGATTTAACTTATACATATACTGGAGCAAAAACAGGTTTATATAAAATAGATTATGAAGGTAAAGTATATAATAACGACCCTTGTAAAATCTCTACAACAGCAAGTAAATAAAATTATAAATTTATGGACTTTAATTCAAATGAATTAGTAAAGTTTGATTTTATAGAATACTCAAAATACTTTAAAGATCAAGATTTTGGTTTAAACATTGCAAAAGAAATATTAAAACTAAACAATATAGATAAAGAGCCTATAAGGATTACAGAAGGCTCTAGTTTAGTTTTTAATATAGATGAAGAACTATTTTTAAAAATAACCCCTTCTTTTTTTTATGATTCATTTAATACAGAGTTAGAAATTACAAAGCTTTATAAAAAATTTAGCTATGAAATACCAGATATTTTTAAATTTAATAGCTTTGAGAATTGGAATTATCTTATAACAAAAAAGGTAAGAGGAAAACAACTTTATAAGGTTTATAAAGAATTTTCTTTTGATGATAAGCTAGAGTTAGCTCAACAACTTGGAAATATAATATATGAAATAAGTAAAATAAATAGTTTTGGATTTAAAAGACATTTTGGAACTTGGAATGATTTATTAAATGATAGATTAAAAAATCAATACAAAATTCATTTTGAAAAAGGTAATTCAGATTATTGGTGTAAAGAAATAAACAATTTTATTGAAGAACAAAAAGAAAAACTTTTAAACTTAAATAATATAGTTCTAGTTCATGCAGATATTAATCTTTCTCATATTATGATTGAAAAAACTAATAATAAATGGAAATTAATTGGTTTGCTTGACCTTGCAGATAGTATGAATGCTCCTTGTGAAGTTGAATTTATACTACCATTTATAGACCTTTTTAAAGGTAATTATTCATTACAAAAAGAGCTTCTTAAGTTTGCTAACTATAAGCAAAAATATGATGATAAAGAATTTTCTGAATTATTAATGGCTCTTACTTTACAAAATAGATTTATAGCATTTCATGATTGGTTTTCAAAGGAAATTAATAGTGGAATAAAAAATCTAAGAGATTTAGCAAAACTAATATTTCCTTATTAAACAACTTAAATATTTAAGTGGAATTATTAAAAATCTAAATAAAAAACAATTAGTTAATTTTCCCATCAATAATTTCAATTATACGGTTAGTTTGGTTAGCAAAGTTATTATCATGAGTTACAACTAATATTGTTTGATTATTTTCTTCATTTATTTCTTTTAGAAGATTATATATATTTTTACTATTAACACTATCAAGATTGCCTGTTGGTTCATCTGCTAAAATAATATCAGGTTCGTTTATTAAAGCTCTTGCAATAGCAACTCTTTGCTGTTCTCCTCCACTCATTTGAGAAGGTCTGTTATCTTTTTTATGAGATATTTGAACTTTATCAAGTATTTCTAAAGCTTTTTTTTCTGCATCTTTGTAATTCTTTTTAACTAAAACCTGAGGAATAATCAAATTCTCAAGAGCAGTAAATTCTGGTAATAAAAAATGAAATTGAAAAACTAGTCCAATATGTTTTTGTCTTAACTCATTTAAAGAGTTTTCATTTAGTTTTGAAATTGGTTTCTGACTAATATATATTTCACCACTTGAAGGTTGATCTAAAGCTCCTAAAAGGTGTAATATTGTACTTTTACAACTACCACTTGGACCAACAATAGAACAAAATTCACCTTTTTTAATTGAAATATTTATATTATGTAATGCTTCAGATTTTATATTACCATCAAAAGTCTTATATACATTCTCAGCAATTATTATATTATCAACCATTAAAAAGTACTAAATTTATTAGAGTTTGTACCTTTATTATTAAAATCTGGTATTTTACAAATTAAGTCTTCAAAGGAATCATAAACTATATTAATATTATCTGTTTTCTTTACTATTGAATATTGAAGTGTACCAAGCTTATTAATCTCAAAACCAATATTTAGGTTCACATTATTATTCATATTAAGAGATTGGATTTTTTGCGTTTGCATTGGTGAAACAGATTTATCAATTACAATTCCACCAACTTTCATTGTTTTTGCTATATTTAAAAAATCTTTCTTTTTAAATAAACTATGCTTTAAAGAGTTTTTTATCCACTTTAAACCTGAAAAATCATCTTCAATATTAGATTTTGTATCAACAACTAAACCAATATTAACCATAAATGAGAAAAATTTATCAAGATTTTGCATTTTTTGCTTAATTAATAATATAGATACTTGTTTAAACTCTGTACCTAACATTATTTGTAATACTATATTGTAACTATCAGGAGGCATATCAACATTACCTGCTTTTGAGATAGGTCTTATATCAGGCATAGCACCTAGTGAAGCAAAAAAGTGCAGATTAAGATTAAAGTTTTCATCTAAGACAATCATACGATTACAACCTAATGCAATCATAAAAGGTAAGTCATCTATGCCATCTAATGATAACCCCCAGCTTTCATGGACTAAATTTTTATCAAAAAATGGCTCATCATGGATTTTATTTATTATTTGAATTTTTTCTATTATTTTTAGAACTTTATAGTCATAAATATTCATACATTCTGTTAACTCATCTTCAGGAGCTTCAAAAGATAGACCTTTTTCAAGAACTAATGGCATTAAAATATCACTAAATGAATTATTATAATTTTCTATAGTTTTATTTATCTGATCTTTATAAAATTTATTTGCAAGGTTTATTGAGCTTGTTGGTATTACAACAACATGGTCAAGAAAATCCTTATTTCTTTTAAGTGAGTTTAATGAGTATTTTTCATCACGCAGAGTAGTAATAATCTTTTTTTCATAAGATTGAATAGTCAAATTCTGTTCGTTTTGCATAACCTTAAATAAAAAATCCTTCTAAAGATAAAAATTTAAAGATTTAATAAAATCCCTAGTTATGACTTGTGTTATCTTACTATATCAAAAAAATATTTATGAAATAGATTATAAATTAAGATTAGCTCTTAACTTTCAAAACACTACCAATTAACTTGTTTTAAAAATATATTAGCAAATATCCTTATTAGTAGTATTAAAACTTAAGCTATATTCACAATTATTAAATTTATTTTAATTATTATTGATGCTTTTTTGCACCATGTTTAGCTAAAATTCGTACAGCATCAAATGAGGTAAAAATTCCTCTGACTCTATTATTCTCTGTTATTAAAGCTCTATGGCTTTCATGTTTAGTCATATTAGAGCAAACATCTTGAACAGATGAATTTATATCCATTATTAAAGGCTCATAGTTCATAATTTCGCTTATTGGTTTTTCTAAAACAGCAAGTGAGTCTTGTTGAAAATTTATGTTACCTGCTATAGGAATAGTAGCAACAATTCCATCTGAAAATACATGCTCAACTATATCAGCCATAGTAATAATTCCAATAGGTTGTTTTGTTTTATAGTTTATTACAGGAACACTTGTTATACCTTTTTTATTAAATATACTGGCAACTTGCTCTATTGTCATTGAATCTATAACTGAAATTACATTTTTCGTCATAAAATCAGAAATTTTTAATGATTCAGTATCTATTATCTGTTCTTCTTGTAAATCATCATATTCATCAACCATTTCTGGCTCAATTTCTATATTAGCTGTAGATAATCTACTTAAAATCTTTTCTCTAATATCATTAGTAATTTTTTCATTAAAATTTGGTTGAACTAGTACTTTGAATTCCTCTATTTCTGAAGCTTTATTATTTTGAACTAAATTAACTAAATTATCAATTAACTTAATATCATCAGCTTTTTTATTAGGATTTTGAAAACTTTGCATTTTATTAACTTCTATATTATCTGTTTCATATGTATCTTGAAAATCTGTGCTTTTATTATTTTCTTGATTATAGATTTCTTTAAAATTTGAATTCATAGAAGAAGTATCTCTTGAAATACGTCTATTTCTATATCTTTCACTCATAGTACGCCACTGATCTAGGGCATCCGCAAAGTTTACAGGACTAGTACTAGCTTGAACGGCTCCAATAGCTGTCGTGCCACTAACTGCACCAATATCAGATACTCTAGGAGTTTGAGTATCTATCTGATCTGCTCTAAGCTTTTCATCTAAATTTTGGTGAGCATAATGTGGTTCACCATTATATTCTGGCTTTGTTATTCCATAACTACTTTTAGTATCGTTACTAGGATGTGGATCTTTAAGTTGTCCTCTAGATATTAAAATATTTCTTTCTTCTTCACTCATTTCAAACATAAGAGATAAAACCTTAAAACTTACAATATATTACAATATATTACAATATTTTGAGTATGTTTGAATACTTTCAGATTAAGATATTTTTATGTTATCCTAAACAAATTAGATTATATAAAGCATTAGGTTTTAATTTTGCAATTAGAAAAAATTGATTTCTTAATAGAGAATTCAATAAGCATAAAATTACTTAGACTAAAAAATGCTCCTATAATATTATCCTTTGTTTATGAACATTTCAAAGAAAATAATATAATTTCTATCTCTTCCATAGAACTTATATATAAGTTAGCTGATTATTTAGAAACTATAAATTTTAAAGATAGTAGTTTTAAAAAAAAGGAAAGTTATCATGTTAGAGCTAAAAAGTATTTAGATGATTGGACAGAAATAGGGCTTCTAAGAAAATATCCAAATGATGTTGGTGATTCCTTATTTGAGTTAACGTCTGCAACAGAAAGAGTTATCCAATGGATTCAATCATTAGATAAAAAAGATTTTATTGGTACAGAATCAAGATTTAAAGATATTTTTAATAAAATAAGAGAAATCACGGAAAATTCTACAGAAGATTATAACTTAAAAATTAAAGAGCTTGAACAAAAGAAAAAAGATATTGAAGAAGAAATAAGAATACTCAAAAAAACTAAAGTAGTTAAATCCTTTGATGATTTTCAGGTAAGATCTCGATTTATTGATATTAATAGAATGTCAAGAGATTTACTTTCAGACTTCAAAGAAGTAGAAGATAACTTTAAAGATATTACTAGAAGATTATATGAAAAACATTCACAAAGAACTCTTAGTAAAGGTGGGATCTTAAAATATACCTTTGATTCATTAGATGAACTTAAAGAAACAGATCAAGGAAAAAGCTTTTATTCCTTTTGGAATTTTTTAATTGATGATAATGCACAAGATGAATTAAAAGAATTGATTATAAAGCTCTATGAGGTTTTAGATGAGAGAAATATAATATATGAAGATAAATTCCTAAAAAAAATTAAAACATTTTTACATCTATCAGGTAGAAAAGTTCTTGAGTCTAATGATTTATTAGCTGAAAAACTTACAAAAATAATAATAGAAAAAGATATTATTGAGAGTAAAAAAGTTTTTGAAACAATTTCAGATATAAAGAATCTAGCAATTAAGTTAGTAAAAGAAAAAAGAACAGATGAACCTTATATTTTTATAGAGGGCTTACCTGAAATTGAAATGAAAATGGAAAGAAAGCTTGGTGAAGAAATTATAAAAAATGACTTTAGAGAGCAACCAAAAGAATTTTTATTTAATCTACAAGAAGAAGCTAATCTTGATAAACTTTTTAATCAGAATTATGTAAATAAGAATCAATTAATAAAGAATATAAATATTGCTTTAAACGATAGAAGACAAATAACTTTAAAAGAGCTATTAGAAATATTCCCTCTTGAAAAAGGTCTTTCAGAACTTTTATCATATATTTCTCTTACATCATATCACTCTAAGTTTTTTTTGAATAATGAAATATATGAGATAATACCATTTGATTTTGATAATAATAGAGCATTAAAAATGCCACAGATAATTTTTACAAAATGAACAATAGATTAGAAGAAGAAAATAGAGTTGCACCATATGCAGATGTAATAGTAAAACTACTTAAAGAAGTAATATACTATGACGATTCTAAAATTTGGAATAAATTAGAATTATATCAAGTTGAAATATCTCAATATTTTGATATGATTGGTATTTCTCTTATAGTAGATAAAAGAGATGGGTACGCTTTTTTGAAGCAGAAAGAGTTAGATGAACATGGAACAACTATAGGTCTTATAAGACGTGTTCCATTATCTTATGAGTTAACTCTTATATGTGTTCTTATTAGAGAATGGTTAGAAGAGTTTGAAATCAGAGATACTGATTCTAGGCATTTATTTATAACAAAAAAAGCTTTAAAAGACAGAATTGAGCTTTTCTTTAAAGAAAAAACAAATAAAGTTAAAATGTTAAGTAAATTAGATAAGTATATTAAAGATATTACAGACCTAAGTTTTTTAGTTGAAACAAGTAAAAATAAAGATTTTCCAGATGAAACCACTTATCAAGTTAAGAGAATAATTAAAGCAAAAATAACAAACGATCAATTAGAAATTTTTAAGAAAAAATTAGAGAGAGATGTTAAAAAAGAAAACGATTAATCCTTACGAAGCAGGCTTTAGACTTCAATATTTAGAAATATATAACTGGGGTACTTTTGATAATAAAATATTTAAAATTGAACCTTCAGGAGAAAACTCATTACTAACAGGTGCTAATGGTTCTGGAAAAACAACATTAGTAGATGCTATTTTAACTCTTATTGTACCTGATAGAAGACTTAGATTTTATAATCAATCCTCTGGAACTCAAAATAAAAAAGAAAGAGATGAAGAAAGTTATGTAAGAGGATTTTATGGGAAAATATTAGAAGAATCTACACAAAATACAGCAACTCAAATGCTTAGACCTGATAAAGAAAAAGTTTTTTCTGTGTTACTAGCAAATTTTTATAATGAATATTCAGAACAAAATTTAACCCTTGCTCAAGTAAGATGGTTTTCTGGAAATGATTTAAAACGTGTATATATACTTTGTCATCAACCATTAAATATAATTGATGATATTAAACCTTTTGACTCTAATGGACTTTGGAAAAGGAGATTAAAAAGTAGGTTCCCTGCTCGAGATAATAAAGAAATAATAGAGTTTTTTGATAGTTCAAGTAAATATTCTCATGAATTTAGAAAAGTATTTGGTATGAGATCTGAAAAAGCCCTTACTTTATTTAATCAAACTGTTGGTATTAAAGTTCTTGGAAGCCTTGATGATTTTATTAGACACCATATGTTAGAAGAAACAAATATTGAAGAGGATTTTATAAAGTTAAAGGAAAATTATCATAGTTTACTTAATGCACATAAAACAATCGAAAAAGCAAAACAACAGATTGATTATCTTGAAAAGGTAAAAAAAAATAATGATGAGTTAGAAGAAGTTAATCAAAAACTAAATGAAATTTATATTATTAAAAATATCTTAGTACCTTATTTTTGTTTTCATCTAGATAATCTATTAAAAAATGAAACTGAAGTAAAAAATAATGAATTAAAACAAGTAAAAGCTGAAATTGAAACTATTAAAAATGATTTAGAGGCTAAAAGAGAAACAGAAAAAGAGATTGATTTTAATATAAAAAGTGATGAAACAGGTAAACAAATAAAAGATTTAGATAGGGATATAAGAGAAAAGAATAAGGTTAAGAATAATATTGATTCCAATGTCAGAAAATATAATAAACTTGCAGAAAGTCTAAGGTTCGACACTAGCCCATCAAAAGAGCTTTTTTATGAAAATATGGAAGGTTCAAAAAAAAGAAAAGATGAATACGAGCTTGAATTATCTAGTTTAGAAAAAAGATACTTAGATTTGATGGTTTTAAAAACATCTATAAATTCAGAAAAAGAACAAAAGATACAAGAATTAAGACGCTTAGAAACTCAAAAGAATAATATAACAGGAAAAATAGCTCTCATTAGGGAATTAATCATTAGTGCAGTATCCGCAGAGCCAGAAGAAATACCATTTATTGGAGAACTAATACAAGTAAAAAATAAAAATTTAGAATGGGAGTCTGTTATAGAAAAGGTTTTACATAGTTTTGCTCTAAGATTATTAGTGCCTGAAAGATATTATAATCAAGTTAATAATTTTGTAAATAATAATGATATAGGTGGAAGAATTGTATATCATAAGGTGGAATCAAAATCAATAAATAGAGCTTTTATTAAAGTAGATGAAAATAGTTTATTATCCAAAATAGAAATAAAGCCAGATTCTGAATATTTTGATTGGATAGAAGAGCATATTTCAAGTAAATATAATTATATATGTGCAGATGATCCTATATTCTTTTCAAAATGTAGTAAAGCTATTACAAAAAATGGTTTAATAAAAAACGATAATCGCCATGAAAAAGATGATAGACCAGAAGTTTTAAAGAAAGAAAATTTTATACTTGGTTGGGATAATAAAGAAAAAATTAAAATAAACAAAGATATTTTAAAGTCTATTGAAAAAAGGATTTCTGAGTTAGATTCTAAAATTGTTCATCTTGAAAAAGAAAGAAGATTTTATACAAAAGAGAATGAATATATAAATTTATTTTTAAATTTTGAGGATTTTGAAGAGATTAATTGGCAAAAATTATCTATTGAAATTCAAGAACTTGAAGATAAAAAGAAGAGTCTTGAAACCACAAGCAATAAAATAAAAGAACTAAATGAACAGTTAAAATCTATAAAAGATGAAATAAAACAAATAGACAATCTACTAATTAGTAACTCTAAAGAAGAATCAAGATTAGAAAATTATATTAATGATTTAGATATAAAGCTTTTTGATAATAAAAAACTTTTAATTACTTTTGATAAAGAACATCTTAGTGAAAATTTCTCAATTTTTGAAGAATATTTTAAAAAGGAAAACTTAACTTTAAATTTAAAAAATATTGATGATATTAATAAAAAACTTAGTAATAAAATAGATTACAGTTTAGAAAGACAAAAAGAGCTACAAAATTTATCAATTGATAATTTAAGATTAGCTATGAGAGAATTTAAAAACCCTTCTGATCCTGAAATTACAAAAAAGTTTCCTGATTGGAGAAATGATACTTATCAATTATCTGATGATAATAAATATGTAGGAGAATATTTAGAAATTTTTGATAAGCTTAATAAAGATGAATTACCTCAAAGTCAACAAAGATTCAAAAAATATTTAAATGAAGATATGATTAATAAGTTAGCAGATTTTCAAACAATTATGAATACACAAGAAGAACAAATTATAGATAATATCGAAGCATTAAATAACTCATTAAAAAGAATAAATTTTAGAAATAATCCTCCTACTTATATCCAAATAAAAGAAAATACAACAAATTCACAATTAATTTTAGATTTTAAAGCATCTTTAAAAGATTGGAAACCAAATATTAGTGAATATGAAAAAACTAAAAATGAAGATATTTTGGAAAAAAGTTTTTTAAAGATTCAATCAATTATTGAAGACTTAACTAATAATGAGAATAAAAGAAAAGAAGTAACAGATGTAAGAAACTGGTTTAGATTTTCAGCTAGAGAGCATTTTAGAGAGGATAATAAACTATTTAAGATTTATGAAAGTACAGGTGAGTTATCTGGTGGGGAAAAAGCACAGTTAACATATACTATATTAGGGTCTTCAATTGCTTATCAATTTGGTATTAATAAAGAAGGAAATGAAAATAAGTCATTTAGATTTATAACTGTAGATGAATCATTTAGTAATCAAGATGATGAAAAAGCAACTTATTTAATGGATTTATGTAAACAATTACATTTACAATTATTAGTAGTTACACCAAATGATAAAACACATATTGTTGAACCATATATTTCTCATGTCCATTTTACTCAAAGACAGAATAATAGAAACTCTTTATTATTTGATATGCCTATTTCAGATTATATAGAAGAAAGAGAACGTTTTATAGATAATTAAATTTATTTATATTCAAACAAAATTACTTTGAGAAAAGTAAGTAATTTACTCTTCTAACCAACTATACTTAACTCTTTTTCAATATCTATAGATATATCTTTTGGCTCTGTTTGTGGGTGATATGTTTTAACAATTTCACCATTTTTATTAATTAAATACTTCTGAAAATTCCATGCAACTTCACCTGCTCCTGTTTTATTAGTTTCAGGAGATGTTAAAAAGTTATATATATCAACTTTTTCAGCACCCTTTACTTTCACTTTTGAAAACATATCAAAGCAAACATTATAATTTGTACTACAAAAATTTTGTATTTGCTCTTCAGAGTCAGGTTCTTGACCTGCGAAGTCATTACTAGGGAAAGCTAAAATTTCAAAACCTTTGGAATTATATTTTTCGTATAATTCTTGTAAACCTTTATAATGAGGTGTTAATCCACATTTAGAAGCAACATTGACAACTAAAGCTACTTTTCCTTTATACTTATCTAAACTTTGTTCTGTTCCTTTAATATCTTTTGCTTTAAAGTCATATAGTGTTGTCATTTAAAAACTAACTCCTTTTAAAATCATCATGCTTTTTTAAGAAAGATTCTCTTTTTGTATTATCAAAACCTAATAATTGTAATGGATAATCAGATTTATGAAAAGTAACTTTATCTCCTACAGTAAATGGATAATCGAAGTATGGTCCATCTATATATATTCTTCCTAATCTCATTTGTGAAATAATCTCAATATTATCAGAAAAATTATATACACCACCTAATAATTTAAACTTATTTGAGCCTCTATCATAAAACTCTCTTACAATATATTGTATTGCTTCAGATTCTATTGCTAAAGGAAAACCACCGGCTGACCTTATTGCTGCTGTAGATCCTGCTGCTGTACTAATCCAAATACCAGAACTTCTATGATTTTCTTCATAGCCATTTATCCTTAGTACATATCTTGAAGTTGCAGCTGGTATACTATGTGTTATTAAAACATCATTTAAAACAAGATCTTTTATTGGTTCATTATTTAGTTTTAGTTGAATTCTATTAATTAAAACCTTATTTATTTTATCATTTTCAACAAGTGTTATTTTTTCTTCAAAGTCATCTTTTGTTGATCCTGTAAAAAATCCAACACTTCCAACAGGATCAGAGTTAACACCAAGTATAGGAGTATCTTTTATATATTTTGAGGTTTCTAAAATTGTTCCATCTCCACCTGTTGTTATAACAAGATCATAATTTTCTATAGGTTTTAAATCACCCCTAAAGATTACATCTAAAGAAATTCCTCTATTGCTTAATTTTTCAATAATAGTATCAACTGTTAATTGATGTGTATCATGACTATCTTTTAATGATTTTACAGAAACATGACCCTCATCAATTAATTGTTTTACACCTGCATCAAATTCTTCATTATGATAAAGATCATAAGTACTTCTTTTATAAACAACTAGAACTTTTTCTAATCTCATTTATTTTTCCGTTGTGCGTATATTGTTTTAAATAATTATAAGCTAAGACATAAATAGATTGTAGTACTATTTTGATAAATCTTTCACTAAAAGATATATAAAGGCTAATTAACTATAAAAACTTTATAAATAATAAATGATGTAAAAAATGAAATTATTATTCCTAAACCTATCATTAGATTAGCTAATTTTGAATTAAGTTTATATTCATCAATCAAAATATATGAAGAAATTAGAGGAGGCATAGAAGATTCTAGAACACTGACATTAAATATATTCCCTTGAACTTTTATTATTGATGCAAAAACAAAGATTAAAAAAGGTGCAATTAAAAGCTTATAAGCTAAACCAACAGAAATATTTTTAATTTGTTCTCTCCATTCACTAATATTTAGTTGTAAACCTATAGAAAATAATGCTAGTGGTGAAACAGTATTTGAAAGTTTATCAATTAAAGGTTCAAATAATTTAATCTCAATAATATAAGGTAGGATAAAAGCTAATATAAAACCTATAAATGGTGGAAATTTTATTATTTTAAGAAAAATTTTAGTAAAATATAATTTATTATGTTCATGAGCACTTATAGAGATTATAAGACCAAAAGATGAAAATACTAAAAAATTTATTTGATCTAAAATTATTGCAATACTAATATTATTTTCACCTAGATATGCAGAAACCATTGGAAAACCAAGAAAAGAAGTATTTGTTAAACCACTAGTTAAAATCAAAGTTGCTTTGTCAATATTATTTAGATTATTTAATTTTGAATATATTGATATAAAAGAATAAGCCCCAAACCAAATAATAAAAGGAGTTAAAACTGGTAGAATTAGATTTTTATTCCAATTAATATATGGAACATATTTAAAAGAAACTGCTGGTAAAGCTACATAAAGAATCCATAAATTAATTGCTTTATGAGAATCTTTTGGTAAATCTATAAACATTTTTATAAGTATTCCAGATAGAAAGCATATAAAAATGAGTAAAAAATTATTCATCGTATTTAAAAAAGATTTAGAAAGTTTTAAAAAATTTTCTAAATCTTAAATTATTAAGTTAAATGCCTCTTATTTACTTTTTGATAGACTTGCAACAATATCAGCAGCTACATTAAGATTTTTATTATCTTCACTTGCTTTACCTTTATCAAAAGTAATATATCCAACAAAGTTATCAGAACCATCAGGATCAATTAAACCAATTACAGCTAAGAAAATATCTGTTCCAGATTGTTTAGCAGTTCCTGATACAACATAACCTTTAAGTCCACCAATTTCAATTGTTCCTGAATCTTCAAGACTCACTTTAAAACTGCTTTTATCAATATTATCAGCACCTTTAATTCCTTCTTTGATAACATCTTCTTCTGTTAGTTTTGCATTTTTCCAAGGGAATAATTGAAATGTTACAGCAGTATTTGCCGCTTCATACATATCATCTTTATTAACAGATTCTTTCATATCGGAAGGAAGTTTAAATTTTAAATTGTATTTTGTCCAAACAAAATCATTTAACTTGGTTGCACTAGGTGTACCTAATCCAGCAGGTTTTGAAGATTGGGTTGGTGTAGGATTGCTAGAATTAGGTGTAGGACTACAAGCCCAAATTAATGATAAAGCCATAAAAGGTACAATAAGTTTTGAGATCTTTTTCATAAATTTTCCTTTATAGTAAGTTACGATATTTTTATAAAAAAGTATTATATTTTATCAATTAAACTTTGTGTAGTAGATAAGTATTTAATTTCCATAAATATCTAAAGTAGCTAAAACATACTTTGATTCACTCCAAGTTAAAGGGAAAGCACTAACCCATAATTTTCTTTTTTCATCAAATTGTTCACCAAGCATTAATGAATCTGTTTGATATGCATAATTAGTTATAGCATTATGAAGTTGAATCGCTTTTTGTTTATTACCTGATTTAGCATAATAAATTGCTAACCAATCTGTAGTAGCAGGCCAAGGATTACCATCATAATATTTATCATCTGTATATCTTCTTATCCCACTTTGTGGACTTTTAAGGGTTTGATATATTTTATCCGCTGTTTTTAACATTTTAGGGTCTTTATAATCTAATACATTAAATGGATATGCAAGACCTAAGTTTGCGGCTTCAACTTTAGTATCTTTTTGTTCATTTTTAGGATTTATACCTCTAATAAAATATTGCAAATCATCATCCCATAAATTTTCTTTAATACTTTCTTTTAATGTATTTGCATATTTCTGATACTTAAGTTTTGATTGATTATCTCCTAAAATCTCAGCAATTTTTGCACTTGACTCAAATCCTGCATATACAGCCGCATTACTAAATGTCCATGATTTATCTGTATGTAATTCCCATAAATCACGACATGGACTAATTAAATCTTTATCTTCCATATAGCCAATAAGATAATCAGAAGCCATTTTTACATTATTCCATTTTGTTCTTAACCATGAAATATCTTTTGTATGATTATAATACTCATAAATTATCCAATTAATTGTTCCAACTTGATCATGTTCATTTTTTCTATCACCAAAATCCCATAAAGGACGACTTCCATCTGTAAAATAATTAACAGCCCAACTACCATTTGTTTTTTGTTGAGATAATATAAAATCAATAAACTTTTTAGCCTCATCTTTATATCCTGCTTCTAAATATGCAGAAGTTGTCACTGCTCCATCTCTAGGCCATGTAAAAGAATAAACAGGAGTTAAAAGAGTTGGAGCAGCCATTACAGCACCATTATTAATAGTATTTTGCTTCATAGTTATTAAAGCTCTTTTATAAACTTTAAGTGTTTTATCATCTAATTGGGGCATTTTTGCTTTTGATAACCAAGATTTCCAAAAAAATAAATCTTGATTTTGTATATTATCCCATGTTCTATATTTAGCTTTTTCAAAGTTATTTGTACTTTCTTCTAAAGTTTTTCCAGCACTAATAAAATAGTTAATACTAAATTTTTGATTTGGTAAAATTGTTGAAACTTTATGTCCTAAATTTCCATTAACACCTAAACCTATTCTCCCTTTTGATGATAAATTATTTCTTAATTCCCCATCTTCTGCATCTTTACGAGCATCATAAGATGATGTGATAATATTTCCAACACCACCACATTGCCATTGATCTGGTTCTTTATCTGAACCAATTGTAAATGTTGTTTGATTATTTTGTGTATGAGTTAAATAACCTTTATCTTCGTTATATTTTAAATCATCTCCTGCACCAAGATAATTTATAGTAAAGTACTCATAAAAAAATAAATCTAAATCTTTTATAGTTTCACTAGATTTATTTATTATTTCTAGATGTCTTACATGAGTATCATTATCTCTTAAAGCTACATCATAAGTTTTTATATTTAATTTATTATCTTTTGTATTAAACTCTGAAATTATTATTCCAGAATCTTCTTTTATACTTTGTTTTACAAGCTTCATCTCATGAAGCCAATTAAGTTTCCCATTATAATAAACACCATTATAAGCATCCCATAGATTATCTTTAGTATAAAGAGGGTACATAAACCTCTACTAAAGCTCCTGCTTTAGAGCCTCTTCCATAATCTCTAGATACAACAGATAAAAAATTTCCATTTGATGTTTGTGCAAAATTTGGTGCATCTCCCAAAACAGCAGAAATTATTTCTCTTTTAAATGTTTTAACTTCTTGGTTTTCTTGATTTTGTGTTTGAACTAAATCTGTTTGGTTAATATTTGAACATGAAACTAATAAAGATAAACAAATTAAACTAATATATTTTTTCATAAAAAAACCTGACAACAAAGTATTTTTTGACTATTATATCATTTATAAGTAATTTTAAGGAATGAATGATGAAAAAATCTAAAATAGCAACTTTAGTTACAAGTTTTTTAATAGCTACTAGTTTACAAGTAAGAGCAGATGAAAAACTTGATGGGCATTGGGAAGGTAATATAGAAGTTTTAGGGACTAAGCTTGATATATTAGTTGATATTGACTCAAAAGATGAAAATAATATTAATGCAACAATAGATATACCACAACAAGGAGCAAAAGGTTTAGTATTAAAAAATATAATATACAAAGAGCCAAATTTAATAATGCAATTAAAAGAAGCAAATAACGCAGAGTTTAAGGGTCAAGTTTCAGGTGATACTATAAAAGGAGATTTTTCTCAATCTGGTTATGTTGGAACTTTTAAATTAGCTAAAAAAGCTAAAGAAAAAAGTTTATATAGAGAGGAAGAGGTTAATCTAAAGCATGGTGATGTTAACCTTTCAGGTACTTTAAGTTTTCCTAATGAAAAAAAAGAAAATTATCCTGCTATTTTACTAATAACAGGAAGTGGACAACAAACAAGAGATGAAGAAATTTTTGGTTTTAAAATATTTAAAATAATTGCAGATCATTTAAACAAAAATGGAATTGCAGTTTTAAGACTAGATGATAGAGGTGCAGGAAAGTCAAAAGGTGGAGATATAAAAAATTCAACAACATTAGATTTTGTAACTGATGCAGAAGAAGGTGTTAAATTTTTAGTAAACCATAAAGAAATTGATAAAAAAAAGATAGGTTTATTAGGACATAGTGAAGGTGGAATAATAGCTCCTATCTTAGCTCAAAAGAATAAAAATGTATCTTTTATGATTTTAATGGCAGGAACATCTGAGACTGGTGAAAAGATCTTATCAGAACAAAATGAATTAATATCAAAAGTAAGTAAAATACCTGAAGATAAAATAAAACAAAGTTTGGATTTTCAAAAAAAATATTTTAAAGCTTTAAAAACTAATGAAGGTTGGGAAGATATAGAAAAGGCTTTAAGAAAACAAATTTTAGAAAGTATAGAAAATCTTCCAAAAGAAGCTAAAAAGAATATAAAAGATATTAATGCTTATACTGAAGAAAATATAAATAAATCTCTTGAATCATTAAAAAGTAATTGGCTTAAGTTTTTTATAGAATATGATCCATTACCTGTTTTAAAAAAAACAAAAATTCCAACTCTTGCTTTATTTGGTGAAAAGGATTTACAAGTTCCTTCTAAAACTAATGCTCCACTAATGGAATCAGCATTAAAGAAATCAGGTAATAAACAATATCTAGTAAAAGTATTACCTAATGCAAATCATTTATTTCAAAATGCTAAAACTGGTTCTCCTGAAGAGTATTCAAGTTTAGAAAAAAGCTTTGTTCCAGAATTTCTTGATACAATTTCAGATTGGATAAGTAAAAATATTTAACAAATCAAATTAAGAAAACTACAAATTTCTAATCTGTGGTTTTCTATAATTTCTTTGTGTCTGTGTTTTAACCAAGAGTTCATATGAAAAGAATTCCATTCTAGAGATTTATTTTTTTAAGATGTAAGTATTACTTGTTGTTTTAAATTTTGATTTGTATAATGCCTAAGTATAAAAGATATAGACTTAAATTAAGGTAGGCTTATTTAATGGATTTTAAAAAGGTAGCAATAGCAACAGGCTCAATTGCTTTATCTCTTTTCCTTTATATGACAGTTCCAAGTCATGCTGCTGATAAAAATACATATACAGCTAAACTGAAAAATGGCTTAGATGTTGTAGTTGTTGAAAATCATACAGTGCCTTTAGTAACAATTGTAATATCAGCAAAAAATGGTGGTTATACTGAGCCTCCTGAATTTGATGGTTTATCACATTTTTATGAGCATATGTTTTTTAAAGGAAATGCAGTTATACCAAATCAAGAAAAGTTTCAAGAAAAAATTAGAGAACTTGGTATAAGTTATAACGGTTATACAACAAGAGAAGCTGTTGTTTATTTCTTTACACTGCCAAAATACAACCTTGATAAAGGTCTAAAGTTTATGAATGATGCAATTAGAACACCTTTATTTGATGCAAAAGAAATTGAAAAAGAAAAAGGTGCTGTTCTTGGTGAATACGATAGAAATGAGTCATCACCATATTTTCATTTAGATAGAGAAGTTGAGAAAAAAGTATATTGGAAATACTATTCAAGAGTAAATGTTATTGGTGATAGAAATATAATTAAAACTGTTGATAGAAAAAAAATGGATATTATCCAAAATAAGTTTTATATTCCAAATAACTGTGCATTAATGGTTGTAGGAGATGTTAATCATAAAGAAGTAGTTTCAAAAGTTAGTGCAATGTATTCTAACTGGAAAAAAGGAGATGACCCATTTAAAAAATATCCTATACCTACTCATCCTCCAATAAAGAAAAAAGAAACATTTGTTATGAACTATTCTGCAAAAAATCCATTAGCTTTAGCTAAATGGCAAGGCCCTATGGTTGGAATTGATGATAAATCAACTTATGCAATGGACTTATATTTTACAGCATTAAATTTACCTACATCAAAGTTTCAAAAAGCTTTAGTAGATTCAGGTTTATCTTCTTCAGCAAGTATGGGATATTATACAGAAAGATATTCTGGTGAAATATCAATGTATGCTACATTAGATGCGCCAAAAGTCGATAAGTTCAAATTTCAGTTTTTAAAAGAGCTAGAAAATATGAAATCACCTAATTACATTACAGATCAAGAAATAGAAACAGCAAAGAAAAATATTGAGATCAACTATCTTTATAAAAAAGAGAGTGGTCAGAACTATGCAAGTGAAACATTAGGTTACTACTGGGCTATGTCTGGTTTAAATTATTATAATAATTATGTAAATAATGTAAAAAAAATTACAAAAAAAGATATACAAGAATCTTTAAAAAAATATCTTTTTGATAAAAATTATGTGATGGGACTTTTAATTTCAAAAGAAGACCAAGATAAAAATAACGTAAAATTTTAATATGGATAAATTTATGAAAAAAAGATTATTTTTCAATTTAGCACTTTGTACTAGTTTAGTTTTTTCTGTTAATAGTTTTTCACCTGTAGAGAGTAAAGCATTAACAAAAGAAGTAAAAAAGATCGAGAATAACAATATTGAACATTATTTCACAAAAAATGGAATTGAAGTAATTTTAAAAAAAATTCCAACAAATAATATTATAGGAATGAAAGTCTTTATAAAAGGCGGTTCTAGAAACATTACAGAAAAAAACGCTGGAATTGAATATCTTTTAGTTAATACAATGCTTCAGGGTTCAAAACAATTTCCAAAAGATAAATTAACTATGGAAATGGCTAATATTGGTGCAGAATATACAAATGACTCTTTTTTTGATTATTCATCATTATCACTTAAAAGCTTAGATTTATACTTTGATAAAGCTTTAAGTATCTTTCAAACTTTAATAAATGATCCTTTACTTGATAATAAAGAAATTGATTTGCAAAAAAATAAATTATTAGCATCAATAAAAAATAAAATTGATGATCCAGATGAATATGTATGGAAAGTAGTTAATAAATCTTTTTCTCAAGGACATCCTTATTATAATGAGTTTGAAGGGAATTTAGAAAGTATTCCAAATATTGATAAAAAACAACTTTTAGACTATAAAAAAAATAATTTTGTTGGTTCAAAAATGCTTATTGTAATTGCAGGAAATTATAAGAACTCTATAAAAAAAGATATTGAAAAGTATTTTGGCTCAATTCCAAAAGGAAATTATAAAGATACACCTATAAATATTGTAAAATCAGATAAAAGCACTTTAACTATAGAAGATAGGGATTTACCAACATCTTATATAGCAGCAAGATTTCCAATACCTACAATAAAAGATTCAGATTACCCAGCAACAAACCTTGCTTTAAAAATACTTTCTCAAAAGCTATTTGAAACAGTAAGAACCAAAAGTGGCTTATCTTATGCTGTTTCTTCGGGTTCCTCTCTTAGAGCTGCAAATTCAGGTTACTTGTATGTTACAACAGTTAAGCCAAAAGAAAGTGTCGCTTTAATGTATCAAGAAATTGAAAAATTAAAAAATACACCTGTAGATAAAAAATACCTTGAAGGTATTATAAATCTTTACTACACACAATATTTTATGGGTCTTGAATCAAACTTAGAACAAGCAAATAATCTAGGATTAAATCAAATAATAAGTGGTGATTATTCTAATAGTTATACTCTTATAGAAAAATTTAAAAAAATAACACCTCAAGATATTCAAAATGCTGCTAAAAAATATATTAAAAATATAAAATTTGGAATAATCTATAAAAAAGACTTATTAAATGAAGGTGATTTTACAAAGCTCTAAGCTTATTTTATTATGGCAAATACAGATAAAGATATAAATACATTACTATTATCATTAGATATTAATAGAGATCAGATACTAGACTTTAACCTATTAGAAAAGTCCTTATCACATAAATCTATAAAAATTGACGCTGAAAAAACAGATGATAATGAACGCTTAGAGTATCTAGGAGATGCTGTTTTAAAACTTTCCGTGAGTCAGTGGCTTTATCATAACTATCCAGAATATGATGAAGGTGTTATGAGTCAAACTAGAGCTTATGTTGTCAGTGATAAAACTCTTGCAAGAATTGCTAGAAAAATAAATTTAGGTGATTTTATTCATTTAGGAAAAAAAGAGTATTTTTCAGGTGGAAGGGATAAAGATTCAATACTTGCAAATTGCCTTGAAGCATTAATGGGAGCTATATTTCTATCAATTGGTTTTGATAAAGTTGCTAAAATGATAATTACTCTTTTAGAAACAGAATTAATTGAAGCTGTAAAAGGTAAAGCTGAATCAGAAAATGCAAAAGATTTACTTCAAAAACTAACACAAGCAAAATTAAAAATTTTACCTGAGTATAATAGTTCTCATGTTGAAGGGCCTCCGCATAAAGCTATTTTTGAATGTATTTTAAAAATAAATGAAAAAGAATACACAGCTAAAGGTAATTCTAAAAAAGAAGCAGAACAAAATGCAGCTAAATTAGCATTAAAGGACTTTGAAGATGAAAAATAGATTCCTTTCTCCCTCACTTTTATCAGCAGATTTTGCAAATTTAAAAGAACAAGTTGAGATTGTTGAAAATGCAGGTTGTCAGTGGCTTCACTTTGATATTATGGATGGTCATTATGTTCCAAATATAACTATAGGCTCTCTTGTTGTTAAAGCTCTTAGAAAACATAGTAAATTATTTTTTGATACACACTTAATGATTACAAATCCTGATAGTTTTATAGAAGATTTTGTAAAAGCAGGAACAGATAGTTTAACAGTTCATGTTGAAACAACAACACATTTACATAGAACATTATCACATATAAAAAGCTTAGGAATAAAATCAGGTATTTCATTTAATCCATCAACTCCTATTGATAATAATTTAATAGATTTTATTGCACCACATTTAGATATGGTTTTGATTATGACTGTTAACCCTGGGTTTGGTGGTCAAAAATTTATCCCAGAAATGATTTATAAAATAAAGAAACTTAGAGATTATTTAGATGAAAGAAATTATAATCATATAAATATTGAGGTTGATGGTGGTATTGATACAAATACAATAAAAGATGTTATAAAAGCAGGTGCAAATGCTTTTGTTGCAGGTTCAAGTGTATTTGCTCAAGATAATATAAAAGAAGCAACTATAAATTTACTAAACTGTATGAAAGCAGATTAAATATGTTAAAAAGATTATTTACAACAATTTTATTTAATACCTTATTATTATCATCTCCTGTTTTAGCCAATGATTTTTATGGTGTTTATGAATTTAATGATAAAGATTTTACAGATAAAAAAGCTAATCAAAAAATTGAATATATATTAATGGAAGATGCTCCAGTAATTATCTTTCATGGAGTAGAAAGTGCTGGAGAAGGTTGTTGTGCTTATTTTAAATATAATGCAGACAATATAAAAATTGATAAAAAAGGAAATATTAGTTTTGAAATAGGTGTAAGGGATTTATTTTTTGATAGAAAAATGATTGGTAAAAAATCAAATGATGGAAAATCTGGTTCTATTTTAAAATTTAAAGGTAAATTTGATAAAAACTCTGTAACTGTGAAATGTTCTTCAGACCTTCAATATGATTGTTATATTACAAAACCTATGACTTTTAAAAAGATAAAATCATTGAAATATTAAAGCTTTTTTAGTAATATATCTACTACTTCATACTCTCTATTCTCAATAGCCACAACTAATGGGCAATATTCATAATATCTAGTTATACTAATATAATTTACATCTGCACCTGTCTAAAGATATTTTTTACTCCAAATACCCCCATTTTTATCCCCATAAAAACACCTATTTATTTACAATTATCACAAGCTGGAGATTCAACTAATTTCCAATAAGGAACTCTTCTAGAAGGCATTTTTGCAGAATCAAATTCAATATTTTAGTTTTTTCTCTTGAAAAGCATCAAAATTCTTCTATTATTAAGTACATATTTTACAATAAGATTATTCATTATATATTTTTATTTAGAAAAATTTTAATTTCCAAATACATTAACTAAATTTTTAAAGAGTTGAGTAATTGTTTTTTATAATATATTAAGCCCAAAATATATATCTTGATTACTAAATTATCATAATAAAAGTAATTGAAATTATCAATATAAATTAAATAATTTGAAAACTTCTTGTAGGAAATAAACATATATATTATATTAGTATTTATGTATTAAGTTTTTTTAGGGTATTCCATCAATGCTTTTAAAAGCCAATTCTGTAAGATATCAAGATACTGATGTAATAGATGAAGACGAAGATTTTATTGAAGAAATTGAAGAAGTAGAAGAATTTGAAGTTGGTCAAACTCTTTTACTTGGCATATATGAAAATCGTCTACTAGAAGAAGGTGAAGAACCAACCTTTGAAGGCTTTGATTTAGAAGAAGATTCAACAGAGAACCTTGAATATGATGAAGAAAATGATATATATATTGGAGAAATAGTAACAATAGGTGGTGGAGATTACTCCTCAGATTCTTATTCTTATCAAGATACTAATTATTACGATGATGATATTGATGAAGAAATCCCACAAGTAACAGATGAAATTGATGATTTATTAGGTGGTGATATTTCTGATATTCAAGAAGCACCTAAAAAGCCAACAAGTGAAGGTGAAATGCTTGTTGATGATTTTTCAAATGCAATAAATTCTTTAGCAGAGTCATTAGAAAGAGATGTTCCATCTTGGAGAGATAAACAGGTTGGAGCTAACCCAAATGAAGCAGCAAGTGGTGTATTACAAAGTTATCTTACTGATAGTATTATAGATTTTTCACAATATGAATTTATAAGCCAAGAAGAGAAAGATAATATCTTAGCTGAGGTAACAGGTATTATAAGTAATGCTCAAGACTTTAATACAATTAATACTGTAATGCAAGATTTAGAAGATACAATTAAAAGAATAATTGAAGAACAAGCAGGTTTCTATGTTCAAGAAATAGATGCAGAAAAAGAACAAGTAATGCTTGAAATTGAAAGCCATATTGAAGAAGTTTTAAATCAACAAAGAGAAGCAGTTCAAGAAGAAGCAGAAGAGCATATTGAAAAAACTATTGAATTCTTTAGAAGTAAAATGTCTGAAGATGAGCAGTTAGTAGTAGCTGCAAATAATATTATTTCAAGAAAAGAACAAATCTTGGATGAAGCATATTCTAGAAGTTTAAAGTTAATTGAAGAAGCAAGTGAACAAGCTGAGAGAATAATTGAAGATTCTATGTATTCTAAACAAGAAGCTGAGAGAATAAAAGATGAAGCTAAAAATGAAGGTAAGCTCATTGTTCAAAGATATAGAGATGAATCTGAAAATATTATCGCTGAAGCAAATATAGAATCAGCTAAAATAATTCAAACTGCTGAAGAACAACATCAGGAAATTGTTGAAGCAGCAACACAAGATGGATTTAATGTAGGTTATCAAGAAGGTAGAGAAGAAGCAATAAGAGAAAATGCTCAATTATTGATGGATACGACAAATGCTTTAAATCAATTACATTCTGCTTTCCCTGCTGCTGTTAAAGAAAATGAAGGAAGACTAATTAAACTTACTGTTAAAGTTGCTGATGCAATGCTAAGAGATGAAATAATTGCTAGACCTGAAATATGTGTAAAAACATTAGATAGAGCAATAAGAAGAGTAAGTGATCTTGAAAGAGTTTTAATTAAAGTTAATCCTCTTGACCTTGACCTTATATTACCTAAAGAAAGTTATTTTAAAGGAATACTTGCAGATGTTCAAGATTTTGTTATTACAGGTCACTATGCAATTCCAAGGGGAGGTTGTTTAATTGAAACAAACTCAGGAACAATTGATGGTCAATTCCATACTCAATTAAATGTAGCTAGAGATCTATTTGATAAGATTAGATCTGAATACGATGACGCTGATGAAGAAGCTCCTGCTGAAGAAGCTGAAGAATAAGATCTTAATATAAAATTTTGAGGAGAATTTTAATTTAATGTCACAAATAGATGAAAAAGCTCTAGAGAGAGTCGGATATTTTGAACATAATTTTGATTTTCAGAATTATTCTGTTGTATTAAAAAACTCTGAACTTGTAAGAGCAAGAGGACAAGTTGTTCAGGTTGTTGGTCTTATAATTGAAGCTTTACTTCAAGGTGTTAGAATTGCAGAATTATGTCTTGTAAAATCAGCAGATAAAACAAAAACATATCCCTGCGAGGTTGTAGGTTTTAAAGCAAGAAGAGTTTTATTAATGCCTCTTGTAAATATAGAGGGTATTGGTGCAGGTTGTGAAGTTATAGCAACAAATAGAGAAGTATCAGTTAAAGTTGGACCAGGTTTATTAGGTAGAGTTCTTGATGGTCTTGGAAACCCTATTGATGGTAAAGGCCCTGTTGTTGCTGAAGATATGTACCCTCTTATTCGCCCAGCTCCTAACCCAATGAAAAGAAAACGTATTGATACAGTTCTTCCTACAGGTGTAAGAGTTATTGATGGTTTATTAACTCTTGGTGAAGGTCAAAGAGTTGGTCTATTTGCAGGTTCAGGGGTTGGTAAAAGTACTCTCTTAGGTATGATAGCACGTAACGCAAAGTGTGATATCTCAATAGTATGTAACGTTGGGGAGCGTGGTCGTGAGGTTTTAGAATTTATTGAAGACTCTCTTGGTGAAGAAGGTCTAAAACGTTCTGTAGTTGTTTCAGCTACATCTGATACATCAAGCTTGGAACGTGTGAAGGCGGCATATTGTGCAACTGCTATTGCTGAATATTTTAGAGATCAAGGTTTAAAAGTATTCTTAATGATGGACTCAGTAACACGTTTCGCTATGGCTCAGCGTGAAATTGGTCTAGCTGTTGGAGAACCACCAGCATCAAAAGGTTATCCTCCTTCTGTATTTGCTCTTTTACCTCAATTACTTGAAAGATCTGGTATGGGAGATAAAGGTTCAATTACAGCTCTATATACTGTATTGGTTGAGGGTGGAGATATGGATGAACCTGTTGCAGATGCTGTAAGGGGTATCTTAGATGGTCACATTGTTATGGATAGAAAAATAGCTTCTCAAAATATTTATCCCGCTGTTGATGCACTTCCAAGTGTTAGCCGTCTTTTCACTCAATTAGCTACAAAAGAACATCAAAAAGGAGCTTCTGAGGTTAGAAATATTTTAGCTACATATAAAGAAGCTGTTGATCTTATTAACATAGGTGCTTATGTAAGAGGTAGTAATGCACAGATTGACCATGCAATAAGTATGATTGACCAAATAAACAGTTTTAGAAAACAAAGTATACATGAGCCTACACCTTTTCAAGATACAGTTAATGCAATTATTCAATTAGGTGGTAAAACAGCAAGTTGGGCAAATCTTTCATAATTATAGAGTTTATATTTTTTACTTAAACTAAAATTGATATAAAAGAACTTTGATTGAAAACTCAAAGTTCTTTTATATTTATAAGTTAATATTTATCCTTAAGTTAATGTAAATTTTATCCTAGGTTAGGAAAGTTTTGTGATATAAAATCTAAATATATATTGTATGATTTTTTGGAGAAAATATTTTTTTGAAAGTTAATAGTACTAATCAAATATTAGTTATAGATAACAAAAACTTAAAAAATCAAGAAAAGAAAAATGTTCTTTGTGAATCCCCAAAGCTAAATCTAAATAATACATTAAAAATAAGTGTTCAAAAGTCAGGAATACCTACTACTTTATTAAAAATACCTTCATCAAGTAAGAAAGAAGAAAAAACAGAACTAGATAAAGATCTTGATACAACATCAAAAGTAGGTATGGGAGTTGGAGCTGTTGGTGGGGCAGTAACATTACCAGGTGAAGTTATTAATAATGTAGGGAATGTAAAAAAAGTTTTAAATTCAACTATAGCAGGTAGTGTTATTAATGCAACTATAAGCACTCCACATAGTGTAAAAGAAAAAGTATTCATTACAGTTGCAAAAGCTTCAGGAAAAGCTATAAGAGCAACAGATTCAGTAGCAAAATTAGCAACTAAATTAAATCATGTTCCAACTTATAATATTGTTGCAGGAAAAGTTTTACCAACAGCAAATGCTGTAGTTTCTGGAATATCTATATATACCAAGGCTTTGTTGCATGATTTAAAAAAGGTCTATACAAGATAAGAAAAATCTATTACCTTGTATAGAATGAAAAAATCAAGATATATAATAACAAATTGGTCAGAGTATAACAAATCTCTAAAGAATAGAGGTAGGTTCAATTTTTGGTTTACAGAAGATATAGAGAAATACTGGTATGATGCTACAGGAGAGACTTATTACTCAGATATAGCAATAGAATTTTGTTTAACAATAATGTCAATTTATCATCTAAAATTAAGGAGTGTTCAAGGCTTTCTAGAATCAATATTTAAGATGTCAAAAATATATTTAGAAGTGCCAGATTATTCAACAATTTGTCGTAGGAGACAAAAACTTAATTGTAATTTAGGAAAAGTTAGTTCATCAGATAATATTCATGTAGCAGTGGATTCAACAGGAATCAAGATATATGGGGAATGTGAGTGGAAAGTGAAGATGCATGATTTTTCAAAAAGGAGAACATGGAGAAAACTTCATATAGGAGTAAATGAATCAACAGGAGAAATATTAAGCACTAAAGTAACAAACTCATCAATAGTAGATAGTGCAATGTTTGAAGAAGTATTATCAGATATAAAGTCATCAATAAGATGTGTATCAGCAGATAAGGGTTATGATAAGAGAAAATGCTATGATATATTAATAGAAAAAGGAATAAAGCCTATTATTGATATAGTGGACAATGCAGTTTATTGGTCTATTAATCACCCAAGAAATGAGAATCTATATTTTATAAAGACTTATGATAAAGAGACTTGGAAACAGAATTCTGAATATCATAGAAGGAGCATATCTGAGAATGTATTTTTTAGGTATAAAACTATATTTGGAGAGAGTCTTAAATCTCGTAAATTTGAGTCACAAACAAATGATATTATTATTCGATGTAAAATGTTAAATAAAATGTTTCAGGATTGTAAACCCATATCTGTTAAGATTTGTTGAGATAATCAAAATTAAAGGACAAACTCTTTCTATATTTTATTCATGCAACAAAGCCATATACCAATATGAAAAAATTTGATAAGTCAATAAAAGAAGGTAACAAACTTGAAATGCTTAAATCTGGAACTCAAATTGTATTAAATGGAGTTAGTGGTGTAGGTGGTTTTGTAAAAGGTAAAGGGCAAGTTATATCTGGAGTAGCTGGAGTAGCTTCATTATTTGCAGATTTTGCATTTGATAAAACAGCACAATTATTAAATAAAAAGTAAAAACTTAAATTTTATCTAAAGAATTATTTTTTAAAATATATTTAATTATTAAAAGCCTGAGTTTAAAATAAACTCAGGCTTTCTTATTTGATTTATCCTCTTATGGAGTTGCAGGAACTGATTGATTTCTAGCAATAACCTGTTCATATTTAGCAATCTCATTTTGATTTGGTTGGTATCCTTGTTGAACTTTATCTAGTAAATCTAAAGCCCATCTTAATTCAGGATCTCCATTACTAGGATCTATGCCAACAGTTTGTGTATTTTGATTTTGTTGAACATTACCTGTATTATTTTGATTATTACTTACTTGCTGTGGGTTATATGAATCAGGAAGTGTTTTTCCGTTTTGATATCTGTTATAAATATCTTCATAAGCAGCTAACTCTTGCTGATTTGGTTTATAACCTTGTCCAACTTTAACCTGTAATTGTTCAGCCCATTCAAGTTCTTGTCTTGAAACGCCATCTCTAATATTTGACTTAGGAATATTAGATGTTGGAGCATTACTAATTACTTGTTGTGAATTATCGGACTCATCTTCAACCTGTTGTGTTTTCTTTGGTTGTGTCTGAGGCTTACTTTGATTACTTGTTTTTTTTTGAACAGGAGCAGAATTATCAGAGCCGCCACTAGCAACTATTGAACCATTTAAAAATTTATATCCTGATGCTTGACTTCCATTAAGATCTGGGATATATAGTGCAGGAGCATTTCTTAAACCAAGCTTAGAAACATAATCACCACCAGATTTTGATGCTTTGTTTACTTGATTTTGACTTACAAGTTGTCCATTAGATTTTGCATAAAAAACATTATCTCTAGGGAAACTAGTATCAGGATGTTTTGCTTTCCAATTATTATATGCGTTACCTATTGTTCCAAATTGTTCAACAGTAAAACTTGTTGTACCTTTTTGTTGTTTATCTTGAACTGGTTCTGAGTCTGTTGTTTCTTCACTTGCATTTAAACGGTTTGCAATATTAGTATATGCATCAATTTCAGCTTGTGATGGTTCATAACCTTGCTCATTAACTTTTTTCTGTAAGTTTTGAGCCCAAGTAATTTCTGCATTAGTAGGTTTACCTGTTGTTAATTTTGGAATATTATTTGCAGGATTTGTTGCAGATGCTTTATATCTTTCAAAAATATTAGTATATTTCTCTTTTTCTTGTGCTGTTGGATTATATCCTTTTGACACTTTTGCTTCTAAATCAGAAGCCCATTTTAACTCCTCTTTACTTGGTGGAGTATTTTTTGCAGGACTTGTGTTTTGTGTAGGTTGTGTTTGCTCTACTTCATTTTTTTTTTGAGGTACTTTACCTTGCTGTATTCCAGCATAAATTTGCTCATATTTTTTAGTTTCTGCTGTTGTTGGATTATAACCTTTTGAAACTTTATTCATTAAACCAACAGCCCAATCTATGTCTGCTTGTGTAACAGCTTTAGGATTTTCTAATTTAGCTTGATGTTGATTATCAGCTTTTTGCATCTGAATTCTTTGATAAATTGATTGATATTTATCTCTTTCTTGTTGAGTTGGCTTATAACCAAATTGTTGCATTTTACCAAGTAAATCTTTAGCCCAATCCATTTCTTGTTGAGTTGGAGGAGCAACTTTTGTTGCATCAAAAACACCTTCTTGAGATTGCATACCAACTCTTTGTCTATTATAAATATCTTCATATTTTGCTTTTTCTTGAGAGCTTGGTCTATAACCAAATTGAGCAATTTTATTTTGTAATTCTTTAGCCCAACTTAATTCTTTTTGAGTTACAGGAGGTACATAATTTCCACCACTAAGATTTGAATTTGGATTTAGTCTTGAAGCAACACTAGCATTTAAAACAGCCCATGTTTGAGGTGTTACAATTCCTGAAACAGCTTGATTACCATTTTTAGTTAAATACCCATCATTAACTCCAACAGAATTTTTAAACTTAATAACAGCTTGTTCTGTGGCATTTCCAAAACTACCATTAACTGTAATATTATAACCCATAAGTTTTAGTTTTTTCTGTAAGTCAGTTGTAGCAGTTACATCTTTTGAACCAGGTTGAAGATAGCCTTGAGGGTTAGATTTCATAGCATTTTGAAAAGCTACAAATCTTTTTGTATTTTCTTCTGTTTGCATAACATCTTTAAATGTTAAACCCATTCTATCCATAAAACCAACTTTTACATCAGGAACAGGGCCAACAGGATTGGTATTAGACATATTAATAGCATAACCATCTGTATTGTATCCACCTTGTTGTCTAGGAGGTGTTACAAACTTTGGTTGCCCATTATTGTTATTTCTTGGATCAACGTATAAATTAGGGTTTGAACCGTTTACGTTATTTACCATATCCTTAAAAAATACCTTTCAAAAATTTCCATCCTTATCTATTATAGTTTAAATGAGGAAAATCTTACTTAAATAGCTTTAAGAAAGAGTTAACTTTTATTTAAAGTAAGTTTGTTTAAGGGCTATATAATATTAATTATTTTAAACAAAATTATATCTAAAAAATTAAATCTATAGTTTTGATATAATAAAAATTATGGTTGAAAAAATTTCCTTACACTTAACTATAAAATCATTTGCTAATGATGAAAAGATGATACTTGAAGCTACTAAAAAAAGCTCAGTTAGTGAAACAAAAAAGACAAAAGAGGAAGAAGAGGTTTTTAATCAATTAATAGAGCAAAGAGTTAATGAAGAAAAGAATAGAGCCAATCTTAAGAAGAAAATAAAAAAGCAAGATGATATATCTAATCTTTTTATTCCTATATATATTCAACAAACACCTAATATACAAGAAGATTATTTAATTAAATTAAAGAACTCAAAAAGAAAGAAATGTTCAAAATGTGGTGAATTGTATGAACCAAATTCTAGAAATAATTTAAAAAATGATATTAGTGTATGTGAGAGTTGTCTTAATAAGGATATAGAAAGTTTTTTAAGAGAAAACTATTTATAATAAAAAGCATAATTAAACACCATTGACTTAAGTAAATTAATGAATCGTAAGTATTGAAATTACTAAATCTTCTTTTCTTCTCTTTTTACTTTTAATTTCTATTATAAATTTTATAGATAAAAACAGTCTTAATGAATTATAAATAACTACTTTTTATTATATAATTAAGATTTTTAATACTTAATTTATTTTAATTACAGGTTAATTTTATATGTGTTCAACACAATTAAATTTATTTTCTAGTGATTTACCAGAAGATGATAAAAAGGATGATTCTATAAAAAATAGTGCAAAAGAACATATAGAAGAAGTTCAAATACAAGAATCTGAAATAATAGAAAATCTAACAGAAGAAGATATTAAAGTTAATCACTTAATAAAAGAATTTATTTCTCATGAAAATATTAATGATGATATAAGAAATGAATATAATCAAAAACTAAAAGAAATCGCAATAAATTGTAAAAAATGTGTATTATCAAAAACAAGAACTCAAGTAGTTTACTCAGCAGGTAATATTAATGCACCTATAATGATAATAGGCGAAGGACCAGGTGAAAATGAGGATTTAAGTGGTATCCCTTTTGTTGGTAAAGCAGGTCAATTACTAGATAAAATTTTGGCATCTGGTGGTATAAGTCGTGAAGATGATGTTTATATATCAAATGTTGTTAAATGTAGACCTCCAAAAAATAGAACTCCTGTTCAAGAAGAAGTTGATGCTTGTTCTATATATCTAAATAATCAGTTAAAATTAATTAAAGCAAAAATTATACTTTTAGCAGGTTCAACTGCTACTAATGCATTTTTAAAAGAAACGCTTAGTATAACAAAAGTTAGAGGTAATTGGATTGAAAGAGATGATAAATGGATAATGCCTATTTTTCATCCATCTTATCTTTTAAGAAATGCATCAAAAGATGTTGGCTCTCCAAAATGGCTTATGTGGCAAGATATAAAAAAAGTAAAGCAGAAATTACAAGATTTAAAGGAAATATAAATGATTTTTAGATTTATTATTAGAAGACTATTATTTTTATTGTTTATACTTTTTGGTGTTTCAATACTAGTTTTTATTTCTGTAAGACTTATTCCTGGAGATCCTGCTCAAGTAATGCTTGGAGAAAAAGCAACTCCAGAGTCATTAGAAAGATTAAGGGAGCAATTAGGATTAAATAAATCAATTTATGAACAATACTTTATCTATCTAAAAAATCTCCTTAGAGGTGATTTAGGTATTTCTATTACTAGTAACAATTCTGTTATGTCAGAAATAATAAGAAAATTCCCTGCAACAATAGAACTTTCATTTGCGAGTATGTTTATAGCAACTATTTTTGGTGTAAGTGCTGGTATTTTAGCAGCAGTTTATAGAAACTCTTGGCTTGATAATATTGTTATGATAGGAGCATTAACAGGTGTTTCTATGCCTATTTTCTGGCTTGGTTTAATTTTAATGTTAGTATTTTCATCAACATTAGATTTACTTCCATTTTCTGGAAGAATGGATATAACATCAGACATTGAGCCTATTACTAATTTTTATCTTATAGATACTTTATTAAAGGGTGATTTTGAAGCATTTGGAGATGTTGTTAATCACTTAATTTTACCTGCTTTTACTCTTTCTACTGTTCCTACTGCTATTATTGCAAGAATGACTAGAGCAAGTATGTTAGAGGTTTTAAACCATGAATATATCAGAACAGCATATGCAAAAGGTGTTAATAAGTTTAAAGTAATTATGTATCATGCTTTAAGAAATGCCTTAATTCCAATAGTTACAATAACAGGTTTACAGTTAGGATTACTTTTAAGTGGTGCTGTTTTGACAGAAACTGTTTTCTCTTGGAATGGGTTAGGTTCTTATGTTGTAAATGCAGTAGCATCAAGAGATTTCCCTGTAATACAAGGTTGTGTTTTAATATTTGCAGCAGTATTTGTTTTAGTAAACTTATTTGTTGATTTAAGCTACTTTATAATAGATCCAAGAGTAAGAGATGGTAAATAGTGAAAAACTATTATCATATTTTAGGTATAGAACTTGATGCAAACGATAATGAAATAAAAAAAGCATTTAAGCTTTATGCTTTTAAAATGCACCCTGATAAACATAATGGAGATAAATTTTTTGAAGAGAGATTTAAAGAAATAAATCAGGCTTATGAAACATTATCAGATATAGGCAAAAAAAGAATCTATGATTTAGATCTAAAAAGAAAAGAAATTAATAATCAAAGTTTTGTTAGTAAAGAAAATGCTTTAAGAAAAAAGGAGCAAGAACTTTTACTTAAAGAGAAACAACTATTAAAGAGAGAAAAAGAGATAAAAACTAAAATAGAAGAAATATCAAAAAAAGAAGATAGAATAAGAAAAGAGAGTAATGAACTATTTATCAATAAAATAAAAGATAATGAGTCTTATGCTCATATAGAAGTTACAGTTCCACGATCTAATGTAAAAAAAGTTCAAGTAAAATCTTGGAATAAACAAGTTGGTGATTATATAAAAAAAGGTGATATTATTGCTAAACTTCAAACAGATAAAAAAGAATTTTATGATATAAAAAGTAATATAGAAGGATTTATTATTTATACTGTTAAAATTAATGATATATTAGAACAGGGAAACATTTTAGCCATAGTAAATAAATAATTAATAAACAATGACAAATGAAGAAGAATTAGAATAACTAAAAGATGTGATAAGTAAAAAGTTAAAAGTAAGATATAAGAATAATAGATTTTAATACTTTTTAATTACTTTTCTTAAAACCGTTTTTTATAAAACAATGGAAAATAGTTGTTTAAATTAATTATTTTGTTTAATAATTTTTTAGGTATAAATAAGTGGAAAATACTATTATAAATAAAGAAGATGCTATTTTAAGGCATGATGGTTTAAAATTTGCTGAAGAAACTGAACCATTTGCATATAGATGTGATCAAGTAAATTTTAATGGCGTTTTACTTGTAACTAATATTAGAATGTCTTTTTATTATATAGATGATGAAAAAGAAGTAAAATTCTTACATTATCTATTTAATATGACAAGTAAAATAAAGTTTTATCCAAATTCAAAATCAAATATATTTGAAATTATTAGTTCTTATGAAACAACAACTTTTATTTTTAGAAATAAAATTGACTTAATAGAATTTCAAAATTTTATAAATAAAAATTTTCCTAATATAGTTGAAATATCCGAAATAGAAAGAGAATCACCTGTAAAAAATAAAGTATTTGAAAAAGATATAAAACAACAAGCATTTCAAGAAATAAAACCTAAAAAATTATTGAGTTTTGAAGGTCTAAATATTATTGAGCATTTTAAATTAAATTATGGTTTTTATATACTTAATTTAATATATTTATGTATAGGTCTATATTTTGCATCACATTTTTTTCCAACATTAAAAACCAAAATAATTGAAACATATAATTACCCTTCGTATTGGCTCGGAATGGAAAGAGCTAAAAAAGATATGTTTATCATTGCAAAAAAAATGAATGATAAAGAAGAATACCCAGAAAATTTGGATAAGTTTTTATCAACTCACTTTAAATCTAATTCTGCTACCTTTATAAAAGATCCTTGGGGTGGTTTATATCAAGTTGAATACGGTGAAAATAATTTTAAATTAATTAGCTATGGAGCTGATAAAAAAAGAGGGACAGTTGATGATATTGTCCAGATGTTTGCAAAAATAAACAAATAATTTTGTATTAATCTGTTAAAATCCATTTTGTATAAATTAAAAATTTAGTATTGATAGAATTATTGAATGAAGAAATTATTATATAAATCATTATTATTAACTTTAACAGTTACTTTAAGTGCTTGTTATCCAGAAACATCAAATCAGTATTTAGGAGCTTTTCATTATCCAGGCCCACCATTAGATAATAAAGTTATGTGGCAAGAAGTTGTTGAAGGTAAAATAACAACTTCTTTAGTTATGGCTCAGCTTTGGACTCCAATTGTAAGTAATGGTCAAGAAACGAAAATGAAACAAAATGAATTATTTATGCTATTTGGTAATTCAATCGGTAAATTATATAATTTTGATTATAGAAAAGGTCATTTTAGATGGATTAATCCTTATAATGTTGCTGTAACTTCATCTCCTATAAATTACAATGGTAAAGTACATTTTGCATTACTCAATGGTACATTAATACAATTAGATGTCTATACAGGTAAAGAAAATTGGAGAGTTCAATTGGATGGTAAAATATTTGCAGACTCTCAAATAGATGAAAAATATATCTATATTGGTACAGATAAGGGAGTATTTTACTGTATAGACAAAGAAAATGGTGAGATAAAATGGTTACAATCTGTAAAAGGACAAATACTATCAGCACCTGTTGTTTATAAAGATATGGTTTATTTTGGTTCAACAGACTCTAATTTTTATGCTCTCGATAAAGACAAAGGTGGAATAAAATGGAGTTTTAAAACAGGAGACTCTATAAAAACAAATCCAATTGCTTCAAAGAATCGAGTTTATTTTATTTCAGATGATAAAAAGCTTTATTCTCTAGATGCAGAAACAGGTAATCTTATATGGGATTTTGTTTTACCTTCAAAAACAAAGTCTTCACCAAGTCTTAACCCAAATCTCGGAATGATTTATGCTATTTCTGATAAAAAACTTTTTTATATTGATTTAAAAACAGGGCAAAGAGCAAAAAATAATAGTAATGTTTTCAAAGAAACATTATTACCAGCTGAAGTTGAAACACCTATTATAAATATCGATGGTTATATATTTGTTACAGATATTTTTGGTAAGGTATATGATATTGATGAAACAAATCAAGTTTTAAAATGGCAGTTTGAAGGTGTTGGACATAAAACAACAGCTCCATTTTTATTTAATGGTATTGTTCATTATGGAACTGATGAAGGTGCACTTTATGCAATAGGAAGAAATGAAGATGTTAATATATATTCTTCCATGACTTCAAGAGCAGAAGAAACACTTAAAAACAAAGTTGGCAGTAATCAATTTAGAATGCTTTATAATATAGCTTCTGGAACAATTCCAACTGGTGCTTTAAGAAGAATATATAATTTTTCTGATAATGTATTATCATCACCTGCTTTTGAAAACGATTTTATTTACTTTGGGGCAGGTAATAAACTTTATTCATTAAGAACTGATAGTGATATTGTAAGATGGACATTTGATGAAAGTTCTAATATTAACTCATCTCCTAGTATCTCTAATAGACAGGTTTGTTTTGCCTCTCAAAATGGAATTGTCTATAACATAGATGCAGATGATAAAAATAGAGTTCTTTGGAAATATAATCTCAACTCTAAAACTTCTAGCTCTCCTTATACATCAGAAGATACAACTTACATAGGTTCAGATGATGGTCATGTATATGCAATAAGCAATCAAGGAACTCTAAAATGGAAGTATAAAACTAGTGGAAAAGTTAAATCAGCACCAGTGATACATAATAGGATATTATATGTTGGTTCAAATGATAAAACTTTTTATGCTATCAATACTCTAACTGGTGAATTATTATGGGAATTTTATGCAGATTCACCTATAAACTCAGTTCCTGCAATTGTTGGTAATAATATTATTTTTGGAACAGATAGTGGGAAAATATTTTGTCTAGATTCAACAACACATCAGGAAAAATGGAGTTTTAAAGTTGATAAAGCAATTTATTCAAGCCCTGCTGTTGTAAATGATAAAGTTGTTTTTGGTTCTCTTAATAAAAAAGTTTATGCTCTTAACTTATCAGATGGAAAGAAGATTTGGGAATTTTCTACAAATGGAGAAATACAAGCTTCACCAACTATTGTTGATAACTTTGTATATATTGGTTCTTCAGATAAAAATATGTATTCTATTAATCTAGATACAGGTAAAAAAGCTTGGAGTTTAGTCCTTGATTATCCTATTATAAGTTCTGCAATAGTTATAAATGGCTGGGTTTATGTAGGTGCTGGAAATAAATTTTATGGAATTACTTAAAGTAAATAATTTGTTTTAAGTTTCAATTGAGCGTAATATCCAATTTACCCAACCAGAAATAGTTGAAGCTCTCCTTTTAAAAGTACTATCTGAGTCTATTTTATAAAGGTTAGATTCTCTCATTAACACTAGTATTTCAGTTTTATTTGGTGGTCTAAAACTTTTAAAATATAATTTAAGTGTTTTATTAAATATAGAGTGGGAAAGTATCAATTTAATAAATACTATTTGTCTATTGAATATTGATATTTTAAATAAATCTAAGCCTTTTTGAGTTAAAAAATATATAACTTTATTATCCTCTTTTGTTTTATCAATTAATCCAAGATACATTCCTGCTGAAGTATAATAAGAAGTTTGTCTTTTATCAAAGTCATAATTTTCAGTTATATCACCTTGGCTTAATTTATGTTTTTGATTTAATAACTCACACAAATTTATCAATCTATCAAATGAATCTGCTTGAGGAAAAGGTATATTGGGTTCTACAACAATATTTATTTCATTTAAAATTCTTTGAATAATTTCAAGATTTATTTCACCCTCATCAATAATATATTTTTTTTGATTTAATAAGACTAAAGAATTATAGTTATTTAATTCTTGAAAAAAGTACTCTCTAAAATGAAAAGTTCCATTTGTATAAGTTAAGAATATAGGTCTTATTGTCTTTGTTATTTTATTTCTCCATAATCTATATGGATAATATATTTGTCTAATCAGAAAATCACTTGAAATAGAGTTTTTAGCTTCTATTAAACTTAATGAATTAATACCTTCATAACCACCATCAATTTCTAATTGAGAATTACTAACATATATATCCTGTAGTTTATTATTCATAACATTAATTATTTTAAATTCAAAGTTTAAAGAGCTCATTCTTCCATTTACAGTAAGTTTTACATAATCATCATCAAGAAAATCTTCAATCATTCCAGATATATAAGCACAATTCAAAGCAATTGATTCACTAGTTATATTATTGTGGTTAATACTCTCAATATAATTTGGAAATTTAATTCTAGTTATGTCTACATCATTTTGATCAAAATCATGATATGCTTTAAAGTTTGAAATTATATAATCACCTCTAGAAATAGGTAATATTGATAATTCATTTTCTTGAAATATTTTAGGTAAATGTGATTTATAATCAAATTTAGTCATTAATCTGGCTTGATGATACTCGTTTATTTGATTAGAATTTATAATAAAATAACACTTATTCTTTATATTTTCAATAATATTATAAGAATTAAATATTTTTACCCAATTTAAATCTATTTTACTATCACTCATAATTTGTTATTATTACTTCGTTTATTTCTCCTCTTTTTTCTGAATTTGAATTTATAAAACGATTAGCTTTGACATAATGTATATTGTAATCTTTATATAAATCTTTTATTATTTCAGAATCAGAATTAGATAACATAAATTTAATATTTTTTTTATTCAATTCATCACAACAATTTTTTAATCTTATTTGTTCATCAATATTAAAACCACCTTGTATATAACCAGTGAAATTTGAAGTTTTTGATACAGGTTGATAAGGCGGATCAAAATAAACAAATGAATCTTTTTTTATTTCTTTTAATATCTCATAGTAATCTTTATTATAGATACTTATTTTATTAGTATTAAGATAATTACTTACAGCCTTTATTGTAATTTCATTAACAATATTAGGATTAACATATTTTCCAAATGGAGAATTAAACTCACCAGAGTTATTTACTCTATAAAGTCCATTGTAGCAAGTCTTATTCAAATAAATAAACCTTGAAGCTTTTTCAACATTTGACAAGTTTTTAAAATTAGACTCTCTATCTAAAGCTCTTATTTTATAAAAATATTCTGACTCATTTTTATGTTTTTTCAAGTCATTAATTAATTCCTCTGAGTTATCTTTTATTACATTATAAACATTAATTAATTCTTCATTTAAATCACTTACAACAGCATTTTTAGGTTGTAAATTAAATAAAACAGCACCACCACCCAAAAAAGGCTCATAATAATAAGTAAATCGAGGTTTTAATTTATCAATTTCATTAATAAGTTGCCTTTTACCACCAACCCACTTTAAAAACGGTGTAACTAATTTATTTTTATTAATCATAATAATTTTTATACATAATAAGATTCTAAATTATTGATAAATATTTAATAACTATAATAATAATATAATTAAATATTTCTTCTTACTGAAACTCTAACATAATTATATAATTTATGAAAAATGATTTATAAAAAATTATATTTAATACAAGGACTTATATGGATATTTCATTATTAATTCAAGAATTAAGCAATAAAGGAATAAAATTAAGTTTAGATAATGATGATTTAAAAATACAAGCACCTAAAGGAGTTATTTCTCCTGAAATAAAAGAACAACTTAGTATAAATAAATCTGAAATTATAAATTATTTAAAAAATAATGACTCGTATAATAATTTAGATTTTAGTTTATTTTTCTTTGCAAGTGATGATTCTATTGAAGATAATAGTAAATATAAACTAATTATAGATGCTTCAATATTTGCTGATAATAATAATTTTAAAGGTATTTGGACTCCTGAAAGACATTTTAATGATATAGGTGGATTATCTCCAAATCCTTCTATTATTGCCTCTGCATTATCAACTATTACAAAAAATATTAAGCTTAGGGCTGGTAGTGTAGTTTTACCTCTTCATGATCCTATAAGAGTAGTTGAAGAATGGTCAGTTATTGATAATATATCAAATGGTAGAATTGAACTATCTTTTGCATCTGGTTGGCATATTGATGACTTTGTTTTTTCTCCTGATAAGTATTTTAATCGTAAGGAATATATGTTTAATGAAATTGATATTATTAAAAAGCTATGGAGTGGTGAGAGTATAGAAAGAAAAAATGGTGGAAATAAAATAATTAAAATATTCACTCACCCCAAACCAATACAAAAAGATTTACCTATCTGGGTTACAGCTATTGGAAACCCAGATACGTATATTAAGGCTGCTGAAGGAGGTTACAATCTTATGACCTGTCTTTTAGATCAAGATATATACGAATTAGAAGAAAAAATAAAAATATATAAAAATACTTTAGAAAAAAATGGTTATGACTCTAACTCAAAAAAAATTGCTGTTTTTACTCATACATTTATTGGTGATGATTATGAGCAAGTCATAAAAAAAGTAAAAAAACCTTTTACAAATTATTTAGAAAAAACTCTTAATTTAATAGGAAAAATAGGGCAGAGTACAGGAATTGAAATAAACACAGAGTCAATGAATCAAGAAGATAAAGAAACAGTATTAAATTTTGCATTTGATAGATATATAGAAAATAGAACTCTTATTGGAACAAAAGACTCATGCTTTAAAACTTTAAAACAATTAGAAAAAATTGGAGTTAATGAGATTGCTTGTTTAATAGACTTTGGTTTAAGTTATTCTGATGTTATGGGTAGCTTAAACCTCTTGAAGAAATACTTAGCTCAGTAAAATCTGATTCTATACTTGATTTTGAATCTGTTATTCAAAAATAAATATGTGATATTCGTCTTGATTAAAGTTTAAATATAGGTTAAAATTTATATAAGAATATTAAAATTAGTATTTAACTATAGGGGATATAAAATAATGGTAGAAAGTTTACTTAAAAAAGCTCTTTTATTTCAAGCAGAAATTGTTTCATTAGCTTCAGAAAAAGTACAAGAAGTTGCAAGTTCTTATGTTGAAAAAGGAACACTTCATGATGCCGATGCTAAAAAATTTGTATCAGAAGTTAGAGAAAAATTAACTACAACTGAAAAAGATTTAGAAGAAAAGTTTGGTAATATTTCAAAAATGATTCAACAATTTTCAATTAGTGACTTTGTTGCTAATAAAACAGGCAGTTCTTCAGCACCTGCTGCAAATGAAAATTTAGATGATGAAATAACAAATCTTGAAAGAAGACTAGAAGAATTAAAGCTTAAACAAGAAGCAAAAGCTAAGAAAAAAGATAATTAATCTAAAAAAAACAGTCATTTAAAAATGACTGTTTTTTATTTGTTATACTTTAATGTTTATACTTAAAAATTTATAATTTAGAGTCTATAACTTATCTTCTATATATTTTATATTAAAATCTTCTAATCTTTTTGTAAGAACTTTATTAAAAACATTCTCTAAATTTTTTCTAGATTTTTCAAAATAAACCTCTTTATTAAATTCTTTCTTTGCACTTGTAATAAAAGAATTTAAAACAATATTTCTATCATTATCATTAATCTTATTAATCCATCCATCTTCTGATTCTAAACTTGATCTTTTTAGCTCGATAGAAAGTATTTTTGGTTGTGGCAATGTTAAAGAAATTTCCTTTTTAGTTTCATCAATATTTATTTCAAAACTTTTATTTAGATCAAAACCAAATTTAATGTCAAAATTACCATTTATATTAATTTTTTTCTCACTATTAAGCCATTTATCTGACCAAGAATATGAATATTTCACGTCCTTTAGTTCTAATGTTGCTAATTCTAAAATAGGCAACTCTTTCTTAACTACAGCTATATTATTTACTGAAATTTTAGGAGTGAAATTTAAATAACTACTAATATCTTTAGCTATATATTTTACAGAATCATAAACAGATATTATTGTATCAGATGGAATATCTTTGGCTTTATCAACTTTTTCATCTATGCTTTTTGAAATATAATTTAAGACTAGATAAAGACTTGTCATGATAAATATAACAATTATTGTCGTTTTATAATTTGATATTTTATTTAAAATAATAAAAATCCTACTTAGCTAAAGATTTTGAGGCATCAATAAGCCCAACACCTGTTTCATCATCAAAACCTTTTTCATCTATATCATTACAATTTTGTTCTATTCTTTTTCTTACTTCAGCTCTATTTAAATTTTTATTTTTGCTTAGTATTAACCCAGCTAAACCTGCAACATAAGGAACAGCCATAGAAGTACCACTTAAAATCCCATATTCTGTACCTAGATTATATCTACTTAGCTCAACTTTATAAGTTGGTAAGGTTGAGTAAATCTTTAAGCCAGGTGCTGTAACTGAAATCCAATCTCCAAAGTTTGAAAATGGAGCAACTTTATTTTTAGAATCTGAAGCACCTACTGCAACAACATTTTTAAAAGCAGCAGGATAGTTTTTAACATTTGCACCGTTGTTCCCCATTGCAGCAACAACAAGAGCATTGCTATTATATGCATATAAAATAGCATTTTCCAAAGTTTTTCCTGCTCCTGCACCACCTAAACTAAGATTAATTACTTTCGCACCATGATCAACAGCCCAAATAATTCCTTCTGCAATATCCGAGTCATTACCATCACCTTTAGCTGATAAAACTTTTATTGGCATTACCTTACACTTAGGAGCAATTCCTGTAACACCTATATTATTATCTGCAATAGCTGAAACAATTCCTGCGACATGAGTTCCATGACCATTATCATCATTTTCGTTAATTGTACCTTTTATAGTTGAATAACCTTTTACTAAGTTAGCAGCTAAATCTGGATGATTTAGATCAACACCTGTATCAACAACAGCTATTACAATCTTTTCATCTCCTTTAGTTACAGCCCATGCTCCATCAGCATTAATTTTTTCTAAGCCATATTGAAGCTTAATGTCAGGATCATTAAAAGTTGCCTTAAATGAATTTAAAGGTCTCATATTTTTATTAACATTTGAGTTTATATAAGTTTTTAAATCTTCTTTTGGGTAATTACTATAATTTTCTTCTAAAAGAGCTATCTTTCTAATATAATTAGGTTCAACATAATCAATTGTTGGGTCATTTGATAATTGTTTAATATAATCTTGAGTTGATATTTCATCAGGTACCCTTACTATCTCAACTCCAAGTGAACGTATAGATTTTACACGATTTTGAGCCAAAATATTAACTGTTGATTTTGCAGAAGATGCTGTTAATTTTCTTCTTATAATAACTTGTCTTTTATTTGTTTCTGTTTCTTCAGGATTAATATTACTTGTATTAACATTCCTACAACTAGTTGTAAATGTTAAAAGACAAAGCATTGTATAAACTACAGTCTTTTTAAAAACAAGCATTAAAATTATTACCTTGTAAATAATCTCTATCAATATAATTACATAGTCATAATACATTAAAATCTTGTTTAAAGGATTGTAAAAAGATTTAAAATATATAAATTTTCATCTAAAAAAAACAATACTTAAATTATAAATGTATATAATGAGTTAAAATAAAGTTAAATCAAATTGTGAGGGTTTTATGAATTTAATGAAACTTATAAGAAAGAATTCTAAAGGAATTATAATTTTCACATTAGCTACTTTTGTTATAGCTACATTATTTGGTCTTTTTGTGAGTTATGCTTCCCTTTTTCAATAAAAAAATGAATTTTAAAATAAAAATATTTTTAATAAGCACTCTTATTTTATCAAGTTCTTTATCTTCTGAAGCTAGAAGATATGGAGGTACATCTACAGCTATTAATCAAAGTAAGCATAGACTAAAAAGTACAAAAGAAAGAATAGAGCAAGGAAAACAAATAGTTGAAAAATTAAGAAAAAAAGAGAATGAAACAAATTTTAAGATAGCTGTTTTACAACAAAAGATAGAAACAAGTAGTATAAGATTAGCTGACGCACAATATAATTATCACCAAACACAAAAACAAATCAAAGTAACAGATCAAAAGTTAAAAGAAACAGAAAAAGAGTTAAAAAAACAAGTAGGAATTACAAGAAGTACAATTAAAAGATTATATAAGCATAGATATATAGATTTTTTAATGTTTCTATTGAGTTCAACTGATATATCAACATTAATGAGGCGTAGTGTTTACTTTAATTATATAATTAAACAAGATAATGAATTAATAAATGAAATAAAACAAAAAAAGAAAGAAATAAAAGAGTTAAAACAAGATTATAAAGAAAAACAAGTTAAAATCGTAACAATTTCAAAAAAAATAGTTGAACAAAAGAGTATTTATGAAGAAGCGACAGAAGATCAGACAGAATATTTAGAAAAAGTTCAACACCAAAGAAGTTATTATGAAAGAGAAGTTCAAGCTCTTGAAAATGAATCAAACCGTATTGCTTCACTTCTTAAAAACTTGATTGTAAGACAACGATTAGAAAAACAAAGAATGGTTTCTTTAAGGAGCCAAGGTGGTAGAATTACTTATTACACAATGCCAAGAAATAGTATGCCAGCATTTAGTGGAGGAAGAATGGGATGGCCTTGTGCATCTCCAAACCTTACATCATATTTTGGTTATAGAGTACATCCAATTTTTGGGACAAGAAAATTACATGCCGGAATTGATGTAGGAGCAGGGGCAGGAACTCCAATTTATGCAGCAGCAGATGGTGTTGTAATAGAGTCAGGTTGGACAGGTGGTTATGGAAAGGCTGTAATAATTGATCATGGTGGTGGAATTGCAACCCTTTATGGGCATTCATCTGTATTATATGTTGCACCAGGCCAGACAGTAAGAAGAGGACAATTAATAGCAGGTATTGGTAGTACAGGATTTTCTACAGGTCCACATTTACATTTTGAAGTAAGGGTAAATGGAACGCCTGTAGATCCATTAGCGTATATAAGGTAAAAATAGTGAATGTTTTATTTGTAAGTAATGGTGAAGCCGAAGATCAAATTGCATTATCTTTAATTAGATATTGGTTATATCTTCGTGATGAGGATAGAATAGCAGCGCTTGCTGTAGCAGGAACAGGTAAAACTTATATTGCAAATGATGTAACTCTTATTAGTCCTCCAATGCAAATGCCTTCTAATGGTTTTGCATATCAGAGTTGGAAACTTTTATATCAAGATTTTGAAGCAGGGCTTGTCTCACATATTACAAAGCAATATAAATCATTAAAAAAACTAGCTAACCAAGTTGATTATGTAGTTGGAGTTGGAGATATTGTACCTGTTATAGCTGCTAAAATTTTAAAAAAGCCAAATTCTTTTATAGGCTGTGCATTAAGTGACTATTATATAGATCCTAAAAAACCACAATCATCTTCATACTCTGGTATGAAAATTAAATTTTTAAAACAGATGAATACATTAGTTTTTCCTCGTGATCTTGTTACAACTAATAATTTAATTAGGCTTGGTGTTAGAGCTGAATATCTTGGTAACCCTATGCTTGATTGTATTGAGTTTAGTAAAAATTTAAATTTAGATTTAAATCCTGATCTTAATGTTATAGCCTTATTACCAGGAAGTCATGATGATGCAAGAAATAATTTTAGAATAATTATTTCAATAATAGAAAAAATGAAAATTAATAGACCAATAATTTATTTAGTTGCAGTATCAAATAAAGAGGATATACATAAGTACGGAAAAGATTTAAGTAAAAGTAATTGGTTTATAAAAAAAAGCACCCCAAGACATACAATTTGGAGAAATAATAAAGATGAATTACATCTTTTAAGTGGGTATTTTGGTAATGTATTAATGTCTTCTCATGCTGTAATTGGTGTCTCTGGAACAGGTAATGAACAAGCCGCAGGAATAGGTATTCCAATAATTTCATTTCCTTGTGGTTCAATACAATATACAAAAAAATTTGGAGAGAATCAAAAAAGATTATTAGGTAAAACATTAACATATATTCCAGAATCAAGCCCAAGCCCAGATTTAGTAATGAAATATGTAGAAAGAGCTTTAACAAATAATAAATATAGAGAAGAAGTAAAAAATATAGCAGTTGAAAGGTTTGGAGACTTTGGAGCTTCTGAAAGAATTGTTAATAGGATTATACAAACTTTTAATCCGCAAATAGGTTAATTTTTATCTTTTTTTAATATTTCATTTATTTTTTCTATAGAGCATTTAGAAACCTTTGATATAACATCAATACTAAATCCTTCATTATACATATCTATAATTAATTCACCTTTAGTTTTTTCAGTTCCAATAATTTCTCCTTCGAGCATTCCTTGGTTTTTACCTTCAACTTTACCTGTTTCAAAGCCTACAGTCTTTCCACTCTCAAACCCTATAATTTTTCCTTTTTCAAAACCAACATTAGCACCATCTAAATAAGACTTATCAATAACATTTTTTAAATCTCTATAGTATTTCATACTTTCTTCATATGCAAATTTTTGTTCCTCTGTAAAATTTGCTATCTCTGCTTTTTGTAACTCAACAATAAATTTTTGACCATTTTCATCTTCACAATACAAATCATATATTGCTTTTCTATTCATTTCTGTAGAGCCTAAATGTTCTGTTTTTTTGAAAATCAAATCTTTTATTTTATGCTCTTTATTCAATAAACTATTAAGAAAGTCTATAAGTAAATCTTTATTTGCTTCTTCTCCAAATAATTTTTTAAATCCAAAATCTGTAAACAGGCTTATATATTTTTCTTCTGTCATAAAAAACATAATCCTATATTAATATAGCTTAAAATTATACCTTATTCATTTCTTTTAATTAACTAGAAATTAAAAGCTATATAGTAAATGTGATATATATAAAATTTGATTTTTCATTATGTAATATTAAATTTTATCTTATAAAAAGTAATTAGTTTTTAGCACTTATCATATTTTTATGAGAGAATATTAAATAATAAATTATTATTGGTTTTAGAATTTGATATTTAATTATATGACTATAAAAAGTAGACTGTATTTTATATTTTTGTTATGCAGTTTTTTTCTCCTCTCAATTTTTACAAGTAATTCAGAAGCTAACAGAAGAATTTCTGAAAGAAATATCAAATTTTATGTTTCACAAAATACTATCAAAGCAACTGAAGTAGAAAGAGTAATAGAAAGATGGTATCCAAGGATTCAATATGGGTATATAGAAAAAGATTTATGGCAAACAACTTTTCCAAGCCTAAAAGAAACAGGTAAATTATATGGTCCGACAGAGGCTTTAGATAATAAAGTATATTTTGGTTATCTTTCCTTTGTTATGGAACTAGATAAAGAAAGAATGCAATTTACCAACCGTTATCAAATATTAGGTGAGATAACAGGTCTTAAGGTAGAAGATGGAAAAATAGTTATAAATACATTTAATGGTATAAGAGGAAAAGTCTGGGATAAAGAATCAGTTATAAAAGCAACTCCAGAACAATTAGCAAATGTAACAAGTTATGGAACTGTAACAAATAGAGATTATTTAACACTTTATGCAAAAAGAAAGGATGCTGAATTATTATCAACAGTTATTGAAAGGGTTGAAATACCAGCTCTTTTAGATAATAAATACACACCAGAACAATTAGAACAAATAAGAGAAGAATACATTGATGCTTCAGATATTGATACAACTAATCCTTGGTATTACATATATTTAGGTCTTATAAGTACAGATCTTAAGAAAAAAGTATATTCAGAAATTTATTATAAAAAAGCTTTAGAAACAAAAGGCTTAGTTTTTTATGATTTATTTCAATTAAGCTCATTTTATGAATTTATAGAAAAAAGGGATTTAGCTGATAAAGCTTTTGATAGAGGTATGAGCGATTTTCTTGATAGAGGTTATACACCAGAACAATTAACATCTCTTGAATCTTTACTTAACTATAATACATGGCTTTTACCTGCTGTAAAAAAGCAAAAAGAAAAAGATGTTGATAGAACAATAAATATAATGGAAAGAATGTATAATTTATCTCCATTAAAAGAAGGAAATTATAATATATCAGATGCTGTTGCAAAGTATCTAGTAAGTAAAGGTCAATTACAAGAAGCTAAAACATGGCAATCAAGAGCAGATAAAAGTAAAGGTTTCTTTTTTCCTGGGGATTATTCTTTAGTTGTTGCAGATGTAGCTTTTAATATATTTGTAGCTTGTATGTTAGCATTTTTAGTTTTTGCAATAATACATTTGATAGCTGATTTAACAGAGTTTATTGAAGACGAGAAGCATAATAGAGTAAGTTATAAAGAGTTTTTTAAGCGTAGATATGTTTCTAAAAGGAGTATTTTTTCTTTTGTATTACTCTATTTAATTTCTTTAATTGCTTTAGGTGTATGTATAAATAGTATTGGTGTAATAAGTAAAATGGTAAAAGAACCTGCAACAATAAATTCTGGAACTTGGGGGAATTATGCAACTGTTAAATATTTTTCAAAAGATTTAAAGAGAAAGCCTGAGACAAATTTTTTAATAGCTATAGCTAATCATCAATTAAAAGATTATGATAATGCGATTAAATATTATAAAACTAAAGATTCTTATGAAAATCATAATAATATCGGTGTTATATATATGAAACAAGGAAAAAAAGATTTAGCATTGGAACATTTAAAACGTTCTGAAAAGCAAAATCCATATGCTATAGAGCCTCAATATAATCTAGCTTTAGTTGAAGGAAAAGATGTACAATTCAGAAATCCAAAAGCTGAGTTTATGAAAAAATATAGTCCAACAACACCTATGTTAGTAATGCCTGCAGAGAATCTTTATAGAAAGGTATATTATAAAACTTTAGGTGTACAAGATTTTAACCCTATGAATGTATTTGTATTTAATAAATTTTTTAGAAATACATGGCATGAGTCAGTAACTTGGGCAAAAATAGTAATACCTATATTTCTTATCTTTACTTTAGCTTTAATTCTTATGTTAATAAGTTTATTTATCCCACAAACAAAAGTAACTTCTATGAATAATAGTTATCTAAGAAGATTATTAGGAATATTCATTCCTGGTGTTGCATATAACTGGAAATTACTAGGCCCTGTAATATTTGCTGTATGGCTAGGATTAGGTATAACAACTTTGTTTTATTGGAGTTATGGAGTTGAAGAATCTGTACCTGCAATGGGTATAATAACAACATATTCATTACCAGATTATTCTTTAATATCACCATTTAAAAGTTATGAATTAGCTTTTAGTAAAGAATTAGGTTTTATATGTGGCTTATTTTATGTTGTTATTTGGATCTTTAATTTCTTTTATGTATTAATTTCTAGAAGATTTATGCCAACTTAAGATTTATATGCTAATTAGAGAGAAAGTGATAAGAGTTACTAATATCAATACTTCTGATATATTAATTTTCTTAACCAATTTTGCTTAATTATACATACACTCATTTAAAACATTGAAGGTATTTGATTAAAACCTTCTTTAATCAGACGCTTTACAAAGTTTTCTGGAGCAGGTTCTGCTGGTTGAGAATTAGCTTTATCTTTTTCCCAAACCCTTTTTATAAACATATTTGTAAAATCTTTATCGTCTATTACATAATTTATTTCTTGATTTGTATTTAAAGCTCTTACATCTTTATTTGATGATCCAAGTGAAACATAGTCATCAACAACAGTTGCCTTAAGATGATTAAAACTTTCTTTTCCACTTGTATTGTACATAAATACACTAGCACCAGCAGCATATAGTTGATCTGTAACATTATCATCAAGATGTTTCATTATTGATACATCATTGGAATTAGGGAATATTACTTCTACTTTTACACCACGTTTAACAGCGTCTTTTAATAGATTAACCATCTCAGGATCATTAAAGTATGGATCTTGAATTAATACTCTTTCTTTAGCATTTTTTATTGCTTCATACATCCAAGCTTTTATATCTTTTTCTTTATTTCTTGGATCTGTAGTTAATAATCTCATTTTTGTATTTTTTGTATCAATCGGTAAATCATCAGTTACATTTTTAAAGAATTGTGATGACGGAGCTTTCTCTAACTTTTCTTTTGGTGCTCCTGAAGAATAGTTCCAATGCTTATAAAAATCATTTAAAGTATCGCTCATAATAGGGCCTTGAGCCTCAACTAATAAATCGTGCCATCTTCCCTTTGTTAAATATTCATCACCTACATTTATTCCGCCTGTCATAGCAGCTTTTTTATCAAAAATATACAGTTTACGGTGATAAGCTGATAGACCTCTATTTTCTATAGGGTTACTATAACCACCTTTATTTTTTATAAACTGAACCTTACTATTTTTTAATTTATTAAACACTTTGATAGATGATGAATTCATAGAAGCATCAACAATAACCCTAACGTCTAAGCCTTCATTTGCTCTTTTAATAAGTAAATCAGCTATTTCATTTCCTTTTTTATCATTATGAAATAAAAAAACTTCTATATATATACTTTCTTTAGCATTCTCAATTCTTTGTTTTAATCTATCAAAAGCTTCTTGACCATCTAATAAAAGCTTTGTTTTATTATTCCCATGTGCTTTTGTCCCTGTCAACTCATCTATTTTAGCTTCAAATTTTTGTTTATCTTTATTTCTTTGAGAATCATCTAATTTCTGTGGTTTTACATTTTCTAATAAAGCAAGGTTTTTTTCTCTTTCTTCTTTTATTACTAACACATTTTTTGCCTGAAGAATAGGATGGTTTTTAAAGGCATTATCCATTTTATCTGATAAATATGAGGTTGCTGTTCTTGTTAGATGTGTTCCATCTACTTTTGAAATTAGTTTTTCTCCATCATTATATAAAGTTTTAAGTTCAACACTTGAATGACCTATGAAGTTTTTAACCAAGCTCAAATAATTTCCTTGATTCATATCTTGATAACCAGCCATTTCATACATATCTTTACTCTTTTTAAAATCTCCGACTTTTGAATATAAACTTGCTGATTCAGAGTATTTCCCTTTATTTTCAAGGTTTTTAGCTTTTTTAAGTGTCCCTATATCTTCTAAAATTTGTTTACCACCATATAATTCTTCCATTATATGTTCAGAAATAGATTCTTTTTTTAAGCCTTTATCCATGATTTCTAGAAAATTTGTTTTATTCTTACCTGTTAAATCAGCATATAAAGAATCCATATTAGAACTTGTTCTATCTAATCCATCACTCCAATAACCCATTAAACTTTTTAGTTGGCTATTTTCACTTGCATTTTTTACTATATCAACAATTGCTTTTTCTTCTCTTGTATTTGTATAAGAAAACTTAAGTTTATATAACATATCAGATTTTTGAGAAGGTGTCATAGCTGTTAAAATCTTAGGATTATTTGCTATTTTTTCTGCTCCCCAATCATCCATACCAGATATTAGAAAACCTGTATTTGATAAAGCAATACCTAGATACTCTGTTAATTTATTTATTTTGCCTCTAGCCTTAAAATCATCTACTAGTGTATCTATAGCTTTAAGTAATTCTTTTTGTTCTGGTGAGTTTTTTCCAACTTCATCAAGTTGATAAGTTGTAACTCTCAATAAAGATATTTTTTCTAAGTCTGATGCTGTATTTAATGTTTTAGGATTATTTATAATTGCTAATGCAGATTTAACCTCTTTACCATTGTATCTATTGGAAAAACTTGAATCAATATCACTAAACAATTTTTTAAACTCTGCTCTATCATTTGGATTAACAATAAATTGATTTATATTTTTTTTATTAACTTTAGTTTCACAAACTTGTTTTGGTTCTTCACAGACAAGCTTTTCATTATTTATAGTTTGATCTTTTTTAAAGATATTTAAAGGAATAGACTTTTTTCCTACCTTGATATTTGTTTTTAAAGAATCTGACGACATCTGGCTATCAGATACACTTGACTCTTCTTTTATTGGTGAAATTAGATTTTTTATTTTAGTAGAAATATCTGTATTAGAAATTTTTATTCCTAGACGCTCAATAGACATAAAAAATATACCAATAAATTAAAATACAGTTAAAATTATATTCAAATAAATACAAAACTTGCTATCTTTTTATATATTCTTTTAATGCTAACCTAGCATTAAAATCTCTGTTGGATTATATTTAGTTTTACTTTTTTCTATAGTCATTCCAAAGTTAAAAAGTTTTTCTTTAATATCTACATCATGCCATCTGTCTAAAAAATCTTTAGTTGGTATATAAGTATAATTACCAAGAGTAGATGGATCCATAAGATAGATTCTATTAGAATCATAACCTATTACAATAGAATAATGTCCATCTTCCCAGTCATTTTTATAATCTACAGGTTTTTCTGACCAAGCTTGAATTAAAACTATAACAGGTTTTTTAGAATCAATATTTTTCTTTAATTGGTCTAAAGTCATATTTTTCATGATATTAACTTTATATCCATTAGATTTAGCAAAACTATCTATATTATGATAAGAAGTTCCTTCATTTGGATCTGCCTTTAACTCTTTAGCTAATTCACCTTCCATATACTCATCACCATAATACATGAAAATAGATTGAGTAACACCAACACCACAAGTATAGTCTGTAGCTTGTCTTGTTAATGGTACATACATAAAGTTTTTTGGTAAATCTTTAGTATATATTTTTTCTTTAATAGATTTATTAGTTGGATTAGTTACTTTTCTTTCACTAACATTAAATTTAGTAATAGTGTTTTTTACAGATTGAGCTAAAGCAGGGTTACTTAAAGCTTCTGGAACTTTATTGCCTTCACAAGATGTAATAATAAATAAAGAGAAGCTTAAAGTAACAAGTTTTTTTATCATATTTTATTAATCTCGTGAAAGTATTATATTTTAAGTAATTATAATTTAGCTACACCATTTCCTGCAACCATTTTACTAGTCAATTCAGAAAGGAATTTAATTTCATCTGCATCTAATTCTTCATCTTTACCATTAGGTTTAGCTGCCTTTATTAAAGCTTTTAAATCACTTACTGTAATTTCTTTATCTTTTGATAGCTCTTTCCATAATGCTTCAAGAGTAGAAGGTATTTTAGTTTCTGTTGGTGCTGGTTTTGGGTCTTCTTTTTTAGGTTCTTCTTTTTGAGCAGGTTTATCTACTTCTACTTCCTCAACACCTTGAAACTTTTGCTTTAACATTTCTAAAAATTGAACTTCTTGAGGATCAAGTTCTACATCTTTTCCTTTAGGGGCTGCTGCTTTAATTAACTCTTTATATTCATCTTTACTAATTTTTCCATCTACTGATATTTTATTCCAAACCTCTTTTAATGTATCAGGAACATAAGCAGGTTTAAATTTAACACTTTCTGTTGATGGTTTATTTTCTGGTGTTGCTAACTTATAAACACCATTTCCTTCTTTTACCTTGTTTTTTATTGCAACTAAAAACTTATATTCTTCAGGGCTTACTTCAGATTTAGTATTATTTGGTGTTGCTTCCTTTACAAGTTGTTTATAATCATCTGCGCTTATTTCCCCATCTTTAGAAAGCTCTGTCCATTTAGCTTTAAGTGAATCTGGTAAAGGAGGTAAATTATTTGTATTTGATGGCTTAGGCTCATTTGTAGAAGGTTGAGTTTCTCTTTTAGTAATTTCATCATTTATCATATTATTTAAAGTGTGATATACACCAACACAAGATTTAGGATAACTTGCTGTTTTCATTTCTTCTTTAAGCTGTGAAAGTTCTTCTTTACTTAATGATGAAACAAGCTTTTGCATCTCATCTGCTGCTTTCTTTTCAGCATCTGGATTATTATTAAATATCTGGAATGCATTTGCGTATTTATTTATCAATCCTTGTGCTGTTGGCTTTTCTTTACTTGGTTCATTAGTTTTATCAGTTGTTTTGTCTAAACCTCTTTTTGATATTTCATCATTTATCATATTATTTAATGTATGATACACACCAACAGAAGACTTAGGATAGCCAACAGATTTCATTTCTTCTTTAAGTTGGGAAAGTTCTTCTTTACTTAATGATGAAATAAGCTTTTGCATTTCATCTGCTGCTTTTTTCTCTGCTTCTGGATTATTATTAAATATTTGGAAAGAGTTAGCATATTTATTTATTAAGCCTTGTGCTGTTGGTTTTTCTTTACTTGGTTCAACTGGTTTACTTTCTACTTTTTCTAATTCTTTTTTTGATATTTCACTATTAATCAATGTTTTAAGAGTATGATAAACACCTACATGAGATTTACCATAATGAACAGATTTCATTTCATTTTTTAGTTTGAGTAATTCATCTTTACTTAGAGAAGAAAGTATTTTTTGCATCTCATTAGTTGCTTTTTCTTCAACTTCAGGTTTGTTATTAAATATTTTAAATGATGATGAAAATTTATCAATTAATCCCTGTGCAGATACTTTATCTTTACTTGTTTCATCAACAAAAGATATTGACTCTATAGAGTTTTTATTTGACTTAATTATTGATACAGAATCTTTTGTACCTATTTCATTCTTTAACTTTGTTAAAAATGCAACTTCTTCCTTATCAAATTGTTCATTTTTTTTGTCTGGTGCAGCAGCATTAACAAGTTTTTGATATTCTTGTCTTGTTATTTTATTATCTTTACTAACTTCATTCCATGTAGATTGTAGTGATTTAGGTACTTCCATTTAAAAACCTTTCATAAAACTTATACGCCTTCCATAATATTTTATATAGATATTTAAGAGAAAAACTTACTTATTGATAAACTAAAGTTAACCCTATTTTTTATTTACCTTTTTTCTAAAAAAATGTTTTAATAGTTTAACTACTTCTTCTTCCATTAAACCACTAAATATCTGAATATTTTTAGAATCTGGATAATAATCTTGTAATCTTAAAATAGATTCAAAAGATCCATAATTGGTATTTTTAGCTCCATAAAAAACTTTTGATAATCTACTTTGTATTATAGCTCCTGCACACATTGGGCATGGCTCTAATGTTACATACATTTCACAATCTATTAAACGCCAATTATTTAATGTTTTTGATGCTTCATTTATTGCAATTAATTCTGCATGTGATGTTACTAAATTATCATTTTCTTTTTTATTATATCCAGTTCCAATTACTTGATTTTTATAAATAATTACAGCACCTACAGGAACTTCATCTATTTCAAAAGCTTTTTTAGAAAGATGAAAAGCTAGATTCATAAAGTATTCAGGGTCTAGATTTTCAATCATTAGTATTTAAATTTTATTCTTTTATTCTTCCAACAGTTACTTTATTACTTTCATTTCTACCATTAAGATTAGCAAACCAATGAAAACCTGTCATATTACCATTTTTATCAACCCTTACACTAACAGTTCCTGTTCCAACTCCACTTCCACCTCTACGGTTGTCATTTGTATGAGCAATACTAGTTGAGTCAACTATATTAATGTTATAACCTATAATCTTTCCAAAGCTTTTTATTGGTTGAGGCTTACCTGTGACAATCATAATATGACCAGTCCAACCATTACCAACTCTCTCGTAAGCAAGTATATCACCTTGTCTCACTTCAGAAGCATTTTTTACCCTTGATAAGTGATTATTTCCATTTCTTATCATATTTCCATAACCTTTAGCTGTTTCTCTTGGTGCAGGAACACCAGCTTTATTTAACATAGCTGTTACAAACCCAGAGCAATCAGCATCAACAGTTCCTTTAGCAACATTTACATATTCATCACCCAAACCGTAATTATTATTATCATACTTATTATTTTTGATATTATTTAATAGGGTTTGTGTATATCCCATCATCACTTGAGCTTTTTTACCGACATCAGATATATCAATATTTGATTTTGTTATTGTTTTGTTTGTTCCATCAGCTTTTTCAATACTTACTTCTAAAACATTTTTATCTAATTTAGAAAAATCTCTTTTTTCAACAGCCTTTATTTTTTTTTGTTCTACAAATGAAAAAACTTTATACGTTCCATCATTTGCCCTAACTATCGTTTCATTTCCTTCATGCTCTATAGCTGCTTTCCTTGCATCATCTAATGTTTTAAACTTTTGTCCTGAAAGTTTCTTAAAAAATGAGTCTTTTGTAACAACATTATCTTTAGAACCAGATACATCTATAGAAAACTCTACAATATCTTTTGAAAATTTATCAGAATCTCTAAGCCTTAAAGCTGTATTTTCATTTTTATTAAGAGAGTTTACAGTATAATAACCATCTTTATTTTTTACAATAGCTTCATTACCCTGATTTTTACTTGCAAAATCTCTTGCTTGTTGAATATTTTTAAAGCTTTTTAAACTTTCCATCTAAAACTAAATACCTCTAGTAATAATCTTTATAAAATAATATAGAGAAAAACACAATTTTCTTTCTCTATTTATTGTTACATAATTTAAATTTAATCTGCTCTATATCTCAAATAAAAAACAAGTTATTAACTTTATAAGTTAATAACTTGTTTTCAGAGTAACTTTGTTTATTAAATTTGGTATTAAATAAGATTTAATTAGGTTTTCTCTCTAAATAACTTGTTACAGCTATTTTTATTTGAGAATGTTCACTTTTTGCTAAAGTTTTTTGAATAATATCATCAGACATTGCTTTTTCATTTGAAACTAACATTGCACTAACTTCTTTAATATCTTTACTAGCAATAGTTCTAAGAACATTAAAAGAACTTGAAGGATTAGTAACTAAAATACTAAGAACAGTTGAATCCTTAGACTTAGATAACTGCATCATAATATTTTCAGGAAGGTCTGTTCTTTTTGCTAAAATATTTAATACATTTGAGTGTTTCGATTTAGCAAGTTCAAGCATAACATTTGGATCAATATCTTTTCTACCTGCTAATAAAACAGAAGCTTGTTCATTATCATCATGAGCAACCTGTAAATTTGGAGATCTGTCATCCGCAAATGAAATTACAAACTGTTTAATACCATTATCTGACATTGCTTTTGCATTAAACTCTATATCAGCTTTATCTGTACTTTTTAGAGCAGAGAAACTTTTATCATTAACATAAGGTATATAACCTTTTTCTTGTAATGAATCTACTTGCCAATTACCATTTTTATTTTCATAGACCAATTCTGACCCTTCTGTATTTTCAGCTTTTTTTAAGGCGGCTTTTTTACCTTCTTCACCTTTACCAAATTCTCCTATTTTATTTCTTAAATAGAGACTCTGATCTATATAAGCTTTATTTGTACCTATTGGATTACACATAAAAAACTCCTCAAAATATACTCTTTAGTATTATAGTATTTATATTTTTTTTCTTTCCTATTTTTGGTTAAAGTTTATTTGATAGCATAAAATAAATTAGTAAAACTTATTCGAAAGTTATATTAAAATTAATCTATAATTAAATAAATTATATTTTTTATTTGGTGGTTGTATGAAAAAAAATTATAGTAAAAAAATATTAAGCTCTCTTGTTTCTATTAGTACATTATTTATAATGTCTTGCTCTACTGCTAATGAAGAAATAATTACTAATTCTTCTCTAATAAATAATATTGTTAAAACTAATAATTATAGTGATCCACAAGTTTTTACAAGCTTATCAAATGAGCTAAAAAAACAAAATATATCACTAAAAAATGATGAAATAGACCAAGTAAAAAAGTTAATATCTGTTGAAGCAACTGGTGAATGGACACCAGGTCCTGAAAATGATTCAAAACAGAATCTTGAAAAGCACTTTTTAAAACATAAGAATGATTTTAAACCCCCATTTACGTCTCAAGTTGACTATTTAAGTTCTGCTATAAAAGCTTCAAAAAGTAATTGTGATGAATGTAATTTTTACTTTGATACTAAATATTATAGAGATGAAGACATGATTAGTGTTATAAAATGGAACTCTAAAACAAAAGAGTTAGTTGTAACTAGAGATAATGGACAAATAGCTACTTATTTTACAGATAAAACAATTAAATCTCCTAGATTTATATTAATTAATAAAATAAATAAAAAATAATGTTGAATAAAATAAAAGTAAAAAACTTTGAAGTATGGGATGCTGAGACAGGAGAAGCTGATATATTAGCAAAATTTCAAAATAATATTGAATTAAAAGCTTTTACTTTAGATCAGTTTGAAAATAATGAAGATACAGATGTAATTGTATCTTTGTTTTGTCATGATTTTGAAATTTTTGATAAACCAATAGAATCTAAAATATCTAATATAGAAGATGATTTTCATGCAGAAGTTATAGGTAAAATAGTTGACTTTATATCTAATCAGGAAGAAGGAAATATTATAACCATTGACTGTAATAATATATTTCTACTAGTTTATATAGATTCTGAAGATATAGAAAAAATTAAAAAAGGTTACTATTTCAAAGGTTCAGGACGCTTGGATATAGAAACACAAATAGAGTCATGATATAATAAATTGACTGTTATTAATTAAGCTTTTAGGTTAAAAAATATCAAAATGACAGAAAAACAGAAATCTGCTGATGAAGTTGATTTAGTAATACCAATGTTACCTGATATTGAGGTTGCTGCTATTAAAACAGCAAAAGCTGTAGCAGAATATATGAAGTTTGATGTAGATAAAATTGATGAACTAAATCAAGCACTAATAGAAGCCTGTATCAACTCATTTGAACATGGTAAAAGTGAAGATAATAAACTCTATATAAAATTTATTATGAATAATAATGAATTAAAAGTTATTATAAAAGATAAGGGTAAAGGGTTTGATATTAATGAAATTGATGCAAATCCTAATATAAAAAATAAGTTAAAGTCTCAACACAAAAGAGGTTGGGGGCTTATGCTTATAAAAAGTCTTATGGATGAAGTTGAAATAGAAAGTGGTCCAGAAGGCACAACACTTACAATGACTAAGATGAGATAATTGGAGATATAAAGTGTCAGAAACATTTGACGTTAAAGTAGAAAAAAGAACAAACTTTGCTATTTTACGAACTGAAGGTTATGTAAATAATCTTGGTGGAGAAAAGATAAGCGAGAAAGTTGATGAATTAATTGAAGCAGGTATAATTAATTTTGTAATTAATTTTGAAAAGTCTAATGTAGTTAATAGTATTGGTATATCTATTCTTATTGAAGTTATTGAAAAGTTAGTTGATATTGAAGGTAAAATATTTTTTACCAACCTTACAAAAACAATAAATAAAACTTTTTCAATAATGGGTCTTACTCAATTTGCAGAAATACGTGAGACCGAAGAAGAAGCAATAAATGAAATATCTAAGTAAGAGAGAATAAGAATGTTAGGAAATAATAGAGAACCTGATAAAAAAGGCAATGAAGCTGGTAAAAAGTTTCCTTCTTCTCCATTTTCAAAGCCAACTAATGCTCCTCAGAACAATAATCCTTTAAAAGCAGGTGCTAAACCTGGTGAAAAGAAAATGGATAATTTTCAAAGAACAAATAAAGCTGAAAGAGGAACAGGTCCACTCAATGCTAATAGTAATATGAATCTTACAAAAGAGCCTCCCCCAAATAGAAATTTTACTGAAACTATTCTTGATGATGGTGTAAAAATTACTAAATATGATGTACCTCAGAAAATTGAGAATTTAATAAAAGATGCTAAATCTCAAGTGGGTGGAGAAAATCCCAAATTTATTAGTAAAGGTTGGGTTATAGGAAAAGAAATAGCAAAAATTTCTCCTGATGGATTATCTATAACATATTATCCTTCAGAAGTAGCTGATTTAGTACAAGAAATATCAGGCTATCAAAATATAGATGAAAATAAATAATTATATTTTTTTAATTAAGTAGAGTTTAGAGGTCGTGAGTCAACTATTAAACGAATTTGGCAATGTAGATATAGATAAGTTAATCTATAACCTTAATTCTCTTAATGATGTTTCTTTAGAGATAACATCAGATAGTAGTTTAGAGGTTTCTCTTGCAAATCTATTAAGAATCCTTATGGGAACTCTTGGAGCAACTAAAGGTTCAATTTTAACATATGCTCCTTTTAAACTTGCTTTTGAGTCTGCTGTTGTAAAAGGCTTTGAAGGTAATTTATATATGCGTTCTTTACCAAAAGAAATTGCTGAGTTTACATCTTTTAAAGGTGTTGTAACTATTGAAGAACTTGAACGTAAATTTCCTGATTTTGTTAAACGTAATAAACCAATGTTTGAAAAAAATGGTTTTTGTTTATGGGTAACTCTTAGTGTAAAAGGTCGCCTTGTTGGTTCTATAATATTAGGGCATAAATTAAATAAAGAGGAGTATAAACCTACAGATTTAATACTTTTATCAATAATATCTAACCAAATCTCAATTTCTATTGCTAACTTTCAATTAATTGATGAATTAAAAAAAACAAATGAAAAACTAAGAAAACAGAATTTTGAATTAGTTGATGCTAATTATGGAATTTCTGAAATGCGTCAAATAAGTGTTGAGTTAAGTAGTATTATGGATGTAAATAGCCTACTTGAAACATTTTTAGAAAAAGCCATTCAATATTTATCTTGCTCTAAAGGTATCTTATTTAGATTAGAAAATGAAACTCTTAAAACTGTTGCAGTATCAAAATCTATAAATATTAGAAACGATAAATCTTTCTCACTTTCTTCTGGAGGCAAGATTTTTCAAGATGTAATTGAAACAGGTGAGACAAGAAGATCTGAGTCTAATGGAATATTTGATATAGATTCAAGATATATGATTTGTGTTCCTTTAAAGTCGGAAAGAGAGATTTTAGGTATTCTTTGCCTATTTGATAAAGAAAGTCGTATTGATAAGGAAAATAATAACCAAGTTTCAACTTTTAGTGAAAGAGATGAATCAATGATTATTTCTCTTGCTAATCATACAGCAACACTTTGGCAAAAAGCTAGATTTTATGAGATGGCAACTGTTGATGGTCTCACACAACTATATGTAAGAAGATTTTTTGAACAAAGAATGTCTGAAGAGTTACGCAAAGCACAAAGACTTGAAAGAAAGCTTTCAATAATGTTAATTGATATTGACCATTTCAAAAAATTTAATGATACATGGGGACACCAAACAGGTGATGATGTTCTTAGAGCAGTTGCAAAAAAGATAAAGGATAATGTTAGAAAAGGTATTGATATTGCTGCAAGATATGGTGGAGAAGAATTAACAGTAATAATGCCTGAAACAGATTCTAATGGAGCTATGATTCTTGCTGAAAGAATAAGACTTGCAATAGAAAAAACTCCTCTTGATAATCCTTCTGGTGGAGAACCTCTAAAAGTAACAGTTAGTATGGGTGTTTCTACATTCCCAGAACAAGCGATAACATCTCAAGAACTAGTTGAAAAAGCTGATATTGCTTTATATAAGTCTAAAGCAGGTGGAAGAAATAGAGTTACTCTTTATAGCGAAGAATAATGAATAATAATTATGCAAGATACAACAAACACTAAACATGACACTATAATAAAAGTTGAACTAGAATATAATCAAATAAAAAAGACTCTAAGTAAATATTCATACCATTATTATGTTTTAGATAATCCTTTAGTTAGTGATGAAGAATATGATATTTTATATAGAAAACTTCTAGAAATTGAAAAAGAAAATCCTTCTTTTATAACACCTGACTCTCCTTCTCAAAGAGTTGGTGATAAGCCACTTTCAGAATTTACACAAGTAAAACACAAAAATCCTTTATTTAGTTTAGATAATGCTCTTTCTGATAATGATTTATTAGATTTTGATAAAAGAATTAGAGAGTATATTGATTCAGATTCTATTGAATATGTAGCAGAATTAAAGATTGATGGTTTAGCAGTTAATCTAAATTATGAAAATGGAGTTTTTATTCAAGGTTCAACTAGAGGTGATGGAAAAGTTGGAGAAGATGTTACTTTAAATCTTAAAACAATTAATTCCATTCCTTTAAATCTTAATTTCACAGGTTTAAATATCCCTAAATATTTAGAAGTAAGAGGTGAAGTTTATCTTTCAAAAGAAAATTTTGAAAAAATGAATGAATTACAAAAAAGTGCTAATAAATCTCTTTTTGCAAATCCTAGGAATGCAGCAGCAGGTTCTTTAAGACAATTAGACTCAAGTATTACAGCCAAAAGAAAATTAGATATATTTGTATATTCTGCAATAGTTGATGAAAATGAATTAGATTTTAAAACACATTTTGACACAATGTTATATTTAAAAGATATAGGGTTTAAAATAAATAAAAATATAAAACTTTGTAAAAATATTCAAGAAGTCATGGAGTTTTGCAATAATTGGAGAACTGAGAGAAAAAATATTAACCATGATATGGATGGAATTGTAGTTAAAGTTAATAATCTTGAGTACCAAAGAGTTTTAGGTTTTACAGCTAAAAGTCCAAAATGGGCTATAGCTTATAAATACCCTGCAGAACAAGTGATAACAAAAATTGAAGGAATAACAATTCAAGTAGGTAGATTAGGTACTTTAACTCCTGTAGCTGAGTTAAAACCTGTTTTATTATCAGGAAGTACAGTTTCGCGTGCAAGTTTACATAATTACGAAGAAATAAAGAGAAAAGATATAAGAATTGGTGATTATGTAATAGTTGAAAAGTCAGCAGAAATTATTCCTCAAGTTGTTAATGTAGTAAAAGATATGAGAACAGGAACTGAAAAAGAATTTATTTACCCTGATAAATGTCCAGTGTGCGAAACTGAAGCCATTAACGATGGAGATACAATAATAAGATGTCCTAATAAAAATTGTAAGCAACAAGTAAAAGGACGTATTGAAAACTTTGTTAGTCGTGATGCAATGAGTATCGATGATATAGGGACATCATTGATAGAACAACTAGTTGATAAAGAGATAGTAAAAGACTTTGCTGATCTTTATACTTTAAATAAAGAAACTTTAGTGAGTTTAGATAGGATGGGTGAAAAGTCAGCAACAAATATTCTAAAAAACATAGAATCTTCAAAAACTCCTTCTTTAGAAAAATTTATAAATGCTTTAAGCATAAAACATGTAGGTCAAGAATCAGCAAAAGATTTAGCTAACACTTTCAAAACTATTGAAAACCTTACAAAAGCTGAATTTGAAGATATACAATCAATCAAAGGTATGGGAAAAATAACAGCTAAAAGTGTATACGATTATTTCAAAGATATGGACAATTTAAATATTTTAGCTAAACTTTACAATAATAATGTTGTTCCATCACAGAAATTAAATTTTACTAATGGTAATTTAGAGGATAAAATACTAAACGGATTAAAGTTTGTATTTACAGGAACATTAAAAATGCTAACTAGAGATAAAGCAGCCAAAGAGGTTGAAAAACTTGGAGGAAGTGTTAGTAATACTGTTAGTAAACAAACATCTTACGTTATAGTAGGAGAAGATGCAGGAAGTAAAGCCGAAAAGGCTGAAAAACTTAAAGTTAAAATATTAACGGAAAATGAGTTTTTAGAAATGATTTCTGATAAAAAACAGTCAGGAGAAGTAGTAAAAGAATGACAACAGCTTTAATGGTCAGATATATTGCTTATGCTTTATATCTTGTTTCATTAATATATGGTATTGTACTTTTAATGCCACTTATAATGAATAAAACTCCAAAATCAGTTTCAAGAGCAGGTGGAACCTCTGGTGGTTTAGCTGATTTTATGGCTAATATTAATCAATGGTCTAGTGCTTCAGATGAATATGAAGATTCATCTGGACATTCAAGAAGAGTTGCTGATTTAGCAAGACAAATTGGAGAAAAATATGGATTACCATCTGAAGAATTAGATGCTCTTGAATGTGCTGCACTTTTACATGATGTTGGTCAAATAAATAATTTTAATTTTATTAAAGAACAAAGACCAATAAGTGTTGATGAAAAAAATAGATTACAAGAACATAGTATTTTAGGAGAAAATTTAGTAAAGCAAATTGCAAATGTTGGCTCAGCTTCTTACTGGGTAAGATGGCATCATGAAAGATGGGATGGTTTAGGTTATCCTGATCAGTTATCAGGTGAAATGATACCTTTACCAGTTAGGATTTTGTCTGTAGCAGATGTTTACGATTCCTTAACTCATAATAGACCATATAGAGGGGCAATGAGTCCAGAAGAAGCATTAAATGAACTTCAAAAAATGTCAGGTATAATGTTTGATCCTAATGTAATTCAAGTATTTATGTCAATTGATTCAGAGGCTGAAATTGGTAGCAGTCTTGAGGTTTAATTATTTATGGAGAAAATAAATAAAAAAATGAGAAAAAATTTAATAGTTTTGAGTTTATTAATGTGTCCATCATTATTGACTCTTGTGTCTTGTACTAATCCGACAACAGGAAATAATACAAATCCAGCAGGAACTATATTAAATAATATAGGAAATAATATTGTGGATATGTTTGTTCCTAAAGCTGATTTATTTATAACACGAATATCAAGCACGGATCTTACAAAGGGTGTTAGTATAATTCAAAAATTTCAAGCTGTAGCTTCTTTAGGAACAAACACTGCTTTGTATACATTTAATGAGCCAAATATTACTATTGAAAATAGACCTGGTTTACCAAGAGTTGTATTTAAACAAATGATTGTGCAATATACTGTTAATGGTCAACAGTTACCATCTAAGAAAGTTCCTATAGGATTTACTGTTCCTAGAGGTGGTTCATTTGCAGGTCCTGTTCCTTTATTAATATCATCTGAAGACTTACTTAATGCTGTTTTTCCAAATAATTCTCCAACAACAGTACAAACAGCTTTAGCTCAAGCAACTTTACTTGGAGTTGATGATAATGATAATCTTGTTTCACTAAATTTTACAACTCCTGTTAGATTTGAATCTGATTTATCAGGATTTGTTAGATCATCTGCAACACCTTCACCATCACCTTCACCAAGTCCTTAATCAGTAAAGATTTTTAATATTTTATTTAGGAGACTAAACTTTTAAAGTAATGAGAAATACATCTAAAATTATATCTTATTTATTTTTAGCAATTTCAATTGTTAGCACATCTTGTGCTCCACCAACTCAAGATCAAATTGAAAGAGACAAACTTATAAATGAGGTTAAAGATAGAACTTTAAATATACCATCTATTAGTAGTGGTGGTGTAAGTGGAACTATTTCATATATAACAAATAATAATACTGTTTTAACAAATAGTGATGTAAGAATAAAAGTAATAAGACAAAATGATATTCCTAAACTAAATGCACAAGGTAAACCTGTTGATACAGCAGGTAAAGAGTTTACAGATCCTAAAAAACAAACTCAAGCATTTCTTGAAAAGAAAAACGATGTATTAAAAAATGAAATATTAAAAAATAAAGATTCTTATTTAATAGCTGGTTTACGTCCTGGAGATATTCAAGTTGTTCTAACTGCTGGTTCTGATGAATCACAAGTGTTAGCAAAAGTTGAGGTTGGTAAAATAACACAAATACCTGAAATAGTTCTTGGTAAAGCAAGTTCATCTTCCTCAAGTACTGTTACAAAGATAGGAATAAATATTAAAGGTAGAGTTTTAAGACCTGATGGAACACCCGTAGCTAATGCAAAAGTGTCTGATGTTACTCAAAATGCAGTAAGTTCTTCCACTACTACAAACGCTCAAGGAGAATTCTCTTTACAAGTAACTTCATTTAAAAAACCTAAGAATTTAGAAGCTAATTTTAATAATTTAACAACCTCAATAACTGTATCTCCTGAGCAGGTTGAAGATATAATAATACCATTACTTACAAATGCAAGAACAGTTAAAGGTAAATTAATTGATTCAGTTAATAAGAAACCTGTAGCGAACATTTCTATTAAATCAATTGATAGTAGTTCTTCAACATCAACAGATGAAAATGGAGAGTTTACTTTAAGAGGTGTACCAACTACTATAACAACATTAGAAATAGGCCCTAAGACAGGTTATATAGTAAAACAAGAAGTAATTCAGCCAAGTGATCAAGAAACAAATTTAACTAAAGAGATTGAAGTAAGACCTTTAGGTAATCTTGTTGTTCATTTAACTGCAGATAATTATCCTGATTTATTAGAATTCCCAGGCGTTGATAGTATAGGTAATGGGCAATCTAAACCAGCAACATTAGCTGTACCAGGGATAAGTTTAGTTCCATGCCCTGGCCCTAATAATTCAAGAATTGATTATGTATCTAATGGAATTGCATTTAGAGAAGCTATCCAAGGAACTGTTCAAATAGAAGGAACAGATATAGTTAAGTCATTTACCTCACCTCCAACACCTATAATAGACCCTAAACCTGAGTGTACAGTTGGTATTGATAAAACTCGTGCAATAACAGTTTATCTTAGGAACTATGAGATAGCAGTTCCTTTTAATGATCTGCCTGGTGGAGAGTATACAATCTCTGTTGCTCTTAATTTCCATGAGACTCAAAAAGGTATTAAAGTTGTTGTTCCATCTAATGATACAATTACAACAGAATTAATACAATTAAGATCAGTTAATAGAATACTTGCTATAGGCGATGTAGTTGGTAATATCTTTATTAGAGATCTTAGTGGGGTTGAAATACCAACAACAGCTAAGCTTAAAGCAGTTGCACTAAAAGGTGAAGTAGATTTAAGAAACTCTACAGTATTAAGCTCAATATTTACAGATGCAAATAGTCCTTATGTAAGTTCTGCAACAACATTTGATATATCTGGTGCATCAAAAGCACAATATACACTAAGAAATGTACCAACAGGTACTAGAACGATTGTTGTAGGTGTAGTTGACTCTAGTGGAAACTTAGATACAAACTACCTAATAAGTTCTTATGTGTCTCTAAACGTTGTAGGTAATACAATAAATAAAGCACCTGATGCAAACTTAATTAAGAGATAAAAAACATAAATAATTTTATGTTAGGGGTGTATTGAATACACCCCATTTTTTATTTATATTAAAAATTTTAAACATGGAAAAAATAAATATAAAAGTTGATTCAATTAATGAAAATGTCAGACTTGATATTTTTATTGAATCACAAATTGATAAACTATCACGTTCAAGAATAAAAACATTAATAGATGATAAAATGATTTTTGTTAACAATAAAAATCAAAAAGCTTCATATAAAACTAAAGAAAATGATAATATAGAAATAAATATTCCTAAACTAAAAGAAATTTCTGCTAAACCACAAGATATAAGACTTGATATTGTATATGAAGATAAAGATATTATTGTCATTAATAAACCTAAGGGATTAGTAACACATCCAGCACCTGGGAGTGAAGATGGAACATTAGTAAATGCTCTTATGTATCATTGTAATGATTTATCTGGAATTGGTGGTTCATTACGCCCAGGTATAGTACATAGAATAGATAAAGATACTACAGGTTTATTAGTCGTTGCAAAAAATGACCTAGCTCACCAAGATTTATCAAAGCAAATAAGTGAAAAATCTGCAAAAAGATTTTATAAAGCAATTGTCATAGGTAACTTTATAGAAGATGAAGGAATAATAAATAAACCAATAGCAAGAAACTCAAAAGATAGAAAAAAAATGGCTATAGACCCAGAAGGTAGAGAAGCTATTACTCATTGGAAAGTTTTGGAAAGGTTTGGTAAATTTACACTTCTTGAATTAGAGTTAAAAACAGGTAGAACACATCAAATAAGAGTTCATCTTGCACATATAAAACATGGAATTATTGGTGATGATGTTTACGGCCCTGATATTAAAATACCTGTAAACTTACAAGGTCAAGCATTACACGCTTATAAATTAATCTTAACTCATCCAATAACAAAAGAAGAAATGACTTTTGTTGCGAATGAACCATTAGAGTTTAAAAAGTTATTAGATTATGTGAGAAAAATAACATAATACGAGTAGAAACTTTAAGAAAGTTAAGCTTTAATTCACCTTATTATTATTTAACCTTAAATTATGATATAGTTGATTCGTTAAAATATATAATGTTGTTATTTGTATTAAAGATTTTATTTAATTAAAAAAGATGAAGAAAATAATAAGTAGTATTGTAGTATTATTAATCTCAAGTTCTTTTATGCTTGTAGATTTAAATTCTATGAATGCTGCTGTGAATCCTACACAACCTAAACCAAGTGCAAGTCCTTCTACAGGAAGAATGAGAATAACGTCAAATGAAGCTAAGTATGATAGAAAAAATAAAATTGCTTTAGCTACAGGAAATGTAGTAATTACTCAAGATACAATGACTATATATACATCAAGCGTTTTGTATAATCAAGGAATACAAACGTCTTTTATAGACCAATTTGTAAGAATTATAAATCTAGATAAAGAGACTAAAAGAAAAACAGATATATCAGCTAATAAAATGATTGTTTATCACCAAGAAAAAAAAGTTCATTTAGAAGATAAAGTTAAGTTTGATAGAGAAGAAGAGAGAAAAATTGAAATAAAAATACCAGATCCAACATCTGATAAAGAAAAAACAGAAAGAGCTATAAAAAGAGAAAGAACTGTTATAACTTCTAATGAAGTAGATTATTGGACAAAGTCAGGAGATGCTATATTTAAAGGTAATGCAATAGTTTTACAAAAAGAGAAAAGAGCATCAGGAGAGATTATAGAAGTAAAAAATGATTCTAATAAAAATACAGATACTATTAAAATTACAAAAAATGCAAAAATAACTCAAATTAGAGGTGATTGGTTAGTAGAGGAAAAAATACTTGAGCCTAAAGGTGATAAAGAAAAAGAAAGATTTGTTAAAGAACAACTTGATATGGAAGCAAATGAAATAACAATATTTCAGAAAACTAGTGATTTAGTTGGTAATGGAAATGTAAAAATAGTTCAAGTTGTAGGAACAAAAAAGCGTGAGGCGACAGGCGATAATGCTGTTTTTAATGATATTTCTAAAACAATGACCTTAACAGGAAATGTAAAAATAAAAAGAGAAAATGATGATTGGTTAACAGCTCAGAAAGCCGTATTTCATACAGATTCAGAAAACTTTGAAGCTTATGCAAACGATCCTAATGGTGTAATTGATGAAAAAAATAGAGTAATTTCAGAATTTGAAATACCAGAAGAAGGAGCAAATAATGAACCACCAATTAATAATCCACAACCTTATTATGATTTAGGAAATAAAAATAATCCTCCTACTTCAATTCCTCAACCTCCAAAACCTGTTAAAACTCCTGAGCCACCTAAACCTATTGTTCCTATAATAAAAAATACACCAGCACCTATAAAAACACCTGTTCCTGTTAAAACACCAGAACCACAACAAATACCACAGGTAATAAAAACACCAATACCAAGAAATATGGATAAAAACCCTTATGAAAATACTCCTACACCAATAAATACGCCTGTAACACCAAGACAAAGTGCAACACCACAACCAAAAGCAACACAAAACGATTCAGGCAAGAAATCAGGTGAAATAGATTTATCTAATGATAGTCAATAAATTATAAATGAGGCAATATTATGAAAGATAAAGATGAATTAAAAGATAAAGCAATTGAATATGGAATTGATATTGCAAAAAGTTTAGTATTAGCATTGATTAGCTCAAAGTTTGGTAAAAAAAATAAAGTAGAAACACAAACTATTGTATCTCAAGATAATAAACAAGTAAAAAAATCTAAAAAGAAAAAATTTAGTTTAGTAAAAACAGCTATTTTAGGTTTTGCTTTTAAAGAAATTGTTTATGATAGATTAAAAGCTAAAATGAATCATAAACCAGAAATAAAAGATTACTCATGGTTATTTGATTATCCTGCAGGTAAAGAAAATATTGATATGCAAGATATGATAAGCCAAATAAAGAGTGAAGATAAAATAATAGATCTTGGTTGTGGTTTAGGTTATTTTGGAATAGAGGGAGCTAAAAAAGCTGATAAGGGTAGAGCTTATTTACTTGATCAAGATATGAATACCCTAATTAAAGCTCAGCAAAATGCACAAGAATTAGGGGTTGAAAACATAGAAATTCATAGAGCATATATTGAAAAACTGCCTTTTGACGATTATTTTTTTGATAAAGCATACTTAAATATAAATATTGGGCAGATATCAGATAAAGCTAAAGTTCTTACAGAAATAAGAAGAGTATTAAAAGAAAAAGGAAAACTATATATTACAGAAATAATAAGTGATGATTATTATTGTCTATCATCTACAATTATTAATATTGCTACATCTTCAGGTTTAAAAGTAGTTTCTGAAAAAGGTAATTTTTTAGGATATACATTAGTTTTTGAAAAATAAAAGAGGTTTTTATGAGTTCTGAAAATTTAAATAAAGCGTTAGATTATGCTAAAAATAATAGTGATTCTTTTAAAAATGATTTATGTCTAATGTCAAAAATACCTAGTATTAGTGCTGAAGGTTATGACCCCAAATTTGTTAAGGAGTCAGCTCAAGAAGTCGCAAGACAAATGAAAGAGGTTGGTTTAAAAAATGTAGAAGTAATAGAATTTGAAAATGCACATCCTTATGCTTATGGTGAATGGTTAGAAAAAAAGGATGCTCCAACTTTACTTTTATATGCTCATCATGATGTTCAACCAACTGGAAAAATTGAAAAGTGGTTTAATAAAACACCTTTTGAGCCTACAGAAAAAGATGGAAGATTATATGGAAGAGGTGTTGTAGATGATAAAGCAGGAATAATGATACATCTTGCTGCAATAAAATCATATTTGCAAACTTGTGGAGAATTACCTATAAATATAAAAATGATTGTAGAAGGTGAAGAAGAAATAGGTTCTGATAATTTAGATGCTTTTGTTGCTAATTATAAGGATAAATTAAAAGCTGATTGTATGGTTTTAACAGATACAGCAAACCTTTATGAAGGATTACCTTCAATTACCTATCTTTTAAGAGGTTTAGTAGGTGTTGACATAACTGTAAAGGCATTAAAGCAACAGGTTCATAGTGGAATGTGGGGAGGGCCTTTACCAGATCCAGCAATGATTTTATCTCAATTAATAGCTTCACTAAAAGATACAAAAGGAAATTTAACAATAGAAGGTATTAATAACGGAGTAAAAGTTCTTACAAAAGAAGAAAAGGATAGATTAAATTCACTTCCATTTGATGAGGAGTTATTTATAGAACACGCAGGGTTACTAGATGGTGTTAAGCTTCATAAATTTGATAACACTTCAGTTTATGAACAGTTATGGCATAAACCAGCATTAACAGTTGTTGCCTTAGAATCCTGTAATATAAAAGATTCTGCAAATCAAATAATTGATAGTGCAAGAGCTAGAGTAAGTATAAGAATTGTTCCTGAGCAAAATCCACAAGAAATCTCAGAAGCTTTAATCAATCATTTAAAAAAGCATTCACCTGATGGGGTTATAGTCGAGTTAGAGCCTCATGTTCCTGCTACTTGGTGGTATACAGAACCAAAAGGGAAAGCTTTTAATGCTGCTATTAATGCTCTAGAAAAAGGCTATAATAAAAAACCTGTTTTTATTGGTGCAGGTGGAACAATTCCTTTTGTAAAACCATTTTCTGATAATCTTGGAGGAATACCTGCTTTACTTTTAGGGTTAGAAGATCCAGAATGCCATGCTCATTCTGAAAATGAAAGTTTATCATTAATAGATTTTTATAAAGCTATAAATTCAGCTATTTATTTATATGAAAATTTAACTAATTTAGATTAAAAAAGTGTGTATTAAATACTTAGATTCATACTATATAATTAAACAAAAGTAGTTTGAAGAAGTTAATATACCAGAAGTTATAATATTAATAAATCTTATATTTTTATTCTTCTCTGCTCACTTTTTACTTCTTTTCTTCTTCTCTCATTACTTCTTATATAATAGTTTTGTTTCTTATTTCACTAATAATCTATTGATTTTGTTCATATAAGTTAATATAATTGTATATATATCTTAAAACAAAGGTTTTTATATGCAAATTAATAACAATAGTATAAGTCCTGAATTAATTGCAAAAGCTAGAGAGTTAGCTAGTGACTCTAAAGGGTTTGATGCTGTTAAATTCCAAGAGTTAAAAACTATAGCTCTAAAAGATGGTAAATTAAGTAAAGAAGAAGCTACATTTATCGCAAATCTTGATAATCAATCTGTATTGAATAAAATTCTTTCTAGTAAATTTAATCCTCAATCATTTTCTTTTGAGGTTGACAAAAAAGATAACACTCTTACCTTATCTAATAACGTAAAATTTAGTGTTGGTGAAGGAAAATCAGTTTTTAAGAATGGAAAAATTGATACAAAATCTCTTGCTGATATTAATCAAAGAGATAAAGATGATAATACAATAGGAGATAATGCAAGATGTTCTTGTAATGCAACAGTAGTAGGACTTGCAATACAAGGAAAAGATAAACTTACTGATGCAATGTCAAAAACGCTTGGGAAATATATAAAAGATAATGTTAGTAAAAAAGATACACCAGAATATCTTCAAACAATTGGAACTTTATCAAAGCTAATTTCTGATACTCAAAATGGTAATTTAACTCAACAAGATATTAATACTTTTGCTTCAGTCCTTTATGATATGTATGATACAGATAAAAGTGATAATATCATGAAATATGATGATGTTGGAAAAATGCAAAAAGATTTAGGTTTTAGCTCTGGTAAAGTGAATGTAAATCTTGGTGATAAAGTTGGTAATATTGCATATGGCTTAAATGGTGATTTCAAAACAGACCTTGATATTAGCTCTAAATCCTTTAAAGATGCTCAAAAAAATCTTTCTAAACAAGTAATTGATAATATAAAAAATGGTGAAACTGTTACGTTGTCTGTGTTTAATGGAAATGGAACAGATAAACCAAATCACTTTCTTTTAGTTGGTAAAGATGAAAATGGTAAATTGTTTATTTATAACTCTGACCCTCTCAAATCTGAAAAAACTAAAACTTATCTAGAGGGTGACAAAGCAAAAGACTTTTTAGCAACTAAATTAGCAATTTCTTATGAGAATCAAAAAACAAGTCGAACTTTAGATGAATATGAGCTTAAAGTTGTTGCTCCAGTTATTAAGTAATATATAATAGCTTAAATATTATTTATTAAATACAAGATAAAATAATTTAGTAATAATAGGTATTACTATGTATCTACCTAAATAAGCTTGAATTGAACAATAAAATAAAAAAATAAAACTAAATAATAGATGTAATGAAAAGATAAATCCCCATGCTGTATCTATTACAAATGGATCAATGAATCTAGTTCTTAAAAAGATATATAGTGCAATATATGATATAAGAAATATTGAGCCTATTATGTATATTAAAATAGAATGTCCAGCATGGTATCTTACAAAATATTTTTTACCCATAGTAAAGACCAGCAAAAAACCTACTATTGGTAAATAGGTTATTGCTGCTATGATATATTCATTTGTAGGAGAATTATCGTTATTTGATTCCATTAAAATTGCATTTCAGGAATATCACCTTCAACAATTAGACTTGCTTCTGTTGATGAAATTATTTCTTCTACACTTACATTTGGTGCTCTTTCTAAAAGTTTTAAACCTTTATCTGTAAACTCCATTACAGCCATATCTGTTACTATTTTATTTACACATTTAACACCTGTTAGTGGTAGACTACACTTTTTTAATACTTTAGATTCACCTGCTTTATTTTTATGTTGCATACAAACAATAACTCTCTTTGCTCCTGCAACAAGATCCATTGCTCCGCCCATACCTTTAACCATTTTATTTGGAATCATCCAATTAGCAAGATTCGCATTTTCATCAACTTCTAATGCACCTAAAACAGTTAAATCAATATGTCCTCCGCGTATCATTGCAAATGAATCAGCGCTTGAAAAATATGCTGAACCATCTATTGCTGTTATTGTTTGTTTTCCCGCATTAATTAAATCTGCATCAACATTTTCATCTGTAGGAAAAGGTCCTATCCCTAATAATCCATTTTCTGATTGTAAAACTATATTTATATCCTTGGGAATATAATTTGCAACAAGTGTTGGGATTCCTATTCCAAGATTTACATAAAAACCATCTTGTAACTCTTTAGCTATTCTTTGAGCCATTTGTTCTCTGCTTAAAGTCATTTTAATTATATCTCCTTTCTCACAGTTCTTTGCTCAATTCTTTTTTCATATTTTTCACCTTTTAGTATTCTTTTTACATAAACACTAGGTGTTACAATTGACTCAGGATCAAGCTCACCAGCATTAACAATTTCTTCAACCTCAGCAATTGTTATTTTTCCTGCTGTTGCCATCATAGGATTAAAATTTCTTGCTGTTTTTCTATAAACTAAATTTCCCATTGTATCAGCCTTATAAGCTTTTACTAGTGAAAAATCAGCTTTAAGAGGTAATTCTAAAACATAATTTCTTCCATCAATTATTCTTGTCTCTTTTCCTTCAGCAACTAAAGTTCCATATCCTGTAGGTGTATAAAAGCCACCAATTCCTGCTCCACCAGCTCTTATTCTTTCTGAAAGAGTTCCTTGTGGTACAAGCTCTATTTCTAATTCTCCTGAAAGTACCATCTTTTCAAAAAGTTCATTTTCACCAACATAACTAGAAATCATTTTTTTTACTTGCTTTTGTTGAAGTAATAAACCAATTCCAAAATCACTTACTCCTGCATTATTACTAATACAAGTTAGGTTTTTAACTCCTTTTTCTCTAAGAGCTAAAATTAAATTTTCTGGGATTCCACATAAACCGAAACCACCAAGCATCAAGGTCGCCCCATCTTGTATGTCTTTTATACATTCAAGAGCTGACTTCATTATTTTATTCATGAGATTTACTCCATTGTAATCTATCTAATATAAGTTCTCATTTTTGATTGTGTTCTTAAAGCTTCTTCTATCTGTTCTTCAGTACAAATATTTAAATGAACAAATGCTGCTCCTAATTGACCACCAGATTGCTCATGATAAGTTAAAGCCCTTATTAAATCTTCTTTTGAAATATTATATTCTTTAACTAAAATATGACCTAATCTTGTTTTTTGTCTAAAACTTTCACGTTTTAAATAAAAAGACTTTACTAGTTCTCTAGCAAATTTATCATTAATAATAGTTTCATCTGTTATTAAACCTGCTTCATCAAGAGCAAAGCTTACTAGCTCGTCTTCTGTAACATTAAAAGGAGCAAATTGATCTTTTTTTAAATTTTTGATAGTAAATTCTTTTTCCAAAATAGTGTACCTGCCTTAAAAACTAACTCTGATAAATTATACCAAATCAAATATGAATGACGAATGTATAATAAGTAAAAAGAGAAGAAGTGAAAAGTAAAAAGTGATAAGAGTCCTTAAGTTTAATACTTTTACTTCATTAATTTTATAAAACCAGTTTTGATTAATTATAAAGTCGGAATTGTAGAAAAACATAGTAAAACGTTTATTATTAAATTATTCTAATACTTTTCTTATAAAGCCATTATTTTCATCTAGTAATTTCTTTGCTATTTCAAAATCATTAATATTTTTTAATATCATTAAAATAGCTGTTTTTACACTTCCATTGGCTTTATTTAAGTAATCTTCTGCTTTATTATTATCAGCATTTGTTAAAGATTTTATTATATTAATAGCTCTTGCTTTTAGTTTAATATTAGAAACATTTAAATCAACCATATAATTTCCATAAACTTTACCAGTTTTTGCAAAAGAACCAGTTGTAATCATATTTAAAACCATTTTTGTTGCTGTTCCTGCTTTTAGCCTTGTAGATCCAGATAAAACTTCCGCACCAACACTTATTACAATGATTTCATCTATAAATTCAGGTTTATCAAAATAGTTACAAGTAATTAAAGCTGTTTTTGCACCTCTTTTTTTTGACTCTCTTAAAGCTTCTAAAACATATTTGGCTCTACCATTTGCAGAGATTCCAACAATAATATCTTTATCTGAAATATTACGTTCTTGTACATCTTTTATTCCTTGTTCTGCTGAGTCTTCAGCTCCTTCAACTGCTGTTGTTAAGGCAATTTGACCACCTGCAATTATACCTTGTACTTTTTCATGAGGCGATTTAAAAGTAGGTGGGCATTCAGAAGCATCTAAAACACCTAATCTTCCACTAGTTCCTGCACCTATATAAAATAATCTTCCACCATTTAGAAAGACATCAATAGTATTTTGCATTACTTTTGAAATACTTTCTTTAGCTCTATCAATAGATTCAACAACTTGATAGTCATTTTGATTCATTAATTCAACTATTTTTAATGGTGATAAATTATCTAGCTCTTGACTTAAAATATTTCTACTCTCTGTTAATGTAAGTGATGATTTATCTTGAATATTAGTGTATTGAGAATCTAAAAGAATTATTCTTTTATAATTTGTACTTGGGCAAATTTTACCCATAACAATTTCTTTATCTGCACCTGTTGCACTTTTAACATTATTTGGTATTCCAAACACTGTACAATAAGCGAATAAAGCAAATGCAATTGATTCTTTAGCTTCTGCATTTAAACCATAATCATCTGTAGTTAATATTTTAGAATTTGGCAAAAGTTCTTTTAAATACTTTTTTATGCTTTCATTTTTAGCACCACCACCACTTATAATAACTTTTTCAGGTGTTTTTGGTAAAAAACTATTATAACTATCACTAATAGTCTTTCCTACAAAGTATGTAAGCGTTGAAATAATATCTTCATCATTTATATTTAATTCTTTTGCTTTTGTGAACATTTCTTTTGAATAATGTTCTCCGAATAATTCTCTGCCTGTAGACTTGGGAGGTTTTAAATCAAAATAAGAATTGTCTAATAATATCTCTAAAAATTTATTATTTACTTTTCCTTTTGAAGCAATTTCTCCATTATTATCATAGTCCTTAGCTCCATTTGTAATAATTTTCATTGCTGAATCTATAATCATATTTCCAGCACCATTATCAAAAGCTAAAATATCACCATTTTCTAAAATATATCCAGAATTAGAAATTCCACCTATATTTTGTAAAACAATATTTTTTTCATGGAAGAAACATCTATCAAAAAATGGAACAAGAGGTGCTCCTTCTCCATTAACAGCAATATCTGCTGTTCTAAAATCAGCAACTGTTGTTATACCTGTTTTTTGAGCTATAACAGAAGGTTCACCAAGTTGTAGTGTTGATATAGCTTTACCATCCTTTATACTATGGTAAAAAGTATGACCATGTGAACCTATTAAATCAATTTCTTTAATATCAAACTCTTTAATAAAATCCAATACTTTATCAGCAAAATAATTTCCAAGTTTAAAGTTAAAATCTGATATTTCATTTAATTTAGCTTGAGAAAGATCTACATTTTTTAAAATTTCTTCTTTTAACTCTTTAGGGTAGGGATTACTTTTAAAAAAAATTGGATTTATATGAAATTTATCATTTGAATTATATATTTCAACATAAGAAATATCTAAGCCATCAGTTGATGTTCCAGACATCAAGCCTATAACTTTTAGTAAAGGGTACATAATTATTTTAAAATCTTATCTATAACACTTATAATTTTTTCTGAATTTGTTAAAGGTATATGTTCTGAATTAATATCTTTTGCTGTAGAAATATACAATTTATCAATAATATCCTCTAAATTTAATTGATTTATTAATTCAATTTCCTCATCTTGAGTATCTTTTCTTTTAATAAAAGTAACAGGAACATGAACCTTATCATAAATGTCAGCTAAAGTTTTTAATTCTTCTATTTTCATAAACTCTTTATCTTGAGAACTACTAAGAATAGAGTTTGGTAAAACATCAAAGCTAGTTGCTTTTTTTAAGTTTTCTCTAGGTAAATCTGTTTCTTTTAATTTATCATTAGCTTGTTTTTGAGCTATTACAGGTGAAACTGTCCAAAGTAAGAGTTTACCAACTAAAGGAGCATTTACGATTTTATCATTTAATTCTCTTTTTGCTGGTAATTTTTCATCTATCAAAATTGCACCTGAATAGTTATCTTGATGTTCTAATAACATTGCGATTATTATTCCACAAGCTTCTCCAAAACCTACAAGAACAGGTTTTTTAAGGTTTAAAAGTTTTATTGTTTGATGAAGTATCTCACCTTGATTTCTAAAACCATAATCTTTCCATTCAGCTCTTGTACTATACCCGTATCCAGGTCTATCAATAGCTGTTATTTGAAAAGAGTTTTTTAATTTTGACCAAATAGGTGAAAGGTAGAAATCATAAATATCTCCCTGTTCACCGTGAATAAAAACCACAGGACTACCAGAACCTTCTGTAAAATAATGTATTGAACAACCTTGAACATTACAAAATTTACCAAGTTTCGGAAAATCTTCTTTTGATTTTTTTGCAAGAAGATTATTTCTGGTGGCAAGTCCTATACCAAGCAAAGCTATTGCCCCACTTGTAAAAGCAAGTGATTTTTTAAATTTAGTCATTTATTCTATAACCTGTGTAATTGTTCCACCACCTAATAACATATCTCCTGAATAGAAAACAGTTACTTGTCCTGGAGTAATTGCACTTTGTTTTTCTTTAAATACAATTTTATATCTTCCATCATCTATTGGTAAAATATCAGCAGGTTCAGGATGTGCTAGATATCTTGTTTTAACATCAGCAACAATAGGTGCTTCTGGTTTTGCAATTGATAACCAACTTACATCATCTGCAATTAAACCAGGTGAATATGTTTCATCCTTATTACCAACAACAATTGTATGTGTTTTGGAATCAATTGCAACAACATATAACTTTTCACTAGATGGTACATTTATTCCTTTTCTTTGACCAATTGTATAATTCATTATACCTTCATGTCTTCCAAGTTTCCTACCATCAGTGTTTATTATATCCCCTGGAATTACTTGTTCTGGTGCTCTTGATTGTAAGAAACCTTTAAGATCTCCACTTGTAAAGCATAAGTCCATACTATCTGCTTTACTTGCAATTTTACCTAAACTAAGTTCTTTATCCATAACTCTTACATCTTTTTTATTTAATTTACCAAGAGGTAGCATTATTCTTGATAATTGATCTTGTGTTAATTTATAAAGCATATAAGATTGATCTTTTGTTTTATCTTGACCTTTAAATATTTGGTATCTTTTTGATAATTCATCATAACCAATTCCAACATAGTGACCTGTTGCTATTTTTTCTACATCAGGGTGCATTTTTTGAACTGCATTCCATAAATAATGAAACTTCATTTTATAATTACAAGTAGGGCAAGGGTTTGGTGTTCTACCATTAGCATATTCACTTACAAAATTATCAACAATTTCTTTTGTAAATTCAGGTATTAGATCATAGATATGATGTTCAATACCTAAGTGTTTTGCAACTTTTTTTGCATCTTCAACAGCTTCACCTGAACAACATTTACTGTCAGGCCAGATAAGCATAGTAACTCCAATAACTTCATGTCCTTGTTCTTTAAGTAGGCATGCAGCAACAGAGCTATCAACTCCGCCACTTAAACCTATAGCGACTTTCATACAAAACTCCTAAAATTAATATTTTTGGTTAAAAGCCAAAATACAAATAAATTTTTTGAAAATATAGTAATTTTCTTAAATAGAGTATATCACAAGCATCTAAGCTAAAAAATTAAAATTTATTTCGATATAATTTGTTTATTTATTTTGAACTCAAATGCTCAAGTTAAATAAAATTTTATTTGGTAATTACAGCCTTCTCAAGATCTTCAAATGGGATTATATTTTTAGCTTCATTATCTGATATAGGCCAAGATTGAATTATTGTTTTAACATCTAATTTTAAATCTTTTATTGAATTATATAATCCAAGTTCTTTTTTACTAGCTTTTTTTATTGAACCATCTTTTTCTATCCATAATAACAATACAGTGGACATTTTTTAATAATGTAAAAAAGTAGATAAAAACCTATTATACTTTTAAAATATCAAAATAAAAATAATAAAGAGGTAATTATCTGATGAGAATTATAACAAAAATATTATCAAAAATGTCTAATTTAAAAGAGAGCTCCAAAAAATTTATAGAAAAAGTAAGTAATGGAATTTTTTGCAGTCTAGGAAAAAAAACTTTAGAAATATAAGCAGATATATAGAATTGAATGAAAAAACAATCTCAAGAAATTATATAAAGGATAATCATTCAAATATAGTAGAAATGAATGTAATAGGAATTAAAGAAATCTATAAAGAAAATAATAAAAATATATTGGCTTTTGATGCGTCATTTATAAAAAAAAGTGGAAAGAAAACAGATGGTTTAGGTAAATTTTGGGATGGAAAGAACTCAAAAGTAACTAAAGGTTTAGAGTTATCATTATTAGCAATGATAGATACAGAATATAACACGGCTTATCCAATAAGTGCACTTCAAACAGATTCTAATTGTGAAAATAGAATGGATTTTTACCTAAAACATATTGAAAATAACAAAGAATACTTTAAAGAGATAAAACATATTGCTTTTGATGGATTTCATTCAAAAAAAGAGTTTGTAGATGGAATAATCAAACAAGAGAAGCATATTATTTGTAAACTAAGGTCAGATGCTAATTTAAATTATCTTTATCAAGGTGAAAGAACAAACAAAAAGGTGCTCCTAGAAAATATTATGGTAAAGTTGATTTTAAAAAATCACAAGTTAGATTATGTAATTACTTTACTTGAGGGTGAAAAATTGTACTCAAAAGTTGTTTACAGTTTATCTTTGAAAAGAAATATAAAAATAGTTTTACTACTTACAAATAAAGATAAGCGTCATATATTTTACTCAAGTGACCTTGAATTATCTGCCTTAGATATTTTTGAATTTTATTCAAGTAGATTTCAAATAGAGTTTTTATTTAGAGATAGTAAAACTTTTACTGGTTTAGAAGATTGTCAATCTACAAATAAAAACATTTTAGATACTCATTTCAATATGTCTTTTTTTGCTGTAAATATGGCTAAAGTACAAGACAGAATAACAAAAGGTGAATTTCACAAAGAACCTTTTTCTATGCTAAATTATCAAAGATTAGCTTCTAATAATCAAATGCTTAAATTATTTATTCATAAGTTTGATATTGACCTAAATTCTAAAAAAATGGCTGAGGCTTACAAAGACATGCTCACAATTGGATTAGTTGCTTAATTAAATTTATTATTTATGTCCATTGTATTGTAATAAATCATCTTCAAATAATATTTTTTCGTTCGGAAAAAAATATATTAAATAATCATTTGTATGCTGAGATTTTTCTCCTATAAAAAATATTTGCAACTTCGTTTTATTATCTTCTATTAATAAAGAATCTTTTAAATCTTTAAATTGTACTTTTTTATATTCTTTTTCAAGATTATCTGGCTTTATAGAGTGCTTTGCATTTGCTATATAATTTATATAATCTTTATTCATATCTAGTGAAATAATATTTGCTCCTTCATGTATGAAAGCTCTAATTCCACCTAAATAATGAGGATGGTGATGACCAAAAACAAAGTATTTAATAGGTTTATTTTTTATGTTCTTTTTTATTTCTGAAATAATTAATTCTCCATTCTCACTATTTATAGGAGCTTCGGCTACTAGGACAAAATTTTCGAACTCAACAACCATAACTCTATCATCTGTATGTTTTAATTCAATAAAATAAATACTTTCATTATATTTTTTAAAGCTAATTTCAGGCTTTGATGGAACTTCTTTAACAAATGTATAATCAGATGGCTTTGTTAGTATCTCAGGAATTTTTTTTGTTAATAAAGCATTTGATATATCAATACTATCTTTAAGCTTTCTATTTATTTTTTCTATAGAAATTTTTCTAGGAAAATATAAATTATTTAATTTTGAAAATTTGGAGTAATTAAATGATGTTAACACATCTCCATATAAATCATCATTATCTAATAGATTTACTTTTATAAGAAGATTATCTTTTTTACTTATATATAATGAAACAATTGTATTGTTTATTTTAGATTCATATATATCAAACTCTTTATTACTTTTTGAACTAATTTTTATTTTATTATAAAAAAAGTAATTAATTATATTTATTGGTGAATATCTTGAGTTTTTAAATGTCTGTTCTAAAAAAGCTTCTTTTGTTATTTTTGATAAACTATCTTCACCATAATTTATTAATAATAATTCAGACTTATTAAAAACTGTTTTTGAAAAATAATCTTTACCATTAAATGGTAATTTATCTTCTTTTATAAAATTATCATAATTTATCCATGCTTTTCCTTTAATAAGGTAATTAGTTTGAGCCCAAGGTTTAAAATTATGTTCTAATTGATTAAGGTTTTCATCAAAATAAATATTAAGATAATTATTTACTGTTTCTTTTACTTGTTTATTCCAGCATTTCCCCAATGAATTTTCTTGAGCATTAGCTTGGGTTATTGTTAATCCAATAAATAGTAAAAAGAATGATAATTGTTTTATCAGTAATTTAATTACAGATGAATTAATAGAATCAATAAAGTTTTTATTTAAATTGATTAAAATTTTCATATAAAATACCTAAAATTAAAAATTTGCTCTACATAAATTTATAAAATAAATAATATAAATATTGTATAATAATATAAATATTTATATTTATGAATGTAAAAACTTATATGAAATTTAAAGCTTTAATAATAGTTACTTTGTTAATTAGTACTTCTTGTAATAATAATTATCAAGTAGGGCAAAATATATCAGATAAAATTAAAACTAATAATAATGATACACCACCACTTCCATGTTTCCCTGGTGAGACAGACCCAAATTGTATACCTGATCCAATTCCATCTAATCCTTATCATGGAGATCTTCCACTCGAAAAGCAATACTATAAATACTTAGATAATAAACAATATAATAGCTATTTACCTAAACTAAATAAAGGTGATAAAATTACTTATGATATAAAATCAAAGAAATATCCTAATATTCAAAAGACTAATAAAGTTAGTATTGAAATACTTGGAACTGAAAATAATACTCTTGATTATAAATATAGCTCTAATAATAATATCAATATTTATCGTTTTTTTGATTACAATTCTGGATTGAATAGCTTATACTTTGACATATTGATTGATGGTATTAGACCTGAACAAAAAAAAGATACAACTGTAGATCCAATGCCTTCTGATTTATATTCTGATTTATATTTTTGTAAAAATCAACAAATATGTACAGAAACAATAAATTTTCAAGGAAAAATGTATGATTCAATTCCTATAATACGTGTTGGTCCTGGTGATATATTAAAAAAAGCTTGGGTTTTCGATCAAAATCCTGAAAACTATGTATCACAATTTAGTTTTGCTAAAGATATTGGAATTGTAAAAGGTAAAATTAAATATCGTATTCCTGATACAAACAATTTTAATGAAGCAGATTTTCAGTTAAGAGAATTTTCTAGAGCTAGATAAACAATATAGTGGATTATTTCCCAAAAATAATGTTACTTTTATAGAAAGAGCCTAAAATTAATTAGTACTTTTATTTTATAAATTATTTTCTTAAACAGTAATGTTTTAATTTCGCCCAACAGTAAGTATTTAGTATTAAATTACTTTGATAAATTTACAGAAATTTCAGAAATAGAGGAAAGTTAAAAAACTTTGATAACATTAGATATAGATCTATATTGATAAAATATATGGAATAAATATTTCAGTATATGAATGGATAATTTAAACGCACTTTACAAGTTTGCGATTAAATCAATATTATTTTTTATTCTAAAACTTATACTATCAAAAAATAATTTTTGCTTTAAATTTAAATTCTTAAAATCCCATTTTTTATAAATAAAGTCATAAAGTAAAAGTTCTCTAAATCTGAATATATCAGGTAATAGTTTTAGCCATTTATTATCCAAATTATTAATTGAAAAATATGATTCAAGAAAAATATTAGCAAATTTTTTACCATAAAAAACTTTATCCTCATTTTCATTTAAACCTAATACATAAGAGTATATAATAATAGCTATATCATATATATACCAATGATAACAGCTATCATCGAAATCAAATAAAATTATATTATCATCTTTTATAAAAAAATTACCTGCATGAATATCTGCATGAATTAACCCATAAGAATCATTTGATTTAGGTAGATTTATAAATTTATTTTTTAATTTAAAAATCTCATTAATAATCGTCTTTTCTGAACTTGGTAAATATGCTCCATTATTTAAAACTGAATCTTCTTCATACCATTCATTCCGTTTATATTTTTTAAATCTATAATCTTTAGATAGATTATGCAATTTACCTACCATTTTTCCTAAATTACTTATAGAAAGCTCGTTTATTTCTGTTATTGAATTAATATAAGCTTTTTCACCTACTGATTTTTCAAATACACAAGCTATGAAATAACTATCACTTAAATCATATATTTCAATAAAAGAGTTATTTTTAGAAATAACAGGATTAGAAACATTAATTCCATTTTCATAAAGATAATTAATCCAATCTAACTCTGCTAATATTAAATTTTTAGTTCTATGAGAACTATGAGTAATCCTAAATATAAAAGATTCATCTAATTGATATACAAAATTCTCATTTTCACCGAGTAATTTTAAGTTATTATATTCTGGAAACCATTTTTTTATTAATTTATTTACTATTTCTTGTGTTAAAAGATTTTTTACTTCTATTTCCATATTTTTTATATTTTTTTATTAGTAAAATTTTTAAGTTCTCTTACATCAAATCTTTTTATCTTAATGTCAACTTTTGAGTCATTTTTTAAAGAATCAATTTTTTTATAGTTTTCATTTAAAGCTTTATCAAGTTCTAAATTTATACTTCTCAATTTTTCAAAAAAAGATACTTGAGCTTTGAGTGTATCATTAGGGATATCAAGGTTTAATAAGGCTTCTAATTCTTCTGCATTATTGATTAATTCTAATGTTCTTTCACGTATTATATCTCCAAGTAAATCATTAGTAACATCATTTGAATTACTATTTGATATATCACCAATACTATTTGTTTTATTTTTTTCATTAAAAGAAGATATTATCTTATTTATTAATCCCTTAGGTAAATTTAGTTGGTTTATATTATTAATAACATCCTTTTTTAAAGTTAACTCATTTATATTACTAATACTAACTTTAGGTAATAGGGAAGGTGTTTTTAACTTTTTAGAATCATCTATTTCAACAAAACTAATTTCATTAAATTCTGATGGACTATATTCTTCTGCTTTGAGTTGTTGAACAAATTTATGTGCAGTAGTTTTTGTATTAGCAGGAAAGCTTAATTTATTAGGATTAAACTCTGATTCTTTAGGTGTAGAAGTATATTTATCAATTTCATCACTAATTATTTCAATAGTTTCATTAGAATCTATAAATTTATCATTTTCTTTTAAAGCAAAGTTATTTTCATTATTCTCCTTAACTTGTGTATGTTCACTTATAATTTGAGCAAATTTATCAGCTTTGGTTTTGGATTGTATATAATCTACATTCTTTATATCATTTATTGATGGTAATGTAGTTCTTATACTTTGAATCATGAATTTTACCTAAATATTTAATAAAGCGATAAATAATTGTATCAAAAAAAAAATTTTTAAGATAAAATAATGATAAATAATTAATATTCATTTAGGTTAATTTTAAGTGAGTGAAAATTATAGAATAAAATATAAGGTAAGTAATTCAGAAGATAATAATTCTATCTTGCCTAATATTTTAAACTTAAATAAAGAATCAGATATTGAAAAATCGGAATTTGAAGGCTTTTTAAGATCTGAAAGAATCATGACTGAAACTCTTTCAAGAGAAACAGAGTTTAATAATAAATATATAAAAAGTATTCATTATTATGCTCTATATCATCTTTATTCTTTTGCTGGGAATTATAGAAGTGTTAATATGTCAAAAGATGGTTTCTATTTTCCACCTGCAAAATTTGTCCCAGAAAGTATGCATTCATTTGAAAAAAATATTTTATATAATTTACCAGAAACATATCAGAATAAAGAAGATTTGATTAAAAATATTGCTCTAGTTCATTCAGAGTTGTTATTTATTCACCCTTTTAGAGAAGGAAATGGAAGGACATCAAGAATATTAGCTAATATGATGTCTTATAAGGCTGGTTATAATAGACTTAGATTTGAAGAAATAACTAAAAAAAATAACTTTGATAAATATGTTTCAGCAGTGCAAAAAGCAGGAATGAAAAAGTATAGTTATATGGAAGAAATTATCCAAGAAATTTTTTAATATCAGCTTCTACCTTAAGAGCGATTTCCATTGCCATCTCGCGACTTATATTAATTCCTTCTAAGTGAGATGAAGCTAGAGTTGCATCTATACAATTCTGTTTTCTTATTGAGATATCTTTAATATGGGGATTTGTTTCTATTACTAAATTATTCACTTTTAAACTTTTTTTATTAATTTTCAGACTATTCATAATATATATTATACCTTGTTTTCAGTATCTTAGCTGTGATTTTTTTACAAATTTTATAAGACTAAAATATAATCTGTATAAGGGTTTTAGATATTTAATTATAGATATAAAATCTGTTTGATAAAAATAATAATTAAAAACTTTGAATCTGATTATATTTCTGTAATCAGTTTTTACTTCTTACTAATTATAAATCTATTTTTTTCCTAAACCTCCACCAACTTCTTTCATTATTTTTCTTACATCATTTGCTTTATTATCTATATTTTTATTAATTTCTTTATTAATTTCTTTTTTCATTTCTTCTTCTTTAGCTTTAAGCTTTTTCATTATTTCTTCTCTTTGCTCTCTTAAAGCATTCTTTACAGAATATTCAAAAGGTTTACCAACTGGAGCAAATAATGGTATTAATTGAGATTTAGATAAAGAGTTCCTTACTTGTGGAATATCTTTTAAAACTGGTATTGCGTTTAAAACAAGTAAAGGGAGAACAACAATAACAATAGACATAAATAAACCTAATAAAAGACCTGCTATTCTATCAAATATTTTTAGAGGTGTTTTATTCATTCCTTTGATTATGATAGTAGCAACAATATTTAAAACAATATAGATAATAAACCAACTTAAACCTAATCCAAGTATCTTTGTTAATTCTTGATTACTTTGAAGTGAATCTTGAATCAAATTTGTGGTCATTCCTTGAAATGCAGGTGCAAGTATTGTAGCAATAATAAAAGCACCAACACCAAATAAAGATTTTAATAAACCATTAGAAATACCAACAATACAGTTATAAGCAAAAACTATAATAATAAATATATCTATACCACTCAAAAATTATTACCTATATTTAAAAATCTCAATGTATAGAATTATACAATATTTATTTTATATGAAAAAAATATGGCTTTAAATGGACATAGAAATACTCAAATAATTCTTTCTCTGATAGCAAATAATAAAGCTTCTCTTTTATTATTAACATTAATTTTTTTGTAAACTCTTGATAAATGAACTTTTAAAGTATTTGGAGATATAAATAATTCCTTAGCCACTTCTTTATTAGAAACCCCTTTACTTAACATAATAAGGATTTCCCTTTCTTTATTAGTTAATAGAGAAGCATATAAATTATTCTCAGGAATTATATTAGATAATTTTAAATTAATATCTTTAATAAAAGTAATTTCAAAGTCTTTAAATTTATCAAGATGATTATATAAGTTATTAATCATCATTTGCATCAATCTTAATAATGGTTTTGGTAAATAGATAAAAGGACCTTTAATACTTTCTTTAGATGAGAGTTTTATAGATTCAGTTAATGTTTTTATATAATCATTATTATTAGTTTTATACTCAAAAATACTTTTTCTGACTATATACAATAAATAAAGCATTGGTTTTTCAGATATGTTGCGAGATTTTAATATCTCTTGTATTTTTTTATATGAATATATATCATCTAAATAAATTGTACATAAAAATATAAGGCTTATAATACTTAAATCATTATATTTAATATTTATAATGTCCTGAATAATATTTTTAGTATATTCTCTTAGAGAATTATCATCTTCTTTAAATAGTAAAAATAAAATCTTAAGATGATTAATTGATTGAAGTATTATATGCTTATTACTTACTTCATGATATAAGTTTTCTATCTCATATATTAATTCTTCAGCAACTGATAAATCATTATTCATGATATAATATCTACATGCATTATGTATATAATGTATTCTAAAAACTCCTTTATTTTCAGATAATTCCTTAAGAGATATAATTTTTTCTACATAATAGTTTTTATCTTTATCTCCAATTAATAAATTATTGAAAATATCATCTCCTAAAATTGGTATTAATATATAATGAAATTTATCTTCTAAATTATTTTTTAATATATCAGAAATAACTTCGCTTGAATATTTTAAAGCTTTTTTAACTTTAAGATTCATTTGAAGCATCATAGTATATCCATATTTGATTTTTAATTTGTTTTCAGGATTTCTTATTTGTTTATATTTTTTATCAATAAATTTTTGAATATTTATAATATCATGCCTATTATAGAAGAAATTTAATATTGTAAAAAAACCTTTCATAATATATTCTTCATCTTCAATATTATTATTAAGAAAATCATTAAAAATGTCACTATTACAAGAATAGTTTGATTTAATTATTTTTATATGTGCCTTATAAATTTCAAAATATTTCCATTTACCTATTTCAATAATTTTATCTATAAAATTTTCTGCACTTTCTATATCATAATCAAGCAAAAAATATTTAAGATATATATTTGATATATTTTCTGACCCTAAAATATCTTTAATACTTAAATATTTGATATATTTATAAAGCTCTTCATTTAATTTATTTTTATTGTCTAATATTTTTATGAGATCAACTATTCTATTCAATTCATTTAGGTTTATACTTTGGTCTATGGCATAAACATAATACTCATTGTCTATATACCAATTAATAGATTTTTGCCGAATTTTTATTTCATCCTGATAATAATTTTTTTGAAATAAATCAAATAAAGTTCTGGATAAAAATTTATTTAGTATATAGAAGTCACTATCTAAGCTAGATTTTTTTATAAAATTGAATTCCTCTAAATATGACAAATATAATTGGCTATTATTAATATCATAAAGATGATCACATAATTTATTATTAAAAAAATCAAAAATAGATATTTTAATTAAAAATAAGTAAATATTATTAGGAAGTTTATTTATTTCTGTTAATAAATACAAAATATTAGAGTTATAATCATAATTATTTAAATTATTATAGTAATTTACTATTGAGTTTGTTTTATTTAAAAATGGGTAACATATATCAAGGGCTAAAATCCATCCTTGAGTAAAATCATATATTTCATTAATGTCATTTGTATTAATGTCACTAATTTTATTATTATAGTATTTCTGTAATTCTTCAAAACTAAAGTTCATATTTTTTTCTGTTATTAATATAGATTGATTGTAATTATTTGAAATAAATGATGTATTCGTTCTTCTTGATAATATATAAAAATGAACATTACTAGGAGCATATTTTATTAAATATTCTATATATTCTAAAAGATTGGGATTATCAATACTCTCAAAATTGTCTAAAGCTATTTTAAAGTCTATTTTATCTAAATAAATAAAGTTATTAATAATTTCATTTAATAATGATATATAATCACTAATTTCATATTTTATATTAAAGTTTTTTAGAAAATTATAGTAGATATTATTTCTTATTGAAGATATTAGAGCTTTAAAAAATATTTTATTCTCATTATCAAATTTATTTAAATTAATCCATGCAACAAAATGTTTATTGGTTGTAAACCAATTTACTAAAAATGTTGTCTTACCTGTTCCTATACCAGAAGAAATATAAATAACTTTTTTATTGACTGTATTATTCAATAAACTATTTAATCGTTTTCTATCAATTATATTTGATTGAATTGTTGGTATATTTAGTTTATTAATGTTAATCTCCATTTTTACACTTTTTGAATATATAACTATAATTTAAACTAATACATTTTAGTTCAAAATAATTTATAAAATAATCATAAAAAGTATTATTTTAGTATTATATTTATCTTTTTTATCAAGTTTATTTAAAAATATGAGACTATTAAATTATAAGATTATTTAAAAATATGAGGTATTAATTAAATGACTACACCAATAATTGGAAGAAACCCTCTAGCTACTAGCTCTGGAGATGGAATTAAACCTACTCAAGTTATTAAAGATCCAAAAGTTGATAAAGAAGCTATAAAGAAGGTTCTAGAAAAACCTAACACTTCTATTTCTCCTATTGATAAAAGCACAACTTGTATTTTTCCTAAACCCTCTATAGAACCTAAAGGAATTGAGTTTATTGATCTTAAAGAAATTAAGAAAGAACAAAAATATACTTCATTAGGTAAAACTGGTAATGCTAAAGATAATTGGGATAAGAAGAATCCAAATAAACCATACCCTAAAGATCATGTATTTTATGTTACTAAAGATGGAAGTTTAGTTAGTCAAGCTAAAGTAAATGAAATGGCAAAAAAAGATCCTAAATATGTTGAAAAATTAGGTTTAGAAGGTGCTGAAGTTATATATGCTCCTGAACTAGATGCAAAAGATGCTGGTTTATATACACGTGGTAAAGATAATAAAATAGTTTTAAAAGATCCGTTCGCTGGAAAAGATCTTAATGATATAATAAATCCACGTCCTATAGTATGCCCACCATTTCCAAATAACCCATTTACTAAATTAGATGAAATTTTAAAAAAAATACCTAATAAAGATGAAGTTATAAAAAAGTTCGAGAATGCTATTAATGAAGAAGAAATTTCAAAAATGATAAAAGAATTAAAAAGTAAATTACCTAAAGATGATATTGAAAAATTGAAACAAGCTATAGTTGAGTTTAAATTTAAAAATTCACCTCTTCCAGAACCAATATTACCTATAATATGTCCTCCATTTCCTGACAAGTTAAATGAAATATTAAAAAAATTACCTAATATAGATGAAATAACAGAAAAAATTAAAAATGCTGTTTCTGGTAGTGAAAAAAAACTTTCAGAATTAATGAATGAATTAAAAGATAAATTACCTACAGATAATACTGAAAAAATAAAACAATTTATTCTTGAGTCTAGGTTGAAAGGTAAGGAAATTGGTAGTCCTTCAATTCCACCAACTCCTTCTGTTGATTTATCTGAACTTTTAAAGAAGATTAGAGATGCTAAAGATAAAGAAGAAATATCTGAGATGATAAAAGAATTAAAAAGTAAATTACCTAAAGATGATATTGATAAACTAAAACAAGCTATTGATGAGATGAAATTAAAAAATGGTAAATTTGATTTAGAACCTCAAATTTGGCATTAAATCATTAAATTTTAAGAGTGTAGAAAAATATTTACTATTTTTCTACACTCTAATTATTATTCATCATAAGCATCACTTAATAGCTTTATTACATGTTTAACTTCAATGTTTTTATTTTTTAAGCCATCTTTTAATTGAATTTCACAAGCAGGGCAACTTGTAGTTACAATCTCAGCTTTACTTTCTTCAATTCCTCTTTCTTTTCTCCAAAAAATTTCTTTAGATTGTTCATAGTTCTTTATAATAAAACTACCTGCACCTCCTGCACATCTTTCAGAGTCCCTCATTTCAACAAAATCTACATTTGGAATATTTTTTATAACTTGTTTTGGTTCTTTTGTAATTCCAGCAACTCTTAAATGACAAGATGAATGATATGTTACTCTTTTTTGTTCTTTGAATCCTTTTGGAGGAACTATATCTAAATCTTTAAAAATATACTCAGAAATATCTCTAACCTTATCATGTAAATCTTTTGCCTTTTCTGAATACTCTGGCTCTTCTCCTAAGTATTTGGTATATTCTTTAAGCATTAAATTACATGATGCACAAGATGTAATAACAGTTTTATATTTTGCCAAAGAATCAAGATTAAATTTAGCATTTTCCATTGCTATATCTTTATTACCATAGGTTAATATTGGTGTTCCTGAACATCTTTGTTTTGGTAATACAGGCTCTATACCATTTTTACTTAATACATTTATTACAGATTCACCTATCCCATTTTCAAGATAATTTGCTGCACAACCATGAAAATATGCTATATCTCCTTTTTTACCTGCTTCTTCTGTTAAGTGTCCATATTTTTCTCTAAGAGTAGTAGATGATATTTTTGGCATTTTCATTTCTTTTGGTATACCAGCAGTTGGTGCAATAGCTTTCATTATTGGTTTTGCTAATAACTCTATAATTGGTCTTATAAACTTATTATCCCAAAGTGCTTGTGTTGCTCCCATAAATGTAGTTGCAAGAGAGAATAGTTTTTCATTTTGTTGAAATCTAAAAATAAGTTCTGTAAGTTTATTAGGATGTTCAAATCTTTTTTCTAGGACAATTTCAGCAACATCAACACCTGCAGGACAAACATTTGCACAGTTTTTACAATTAATACAAGCACTTACAACTCTTTTAGAGTTTTCATAAGAGTAATCTTTATCTGTAAGTATATGAAACCAACCTCTAGCACTATTACTTTCATCTTGTGTTATATCATATACAGGGCAAACAGAGTTACATTTTCCACAAGTTGCACACTGCTTCGCAATACGTTCTAAATCTATATATTCAGTAAATTTTTTATCTGTTAATTTAATATCTGGATTAAAAATATTATCAGGATCAATCATTTTTTTTATTTGTATAAATAATGAATACATTTCATCACCATACATTTCTTTTAAAAACTCAGCTCTAACTCTACCATCACCATGTTCACCACATATAGAACCATCAAATCTATTAATAACTTCTCGATGAATATTTTCTGATAAATCAACCATTTTTTGAAACTCTTCTGGATCATTTATATTTAACAAAGGATTTATATGTGCATTACCATCTCCTATATGTCCATATATTGCAACAGGAACATTATATTCTTTAAATATATCATCAAGATATTTCATTAATGCGGGTAAATTTTCAGCAGAAACAACAACATCATCACAAAAATTTATTGGTTTTTTATTATTACCATATTTATATAATGTAGGGTAAACAGCTTTTCTAACTTTCCATAATTCTTCTTGTGCTTCTTTTTCATGAGCTACTTCTAATTTTTCACAAAGATTGTATTTTTTAGTTAATTCTTTAACACTTTGAATTTTTTCATCTATAGGCTCTTTATCAAATTCTACAAGTAACATTGATTTTGCATCATAAGGAATATCAAATTTATTTCTTCCAATAAGATTAAGAGTATTATTATCCATTATCTCAAGTGCAGAAGGGTTAGTTTTAAGAATATCTTTAACACCTTCACCTATTTCATTTATATCTTTAAAATAAATAAGCATAGTAGCTGTTTTAATAGGTTTTTCATAAAGTGGTAATTTAGACTCTATTATTAAACCCAATGTACCTTCACTTCCAATAAATAATTTAGTTAAATCTAAGATATTTTTATCTTTTATTTCTTGAGCTATATCTATAATATTGTAACCACTAGAGTTTTTACTAACACCTAATCTTTTTTTTAAAATCAACTCTAAATTATTTTTTACTAAATTTGTAAAATCTTTAACCCAAGAATGCTCATTTATTAAATTAAAATATTCTTGAGAATCAACTTTATACTTTTTGGCTATTATTTTTTTTGCATTTGGTAAAAATACAGTTAATTCATTAACATTAGTTTTAACTGCTCCATATTTTAAAGTATGAGGCCCTGCTGAGTTGTTAGCAAACATTCCACCTAGTTTACACATATCACCACTTGATGGATCTGGACCATACATTAAACCATATTTATTTAATTCTCTTTGGTATTCATGTAAAGCAATTCCAGGTTGGACAATAGAACTCTTAGATTCAATATCAACATTAACTACTTTATTCATGGGAGAAAAATCTAATATAATTCCTTCTCCTACAGCATTTCCTGTAAGATTCGTTCCACCACTTCTTGCAGTTATAGGTATTTTATTTTGAGATGCATATTGAATAATTTTAATTAAATCATCTTCTGACTCTAATAAAACAATTGCTTTCGGTTTTAGCTTATATATACTTGCATCTATTGAATAAGAAGTTATAGCTGGAAAATCATCTAATACTTTTGAATCAACTAATTTTTTTAAATCATTTGATATTTTATTTTCTTGGTCTAAAATCATTTTTTAGGATCTTTTCTTGCTAACTCTCTTCTTAACTGATAAACAAAATGTCCTTCTATTTTATTAAGTGTTGGTTTCATATCACTATGACTAATAGGTTTTTCTAATACATCCCTTAATCTATCCATTTCCATTTTTAGTTTATCTCTTTGCTCAATAAGACCATTATGAACAAGTTCTATAGCTTCAGGAACTCTAATAACTCTATCTATCATGCAATAATAATCATCTGCAACCATTTCATAATAATTATAAAGATTACTTAATACTTTTTCTCTAAGTTGATATTTTACTGATATTCCACCTAATTTTTTACTAATTTCTTTACGAATCTCATTAAGCTCTTTTAAAGCATCCATAGCATCTTTTATTTCTTCTGTTGAAATTAATTCAGTCATTATTTTTCACCAAATAAAATTCTAGTATCAATAACTTTGATAGTTTTTAACTACTATCAATAAATAAAACTCTGTAATAAAACAGAATTTAAAGTTAATTATGTCATATTTTTATAAAAATAATAATGGAAGATTTATAAAAATATGACAATTTTTTGATGCTTGGTAAATCTATTTTAGAATAACTCAAGAATTATGAAAATATTAAGATACACTGTTCTCATAGGTCTTGTAGCCATCTTCCATACCTAAAATTATTTCATTTATTACAAAATATGGTTCAGTATAAATTTTAGAATCTCTTATTTCTTCCCAAAAAAAATAATATTTTGTTAGATTTTCTGTTTCAATTATAATAAAGTCTGTATATTTTGAATTAAAAGCTTCAGAGTCAAATAGTTTTAATTTCAAATCATCTTTATATTTTTCAATAACTTTATTTATATTTTTTTCAAAAAAATCTTTTCTTTCTTGCCTAGATAGTCTTAACCATTTTTCAGTTGTAGAAAGAAGAATGAGTATAGTATACTTTGCTTTTTCCATAATTAAACTCCATTTTTTATTATTCTATCAGCTAAATTAGGCGATAACCTTTGTAATAGTCGTAAAATTTTTACTTTACCTATATTCATTTCATACTCTGATTCATTGAATTTTATGATAAATTCGTTAACTAAACTTTCTGGAGAAATTTTTTTAACTTTGGATTTTTTTATATCTTGAGTCATATTAGTATCTACTAATGGTGGAATTATTTCAAATACTTTAATATTAGAGCCTTCTAATTGGTACCTTAAACTTTTAGTAGAAATATGTATAGCTGCTTTAGTTCCACAATAAATAGGAGTTTGTTTTTTAGGAATAATTGCTAAAGTAGATGAAACATTTATAATTGCAGAATTATTATTTTTCTTTAATACAGGTATAAAATAGTAACAAAGAATCATAGGGGTAATGAAGTTTAATTGAGTTTCTTTTACTATATTATGATAATCATAAGTATTTTCTAAAAGAGAATATTTAAATTGTATACCTGCATTATTAATCAGGATATTAATGTCTGAAAAATCTTTTTTACATTTTTCTATTAAATTTACAACTTGATTAATATCAGAAAGATCACAAACTATTGTATTAATTAAAGGAAATTTTTCTCTTAATTTAGATAAATTCTTTTCATTACTAGATATAACAATTATTTTATTATTTAATTCATAAAATCGTTTAACAAGCTCAAAACCAATACCAGATGTACCACCTGTTATAAGAATTGTATTACCTTTTAATTTATTCATTTTTACCTCAAAAAGTTAATATATAATATTTTTTATATTAACTGACTAGAAAAAATAAGTAATTAACATAGGTTAAGTTTTAAATTCTTTTTTATTCTACTTAATGCTATTGGTGTAATACCTAAATATGAAGCAATATGATAATCCTTTAATCTATTTGAAATATCAGAAAATTCAACTAAAAAATTTTTATATCTAGTTTTTGCATCATCTAATAAAAACTCTCTCTCCCTAGATTCCTTCTTTATGAATCCTTTTTCTAAAAAACTTTTTGTAACCAATTCAAGTAATATATTTTTTTTTACTAATTCTAACCAATCCTTATAAAGGATAACTAAAATAATAGAATCTTCTAAAGCTTCTATAAAATATGAGGATTGTTTATTTTGAATCATTGCACTATAAGAAATAATTAATTCATTTTCTTTTATAAAACCTTTAGTAAAATCATTTCCTTTATTATCAATATAATAATATCTAAATAATCCTTGTATATTAAAAGCAAATTTGTTTGGTATTTCCCCTTCTCTAATAAAAAAATCGCCTTTTTTTAAAACAATTTTTCTTGATAAGGAAAATAAAATATTTATATATTCTTCTGGTAAATTTATAATGCTTTTTATTATATCAATAAAGTTTTGACTCATAATTTTATAAAATCTTAGTTAATCTGTTCTTATACATAAACAAAAACATTTTTATAAATTAGTTTTCATTAATTCAGATAAAATCTCATCTAAATTAAATCTATACATTTCATCTTTTGAACTTAAAGATATATCCATAAGTGACAATAGTTTCCTAGAAATGCCACCTAATATATCATCCTCACTTAAATTATCAGCAAAAGCCCTTATTTCATTCTCTTTTTTTAAAGATTGTTCTATATTATCTTCTATATACTCTTTTATATTAAACTTTATATCTTTATATTCTTGTATTAATAAAACTATTTGAACTAATGAAAGTAATCTATTAATATATTTTTTTACAATTTCAAATCTTTCAATTAAACTATCTCCAGAATCCATAGATGACTTATATTTTTCTAATGTAGCTTTTGATATATTAAACAAGCTTGATATATCTTGTTTTTTGTCTTGTATCTCTACTATAGTATTTTTAAATTGATTAATAAAAAAGTTATTTAATATTTTATCTATAATTTCAAGTATAGATTCATAATTTAAAGAATCAATAGTAATTACTTTGTCTATGATAAAATAAATTTTTTCTTTTAGTGTTTCGGAATCTAGTTTATTTTCAAGCATATCAGTAACAATTTCTTTTAAAACTTTATCAAGTTCTTTAGATGTTTTTTTTGAAGTCTTCCCTTTAACATTATTAAAAATATTCTCTATTTGTCTAATTAGTATAGGTAAATAGGATGCAAGAACAGAATTTGACAGCTTTTCTAGTATATTTTCACCTTTTGATTCATAATTCTGAATATCAGTTTTTCCTGTACCTAAAGTATTAGTGCTTGAAACAAGTATCACACCTGATTCTAGTATAGATAAAATTATTTTTTGTCCTGATGCTTGTATTTCAAATATTTCATCTTTTTTAGCATCTCTCTTATCAATTTTTATTTGTTCATTCTTTAGGTTAAAGATGGCTGATATTTTATCTAATATAAATTCTTTAAAATCAATGTTATTATTAGATTTTAAGTCATTGATAGAATCATCTTTAATATCTTCTTTGAGTTGAGTTTTATCTGGGTCATTATTATTTATCTTATTTTCATCTATGTATTTAATACTATCTAACATGATTTCATTAAGATTCTTCTTAGTTTTTTTATCTAATAAAACCTCAAAATTAGTCATAAAAAAGTTAGCTGTAGCAAATCTATCATAACTTTTTGCAATACTCTTTGATAAGGAATAATTTATTTCTTGTTTTATTGTAGTTTTTAAATATCTAACCTCTCTTATAATAATATTATTAAATGTATAAGCAGTTTTTAATGTGTTAGATGATTTAGAATAAGAGTCCAATGATGTTTGCATCAACATTGAATTTACCCTTAAGCCTGAAGCAATAAACTCCCCCTTTAAACCTTCAAATATTCCTAAATTTCTATCAATCTGAAAATATATCTCTATATCTTTTGTAATAATATAAATTTGAAACTCATTAACAAAATCTCCATATATTTCTATATTATCCTGTTCTATTTCAAATCTAGATGTTGAAAACTGCTTTTTAAACTCTTTCATTACTATGGCTTTAATTAAAAGCTCATTAGCTGTATCTATCATATCATTCAAGTTAGGTTCTTCATCTTCTGATGTCTGATTTCGCCACTTAATTTTTATCTTATTTATTTTATCTTCATTATCAATTTTTTTATTTTTGAAACTAAATATTTTTAATGCTTTATCACATATTTCTTCTGCTCTTTGTATTTCTTTTCTTATATCTTGATATTCATCTAAATCTTTTACATCAATTTTAGATTGTGCAATTCTCATTTGTGTATTTATAACAGTGTCTGATAACTCTGTGATTTCTTCTGTATCAAGTTCTGTTTTATTTTGAATATACTCATAAACTTCTTCTTCCATAGCTTTAGATTGAAGTCTAATTATTTCTTGAGCTTCTTCTATACTTATTTCTTCACCATTACAAAGTAATTTATCATCTTCAAATGTAATTACCTTATTTAGTAACTCTTCTCTATTCATATTTTATTTTCTGCATAAATGGAATTAGAGCAAAGTTTAACACTTTGCTCTAATAAAGTTAAGTACTTATTTTAAAATTAAGCCATGAGAGTTTGAGAAGTTCCTCTAGTACCATCAAGAAAACCACTTGTGTCAGTATAAGCAACTTGTGTTCCACTTGGTTTTGTACCACCTGAAGATGTGGTACTACTTGGTGTGGTTCCACTTGATGATGTTACTGCATCTTGGTCTGTTTCAACTGGTGGTGTTACTGCATCTTGGCTATTTTCAACTGGTGGTGTTACAGTTTTAGGATCAGGTTTTATTGTATTTGCCTGTCTATCAGTTGTAGCAGTTGTTTTATCATACCCATCAAAATTATCAGGTTCAACATCAGCTAAAACACCCATTGGAGCTTTTGCTTTGAGAGCCTCAATAGCTTTTTGTGTAGGTTCACTCTTAAGTACACTTTCCATAGCTTCTTGAACACCTTTTCCTGCAGCAACAGATTTTTGGAAATCACCTGATAAATCAGGAACAGGATTAATACCTGCATTTTTTAGAAGTCTTTCAGCTATTGCAAAAAACTGTGTTGCTTGTTGTTCACTAAAGTTTTTGAACTTTGAATTAAGTATTGCAGCTAACTTTTGAGGATCTGCTTTTCCATCTTTAAAACAGTCATCAAACTTTTTCTGTAACTTATCAATATCTATATTACCAATCATACGCCATGTTAGGTCATTAGAATTTGAAACTGTAGACTGACCTGTTTTACCAGCAAAAAGTTTATCAACATCAATATTACCAACAGATTCTAATGCCAAAGCAAAACCTGAGTTTAATTCACTATAGGCTCCATTACCACCTGCTAAACCAGCCTCGAGATAAACTTGAGAGAATAGATTAGCCATAGTTTGAATATTACCATGTTCATCTGACGGACTCTTAAGTAAAAATTCTTGATAATCTTTTTCTAATGTTTTAAGTACTTCAGCAATAGGCTTAGATTCATCACCTGTACCATCACCATCAATATCAATTTTTACTGTTGTTTGGCCATTTGCTATAGCTTGTTTCAGTGAGTTTAATGTTTTTTCTAAGTTTTGCTTATATTCTTGAGCATTACTTTGTCCTCCATCAGTAGAAGTTGGTTTCTCCATTTTTGAAGCACTTTCTATTGCTTTATCAAGTCTTTCTAATGTTGCACTTGTCTGAGTATCAGGAAGATTAAACTTTGTTTTAAATTCTGAATATTTAGTTTTAAGTTCTTTTAGATATTCTTCTGTTGATTTACCATTTATTGAAGTAACACCATTTTTAATTGCATTTTCAACAAAAGTAATTTCATCATCCATTTTCTTTTGGAAAGCTTCAACTTTAGGTTTATTAGTAGCAGAGTTAGGATTAACAGTTTCACTATTACCTGATTTTAATAGATTTCTTAAAGGTTCGATTCCACTCTCTTTACCTTTCCCTATTACCCCATCAATATCTCTTTTTAACTCACTTAATTGACCATATTCAGCAAACTTACCTATTGAAGCACTAATTCCTTCAAGTTTACCTTGAGCAAAATCTAATAGCTTAATACCAAGTTCTTTATTATCTTTTAATTGATTAATATCTATAGGTGGTGTATGTGTTTTATTATATTCTTCGACTAAATCGTTTAGTGCTTTACTATCTTTTGGATTCTTAGTACCATCATAAACAGCATCTATATCTTGTACAGCTGATACATAAGATTGTGCTTTATCATACATAGCTCTTTGTAAATTAGTAATATGAAAAGCTCCAAACATAAGATCTGTTGTAAGATTAACTTTATTAGGGTCATGTTGTGCACCATTATATTTTTCACTTAGCTTATTTTCTACTTGCCTAAATAAAGCAAACATTTTATTAGGATCTTCTTTTGGAGGAGTTCCTAACTTATCAATATCATCTTGAGTTATTAAACCTGCTTGTAAAGCCATACCAAAGCTATCCATTATCATAGCTTTAATTTTTGGATCTTTTAAAGTAGTAGAATTTATATGAACAGCACTTGCATATTGAGTAATAGGGCCTGTCATAATATCAACAACACCTGGTTTAGCAGATAAGCCATAAGATTTTATAACATCAACAGCCTCTTGATCTGCTGTCCTTGCTAAATCTGGCTGTTCTATAAACTTCTGATTTATGTTTTGTGCTTGCTTTACAAGTGAGTTTTCACTTGGATTGCCTACAGAATCTTTTGATAAAATTTGTTCTATTACATTTTTATGTGGGTAATCAGATGGAACCCCTTTATCAGCACCTTGTAAAGCTTTTGCAAAATTAAGTACTTTATTATAATCAAAACCTGTCTTATTTGCATTCATAAGAAATGTAGTGTCAATGCCTTTAGCTTCTAGTGCATTTATGAATGGGTCTAAATATTCTCTTGCACCAATCATAAGATTAAACTCATTTTTACCTAAGCTTACATCTTGTTGAACACTTCTATTCATTAAATTATCAAGTTTAGATTTTACATCAGAAAACTTTGTTAAATTATCAGCAAGAGATTTATCAATTTTTCCAGCATTTGCAGGATCTTCTAGAAACTTTTTAACTGCTTCTGGAGATATTTTTCCATCAGGAGCTAGAGTATTTCTTAATTCTTTTGGAATTTGGTTAATTAAATCCTGTTCTATTTTACCCATAGCTGTATTAAATTTAGATTTACCAGTTTCTGATACAACAGTATTATTACCAAATTTATTTATTTCAGATGAAACATTGTCAATATTGGTAGAGATTGTTTTTGCTTTACTATCAACATAATTTATTGCTGAAGATATTTGTTGACCTAATTTTTGTGCATCAGGACTTATATTTCCATCTTTATCAGGTATTGGTTTCCCTTCTTTATCTACAACTTGAGATTTTATTTCAGATAAACCTTTAGAAATAGATTCTATACTACCTGAATTAATTTTACCAATAGTTTCCTCATTTACACCTGCATTTTTTAAAGTAGTTTTTTGTTGATCTGTTAAAGGTAAAGTAATTTTTCCTTGAGCAATATCGTTTAATAAAATAGCACCATTTGAAGCATCAACAACCTTCTGCTGATTTGCAGCTGCATTGATTAACTTAGTTTGTGATGTTGTAATATTATCATTAAGAGCTGTATTATTATTAAGCATCTTTTGAGCTGCTTCTACAACTTTAGGTTCTTTACTTGTTTTAACTAAATTTTTTAATTTATCTACATCATCTTCAGATAAAGGTTTATCTGGATTAGCAGATTGCCTTGTTGCTATATCGTTATATGTATCATAATCTTTTTTAACTACAGACTGCTCTTGTGCAATAGCAATATCTCCTACAAGTTTATTATTACTATCAAGCATTTTCTTAGCTGCTTCTGCTAATTTAGGATCAGGACTTTTTGCTAATCTTTCTAATGTTTTTACATCTTTAGGATCTAATGGTTTGTTTACATTTTCTGGTTGATTATGTCTTGTTGCTACATCATTATATGAATTATAATCTTCATTAGATTGCTGTGTTTTATTATTAGTAGCAATTGCAGCCTCTAACTTTGTATTATTATCCAACATTGTTTGAGAGGCTTGAGCAACTTTAGGATCTTTACTCTTTGCTAATTTTTCTAAAGTACTAACATCAGCTTTTGATAAAGGTTTATTAACATTCTCTGGTTTACTTTGATTATTTGCTATCTTAGTATATTCAGCATATTCTTTTGAGTTTGCCCCAGCAACTTCATTAGTTCCATTATTAATAAGAGTTTTTAATGATTGTATACCTACATTTTTACCATCTCTAAGATTATTATCAGGTTTGCCAATAACTGTATCAATTTGTGCTGAAATAATAGCTAACTCTGGATCAGCTTTAATGTAACCATTACCTTTATCTGTACTTAAAGAGTCTTGCATTTGCTTTAATCTATTTTGAGAAAAATCTAATAAAGACATAGCTTGATCTTTTGTAATATTTTCAGGATTAATTTTGGAGTCTGGATGAGTTTTATTATATAAATCAACAAGATTTCTTAAGCCTTTAGATTGTTCATTTCTTTCACTATCACTAAGACCAGCAGAACCTAAATTTTTAACATCAACAGGAAACTTTACACCACTTGAATTTACTAATGTATTAATAGCTCTTGTTCCATCAACAAATACATTTGCTCTAGCAATAATTGACTCTCTTAATTGATTAATATGACCAGCACCAAGATGACCATTTTGAACTCTTGTATTATTTTCAACTTGTAAAAATAAAGCAGCGTATATATTTGCGGCTTCTTCACGATTAGAACCTTCTAAAGTTTTTGCTTTAGCTAAGAGTTGTTCAGGTGTTTTACCTGGGTATTTAGCAAGTATTTTCTTTGCTTTATCTACATCTGCTTGAGCTATTCCCTCATGTAAAGGTGTTACAAAGTTTCCAACTCCTCCATCAAAAACATCTGTTGAGTTCGCTGCTGTCATTACATAATCAGTTACAGCTTTTCCTTTTTGATCTATATCATAGATATATCCACCTTTTGATATACCATCTATATCAAGATCCATTATTACAGCAGAATTAATGGTATTACCTTTACCATCATCTTTATATTTACCACCTAATTTTCCTATACCATCATTAGCAACGATATCAACTCCTGCTTTATTATATCTTTGTAAAAAATTAGATACATTAGACTCTTTACTAATATCAGCAGCAATCTTATCAGGATCTATTTTTGCTGCTCTCAAAGTTTCTTTTAACTCTGCAACACTTACTCCAGAAGAATCAGCAGCTTTCTGCCAATTAAACTTTACTGCATAACCAGTATTTGTTTTCATAAGTTCAAAATTTTCAGGATCTATTACATCAGGAATTTGAGTTGCAACTTTACCTTTATCTTCTTCTAAGTCAGGTGCTGGAGTACCTTTAGGTTCTTGAGTTTGTGAAGTTTTTAATGTTTCAGCTGTTTGTCCTTTTGGCGTTGGACCTGGGGTATATTGAATTGGTGTTGCTGGAGTTCCATGAGGTTGTTGTGGTTTTACTGTACCTGTTGCTGGATCTATACTTACCCCATTTGGTTGATTTACAGTTTGAGGACTAGCATCCTGTGTTTTAGTTGTTGTACGATAATCTCTAACCTCATTTGCTTTTGAAATTCCTGGAACAATTACATCTCTTTTATCTTTATCAGGATCGGGGCTATCTATTCCAGGTCTTGTAGTAGAACTAGGTGGTTTATATGGTGTAATTTTAACAACTTCTTCAGGTTTATTAGGTTTTTCTTCATTTAAAATTCTGAATTTTGCTACTACATCTATATGCTCTCCTGTACCAAAACCAAGATCATAAGCTCCACCATATTTATTAACAAAGTCTGCAGCTTTTCCTAATTGTCCTCTATCTCCTCCACCTGTTGTTGCACCACCTGTTATAACACTTGTTAAAGCTTCATTATATGCAACACCACCACCTGCACCACCAACAATTTGCATAAAAGATGCTAGAAGAGGAGTAAAGAGATTTACTCTCTCAGGTGCCATTTGTTGCAATTCAACTTCTACTTTTTGACCTCTTGCAAGAGCCATATATACTTCAGGGCTTATCTGGTGATCTCTTAAATCTAACATTTGTCCACTTTTTCCGCCCTTTAATACGCTATCCAATTCACCCATACTACCAATCACAAAGGTTTGTTGATCTGTTGCTCCTTTTCTAGAAGCATTAGGATCATTTGGATTATTTCTATTAACCCAATCTCCCTTATAACCACCACCATCTATCATTCCTTTTGGATTATCATCTGTTTCTTTTGCTCTTCTAGGTAAAGGAGCACTAACAATAGTAGGATTAAAACCTACACTATATCTAACCCTGTTAAGATTATTCTTTGAGTTACCATTAAAATAATGGTGAGCTATTATATTTGTTCCTTGATTATAAAAATTATTTCTCATTAAAATACTCCCCTGAGCAGATATAATTATTTACAGAATTACTCTAGTAGATTTTTTAGTAATACAGCTTTATTTCTTTCTCATGTAAATTGATTATTAATAAACAATTAACAGTTTCAAAATAATATTATTGAATTATACTACTATATAGTTTAGTAATAACAATATTTATAAGCTCTTTTGTATCTAAATTATAATAATTAAACAATAAAAAAATTAAAAATTAAATTATTTTGCTTTAGATAGATAGTGGATACTTTGTAATAAGGATTGTATAATTACTCTGACATATTTTATTTAGGAACTTAACTTAATAATGAGCGTAGCAAATTGTCCACATTGTACTGCACCAGTTCCTCCTGCGTTTGCAAGTATGCCTGTATGTACTATTTGTGGAGGGGATCTAAGTGCTGCACCTTCAGCACCTGTTTGGGCATCTGTTGATATTAGAACAGATAACACAAGAACTTGTCATAATTGTGGAGAAAAGATTAAATCAATATTAGCTTTAGAGTGTCCGTCATGTAAGGCTGAAATTGCACCAGCAGGTACAAAAGTTGATGATATTGAAAAAGAAAAAGCTGAGTTTGAAAAAATGGTTACAGCCTCTAATCAAAAAACATCTCCAGAACCTGAAACTATAAAAGAAGAACCTAAAGCCGAGCCTATAAAAGCTGAGTTTAAATCAAACACCTCAACATCAGAAGTTAAACCCTATCCTGAGCAAAAGAAACAAGATAAAGATAATTTTACAAGTTTAAAAGATAAACAAAAAAAGAAAGAAGGATTTTTTGCAAAACTTCTCAGAATGTTTGGTCTAAAAAAAGATTAGTTTAGTTTGCATTAGTGGATAATCTTAGGAATATTTGGTCTGTAAATATAGTAATTGAACAATATAAAAAAAGTTTTCCTAATATTTACGATAAATATAGAACACTAGTTCATAATATTATTAAAAAAGAAATAAATTTATTAAGAATTTGTGTTTTATCACATAATAAATCAGTACCTGACTTAAGTAATTTTGTCTTATCAATAAATAATAAATTAGAATCTATTATAAATTCTAAAATTACTAAGATAATAAATGCAACTGGTGTTATTATTAATACTAATTTTGGACGTTCACCTATCTCAAAAAACACATTAGAACATATTTCATTAATTAATTCAGAATATTTTAATCTTGAGTATGATATTGACAGTTCATTAAGAGGCTCTAGACAAGAACATATAAACTATATTATTCAAGAACTTACAGGAGCCGAGTCTGCATTTGTTATAAATAATAATGCAGCATCATTGTTTTTGGTATGTAACACTTTTGCAAAGAATAAAAAAGTTATAGCATCTAGAGGAGAATTAATAGAAATTGGAGACTCATTTAGACTAACTGATATTATAGAATCGAGTCAAGCAATACTAAAAGAAGTAGGAACAACAAATAAAACCTATATTTTTGATTATATAAATGCAATTGATGAAAATACTTCAATTTTATTAAAATCTCATACAAGTAATTATAAAATACTAGGTTTCACAGAAAGTGTAAGTTCAAGAGATTTAGCTTTATTATCTAAAGAAAAAAAACTAATCAGCTTTGAAGATATTGGAAGTGGGTATTTATTTGATTTAGATATAGGAGAATTAAAAAATGAGCCAAATGCTAAAGATAAAATTACTCAAGGAATAGATTTAGTTTGTTTTAGTGGTGATAAACTTTTAGGTAGTATTCAGGCAGGAATAATAATTGGTAAAAAAGATTTAATAGAAAAAATAAAAAAGAATCCGATATCTAGAACAATGAGAATTGATAAAGTTTCACTTTCAATATTAGAGAGAACATTAAAAACTTATTTATCAGAAAAAGAATATATAAAAGATGAAATCCCTATTTTAAGAATGATAGATTTAAGTTATGAAAATTTGTATAACAGAACAAAACATTTAAAAGAAGAATTAAAGGATTTAATAGAATCTAATATAATTGATGATTTTTCTCAAGTTGGTGGTGGAAGTTTACCAACAGATAGGATATTAACACCTGTATTAAGTATTAAGTCTAAAGATATTAGTACAAATAATCTATATAATAAACTAAAGAATCTAGAGCCATCTATTATTGGACTTGTAAAAAATGATTCAATAATATTAAATTTTAGAACAGTTTTTGAACATCAAGATAAGATAATCTTGGATTCTATTATAAAAATAATCAAAAGTAAAAAGCAAGATACTTAGGAAAATACCTTGCTTTTTAAAATTTAAGTTTTTATGCTTCTACAAGTTCAGCAGGATTTGAAATAAATGTTTCATGTATTACTCTTGCTGCTCTTTCACATTCTTCTGTATCAACAATACAAGAAATTTTGATTTCTGATGTACTTATCATTTGAATATTAACACCAGCATCACCAAGAGCTTTAAACATTCCAGCAGCAACACCAGGTCTACCAACCATACCAGCACCTACTATTGAAACCTTAGCAACATTATCATCAACAATAACACCTTTTGCTTCAATTTCATCTGAAATTTGTTGGGCAATTTCTTTTACTTTTTCTAGATCATCTTTTGTTACAGTAAAAGCTATATCATTATTTTCTGATTCTCTAACAGATTGAATAATCATATCAACTGTATAACCTTTATCAGCAATAGCAGTAAATAACTTAGCTGCTATACCTGGTTTATCAGGAACTTGAAGTATAGCTATCTTAGCTTGATTTTTATCTATTGCAACACCGCTGATCGCATTTTTAATTTCCAATTCCTCAACTCCTTTTACAAAAGTACCTATATTTTCTGAAAATGTAGATCTTACATGAATAATAGTATCATAATAACTTGCACATTCAACAGCTCTAGGATGTAAAACTTGAGCTCCTAAACTAGCCAATTCAAGCATTTCATCATAAGAGATTTCTTTTAATTTTCTTGCATCAGGTATTATTCTTGGATCTGCTGTATAAACACCATCAACATCTGTATAGATATCACATACTTTAGCATTTAAAGAAGCAGCTAAAGCAACTGCTGTAGTATCAGAACCACCTCTACCTAAAGTAACTATTTCTGTATTTTCAGTTATGCCCTGAAAACCTGCTACTATAACAACATTATCATCATCTAAATATTCTTTTATTGTTTCAGTTTCAATTTCCATGATTCTTGCTTTAGAATAAACTTGTTCAGCTTTAATTCTTGCTTGAAAACCTGTTAATGACACAGCTTTTACACCTATATCATGTAAAGCCATAGATAATAAAGCTATTGAAACTTGCTCTCCTGTTGCGAGAAGCATATCCATTTCTCTGTTATTTCTTACATTTGAAACTTGCTTTGCAAGAGTTATAAGTTCATCTGTTGAGTGTCCCATTGCTGAAACAACAACAACCATTTGATCTCCTGTCTTTTTCTTTGTTTCACTTATTATTCTTGCAACATTTTTTATTCTTTCTGGTGTTCCTACAGAAGTTCCACCAAACTTTTGTACATGTATGCCCATATCACCTATCCACTTTTTAACACAAATAAATAAAGGGCTTATATTTAAAGTATTTATTTCTAAAATATCAATATTTTAAATACTAAATTAAACCAATATTTAATAATACATTAACGCTTTACTAAGAGCAAAGATGATATATAAAATTTAACCCAATATTTATAATATTTTTGTTAAGGTTTTTAGTTTATTTTGATAGCTTGATCACTATTTGATTTTTTTATAGTTTCAAGCTCATTTTGTAGAGTTTTATAATCCTTCTCTAGTTGGGATTTAGTTTCTTTATAATAAAAAAGTATAAAGTATAAAGTTGTTAAATATATACCTGAGAAGAATAAAAAAGTACTAAGAATAATATTTGCTTGAGGATGTGTATAATAAACACAAGGAACAAAAATGGTCATAAGACCAATCATTATTAAATTTAAGTGAATCCACATATTTGTAAGTTTAATAAAAATAACTAATACTCATAAATTATAACTTTAGATTTTAGTAACAAACTTAAAATATGTATTAAATTTTGTTCTTAAAAAATTAAAACTAATAGGGATTATAAAAACCCCTATTAACTAATATTTGAAATTTTTAATTAGGTTCTGCTTTTGGAGGGGCTCCATCAGAAAATGCATTTGCATTTTTGGATATAAAAGCGTCCCATTTTTCAGGAACTTGATCTTCAGGATAAATAGCAACTACTGGACATGCATCAACACATGCACCACAATCAATACACTCATCAGGATGAATTACTAATTGATCTCCTAAATCATAGAAACAATCTACAGGACATACAGAAACACAAGCTTTATCTTTTGTTCCTATACATGGTTCTGCAACAACATGGGTCATGTTTATCTCCTTTTTTATTTACAATATAATTTAACTTTCTACCTAATAACAACAATTTTAACAAATGTGTAGATTTATTTCAGATTATAGATAACTATTGAAAATAAGTAAATATGATAATTAGTCAAACTAACTATATTTGTTAAATTTTAGCTATTTTTTATGCTCTATAAATATTTTACTTTTCTTAATAAAAAATACTTGGCGGTTATGATTATGTTTTGGATATAATTTATATTATCAACTAAAAAATCCAAATTATTTTTTCCTAGAACCTTATAGTAAAGTTCTTGCTAATGTAGCTATATAAATTTCTTTAGTATATGGTAATAGTAAACTTGATACCTCTTGAATAGTAGAACCAGTTGTAAAAATATCATCAATTATCAATATCTCTTTGTTTTCAAGCTTTTTAGTTTTTAATAAAAAAGCATTTTTTAAATTTTCTTTTCTTTCTTCAGCAGTTAGAGAAAATTGGGCTTTTGTATCCCTAACTCTTTCAAATAAATCTATATACTGTATTTTTAGTTTTTTAGAAGTTTCCCTAGCAATTAATTCAGATTGATTAAAACCTCTAGATAATATTTTTTCTTTTGACAAAGGAATAGAAGTAATAATATCAATTTTAAAATCTAATTCTTTTTTTACTTCTTCTATCAATAAATAAGATAAAGGTTCATATAATTTTTTTATTCCCTGATATTTATAGTCATATATTAAAGTTTTAATTAAGCCATTATATATACCAACAGTGATTAACTTTTTAAATACAGGATTTATTTTTAAACATTCTAAACAAACATTATCTTTTATTGATACACTTTTACAGATATTGCAATGTATATTAGGTATTTTATGTATTTGATTAACGCATGAATTACATATAGTTTTATTAGAAAATCTACTACAAATAAAGCATTTAGATTTAAAAAATAGATTATTTAAAAACAAAAAAACTTACCAAATATTAAAACATAGCTTAAAATACTATTATTAAAGCATAATTGAAAATATTAGACAAAGTAATTTTTGGGAAATCTTATATTGAAGGAGCAGAAAACTAGTGTTTTAGTTGTAGATGATGATTCATCTATAACAACTATAATTGAGGGCTATTTATATACAAAAGATATAGATATTGTAGCTGTTAATTCTGCTTTTGATGCAATTGAACTCTTAAAAACAAAAGAATTTGATTTAATATTAACTGATGTTAATATGCCTAATATTAATGGGTTTGAATTATTGTTATGGCTAAAAAATAATAATATTAAATCTCATGTAGTTATAATGACAGCTCAAGCAAATGATAAAGCTAAAGAAGTGTATCATAGTTATGGTATATTAAAATATCTTAGTAAACCTCTTGAGTTAAAGAGTTTATTAGAGTTAATAAACCATATAGATAATGATGGATTTAGTAGTAATATAAAAAATATAACTCTTTTTGATTATATACAAGTTATGACTCTATCAAAAAAAACAAATGCCTTATCCATAGAGTCTCCTCTTTTAAAAAATAAAGCTTATCTTTATTTTAAAGATGGTGAGTTAATAGAAGCTGAATATAATGATGAAAAAGGAGAAGAAGCCTTTTTCAAAATAATAAAGATAGATGGTGGAATAATAAATGAAATTGATAAAGAACTCTTAACAGAAGGCTCAATTAAAACACCTTCAATATCTTTACTTTTTAAGGCAACTCAAAAAATAGATGAAGAAAATGCAAAAAAAGAGAATATTAACGAGAAAATATATAATATTCTACTAATGAATATAAATAACACATTATCTGACTCTTTAGATAGCCTTATTAATAATTTATCAAATAAACCTAATATATATACAAAACCTGTTAATACGGGACAAGAAATGTCATTAGATATGCAATCTAAATATTTTGCACTCATAATATGCGATATAAATATGTTTAAAAATAATGGGCCTGAATTTTTAATATGGTTGAAAAAAAATAATATTAATTCAAAAGTTGGTGTTTTAATAAATGATGATATTGATATATCTAATAATCAGTTAATAAGTGATTCTGTTATATATATAAAAAAACCTATTGATTTTGGTAGTTTTAATAAAATAATTGAATCTGAAATGAGTTCAGGTTTTAGCGGAAAAATAAATAAAATTACTCTTTTTGATTATATACAAATGATTTCCCTATCGAGGAAAACAAAAACAATTTCTATTAATTCGCCATTAGCTTATAGTGAGGGAATTGTTTATTTTAATAATGGAAATGTTGTTCATGCTATTTATGAAGATTCTGTTGGTGTAGAAGCTTTATTTAAGTTAATGACAACATCTGGTGGAGTTATAACAGAGTTAGAAGAAAATTTTAGCGGTGAACAAACCATAAAGTTGAGTCTTCCATCATTATTAATGAAAGCAACAGCATATATTGAACAAGAAAATTTTAAAAGAACAAATATTAATATAGATCAAAAAATTATAAACTCAATAAACTCAAAATTAAAAACGCTGTCTGAGCCAGTTAAATCAACAACATTACCTATAGCAAAAGCAGAAATTAATATAAACTTACCTAATACAATTGCCCCTAAATCAGAACCAATGATTAATAGATCTAGCCTTATACAACAAAAACCTCAAGTTCAAGATATTAGTAATAAAATTCAACAGCCACTAAATAATGTAGAAAAGCCAAATTTACCTCCACAATTTAGTTTATTAAATTTAAAGCGTAAGGTTACAGCTAAATTAAATATGCCTGAAGAAGATAATTCATATTTAAAACCTTTTGAGTCATTAAGAGTTTTAGTACCTGAATTATCAGATAAAGGTGAAAAAGTAATGAAAAATCCAAGTACTGATATGGCTACTTATCAAATGCTTAGAAAAATAGAAGGAACTATAAATCTAGATATTATTTATCAAACATATTATCATCATTTAAATTTATTCGACTTTTTTGCTAAGTATGAGCCTATTATAAATTTAGTTAACTATAAGCCTTTTGATAAAGAAAATACAAAAACTAATATTTTTCAGATTTTACTATTTACGAAGGCAATTACAACTGATATTTTAAGAGAAAAAATTAACTCATATTTAAACACACCTCAAAAAAGTACAAATGATAGATATTTTGTTGACGGCTCGTTTTTGGTAGAAGCGGGTTGTATAACAGCACCAGAGCTAACAAAAGTATCTTTATTTGTTAATAAATTTAATAAGTTTATTGATAATATTTAATTACATCTAATATCACATTTAGTTGTTTCTAGTTCTAGAGTTGAGTGTTCTACATGGAATTTATCGTGTAGTAATTTTTTTACATTAGAAATGATCAAATTGTTATTCACATTTTCTTCTACAATTAAATGTGCTGTTAAAATTATTTCATCCTCATTTAATGACCAAATATGTAAATCATGAATATCATTTACATTTTCAACATTTTTAACTTTTTCTATTAAATCATCAAAATTAATATGTTTTGGAGAACCTTCCATAAGAGTATGATAAGTTTCTTTTATTATTGAAAAAGAAGAATATAATATTAAAAATGCAATAATAATACTTATCATTGGATCAACATAAATCCAACCTGTATATTTAATTATAAAACCAGCAATTATTGCACCTATAGAGCCTAACATATCACTAATAACGTGTAAAAAAGCACCTTTTATATTTATATTTTCTTTTGAATTTTTAAATAAAGTAAAGGCAACAATTATATTTACTAATAATCCCAAACTTGCAATTAATATCAGTTGCTCTTGATTTATTTGAATAGGATTAAAAAACCTTTCTAGACCTTCTTTTAATATCAAAACAGATATTGCAACTAATGTAATACCATTTACAAAAGCGGCTATTACTTCTGTTCTTTTATATCCAAATGTTTTTGATAAATCTGAAATCTTTTGTCCTTGTTTAATAGCCCAAATGGCAATACCCAAAGAAACCACATCACTAAGCATATGTCCTGCATCTGAAATTAAGGCTAAACTTTTACTTAAATACCCACCTATAAACTCAACAATCATAAAAATCATAGTTAAAACAAAAGCAAATAATAAAGCTTTTATATTATTTATCTCTTTTGCATGATTATGGTGATGGTGACTATCTTCATGTTTACCATGATGATGGTGATTATGTCCCATTTTTAAATCCTAGATTTGGCTTTAATCAATTTAATCAACTTCTGCAAAATCAATAAAACCTCTTTCAACATCTGTATCAATTAGCCTAACTTTTATTTTATCTCCAATATCTAAATCATTGGATATTTTTTTTACTAGTTTTCCTTCAACTGGAGGATATAAAAGTTTAACCCAGATACCCTTAGAGTTTTCACCAGTGACAATAGCTTTAAATTCATGATTTAATTTTGATTCTAAAAATAATATAAAAGCTGACTTTTCAACCTGTCTTTCAACTTTTTTAATCATATTTTCAGAAAATGTACAATGTTCAGCTAGACTATTAAGTTCATCTTCTGTATAAGGAATATTTTTATTATCCATAGCTGATTTTAACAGTCTTTGAGTAATAATATCTGGATATCTTCTATTTGGTGCTGTTGAATGTGAGTAATCTTTTACAGCCAAACCAAAATGTCCTAATTTATCTTCTTTTGGTTTTTCTATTATATATTCACCAGGTCCAAGAAGTTTTATTATACTTAAAGATAATTCTGCAAAATTTTCTGAATTATTTCTTTTAGACCAAATTAAAAACTCATCTAAAGCCTTAGGATTAGCCTCTTCAGGCAAAGTATAATTTTGTTTTAATGCTAATTCAACAATCCTATTCCATCTTTTTGGGGTTCTAACTACACGTCTTACAGAAGGAAAACCTTTATTATCTAAAAATCTTGCAGAAATACCATTAACAGCAATCATCAAATCTTCAATCATCTCTTTAGATTTATTTCTTTCATCTTCTGATAATCTTAAATTATAATTTTCATCAACAAAAGCACGAGGTTTTTTAGTTTCAAAGTTTAAGGCACCATTTAAATTACGTCTTAACCTAAGTTTTTTAGCTGTATTATATTGTAATAAAATATTTTCATCTAATCCTTTAACTTTTGCTAAAGCTTCAGGAATTGCTTCTTTACCATCAATCCACTTTGAAACACTTATATAATCTAATTTTGCATAATTATGAACCCATGCCCTATAAATATCTGAATGAGTTATATATCCTTCTTTATCTATAATCATTTCAAATACAATTGCTTCTCTATCTTCATTAAAACCAAGAGATGTCAAATCTGTTGAAAGTTTCTCTGGAATCATAGGAAATATTTGAGCAGATGTATAAACTGTTGCTGTATTTTTTGAGGCGTGAATATCTATTTGTGAGTCTTTTTTCACATAACTATCCACATCAGCAATAGCAACTAAAATTTTTGTATTATTTTCATCTATATATTCACCCACACTTAATTGGTCTAAATCTCTAGAATCATGATTATCTATAGAACACCATAGTAAATGCCTTAAATCCTTACTTATATTCTCTACAGGCTCTTTTTCACAAATAATACTAAGTTCTTGTAATACCTCTTGAGGGAAATCTGGCTCTAAGCCCTTTTCTAACATTGCATTTCTTGCAATTCTTCTTAAGATTTCAGTATTTTTATTTTCCATTTACTAATTCCTTATATGCTAATTCTAGTCTATTTATTATCTCATCTACAAAATCTAAGTGTTCAGGCTTCATAAGACAACTTCTTAATATAGTCATATTTTCAGTATTCCAATTTATATTTTCTTGATAAGTGCCTATATTTTTACTAATTTTTAGTTTAGCTAAATATAAAGGCTTTGTTTTATGATTTTCTAAATAATCAAATATTTTTTCTGTGAGATTTGATATTGATTCTGAATTCATATCTTTAATTTTAGGAAAATAGCAAACTATATCAAGTTCAGGTTCAAGTAATAATATATAGTTTTCAGATTCTTTGATTTTTTGTGAAAGTTTTAAGCCTGCTTGTCTAGTTTTTTTTAGTATATTTCCAAAGCCATTATTTTGTTCTAATGGTAAAACTTGCAATGTTGTCCATAATGCAGCAGCAGAAGCACCTGCTCTAGAACATTCTAAACTAATTTCTCCTAAATGTAGTTCTTTTGATGTGAAATATGTATAAGGAGAATCATGTACATAATATTTACCAACATCAGGATTTGAAAATATTACACATCCACAGCCGTAAGGTTGTAATCCATGTTTATGTGGATCAATAACAACACTATCAACATTTTTTATTAATTTAAAAAGTTCTCCATTTATTAAGTCACTATTTTTTAAAACACTATAAAAACCAGCATAAGCTGAATCAATATGTATTCTGAAATTATATTTTTTTGATAACTCTATAATTTTGTCTAAAGGGTCTAAAGCACCTAGAGCAGTTGTCCCAAGTGTAACAACTACAGTTCCAATATTACTAGATTTAAGTTTTTCTTCTAAATCAATAATATCCATTTGTCCATGTTTATTAGATTTAACTTTAACTGAATTTACTTTTAAAACCTCACACATACGACTATGTGTATAGTGTGATTGTTCACTATATGCAATGGATTTTTCAGGATATATTTGTCTTGAAATCCATAAAGCTTCAAGGTTTGCAATTGTGCCACTGCTTGTAAGATGACCTAAGTATTTTTCAAAGCCAAACATTTTTGCAATTAAATTAACAGACTCTTTCTCTAGTTCTGCTGTTGCGGCACCTCCATCAAGAGCATGATTATTAGGATTTATTTTCATAACAGAAATATAAGCACTAATAGCAATAGGGTGTGGAGGTTTCAACATTTGTCCTACATAAGAGGGATGATGAAAAGGATAATTATTTTTGAGTTTTTCTCTTAACAAATCAAATGTTTTATTTATTTTATTATCTTCAATAACTAAAGAATCATCTATATTAAAACTTTCAAATGAATTTAACCAATCATCATTTAAGCCACAATATTTTTTTATTAGTTCGCTCATAAAATAAAACCTTATGCATCCTCTTTTTCATCTGTATATTTATTTTGTTTAGTTTTTTTATGTTCTTTTTCTAGCTTATCTTTTTTATCGGCGAAAACTTGAGTTTTATATTTTCCAGAATATAGTTCATTAGAATCTTTTTTGTTCATCTGAATTTCTATATCTTTTTTTGTCTTATCTTTTTTCATTTAAAAATACTAAATATTAAAATTATTTACTAATTTTATAATTATAATCGTTTTAAGAGAAATTTATTAATTAATATATTTATTTGCATTTAAAAATCTTATTATTTAGAATTTATACAGATAAGTATTTATGTTCATAAATAGATTTTTATTTGATTATAATTTAACATATAAGTTTTTTATTAATTTATAGAGTTTAAATGAGAATTTTAGGTATAGATCCAGGGACTGCAACAACTGGATATGGAATTATAGATATTATAGACAATGACACGATAGATGTTGTAAATTATGGTGTAATACATACAACTCCTGACCAGATTATGTCTGATAGATTAAAAGCTATATTTGATGATATGAATTATTTAATAGAGAATTTCAAACCAGATATAATGGCTATAGAAGAATTATTTTTCTTTAAAAACTCTAAAACTGTAATAACAGTTAGTCAAGCACGAGGTGTAATTTTATTAGCTGCAGCTAATAATGGTCTAATAATAAAAGAATATACACCTTTAGAGGTAAAAGTTACATTAACAGGTTATGGAAGAGCTGATAAGCTAGAAATGCAAAATATAGTTACAGAACTTCTAGACTTAGAAGAAATACCTAAACCTGATGATGCAGCAGATGCTTTAGCTATTGCGTTATGCCACCATCAGCATATAATATCTGAAATTGATTAAGGAGTGATAGATTAAATGAGTATAGATAATTATGAAATTGTAAAAGAGCTAGGTAGAGGGGGCATGGGTGCGGTCTTTTTAGCTAATGATAAAAGATTAAAAAGACAAGTTGCAATCAAAGTTTTAAAAATACCTGCTGGTTTTGATGCCTCACAAATTGAAGATACAGTAAATAACTTTAAGAGAGAAGCTGTAGCTATTGCAAATCTTACTCATAATAATATTGTGTGTGTATATGATATTGGCAGTAAAGATAATTTGCATTATATAGTTATGGAGTTAATTGATGGTGCAACATTAACTAGTTTATTAAAATCTCAAGGTCACCCATTTAGCCTTGAAACTACATTAAAAATATCAGATGAGATTTGTGATGCTTTAATTTATACTCATAAAAACAATGTAATCCATAGGGATATTAAGCCTGAAAACATAATATATACATCAAAAGGGGTATCTAAATTAACAGATTTTGGTATTGCAAAATTTGCTGGTGAGGAAAACTTAAATATAAATGAAGCACCTGGAATGATAAAAGGAACAATTTTATATATTTCTCCAGAACAACTACAAACACCTGATTTAGTTGATGGTAGAGCAGATATGTATTCTTTTGCTGTTTCTATGTATGAAATGCTAACAGGACGTTTGCCTTTTGAGGGTGATAATCCAAGAAATGTAATAATGAAAATTTTAACAGAAGAACCTATAGCTCCAAGTAAAATAACTACAGATCTTTTACCTCATATAGATCATGTTATATTAAAAGCATTAGCTAAAGATCCATCAAAAAGATATTCAAATATACAAGAATTTAGAGATGAACTTAAGAATATAAGTGAATTTAGAGCTAGATATGCAGTACAACCTATGAAAATTAGTGAAACAAAAGAAGAAAAGTATTATTATAATCAAATTTCTATACATTCTTATGCAGATGTTATTAAATACTCAAAAATTCTTCCCGATGCGGGTCAACAAAGATTATTATATGAAATTGAGATGTTATTCCATAAGTATATGGAAGAGTATAAAGATCATATTATTCATAGAACAAATGCTATAGATATGAGTAACTTAGCAGATGATGTCGATGAAGCAGATTTATCATTTGAAAGTCATATAGATGTTGAAGATATGGGTAAACCAAACTCTGGTTTTGTTGATAGTTTTAACTATGTAATTCCCAAATTAACACAACTTGGCTCTGACTCAGTTAAAGGTATGGCAATACCAATGGATTTAATCATATTCTTAGGTAAAATTAATAGTAAAAGTACATTAAAGCAATTTTTTGATACAAACTATCCTGAGAAGACACATGAAGCTTTTAATCAGATATATAACTGTGTTCAAAAAAATTATATAACTCTTGAAGTTACTGGAACACCTAAAGCACCTATTCTTATAGGAGATATGATGTTAATACTTCGTATAGTTACTAAATTTCAATTAGACTTTGCTCTAAAAAAGAAAAAGGAATTAGACGGAACACCTAATTCAAAATTAATTGGTGAGGTGTTATTAGAAAGTGGTTATTTAACAAGAGATAAGCTTTTACATACTTTAAAATTACAGCATTGGTATAGGAGACTATTTGGCTAAATGTATAATTTTTTTAGAGGTGTTGTTGATGAAATATATCAAGATAGCTTAAGTATTGATGTTCAGGGTGTTGGTTATTTAATAAATATATCAAAAAGGAATCTCGAACAAGTAAATTTAGGCGAAGAATATAAAATATATACAACATTAATCCACCGTGAAGATACTATGAAACTTTTTGGGTTTTTAACAAAAACAGAGAGAGAACTTTTTAACTTATTAAACTCTGTAAGTGGTGTAGGAGCTAAAACAGCGTTAGCAATACTTTCGCAATTTAATGTTCCTGAAGTTATTACAGCTATTTATGGAAATGACCCTAAAAAACTATCAAAAGCTCCTGGAATTGGTCTTAAAACAGCACAAAGAATGATATTGGAATTAAAAGAAAAAATAACAAGTTTAAAAACAGAAGTTCATGATGTTTCTGAGATTAATGTAAATAGTGAAAAAATTGAACAATTTGAGGAAACAGAAGGTGCATTATTTGCTTTAGGTTATTCAGCAAGTGAAGTTTCATCTGCATTAACTTGGCTTAATGAATCAAAATCAGATTTAGATAAGTCTGATGATATGATTAGAGAAGCTCTAATGTGGTTATCAAATTAAATATATAAAAACAGTTGTAGTAAACCAATACCTTAGACGTAATTATAAGTTAAAAATGTGTACAACTATTATCCATTAGAATAATATTAAGAGTATCAGGTTGAGTATATGTTGTAATTCTACAATCTATAACATTTTTTTTGACTATTATTTCAGGCAATTATAAAAAAAATTTGTCTAAGGTATTGTTAATATATAAAAATAAACAACAGTCATTTATTATTTTACTTAATAAATCCCTTTTTTACTCTTTACTAAGTATAGATAGGCAAATTATAAACAATTGATTTATAATGTAGTTTTGAAATGATAATTAAAAATCTATCTTAAAATTTGATATCTGGAAAGGTTACATTTAATGGATAATAGGAAATTCTCTAGTTATAGAGATAAAGGTCAAATGGGTAATAATCAAGAAGGTAAACCAAGAAATGATTATAGAGGTGAACGTTCTGAATATAATAGGGGAGAAAGAAGTGATTTCAGAAGCGAAAGAAATAATAACTTTAGACCCAATGATAAAAAATTTGTTAAAGGTAAACCTAAATTAAAACCTAGAGAAAAAACTGAAACACAAGAGTTTTTAATGCTAGGAGAAGAAAAAATAGAAACACTTTTCCCTGTTCCTGTAAATGCAACTTTACCTAACTTTCAAAGATCAGTTGGTATGGCTGAAGGTATAATAGTTGAAGCAAATGAAAAAGGTAATGGAACTATTGAGATTGATGGTTTTAAGTATCCTATGAAAGAAAATCGTTCACCTGTAATTCAAAAAAGATACCCACTTACAAAATATATAGGAAAAACTATTAAATTTTCTTTTTATCCTACAATAACAACAAAAGGTATAAAAATTCTTGGTTTAAAACCAGAATCACCACCTTTTATTAAGATATCAAATTTTAGAAGAGAGCTACCTAAACAAAGTTTTATTGAAGTATTAGGAACTATAAAAGAGATAAAAGATTTATATTATATGGTTTCAATTTGGAGTGCTTCATCTAGAAAAGAGTATGTAGTTGTTGTATTTGGTAAATGTGAAGCCAAATTAGGTGATTTTGTCAAAATTGATGCTATGCTTAGAGAAGGCTTAATTAGAGGTGAAAATACTAAGATTTTAAGTAAAAAATAATTAAAATAATATTTACTAAAAAACTCCTTATTAAATTTAATAAGGAGTTTTTATTTTTACCTAAGTAAAAAGTATTAAATTTTTTAATTTTTAAACCATTCTCATATGATTTACCATTTCAATTCTTCTTTCTCTTGTGAAGTTTTTAGCAGATGTTAAGCCTTCACCTGTAGGACTTGCAATAGTAAATGAAGTATAACCTTCACCACCTAAACCAAGACCAGCATATGTTGGAGCATTTGTAACAAATATAGATGTATTTATTAATTTTGCCATTTTGGTAATCTTTTCAATATTATATGAATACATACTAGCTGTATGTCCAAATCCATGTTCAGCTTCTACAGCAAGAGAAATAGCTTTATCTACATCAGGAACTCTTACAACTGCAAGAACTGGCATAAGTAATTCTGACCAAACAAAAGGATGCTCTTCAGGAACTTCACAAATAATTAACCTAACAGATGGATCAACATCAATACCTATTTCCTTTAAGATAACATTAGCATTTTTACCAACCCATTTTTTGTTGACAACAGAATGTTTTCTATTGCCTTTATTTTCTGTCAAAACTAATTGTTCAAGTTTTCTAAGATTATAAGACTTTAATTCATAAGCTCCATTATTACACATTTGTCTTTTTAGTTCATCTGCAACAGATGCAACAACAAAAACTTCTTTTTCTGCAGTACAAATAATATTATTGTCAATACTTGCACCCTTGACTATATCTCTACCAGCATTAGCAATATTAGCTGTTTCATCTACTACAACAGGAGGATTTCCTGGTCCAGCTCCAATAACTTTCTTACCAGAAGTCATAGCTTTCTTTACAACATCAGGGCCACCTGTAACAACAAGCAATTTTATTCCTCTATGTGTCATAAGTGATTGAGCCATCTCGATAGATGGACTTCTTAATGTAACCATTAAATTTCTAGGTCCACCAGCAGAGATAATAGCCTCATTAATTACACTAATACAATAAACTGATACATTCTTTGCAAGAGGATGAGGACAAAAAACAACAGAATTTCCACCTGCTATCATACCTATACCATTACATATTATAGTTTCAGTTGGATTTGTACAAGGTGTTATAGAACCAATTACACCAAAAGGGCCTCTTTCCCATAAAACTAAGCCTTGATCTCCTGATAAAGATTTAGAACCAAGATCTTCTGTACCTGGAGTTTTATCAATAACAAGATGATTCTTATTTATTTTATCTTCATATCGTCCAAAAGATGTCTCTTCAACAGCCATTTTTGCCAAAATTTCTACGTGTCTACGACAGTTATTACGAATACTTTTTATTATTCTTTCTTTATCTTTGATAGAATATTGTTTGAACTCTTCATAAGCCATTTTTGCTGCATTAACTGCTTCATCTAAATCATCAAAAACACCTATTTCTCTTGGGGGATTAGGTCTTGATAAATCGGAATTACTTAATCCTTGTTGAGATATAACTCTTGATACAACATCTTCAACTATAGATCTTACTTTATTTTCAGACATTTCCATAAAAATTAATTACCTAACTATCGCTTTTGTCATATACAAGTTCATTGTTTACGTCCCAACTATCTACTATAGCCATTATTACAGCATCACATGGTTTATTATTTGTTGCCTCAGTTTGTCTTGCAGAACTACCTGCTGCATATAAAACAATCTCACCAACTCCTGCACCTACTGCATCAATAGCAATAACATAGTTTTTATTTGGTTTACCTTTTATATCAAGAATTTCAAGAACCTGAAGCTTTAATCCTTCAAGTCTTGGTTCTTTATTGGTTGAAACAACAGTGCCTACTACTTTACCTAATAACACTTAGTTTTCCCCTTATTTTTCAGATTTTTTTGCGTTACTGCCTTTATTTTCAGATTGTCTACCAAGAGGTAAAATGCTATCAACATTTGAATGAGGTCTTGGAATAACATGAACAGCAACAATTTCACCAATTTTCTCTGCTGCTCTAGCACCAGCATCTGTAGCAGCTTTAACAGCAGCAACATCACCTCTAACAACAGCAGTTACAAAACCACCACCTGTTTTTTCATAGCTAACAAGTTCTACTCTAGCAGCTTTAACCATCGCATCAGCAGCTTCTACTAAAGCAGTAAAACTTTTTGTTTCTATCATTCCTAATGCTTCAGACATTTTGAAATTTCTCCTTACTTTAAACCATTTTAATTTTATGTGTTTTATTTATGTTTTTATGATTATTTTTTATCAAAAAAATTTAAGATTCACTTAAAGCTTATTTCTTTTTTTCTTCTGTACCTTCAACAGATTGAATAGCTTTAATTGCTGCTTCTCCAGCAACAATTACATCTTTTTCATCCCCAGCTAAATAAAGTCTACCAAAAGCTCCTGCTGCTCTTATAACAACAATATTAATGTCAGCAGCTTTTTCAGCTTCATTTGCAGCTAATGTAGCATAACCAGCAGGATATACTTCAAGTATAAATAAAGATTGTTTAGCAATTAACATCATCCCTTTTCTACCTGAACGATTTATTAACATTGCTTGATAATCATCTACATTTCTAATAATTTGACTTGAAATAATTTGAGGTTTTACTCTATCACTTTCCTTAAGATTAAGAGCATCAAGAATCGCTTGACCAGCTTGTCTAACATCAGCTTGTGAGTCTGAATGTAATTCAAGCATACCATATTGCCTTTCAACAATAAGTTCAGCAGGTGCAACATCTGTTGCTTTAAGAGCAATATCCATTACTCTATTAATTTCCATACCAGGTGCAATCTCTATATAAAGTGCTGCTTGTCCCTCCACAGGTAGATAACCTTGTGCTGTACTTGCTGAATATGCAGCAAATTGAGGTTGTAAACTGTCTATAAATACATAAGTACGAAGTTGAACTTTTTCCATTAATTTAGACTTACCTTACCTAAATAGTATTAAATTTCCTTTAATCAGGCATATTTGATATATTACCAAATGTGTATGTTAATGTGGAATGTTATATTATAGACTTAACGATGTCAAGCATTACAATCAATTTATTAACTAAAATCTATTAGACTAATTCTTTTAAGTTCTAGATCATCTAAGTTTTTAGATAATCAGTAGATTACAGAAAATGTGTTTATAAATAGGTAAAGTAAGAAGAAAATAATAAAATACCTCCTATTACTTATATTTCCTATTACTTATTAAAAGTCTAGGTTTATAAAAATAAGTATTAATTTAAATAAAGTATAAGTATAAACTAGCTACTAAAAATACACATAATCAAACAAAATTGTTTTAATAAAAATGATTAATTAAAAGTATTAAAACCTCTCACCCTTATTTTTTTACTAAGGTCTTTTCATTTCTTGTCTTTTTACTAAGGTCTTTTTACATCTTCTCTTCATTAGAATATGTTAAAATCTATTAGTATTATTTTATTGGAAATTGTAGTAAATTTTACTTTTAAATATTTTTTAATGTTATCTCATTTATTAATAGAAAACTTTGTTTTACTTGAAAAGCTCGAGTTGAATTTTTTAAAAGGCTTAACAGTTTTAACAGGTGAAACAGGTGCTGGTAAATCCCTTATAGTTGATGCTATAGAAGGAATAATCGGTGGTAGACTATCACCAGATCAAATAAAAACAGGTAGTAAATCCTCATATCTTGAAGGAACATTTAAATTAACACCAATAATAAGAGAAATCCTTCTTGAAAATGGTTTTGATGAATTAGAAGATACAATAACTCTTAGTCGTACAATTCAAAGATCTGGTAATAAATGCAGAATCAATGGACAATTAGTAACACAAAACTTTTTAAAACAAATTGGAGAATATTTAATTGATACAATTGGGCAAAATGAAAATCAATATTTATTTAAGGTAGAAAGACATAAACAGATTATTGACTCTATAGGAGATGAAAAACACAAAAAATCATTAGAAAAAGTTAAAGATTTATACTTAAAGCTTAATATTTATAAGAAAGAATATGATATCTTAAAAAGAAATAGCCAAGAAAATCAGAGACAAATAGATTTTTATAAATTTCAACTAAATGAAATAGAAGAAACAGGATTAAAACTTGGAGAAGAAGAAGAATTAAAAAGAGAGAGAGAAATTCTTGTTCATGCTGAAGATTTAAGCAAAGACCTAACACAAGCATATCATGAATTATATTCAAATGAAGAAGGTGTAAGTGTTCGTGATATGCTTAATTCTGTATCAAGATTAGTTTCTGATTGTTCTAGATACGATAATGAATTAGAAGAAATAAGCAATGAATTAGAAGGAATAAGTATTCAAATAGAAGAAATTTCAAGGACTTTAAGAAATCATACAGATAAAATTGAATCTGATCCTTTTAGACTATCAGAAATTGAAGAAAGATTAAACATAATAATCAAGATGAAAAACAAATATGGTCAAACAGTAGAAGAGGTTTTATCTTATCTTGATGAGTTAAAGAGTAAGGTTTTACTTGTAGAAAATAGCGAAGAGCGATTAACAGAACTTGAAAAAAATATAAATGTTCTTGAAAAAGAATATAAAGAACAAGCAGAAAAATTAAGCCAATCCAGAAAAGATATTTCTAAAGTTCTTGAACCTCAAGTAGAGAAAGAGTTATCAGAACTTGGTATGCAAAACACTAAATTTAAAGTTAATTTTACTAAAAAGGAAGCATTTTCTGAATCAGGTATTGACTCTATAGAGTTTTTATTAAGCCCTAACCCTGGTGAGCCTTTAAGATCTCTATCTAAAACAGCATCTGGAGGTGAAAGCTCTAGAATCACATTATCATTAAAAATGGTTTTACATAAATCTGGTCAAGTTCCTACACTTATATTTGATGAAATTGATGCTGGTATTAGTGGAAAAGCAGCTTTAGTTGTATCACATAAATTAGGCAAATTAGCAGATGATACTCAAATTATTTGTATTACACATCTTCCTGTAGTGGCTGCAATGTCTGATAATCATTTATGGATTGAAAAAAGTTCCAGTGAAACTAAAACAACTGTAAGTATTAATTCTTTAGATAAAGAAAAAAGAATCGAAAAATTAGCACAAATGAGTGGAGCTAAAATAGGTAAGGAAAGCCTAGATTATGCTAAAGGTCTTTATAAAGATGCTTTAAATTATAAAAAAGATTTTGTTCTAGATGGTAAAAATAAATGACAGAAAATAAACAATTAAGCTTAAAAGTAGGTAATCTAACTTTTTTTATTATAGGAATCATTGTTTTAATTTTATTTATATTTGACACAACAAGATATATTCCCCCTGGTTATGTAGGTGTTTTTATAAATAAGATATCAGGAAAAATTAATACAGAACCTGTACACTCTGGATATGCCTTAAAACTCCCGTTTTTCCAGCAAATAATTGAATATCCTTACTTTATGCAAACTATAATTCTTACACAAGCTCCAACAGAAGGTTCACCGCAAAATGAAGAAATAAATGTAAATTCTGTTGAAGGACAACCTGTTAGCTGTGATGTTTCTTTATCATTTACACTAGATCCAAATAAAATACCTTTTCTATATACTTCATTTAGGCAAGATATAGAAAGAATAAGTCATGGTTATATAAAACAAACAATAAGACAAGCAATGCAAGAAGTAATGGGAAAAATGCCTATAACAGATTTTTTAGGTAAAGGAAAGGCTGATGCAGTAAATAAAATACAAGATTTATTATCAATTAGATTAAAACAATATGGTTTTGATATTAAACAATTTACTATTAATGAAACAAGAGCACCAGCTCTAGTAATTGAAGCAATATCTCAAAAAAATGTAATGGAACAAGATGCTTTAAAAGCTCAAAATGAATTATTAAAGATTAAATATGAAGCTCAACAAAAAATTGAACTTTCAAAAGGACAATCTCAAGCTTTACTATTAGAAGCTCAATCTCAAGCTAAAGCTAATAATATATTAACTCAATCTATTAATAATACTTTAGTTGAATACAAAGCAATAGATAAATGGGATGGTAATATGCCAACTGTTAGTACAAAAGGTGGGGGTGCGGTTCCGCTAATAAATATGTCTTTACCTAATAAAAATACAAAAGTACAAGAAAATACAGGAAATCAAAATGCTGAAAATCAATGATTTACAAGAAATAGTTATATCTGCATCTGATATTATAAAAAAATATTTTTATGAAGAAGTAAAAGTTAATTATAAAGAAGATAAAACACCTGTAACTATTGCAGATGAAGAAACAAATGATTATCTAAGAGAAAATCTTTTAAAATTAATTCCTGATGTTGGTTGGTTATCAGAAGAAGATAAAGATAATGAAGATAGATTAAAAAAAGAATATGTCTGGATTGTTGATCCTCTTGATGGTACACAAGGTTTCGTAAATAAAGAACCTGAATTGTCTGTAAGTGTTGCTTTAGTTAAAAATGGATTACCTGTGGCAAGTGCAGTATATAATCCTATAACACAACAAGGGGGCTTTTGGAATTCTTTTAAAGATGAAATAAATTTTATTGGGTTTAATTCTAAATCTGATAGTCAAGATTTAAAAAGTTCAAAAATATTAGTTAGCAGAAGTGAATTTAAACATAAAAAAGTAGATGATTTTATAAAAATATTCTCTGAAATTAAGCCTCTTGGCAGTGTAGCTCATAAATTAATGAAGATAGCTGGTGGTGAATGTGATTTTTATTATTCTGTTCATCCTAAATCTGAATGGGATATAGCTGGAGGTATTGGATTATTATTTGCAACAGGAAAAGATTTTGAGAGATTTGATAAAGAAAAAATTATTTTTAATAAAAAAGAGCCTGTTATAAACTCTGGTTCTGTTGCTGGTAATAAAATTTTAATTAAAGAATTTTTTGATAATTATAACTATTTAGCTAAAACAGTTTTTAGAAAATAAAAATATACATCTCTGTCAACAGTTGACATTGTATTATTTTATATATATGTTAGAATAGTTATAAAGTTGTGATATATATTACTAATAAATTTGGGGCATTTCCATTGGAAAATTTAACTATAAAAACAGTTTTTTTTAGTTCGCCTGAAGAAGTCAATTTAGAAGAATTTATTGATCAGTTATCCGAACTATTAATGGGATATGATTTAACATTTAATGAAATATGTGAGATCTTTGAAAAAATAGCTCTTCTTTATTCATAAATTTAGCTTTATAATGATTAAATGAATAAAAAATTACTTATACTAATCTTATCTTTTTTTGTATTATCTATAAACCTAAAATCTTATAGTAACTCTTATATTACTGAAGAAATTGTCAAAGGTTGCGAACCTTTTGAAATTAAATCAAATAAAAGTAAAAAAGCCTTCTTGTTATTACATGGTTTAGGTGGTTGCCCTCATGAGGTTAGTCTAGTTGGAGAATATTTATCTAATAATGGCTATAATGTTTTTGCTCCAAGATATCCAGGGCATGGTGCAAAGGGTAAAGTTATGAGTAACTATGGTTGGCAAGATTGGTATAATATTGCAGAAAATCAATATTTAGATTTAATAAAAAAATATGATGAAGTATACGTACTAGGTTTTTCAACAGGTGGCACTTTAACATTAAAATTAGCTGAGAAATATAATATAAAAAAAATTGTCTTATTAAGCCCTTTTATATATATAGCATATAAATGGTTTTATATTTTTAGACCAGAAACATACTTAACAACAGTTGCTTCTTTTATTGATGATTGGCCAGCAAATTTAACCCTTGTTCATATAAACGATCCTATTGCAAGAAAAAATTATATTAGAGGTGATTATTTTTCATTTAAAGCCACAAGAAGTGCTTTAGAATTAATACAAGAGACTAAAAAAGATTTAAGTAAAATAAAATCTGATGTTTTAATAATACACTCTAAAGGAGATGAAACAACAGATTATTCAGGATCTGAGTATTTATATAAAAATATTGGTTCTACTAATAAAAAACTTATTACATTAAAAAAATCCAATCATATAATTGGTTTAGATTATGAAAAAAATAAAGTATTTAGAGAGATAAAATATTTTATAAATTCAAATAATTAAGAGTTTTTTTTATTAATTACTTATTTTTTTTCTACAAAAATTGTATAATGGAATCTATCTTAATATTTTATCTTTTCTAATTGGTTATAAGTTTTTAGAAATAATTTATATTTTAAAACAGTTTCTTAAGTTTATGATGTCATTTAAATTTTTAGGAGAAGAACAAAATGAGTACAATAATTGGCAATGCTGTTACAAATGAAAAAAATGCAATAAAAGCTGTTGAACAGGTATGTAACAAGGCTTTACATAATTTTAAAGGTGAAGTGCCTGATATAGTTTTTGTATTTGCTTCAACTGTTTATGATTTTAAAGTTTTACTAGAGAAAATAAAAGAAAAAACTAATTGTAAACAAATAGTTGGATGTTCAACTGCTGGAGAATTTGTTCAAAATGAAGCAGTAACTGGTGGATTATCTATAATGGCAATAAAATCAGATACTATGAAAATTATTACAACAAAGGCACAAAACCTTAAAGGCAATACTCAACAAGCCATTGATGAGCATTTTGGTAATTTTAAAGAAGAAGTTAGAGAAATGTCTAGACAAGAGTTTAGATATCCTACAGTAATGCTTCTTGTTGATGGTTTACTTGGTAGTGGAGAAGAATTTATAAAAGGTATTTTTACAAAAACTGGTATTCTTTCTCAGTTAGTTGGTGGAGCAGCAGGAGATGATGCAAAACTAAAAGAAACTTATGTATTTTTTAATGGTGAACATTTTTCTAATGGAGCTGTATTTATAAAGATATTCTCAAAAAATAAAGTTGGTGTTGGTGTTTCTCATGGTATGAAAAATGCTAGTAAAACAATGAGAGCAACAAAAGTCCAAGGAGCAACTCTTTATGAACTTGATGGAAGGCCTGCTTTCGAAGTTTATAAAGAATATGCAGCAACTAAAGGTATTACATTAACAAAAGAGAATGCAAATGTGTTTTTAATTAATAATGAATTAGCAATTCAAGATTTAACTTTTACAAAAATAAGAGCACCTCTTATATGTAATGAAGATGGTTCTTTTGCAATGGCAACAGAAATACCACAAGATTCATTAGTTGCAATTGTTGACGCTGTTGAACAAAACTTAATTAAAGCTGCAAATGATGCTTCAATGGAAGCAAATAAAAACTTAGCAGGAGTAAAAGCGTCTGGGGTTCTTGTATTTGATTGTATTTGTCGTCAATCAATAATGGGTGATAAATATGTAAATGAAATGAAAGAAATATCTTCTGTATTTGGCGAAAATGTCCCTGTAACAGGTTTTTCAACTTATGGTGAAATTGCTAAATATAGTGGAACATTAAATGGTTATCATAATTCAACTGTTGTTGTTTGTGCATTACCTGAATAATTAAATAGGAGTATTTTATGAAAAAAAATCTTTTAATAGGATTATCGTTATTTTTATTAACTTCATGTTCAAATGATATAATACCTGTACAACCTATAGGTAATGATAATACAGTTCAACAAAGTGCTAATAAAAAATATTCAAACTTTAAGTCTGATTTATTTATGGCTCAGTCAAAAGCTAGAAGTTGGGATATTTCATCAAACTTAGTTAAAGCAGAATCTAGATGGGTTAGTGAAGATGGAATGGCAAATTGGACATTTTATTTTAAATCACCTTTTAAAAATAAAGCTTTAAGAGTTGATATGGGCTTTGCAAATGAAGTAACAGATTTCTTTTTTGGTAGAGAAATTAGAGAGTTTGACATCAGGGTTGATGTCGATAAAGCAATTGAATTAGCTAAAAAGCAAGGTTTAAAGAGATTCCCTATATCAGAAATGAATCTTGAAAAACGCTCTATAAACACTGAATGGGAAATAAGAAATTCAGATGGACTTTTTAGAATAAATGCTGAATCATTCTCAGATAAAAAGTAAGTTTTATTTTTTATAAAAAATAGAAGAAGATAAAAAGTAAAAAGTGACGAGAGAAGAATATAATAGTTAGTAATTTTAAATAATTTTACTTCATTATTTTTCTCAAGTCACTTTTTTTATACATATTTGACATTTTAAATCTGTTCTTTTAACTTTTTGTCTTCTTACTTCAAATTAAATGAATGAAAAGGCTTGAACTATACTAGACAATAAGTGAAAAGAAAAAAGTGATAAGACAAGAGGATTTCAGTAACAAAGCTACAGATAAATATTTTTTGCAAACCAATTACTATTAAGTATAGTACCTTTTTACTTGTTACTTCTTCTCTTATCTAATCTTCTCTATTTTCAATTATTATTCCGATAAAATACAAAAAAAGCTCTCAAAATAGAGAGCTAAAATTTAAGTTAAATTCCGATAAGGTTATCGTTTATTTTACGAAAGCTTTAATAAATTCATCCCATTTATTACTAGCAAAGTCAAGTTTGTCGTATCTTGGTTTAACAGAACCGCTTGAAGGGAAATACATCATTAAACCTTGAGCATTAGCATTAGCTGAACTATGGTTAGCAACTACTGTTTTTGCTAATTCTTCTGCAACTTTAGCTGCTGCTGCTTTAACAGGAGCACTAACTGCTGCACTTTTTGAAACCATTGAAGCGAAATGACCTAAGTCACCACAATCATAATTTTCAAATGAAGCTGTTTTTGTTCTAAGAGCTTTTAATTCTGTTTTATCTGTAGCAAGATTAGCAACCATTGCATCAGCAAATGAGTTTATTGCAGGTGTAAGATCATTAACAAGTGTTGAAATATTTGTAGCTGAAAGTGTTACTTGTTGACCCTTATATGATTGTTCATAACTTTTTACAAACATTTGAGCTGCTTCTGAACCACTCATAGATGATTTAGCACTTAATGCTTTTGATAAATAATCATAAGGATTTCCAGCACCTGGTTCAGTTTTTTCTGAAGCTACTAAGAAATCAACTGCATTTCTTGCTTGATAAGCTACTTCTGTGTGAGCCATTAAACAAGCATCAAAGTTAAGGATATCAAATTTTTTACCCATTTTTTTAGCTGCTGGTTCAAGAATTGGATTTAAATCTGTTGTACTCATATTTGAACCATTGTCATCCCAACAAAATTCGTTTGTTGAAATTTCACCAATTTTTCTACTTGGTTTTGAAACGAATGAATTTTTAGCTCTTTCCCAACCAGCTCCGTGATTCCAGAAAACAAAACCTGTATGTTTAGCAGGATAGTTTGATACTAACCAATCAGCAAATTTAGCAGCTAATTTAGGATCTCCTGAGTCAATTTCATTACTTGCAGGAACTAAAGGATTAGCAACTTTTTTAGATACTAATGTTTTATTCATTCCACCTGGATCTTTTTGAATTTCATAAACAGCTGAGTCACCTTGTTTTGCACCATCAAATAATACAACAAATTTAACTTTGTCTGTATTAAGACCAGCTTCCATTTCGTTCATATCTTCTAAACCGAACTGATAAAGATTATTATCAGCAGCTAAATGAACTCCTATTACCCAATCTGTTTCAGCGTTTGAACTAGAATCTTTTTTTGATGATATTCCAGCTTGGTCTTGAAGTAAAAGTTCATTTGAATTTGTTGGTCCGTTACATGCTGTTGCACTTACTAACACTGATGATGCTAATGTAAATGATGCAGCTCTTCTAAGTAAATTTTTCATGTTTTTGATAAACCTTTCCCGAATTGGGTATTAACTTTAAATTATGTTAATATTAACATATATTTAAATATAAGTAAATAGGGTAAAAAGTTTTTTTTCAAAATAATTTCTGAAAAAAATTTACTCAGGGCATAAAATAATAAAACACTTAAGATAATATGAAAAGTATTTTGCTATATAAGTTTACAAAAGCTACTTTATTGATCTTTTAATATCAGATAAACCTTCTACCCTTATTACAAAAACGCCATCTTCAGAGTATGTTTGTATTTTTTCAAACTTAAAATTATAGATATTAAACTTAAAGTTGTTTATATAAAAGAATTGATTTTCAAATAAATTATTTAAGTCAAGAATAGCATAATTGTTTTTTCTTAGTTGTTGCATTGCTTTTCTTATTTCATCTCTAAAACCTGGTTCTATTCCTGTATTCTCTATTTTCCATGCAAAATCATTTAGCAGTTTACCAAGCACAAGTACTGCTACAGGCTTTGCCCACCACTCTTTAGAACTCATATATGTTGCAGATACATATAATTTATTATCTTTAACAAAAATATCTGCATTAGCTATATTTTTAATAATTAAATGATAGCCTTTTTCATCAACAAACTTTTCAACTATATGATCAAAAACAGATTTTAATCCCAAACCCTTTGTAAATTCTTTTAGCATAGAATCAATAGAGATCTTAACAGTACCTAATACTATTACTTTATTTTCTTGTATATTTAGGTTTATATTAGGTGCAATTATATGATCAAACCTAACAATAAAATTTTCGTTATCCAAATTTTTAATTACTTTATATATTAACTTCGATCTTACCGTCTACATAATCTCTTAAAAATTGTTTTGGGTTATTCGCTGATTTTTGCTCAACAATTTTAAAAAGTTTCATTGCTTTAGGTAAATCTTGCCCTAGTTTATCATATGCATTAATATATAAACTGTAATCTTGCTCATAAGTTATAAAGCCCATTATCACAGCATTATTTAATTTCATTTTAGGGAAACCACCGTAATTATTAGGGTAAGCAACTGTTTTTTCAAATTCTTTAAATTTATTATATTTAAAATCTTTTATAATTTCTGACTTTTCCTTTAATTTCTCCTCATAACTTTTATTTGGGTCATCATACATTTTTTTCAATGCATTATGCAATTCATTTAAGAAGCCTGAAAATTTCTTTCCATCTTCTTTTATTTTAAATGATGACTTGTACTCATTAGAGTTTTCACCAAACTTATATCTTAAAAATTCAGTTGCTCCATGCTCACCAACAAAATTTGCCATTTCTTCATTAAACTGAACATTATTAGGTATAAATACTGTTGCATGAGTCATTTCATGTATTATGATATTTGCTAAATACTCTGTAGAATAATTTAACATATATGAGTATATTGGATCATCAAACCAACCAAGAGTGCTAAAAGCTCCCGCTGTTCTTATATAAGTATCATACCCTAAATCTTTAAGTCTTCTTTCTTCTTCTTTTGCTTCTCTTAAATTATAAAAACCTTTATATGGAAAAGCACCAAAAAATGGAAATTTCCACTCATAAGCTTCTAATTTATCAGGTTTACTACCTACAACAACATTTACAAGGTAATTTTTATCATTTAATTGTACATATTTTGTATATGTTTTATTTTGCTTTAATCCTAGCTTATTTATAGCAAACTCTCTAATTTCAAAAACAAGTTTTATTCTCTCTTTAATTTTGTCAGAAGTTCTAGGATCGTTATAAACTTGCTCCAGTGGAATGGCAGAAAAATTATATTTTAATAAATTAACACCCTGATTAATCAAATAGCATGAATTAAGTTGCAAGAATAAAGCAGTAGTAGCTAAGGCACTTAATATTTTTTTCATAATTAACTAAGACTCAAGTTAAAATTGTATGACTAAAAGTATTTATATACCAAATAAAGGTTTATATGCAAATTTTTATGATTATTTGTAAAATTTCTATACTTAATTTTAAACAATTATTTAAAATAAAATTATTTAAAGGTTAAAATTTGTATATGTTTATAATACTTTAAGTTTAAGTATTAGTATTATGTATATTTAAAAATAATATAATACAATATGTTTTTTTAATTAATTGCCTGATTATATAATTTTGGAGAATTAAAATGGTATCGTCGCAAAAGTTTTTATTGCTATTTATTGTAGCCTTAGTTTTTGGCTCAGCATTTATAATTTCTACTAAACCAATTCAAGAAGGTCTTGATATACAAGGTGGTATTAGACTGGTTTTAGAAGCACAAACAACAGATAAAATAAAAGAGATAAATCAAACTGTAATGAAATCAGCAATATCTGTTGTAAGAAATAGAGTTGATGGTCTTGGTGTTGCTGAACCAATAATCCAACAAAAAGGTGATAAACAAATAATTGTTGAAATACCTTCTGTTAAAGATCCAGAAGAAGCAATAAGAATCGTTGGAGAAACTACAGAACTAAAGTTTAAAGAACAAGTTTTAGATACAACAACAAATCAACCAAAAACTGAAGTGAAAAATGGTAAATCTGAATTTGTTTGGAAGGAAACAGGTCTTGATGGTTTTATGATTAAAGATGCTGGTAGTCAACCAAACGGAATGGGAAACTCATGGGCTGTTAATATTTCATTTAATAGTGAAGGTTCAAAGCTTTTTGGTGATATTACAACAAGATTGGTTGGTAAACCACTTGGTATTGAGTTAGATGGAAAAATCATTTCCTCTCCAAATGTTAATGAACCAATTACAGGCGGTACAGCTACAATATCAGGAAACTTTACAGCAAAAGAAGCTCAAGAGTTAGCAATAAAACTAAAAGCAGGTCAATTTCCTGTTCCTTTAAAAATGGTTGAAAATAGAACTGTAGGAGCAACACTTGGTGAAGAAGCAGTTAATAAGAGTATGATTGCAGGAGCTTTAGGTTTAGGGGCAGTAATTATATTTATGTTCTTTAATTATAGATTCCCAGGTTTAGTTGCAGACTTAGCTTTAATCATATATACCTTACTATCAATAGCAATTTTTAAACTTGTTCCTATTACCTTAACAGTTCCAGGTATTGCAGGTTTTATCTTAAGTATAGGTATGGCAGTTGATGCAAATATCCTTATATTTGAAAGAACAAAAGAAGAATTAAGAGCAGGTCGCTCTATATATAATGCTTTAGAAGCAGGTTTCCAAAGAGCTTTTCCTTCAATATTTGACTCAAATATGACAACACTTATAAGTTGTGCTGTTTTGTTCTATTTTGGTACAGGTTTAATAAGAGGTTTTGCTCTTACTCTAGGAATTGGTGTTTTAGTAAGTATGTTTACAGCAATAACAGTAACAAGAACATTTTTAAGATCTCTTATTACAATTAAGAGATTTAAAAACCCTGCTTTATTTGGAATTAAACCAGTAGCTAGAACAGAAACTCCAGCAACAACAAATTAATATAAAAATAATAATAATTTTTAGTTCAAATGTATATAATTTATATATTTGAACTAATTTTTTTAATACAGCTAAAAAGGTTAATTTATGCCAAAAATAACTAAAGTTTATACAAAAACTGGTGATAAAGGAGAAACTAGTTTAGGAGGAGGAGAAAGAGTTTCTAAGGACTCTTTAAGAATCCAATCTTATGGAACAGTAGATGAGCTAAATAGTTTTATAGGTTTAGCTATTGCTTCAAATCTTGATAAAGAAATTTCAGACAAACTAACTATTATACAAAATGAATTATTTCATCTAGGTTCAGACTTATGCTTCACAGAAGAAGATAAAAAAAAGTTTTCTATTCCTTTGATACAAGAAAAACATATTGATGAATTAGAAAAAATAATGGACTCCTTTTCTGAAAAGCTATCACCTTTAGAAAATTTCATTCTTCCAGGTGGAACAATTGGAGCATCTTATCTTCATATTGCAAGAACAGTATGTAGACGTGCAGAGAGAGAAACAATTTCATTATCAAAAAACGAGTCTATAGGCGAGTTTGTAATAAAGTATCTTAATAGACTTTCTGATACATTATTTGTAATGGCTAGATATGAAAATTTTAAAAAAAATTATACAGATATTTATTGGAATAGTAGACTATAAATTTTAAACTGAATTGTTAAGGTTTTATAAAGTCAGTTAAATAACTGTAAAATATTCAATATGTTTTTATTTCTTTAATCATGAAATTTTAGTTGACACAATATATATAATCTAGATTAGGTGTATTGTGTCATTATATTTTTAATTTCACAATAAAGCTTATGATAAAATATTAAAAGAGTTTTGTTTAATTGTTGTATTTTGTAGTATAAAGGGTTTTTACAATGCCAAATATAAGAATGTTGAGTTCTAGAAGAGAATTATATGAAAAAGAAAAAATGAAACAACAAGGTATTATTAAGGCAAGAAGAAATCAAGAGAACGATACCCAAGATGTTGCAAAGAAAACAAACACATCTGAAGCAGCAAGAACCGCTAAAAAAGCAGAAAGAGATGCTAAATTAGCTAAAGCTGAAGAAGATATGGCAAATCAAAAGAGAAAAACAGCAGCTGTTGGTGCGGTTATTGGGGGACTTGGTGCATTGGCTGCAATGGGTCTTACAATTGCTAAACTTTCTACCGAATCTAAAAGTGAGAAAAAACCTAGTAGTACTAGTAGTACAAGTCAACCTAAAAGTAATAGTAGCACTAGTAGTACAAGTCAACCTAAAAGTTCTAGTACAAGTAATGATAAAGATAAAAAACCAAAAACCCCTGAAGAGAAAAAGAAACGTGATGAAAAAATTGATGGTATATCAAAACTAATTAAACAAGTTTTAGCTCTTACAGCTAATGTGCAAATATCTGAAGGAGATAAATTCAAGTCTAAAGAAGGCGGACTTGGAGCAATGGCGGATAAAGTTAATCAAGTTGGTGAGGGTTTTAAAAAAGGATTTGAAGATCAAAAAAATGGAACAACTGTTAATTTAACTCAACAAAGAAATCTTCTTAAAAATGTAAAAGATAAGCAAGAAAATAAGAATGCTATAAATAGAATTGAAAAAACAAATTATAAAGATTTAAGTGCAGACGATAAGAGAAAAGCAGCAGAGTTAGGAATTACATTTGATAAAAATGGTAATGCTGAAAAATCATCAGTTGATAGAGCTAATAAGAAAAATGAACTAACAAAAGAAGAAAGAAAAGCCGGTCAAGATGCAGGTGTTATTTCCAAAGATGGTAAAAATACTGTTAATTCACAAGCCTTAGCTGGAAAAATAGACCAATTAAATAATGATATAGCTAATGGTAAAGATAGCCAACAAGCAGCTTATTTACGTATGGCTAATGCAGATCCATTACTCCAAAAAGCAGCTAAAGGTGAAGAATTAAGCCCTATGGAACAACAACAACTTAGAGGTATGGGTGTTAAAGTTGATAAAGATGGTAAAGTTGATAAAGAAAGCTTAGATAAGGCAATAGATAGAGGTGCAAAAACAACAGATAGAGCAATTGATACATCAGAAACTGATAGTGCTATAGATGCAGTTAGTGGAAAAATAGATGAATTGAATGGAAATGAAGAACTATTTAAGAAGGCATCAGATCCAAATCAAACTTTAACAGAAGACGATAAGAAACAGCTTAAAGCTATGGGTGTTGAGTTTAATAATGATGGAACTGTTAAAAAAGATACTTTAAAGAAGGTAAGAGACGAAAATACAAATAATCTTAGAGTTGCTAATAATTCTCTTGTAAATTTAAAAGCATTTAAAGAAGATATGGTTAAAGAATCTAAAGAATCATATGGTGGATTATTTAGAGGTGGTCAAAATAAATTCTTAATGAAATTAACAGGAACCTCTGAAGAAGAAGCACTCAAATTTGCACAACCAAATGAGAAAAGATCTCTTAAAAATTTCATTAAGGATAATAAAATTGATAAAGATGATGCCACAATGTTAAATAATGCAATGAATGGTAGTTTAGGAAAACAAGTTGCAGAAACTCAATTAAAAAAATTAGGCTTATCAGATGATCAAATAAAGAAATATTTTAAAGTAGATGATAAAGGTAATGTAACTCTAAAAAACGATGGTCTAATGGGATTAGGAAAAACCTCATTACTTGCTCAAGATATTTCAAGTGGTAAATTAACAATCAAGGATAAGGATATAAATGGAAAGGATATAGATAGAGCTGCTAATGCAACAGATGTAGCTAAACTCCTAGATAATATGAATAAAAATGGAATGAGTGGTTTAGCAGGTAAAGTTCTTGGTGATATGCAAAAATTTGAAACAGACATAAAAAAGCAAGTTGCTAAAGGTAACATGACACAATCCCAAGCTGATAATATCTTATCTAAGGGTATTACTGTTGATAAAGTTTTAGCAGCTAATAATGAACCAGAAAAAGAATATAGCAATGATGTAAAAAATAATGTAATGACAGGTGATAAAATAGATATTACTAAGCTTAACGCATTAAAGCAATCAGATCCTGTACTATATGATAAAGTTTTAAAAGAATTAAAACTTGATGATGCTACTGTAGAAGCTAATTTTAATAATAAAGTTGGAAGAATTGATGAGGGATTATTAAATAAAGTAACTACCAAAGGTAAATTTGATCAAGCTAAATTTGATGCATTACCTCAAGCAGAAAAAGATTTATTAAATAAGGTTATGGTTAAATCTACTAATGGAACAGTTTCAATTAATCAAACTGAATTTGCTAAGTTAAGCCCAGCAGATCAACTAAAAGTATCTAAATCAGCATTTGTTGCGGCTAATACAAATAATGGAGCATTCGACCAAGCTAAATTTGATGCTTTAAAAACTCCAGAAGATAAAAAAGCCTTTTTAAATGCTTTTGTTACTGATGAAAACGGAAACTTTAACCAAGAGAAATTTAATCTTTTACCTAAAGACCAACAAAAACAATTAATGACTAATTTAGAGATGAAAGATTTTAAAGATGCTGATGTTGTGACTAATAAAAATACACAAGACTTTAAAAACATCAAGGTTTTATCAGCTGACGATAAAAAATTCATTGATGATTTGGCGGCAAAAGGTTTAATTAACCAAGATGGAACTATAGACCAAGCTAAATTTGATAAGTTAGGTGCAGAAGACCAAAAGAAATTAAGAGCTATAGCAGGAGTTGATCCATCTGAAAAAGACGTTACTAAAATGAATCCTTCTCTTAAAAATATAGTTAACAAAAATTATATGACTAAAGAGACAAGTGATTTAGTTAATTCAGTTACTAATACTGATGGTAGCTTTAACCAAGCTAAATTTGACGCATTATCACCTGAAAAGCAAAAAGAAGTAAGGAGTGCTTTAGGTGTAGATAACGGAAATAATACAGCTATTACAGATATTAATGATAATAATTCAGTAAGAAAAGAAATATCTAATATAGTTAATAAAGACTCTGGAAAAGTAGATCTTGCCAAATTAAATGAGTTAAGAAAACGTGATCCAGTACTTTATGATAAAGTTGTAAATCAATTAGGTTTTTCTAATATGACAGTGGAATCTAAGTTCAATGAAAGAGTAAAGGAATCTAGTTTTCAGGCTGCTATTTCAAAAGATCCACAATTAAAAGGTCTTATTGATAAAGTTACAACTTCGGATGGAAAATTTAATGCGGCTGAATTTAATAAGTTAAGTCCTCAAGATAAGCAAAAAGTTATGGCTGCAATTGGAATGAAGGATATTGAAAATACAGGTGATAGATATAATAGAATAAATAGCATATTAACCAATACATCTAATCAAAATTTAATGGCTAGTGTTATGGATAATGGAAAGTTTTCTCAAGATAAGTTTAATGAGTTAATGAGAACAGATCCTGCTAAGGCAAAGCAAGTGCTTAAACTTGCTGGTTTAGATGAGAATACTACTGATGTTTCAGAGATTGGTTTGGCAGTAAATAACACTATGGCAAATGTTACTCAAATACAAGCTATGAAGCCAGAAGATAGAAAAGTATTTGATGATGTTATGAAAACTGGAAAATTTGATGAAACTGCATTTAATGCACTAGAACCAGAAGATCAAAAGAAAGTACTTGGAATAGTAGGCTTAAACTCTGATACATCTACTGCATTAAATATCTCAGGTGAGAATAGTAGAAAAATTATTGATGATGGTGAACTTAACCAGATGTTAATTAATTCTGATGTTGATCTCAAAACATCAAGAAATATTATTAATTCATCTAATAGATTTGGTAAAGATGAGCTTGATAAACAGGTTGGTGGAGCTAAAGAACATAAAGGTGAAAAAGCAAATTGGTTTAATATGATGGTAATGGGTTTAAATGCGAGTATGCCAGCTATTCAATTTATGCTTCAACAACTTGATAAGATGAGAGAGGCTGAAGATCAATTAAATGAAGCAAGAAAGAAGAGACAAGCTGCATTACAGCTATTTGCAGACGTAGCAAAAGAGCTTAAGAGAACTCAATCTGCTATTAATGGTAATGTTGAAGGTAAACCTTAATAAGACTTTTAATTTCTATTAAAATTAAAAATTCCCTGATTAAATAATCAGGGAATTTTTATTTTTGGGTCTTATTTTATTAATGTTCTGGTAAATGAAGCTTAGGTGTATCTCCAAAATCAGGAATAGTAACAGGATTTTCCTTAATATTTTTCATTATTAACTTTATTGCTTCTTCAAGTTGCGGGTCATGATTTTTAACCCAATCTTGAGGTCTATACTCTACTTCTATATCTGGTTCAGTACCATAATTTTCCACTCCCCAACCTACATCAACAAACCAAAATGAAAACTCAGGTTGAGTTGTTACACTTCCGTCTGCAAGTCTATGTCTTGGCCAAATACCAATAACTCCTCCCCATGTTCTTTTACCAATGAGTTTTCCTAAACCCATTAACTTGTAACTATGACTAAAGATATCTCCATCTGAACCAGCATACTCATTTGTAATTGCAATAACTCCACCTAATATTGACTCGTGAGGGTATGGTTCTGGAGCTCCCCATCTATTTACATTATATGCAATTCTTTTTCTTGCTAGTTTTTCTAATAATAATGGTGAAACGTGACCTCCTCCATTATATCTTACATCAATTATTACAGATTCTTTTTCAACTTCAGCAAAATAATATCTATGAAACTCTGAATACCCCTCAGGACCCATATTTGGAACATGGATATAACCAACTTTTCCATTTGTTGCTTCATGAACTTTTTTTCTATTATTTTCAACCCATTCTCTATAACGTGCTGATGTTTCTGAAGCTAAAGCTTTAACCATAACATGACGATAGTCATTTTTCTTTTTACCTGCAAAAGTAAGCATTAATTCATTATTTGCATGATTAACTAATAACTTCTGAGGTGGGTTTAATAAATTTGTTCTTTTATTATTAATAGCAACAAGTAAATCGCCTTTTTTAATATTCACGCCAATTCTATTAAGAGAGGAGTTTTCTCTATCATTCCAAGAGTCACCATTAACAATATGTTCAACTCTAAATCCATCATGTTTTTCATCATAAGAGAAATCGGCACCAAAATAACCTTGTCTGTAAACAGGACCTTGTCTATAATCTCCACCAATTTCATAAGCATGAGAGGTTCCTAATTCACCTTGCATCTCCCATATTAAATCTGAGAATTCAGAACGAGTTGTAATTTTATCAAGTAAAACAGAATATCGTGTATAAACCTTATTCCAGTCTATACCACACATATCAGCAACCCAAAAATGTTCTTGTTGTAGTCTCCATATTTCAGAATACATCTGTCTCCATTCTTGGTTTGGGTTAATTGAAACCTTAATACGATTTAAATCAATAAATCCTGATTTTTTACTAGGTATTTCATCTGCTGGTTTATTTTTCTCAAGTGGTAAAACTGATGTAGATCTTAATTTATTTCCACTTCTATAAACAAGAGTTTCATTTTTAGAAGAAACCTTAAAATAACTTATATTTGTTGCTACAACTTCTGATTTTTGTGTTTCAAAATCAAAACACTCAAGATTAATACCAACCTCTGGTTCTGATGTATACCAATCTTTATTAAGCGAACCTTTTATTGGAGAAATACTATATAATACTTTACCTTTTAAACCCCATATTTGCTGATACCTTCCTTCTGGAACTGGAAAAGCTAAAACTCTTTTTTCTATATCTTCAAAATCTATTTCTACACTAATTGTATTTGATTTATCTTCAAGTTTAGAATCTTTTTTCTTTTGCTTTTTAGATTTTTCATCTGATTTAGGTTCTTCTTTAGAAAATTTTGGTATAGGAGCAAAAGGAGAGTTTGTGTCTTTTTTTAGAGATATAAGCATTGGTCTTATACCTCTAGGGAATCCTAAATCAAAATACATACTATCATAAACAGGATTAAATTCTCTATATGATAAGAAATAAATAAATTTACCTTCAGGATCGAAACTAGGATTAAAATCTTTAAATCTTGTATCTGTTATTCTATAAGTTTTCCCCGTTTTAATTTCAACTAATTTTATTGAAATAGTATTTTGTGTTTCTGCTAGAGCATATGTAACCCATTTTCCATCTGGTGACCAAGAAAAACCTTCAATTCTACTATATTTACTTGAGTCTAAAACTTTCATTTTATTCTTTTCTAAATCTACAAGAATTAATTCTGCTCTATGATTTGATAAAACAACTTTATCTTCTGTAGGTGAAACTGACATATCAAGAGCTCTACCGATATCAAATTTATCAAAAACCTTCATTTTAAAATCAAAGTCTGTACTATGAACTTCTAATTTTTCTTTATTATCACTATCTGAAATAGTCACTATATGGTTTCTATTTAAAAATTGAGTTAGTCTATATCTTACCCCTTCTTGTTCTCCAAGTTGAGAAACAGTACCATCCCAATTTGGCATAGCAAAAGCTTTACCTCTAATATTAAATGCAAGTGAATGTCCATCAGGGTGAATATTATAGTCTTCAAAGTATCTTGCTGTTGTAATAAACTTTCTATTTCTCTGAGTTTGAGGACTTTTAAATTCAATTTCAATTTTATTATATTTATCTTTTTTAGGATCAAATACAAATATTTCACCAGCACAATGATAAGTTATAAATTTTCCATCTGTAGTTGCATTTCTTACAAAATACTCTTTATTATTAGTGTGTTTTTTTAAGTCTTTTCCTTTTGGATTACATGAATATATATTCCCAATACCTTCATGATCTGAAATAAAATATATTCTATCTCCAATCCACATTGGAGAACCAAGATTTCCTTTTATATCAATTAATTTTTTAAAATCTCCATTTCCTTTTTCATCTATCCAAATTACTCCAGCTGTTCCTCCCTTATATCTTTTCCATCGTGCAGGATCTGTTGTGTGAATACCAATAACACAAGAATTACCTTTTGGGCTGTAAGAAATATTGTGAGCCAATCCTGTTGGTAAAAGCTCTGGGATTCCACCCTCAACATGAACTTTATAAATTTTATTTATTCTTACAAATGGTTGATGTGCATTTGTTGTAAAAAGAATATATTTACTATCATTTGTCCATCCTATTACATTTGTATTAGCTCCTAAAAATGTTAAAACCCTTTCTTGACCACCATCAGATGGCATACAATAGACTTCTGGATTTCCTTCTTCTCTGCCTGTAAATGCAACCCACTTTCCATCTGGAGATAAATGTGGTCGTGTTATTTCACCAACATTTGATGTTAATCTAGTTGCAACTCCTCCAGAAGATGAAACAGTCCATAAATCATCTTCACATATAAAAACTATTTTACTTCCTGAAATTGTTGGAAATCTATAATAACCTGTTTGTTTCATTAAACTTTGAATATCCTGTAAATATTACATAAATTTTGATTTAAACATCAATGATAACCTAATAGCTTAATTATTTCAAGTGAAATTTATTTTTAGAATTTATTTGAATAATAAGAGGAAAGAGTCCTAAAACAGCCTGTAAAGTTTAAATATCTATTCTTTTTTATTATGATAAAATTATTATAGTTTTATCTAGTTATAGATTTTATTATAAGAGTTTTTAATGATGAAATATAAATTAATAGGTTTAACAATTTTATTAAATTTAAATTCATTTGTTTTTGCTAAAAATGATAACAGAAATCATACATTCTTCTTTGCAGTAAAAGATGGAATTAGACAAATAATATCAGAAGATAATAAAGTAATTTTTTCAGGTGAGTTTGATGGTTTATATAGTTTTACCAATAACTTTTCGGAAGTATTGATTAATAATAAATTTGGTTTCCTTTCAAGTTCTGGAAAAATTATAAAACCTCAATTTAAAGAAGTAAATAGTTTTAGTAATGGACTAGCTGGTGTAAGAATTGATGATAAATGGGGTTTTATTAATGAAAATGGTGAAACTGTAATTAAATTTCAGTTTGATGAAGTACAAAAATTTAGTGATGGTTTAGCAAGTGTAAAAATTAATGGCAAATGGGGTGTAATAAATCAAAAAGGCAATGTAATTATAAAACCTGAACATACTTTTATTAGTGAGTTTAATAATGGAATAGCTGAATTAAATCATGATAGTATTGTTAATAGACAAGGAAAAATATTAAATAAAAAAAGATACCAATCAGTAAATATATACAATACAGAGATGGTAATAATAGAAAATAATTATAAATATGGCTTTATGGATAGAAATGGTAGGGTTATAAAAAATCCCATATTTGATAGTTTAAGTAACTTTGTTAATGGTTTAGCATCTTTCGTATTAAATAAAAAATTAGGTATTATTGATAAAAAAGGTAAAATTTTAGTATATCCAATAAAAGCTGATTTAATTGAAGAATTTTATAATGGATTAGCAAAAGTAAAACTTAATGGTAAGTGGGGATTTATTAATTCTTCTGGAAATATTATTATTAAACCACAATACGATAACATTTTTAATTTCAAAGATGGTTTAGCTAAAGTTCATAAAATTGAAAATAATGTATTAAAAGTTGGGTTTATTAATAAAAAAGGAGACCTAGTTAAACCTTTTAGATTAGCTTCTAATTGTGAAATTGAAGAGCAAACTATTTCAAAAAAATATATACATAAAAAACTGAATAATAACTATATTTTTTATGATGAGAATGGTAATTCACATACAACTAATAAGTTTAATTATGTTGAATGTTTTAATGAAAATTTTGCAAAAGTTTCTTTAATCGGAAAATGGGGATTTATTGATAAAAAAGGAAGTATAGTTATTAAACCTAAATATGACTGGGTTAAGTTATTCAAATATGGCTTAAATATTGTATCAGATGAAGAAAGTATTAAAATTATTAATAATAAAGGTGAGATAGTTGCTGATAAAAATATAAATACTCAATCACATTATTCTAAAAAAGTATTTTCTTATTATATAAAAAATGTGAAAAGCAAATCTACAACTTATAAATATGGTTTATCAGATTACTCAGGCAAAATAATAACTAAACCAGTATTTGATGAAATATATGATTTTTCTGAAGGGGTTTTCGTAGTAGCAAAAGACAATAAATTTTCTTTTATAGATGAAACAGGTAAATATATTATAAAAGACAAATTTGAAAATGCTAAAAGTTTTAATGATGGTTTAGCAAGTGTAAAAATTGATGATAAGTGGGGATTTATTAATAAGAATGGAGATTTATTAATAAAAAATAGATTTAAATATGTTACGGACTTTAGTGAAGGATTAGCAGGAGTCTGTTTAGATGATAAATGGGGGTATATTAATAATAAAGGTGTTTTTGTTATTAAACCACAATACTATTATGCAGATAAATTTATAAATAATAGAGCTTTAGTTACTTTGTTTGAAAATGCTAAAGATAGTCCAGGTAATACCTCAATATTTATTGATAAAGATGCTAATATAATTAATAAAAAAATTTACTCTAACATATATAACTTTGATAAAGATGCAACTATAGGTATTGATTATAATAAGGCTTATATCCTTAATAAAAAAATTAATATCATTAAAGAATTAGATTATGATATTGAATCAGTATTTTTACACCTAACAAACGGATTTAAAGAAGGTTTTTGGGGATTATCAGTTAATGGAAGATTTGGTTTTATAGATACGAATGGAAATCTAGTAATACCTAATATATATGGTGATGTTACAGACTTTAGTGAAGGTCTTGCAGGAGTTAAAACTCCTGATAAATGGGGCTTTATTGATAAAAACTGGAATATTGTAATAGAACCTAAATATGATAATCTTAGTAATTTTGAAAATGATTATTCGATATTTAGAATTAAAAATAAGTATGGTGTTATTAATACTAAAGGACAAGTTGTTATTGAACCAGTTTATGAACATTTATCATTTATAAGAAATTAGTATAAAATTTATTTTACTGATTTAAAATTATATTTTTAGATATTAGATACACATAAAAAGATTTAAAGGATTTTTTAAAGTTAATAAGCCTATTATTACTATAATTCATTTAGATGCATTAACAAGAACACCAAAATATAAAAATAATAATAATGAAATTATTGAAAAAGCCTTAATGAAGCTGAAACTTATATAAAAGAAGGTGTAGACTCTATATCAATAGAAAATATGCATAATATTCCTTATATAAAAAATCATGTAGGTCATGAAATAAGCTCAATAATGAGTATAATTGCATATCAAATAAAAAAAATGTCTAATCTACCTTGTGGGGTTCAAATTTTAGCAAGAACGAATAAAGAAGCTCTTGCAGTTGCAAAATCTCCAAATTTAGATTTTATAAGAGCAGAAGGCTTTGTGTTTTTCATATAGCAGATGAAGAAGTAATAGAATCTTGTGCAGGTGACTTATTAAGGTATAGAAAACAAATAGAAGCAGATAATATATTAGTTTTACTGATATAAAAAAGAAACATAGTTTTCACTCTATAACTTCCGATGTTTATATTGTAGAGACATCATATGCAGCAGAGTTTTTCTTAAGTGGTGGTGTTATTATAACAGTGTTTCAACAGGTTAAGAAGCAAGTACAAAAGAAATTGAGCAAGTTAAAAATAATATAAAAATACCTGTTTTAGTTGGTTCAGGTGTAACTATTGATAACTTAGAGTCTTATTTAAAAATTAGTGACTCTCTAATAGTTGCTTAATATTTCAAAAAAGATTGTAACCGGATTAATGGTGTAGATTATGATAAAACAAGTACATTTATGGAAAAAGTTAATAAATTAAGATAGTAATAATTATATTATATAAACTTTTATACCGTAAGTTTATAATAAAAAATTCTATAAACATAATAATATAAAAAACTATCTAAAAATATTGGGAGAATCTATTTTTGATGAGTTATGTTTCAGCTAAAACAACATCTATGTATGAAAATTTAAAAATAAATCAAAGTAATACAGATAGTAAAACTATTCAAAATACGCAACAAAGCTTAGAGAAAAAGGAAAATAAGTTATTACAAAGTTTAACTTTAAGTACAACAGATGTATCGAAAATGGGTAAGTCAATAGCAAATATAAATATTTCAGAAACAAATACCAATAATAATGAAATAACTTTAGCAACTAATGTAAAAGGAACAACTTATTATCCAGATCCAAATGACAGTAAAACAAGTATGGAAGGTGGTATTGGAGCAGCATTTGCTCCTAAAGCAGATCTAAGAGAACATACAATAGAAGCTTATTTAAAAGATCCAGATAAAGCAAAGTTTGTAGCTATAGCTATTGATGCTCATCTAATTAGATCTGGTAAAATAAGCCCTGAAGATGAAATAAGAATACCTGAAATAGAAAAAAGGTTAGGAAAAAGCCCCATTATATTTAAAGCTATTGATACAGGTTCAGCCTTTACTGGAGGTAAGTTTGTTAAAGATAAGTTTATACCAAATAAAAAATATAAACCAAAAGGTTTTAGTGCAATAGATATATGCTCAAATAAAGGAGGTAAGTTTAATAATTTTACTTTTCCTGAAAAATTAACCTTATTAAAGATACAAAAATAACTAAAGATAAAAATAAATAAATACTTGAACCTTAACAAAAAATAAAATGAGTTCCAACATATAAAATTTTATATTGTCTAATTGTTTAACCTTTTTTCAAGAGTTAAAAATACTAGCATGGAAAATATAGAATGAAACATAACTATTGTATATCCTGTAGGGAGATCTGCTTTATATGATACAAAGATTGATATTAAATTTATAATTACTCCTATTATCCAAGCGTTTATTAGTTTATAACCTTTTTTTATATAACTTGAAATTAGAGCAGGAGCTATTAACAAAGAAAAAACAGTTAAAACACCAGCAAGTTTTACTGAACTTGTGACAGTAACTGAGAATATTATAAAAAATAATATATCTTTTATAAAACCACTTGTTTTTATTTGGGATAAATATAAAAATCCACCTAATAGTAAATAAATTCCTGTAACTTTATATATTTCCTCTAAAGGAGTAAATAATATATCAGAAGCCATCAATTCTTGAAATTTTTCCATTCCATGTGGTGATTTTGATAAAATTATAAAAACAACACTTATTGAAAAAGCATATAATAATCCTATAAATGCTTCTTGATGTTTTTCTTTTCTTTCTGAAAATGCAATTAAAAAACCACCAATTAAAGCAAATAGAAGAGATAAAACATATAAATACTGACCTTCAAAGAAAAATAGTGATATTGCCGCACCCATTGCCGACATTTGACCAACTGCAAGGTCTGTAAAAATAATTCCTCTTTTTATTATTTCTATTCCAAAATATGAATGTATACCGAGTAAAACAACTGATAATAAAAAAGCAGGAAATAAAAGTTCAAGCATTAATCATTCAGCCTTTTTGTTATTTCATCAAATAGTGAAAAAATATCATCAACATTTTTATCAGAATTTACATCATGAGGTAATGTAACTAAATTCGAACCTGTTTTATCTGCTAATAGTTTAGATGGTTCTATTGGATTATAGACTGCTCTAAGATTTATTTTGATAGATTCTTTTCTAACAGTATCAATAACTGTCGCCAAATGTTTAGGAGTTGGAGGAATACCAGGTAAAGGCTCAAGTGTATTTTCAACTTTTAAACCATATTTATTAAGAAAATAGTCAAAAACTCTATGATATTCAATAACTTTCCGATTTCTAAAATCTTTCATTTTTGAGTCCCAAACTCTTAATTTTTCCTTCCATTTTTTTGTAAACTCTTGATTGTTTTTTGAATAATATGAACAATTTGAATTATCTAATTGACATAGTTTTTCATTTATTACTTTAGAGACAATTAATACATTATCAGGATCTAAAATAAAGTGTGGATTTCCAAGTGGATGAACATCTCCTTGAGCACGTGAAATATTAGAAGGAACTTGAATTAGGTTTATGTAACTTGATAAATCTAAAAAACCTTTACTTCCTGCTTGTATTTCAGGGTTATTAGCTTGTCTAATTATTTGAGGTAACCAACCTATTTCTAATTGAGCCCCATTTATTATAAGCAAATCTGCACGTCTTGATTTTGCTATTAAAGATGGTTTTGGAACTATAAAATGCGGATCCCATTCTCCTTTTGATAGAGATGAAACATTCACTTTATCTTGACCAATTTTTTTTGTAATATCTTCTATATATGGATAAGCAGTCACAATATTAAGATTATCTGCATAGGCAGGGCTAGAAATAAATAAAATTGATAAACTTAGTAAAATTTTTTTCATATAAATTCCTTTAAAATGAATGAGCACCGTGAGCACCAATTGACATATTTAATTGTAAGAATACCTCATTAAGACCTATTTGTGTATTATCTAAAAATTTAGTTCTGTCATGATTAAATTGTAATCTTATTCTAGAAAATTCTGTAGGGTTAAAGTCAAGCATTGCTGTATATTTTGGTAAAAACTGTTCTAAATTAAGATTTTTATTATCTTGAATAATTTGATTTTGAGTTATTAAATCAAATCTTCCGCCCACTCTCCATTGCTGATTAAATTTCCAAATAAGTTGAGAATAAAAGCCAGATTGTTCTCTATTGGTAGAAATTCTAGAACTATCAGTGTATTCACTACCTGTCATAGCTCTTTGTAAAAACTCAGATTGCAATGATAAATATCTATAAGAATCAAAAAAATATTTAGCTGTTAAATCTAAACCTATTAATCTTGTAGAACCAGCAAAATTTGTTTTTATATTTGGATCTAAAGCATGAATGTGCATTCCAGAATTTGTGGATTCTTCTTCGCTAATAACTCTAGAACCACCCTGAGCAATAGATAAACCTCCTAATAAAATTAAATCATCAAAATCAATAGATGTTTTAATAAATCCTGTAAAAAGGCTTGGGTAATTAACATTTTCAAGTTTATTTGTTCCAGAAGTAAAACCTCTATTTCCAAAACTTTTTTCATTTTCACCACTAAAAACTTCAACACCACTTAAAATATATAACTCTGTTGGTGCAAGCCAATTAATCTGAACACCTTTCTCTAATAAATTATGTTCACCAAGAAAATTACTATATATTGCTGGAGAATCGCTAAAGTCCCAGTAATGCGAGTGTTGAGAATTAATTCTACCAAAACTACTAAAAAATTTACCTGCCTTAATTTGAAAACCATAAGGCAATGTTCTTGTATTTACAAAAGCTTCTTCAATTTCAAAACCAAATTCAGCCAAATGAAAATTTGTAAACATATCAAAATATGGATCAACAGAAGAACCTAAAGACAATTCTGCATAATTAAAATTAAAACCATTTCTGGAATTAAAGATAGGTAAATCTGATTGTCCATTATTTACAAAACCTTTAGACTTAATATTTTTTAGGTTATCATTAGTAAAATTCCTATAAGCATAAGAAAAATCTGTAATTAAAGCAATATCAGGAACAAATCTTGATTGAGCAAAAGGTGAATTAAATGGAGAATAAATTAAATTATTACTATATTCTTGATTTAATTTTTGGGTTCTATCTTCCATATTATCAAAGATAGGTGTTTTTTCTTCTTTTTTCTTTTCTTCATCTTTTGCAAATACAGGACTAGATATAATAAAAGAGAATAAAACTAATGCTAATATTTTTTTCATATTAAAATCTAATGCTTATCTCCATCTTTATGATCATGTTTGTCTTCATTTGTTAGAGTAACTTTTATAATATCGACTACTTTTGGATAATTAAAGCCATCTTTTTTATCTTCTATCTTTTTTACATTGTCAGATTCAGTTTTCCCAAAATTAGGGCTTTTTTGTCTAGCTCCTTGCTCATCTCCTAAACCAAGTTCTTGATTTACTTCTGTTCCTAAATCCCATAAAAATACTTGAGAAGTTAAATCACCTTTTATTGGTTCTTTATCTTTATCAAATAAATCAATACCTTCTGTGGAATAAAATAAATCATTTGATTGGCTTAACATTGTTGCAAATGATAATTTATCTCCGACTTTAGCTTTAAAAGGTATTTCAATAAATGAGTTAGGTTTAATTTCTTGTGTTAAACCTGACATTGATACTTCATCAACTAATTTTGGATTAACAGTAAAACCAATACCATCTTCTGCAAGTTTTTCCATATCTGAAGAATTGTTTTTTTGCCCATTTATAAATAATGGATTTGATTTCGAATAAATAACCCATGTTCCACTTGAAAGAATAATGCTTTCAGTTTTTCCGTTAGATAATTTAAGAGTATCTGATTTTGAAACATTCTCTATTTTAAGTTTAAAATCTATAGTTTCATTTTCAGAATGTCCTTTATCTTTAACTGTTATAGGATTATCTTGACTACAAGAAATAATAAAAATTGGTAATAATGCTAATAAATGCTTTTTCATAACCTTTAATATTTTTAATGCAATAATATTTCAATAAGCATAGTATAAAGTCATAATTAAATTAAGTACAATAGATTGTATAAATTGTTAAATATATTTATAATTTTATGCATTGTATTAAATTTGTTTAGGGGAAGTATAATGAAAAATATTCTTGTTACAGGAGCTACAGGGCTTGTTGGTAGCAATCTTTGTCAATATCTTGTTGATAAAGGATTCACAGTTAAAGCTTTGATTAGAGAAACAAGTGATAAAAGATTTTTAGATTCTCTTAAAAAAGTAGAATATGTTTATTGTGATCTTAAAAATAAAGATAAACTTATTGAAGAATTAAAAGATATAGATACTGTTTTTCATTGTGCTGCCCAAGTTAATTTACTCAGTACCTATGATAATAATCATGCTAGTACAAATATACAAGGAACAAGAAATTTACTTGAAGCGAGTTTAGTTAATAAGGTTAAAAAATTTGTTTATGTTAGTACCTTAGGAGTTTTAGGTATATTAAGAGATCATTATTCAGAAAAAGAAGATGCTCCTTATATTAAATCTGGAAATCCATATTTTGATACAAAAATAGATGCAGAAAGAATAGTTCAAAACTATTATCATGATAAAAATTTACCAACAGTTATTATTAGACCAGGTTTTATAATTGGAGAAAGAGATAGAAATAATTTACCTCTTGTAATGCCTTATCTTTTAAGAAATCAAATGCAATACATTGGACATGGTAATAATGATATTGCTATAACTTCTATTAGAAATCTTTCACAAGCTCTTTATTTAGCAGCAACAACAGATAAATCAGATGGTCAAATATATAATATAACTGATGGAACAGGAATAAGTTCAAAGCAGTATATAAACGAACTATGTAAAATAGCTAATATACCTCTACCAAAGTTTCATATACCAATAAATCTTGCTTCAAATCTTGCTAAAGGAATAGAATCTGTATCAAAAGTTTTAGATAGAGAATCATTAATAAATGAGTATACTATTAGTTTAATTGGAAATTCTAATAATTTTGATATTTCAAAAGCTGTAAATGAACTAGATTATAAACCAAATGAAAATTATGAAGAAGAATTAAAAAAAGCTGTAGATTGGTATTTACAAAATCATCCAAAAGAAGTTAAAAGAGCTAGAGCTTATGTAAGAGCTAAAAGAATCGGTGCAGTAAGTGCTATATTAACTGTTGCTGGTTGGATGTATTTTTCAAAAAAGAAAAAAAATGAAATAACTGTTTAATATAATATTTAGCTATAATAGAAATAACATTGATTTAATAATCAGTGTATTTCATTATATTAGTTTAAAGAGTAGTAAGATTATGACAGAATCAAGTGACAAAAACAACGAAGAAGGAAAAACAAAAAAAGCTATAGCTGATTTTTTAGCTCAAAAAAAGAGTGGGAATAATACTAAAGGTGGGCCATCTAATTTTCAAACTGGAAATCAAAAAGCTAATACTAAAGTAGGGAATAAAAATTTTAAAAGGAACAAAATTTAGTAAAAAAAGAGGCATAATAACTTATGCCTCTTTTTTGTTAGATTATAGTTCTTGACTACATTTTTTAAAACCTTTTTTTATAGCCACATCTTCTGCTAAATATAAAGTACAATTTTTACAATTAAAAAATTTACAGCCTGGTTTATGGTAAGTTCTAGAGTATTCATTAACATGAACTAATTTTCTCTTAATATTAAGTTTATTTTTATAAGGCTTATTATTTTTTACTATTTTATTTGGATTATTTTCTTCTCCATTTATAGATTTTTGATACCAAATCCCTTTACCTAAATTTCTTGCCTCTGCTTGAGCTTTTGATATTTGCTCACTATACTTTATATTAGGTGGAACAGGATAAACTTTAGCAAAACCTTCTTTTACAATTTCAGCATTTATAAGTTTATTATCAATATATATATATCCTAAAAGTCTTCCAAACTGGTCTCTTTCTTGAGTGTCTGTTTCTATTATAATCTCTTTATTTTTAGTAAGTTTTTCAAGAAAAAGCTGTGCTTCTTCAGCTAATGAACCTTGCCCCATTTTATGAGCTTCAATTCCTATAAGCCTTATCCTTTCTTTTTTATCATTAATTTTGGCTGTAATTGTATCCCCATTATGATTATATAAAACCTTACCTTTCAATTGTTTAGAATAAGATGGTTTAGTGATTAATAAAAACAAAAATAATATAAAAAATGATATATAAAATCTTTTCATAGTCATACTAGCCTTAAATACTTTTTTAATATTATAAATTAATTATCATAATAAATATAGTTTATAAGCCTAATTTTTGATTAATATCTTATAATCTTAAATATCAATATAAAACTAAAAAGAAAATTGATAAGCTTAAATGCTTTTTCTTAAGTAATTTTCTCAAACTAAATTTAGTGTTATATAAAAAAATTAAGGTTAAATTATGAACCAGCAATGGAACGAAATAAGTATAAATATAGATTACAAAATATATGATGATTTTTCATCTTTTTTAGAAGAACTTGGATTTGAGGGAATAAGTATAAATAAAGAAGATAATAAAGACTCAGGTATATTAAAAGCATATTTTTTAGATAATGAATTTGACATAGATAAATTAACTAAACAAATAGAAGAGCAAATAGGCATTTATAATAAAACAAATCATACCTTACCTAGTATTAAAATTAATTCTGTTATAGAAGAAGATTGGTCTAATGATTGGAAAAAGAATTTTACTTTTTTTAGGGTAGGTAAAAACCTTGTTTTTAAACATATATGGGATAATTATGACTCTTTAGATAATGATATAGTTATTAATTTTGATTCAGGAGCTTTTTTTGGTACAACTCCCCATCCTTCCACAAATCTATGTCTTGAGGAGATAGAAATAATTTCAGAGAAATTTAATAATAAAGAAAAATATAAGATACTAGATTTAGGGGTTGGCTCTGGAATCTTATCTTTAGCTTTTTATAAACTAGGTTTTAGAAATATTACTGCTGTTGATATAGATGAAACAGCAATTAGAACATCTAAAGATAATTTTGAGATTAATGATATTGATATAAATTTATTTTTAGGTGATTTAGACTCTTGTAATGATACTTATGATATTATTGCAGGAAATTTACTTGGTGAAATAATTATTGAACTAGCAGACAAAATTTATCAAAAAACTAATAAGAATGGCTTATTTATAGGTGCAGGTATTAATATAAACCAAGAGAATGAAGTTATAAGTACTTTAGAAAAAATTGGATTTGAGATAAAAAATAAAGTAAAAGAAGGTGAATGGGTTCTTATAAATGCTATTAAGAGTTAAACTATTATTATGTATTTAGATTTATATTTAAGATAAAACTTAAAATAATCAACTTAATATATTACAAAAATTAATTCTAAGATACTTATAGAAATAGTAAAATATTATCTTTATATAGATTAAAAATATCTTTGTTTTTTTAGATTTTAAGGATATAAATGAGTAACACAACTTCTATTAGTGAGCAAGAAAATAAAATAGTTATGAAAGGAACCAAAGATGGTCTTTTGATAATTTTTCCTGATGGAATTGTTTGGAATGATTTATTAAAACAACTTGGAGAAATCCTTGATAAGGATAAATCCTTTTGGGTTGGTGCATCTACATCAATTGACTTAGGTTATCATAGATTAGATGAAATACAAATCAGCCGTTTAAACGAAATGCTTATAAAAAGATATCATTTACTTTTGGATGCAGTTTATTGTAGAGATGAAGAAACAAGAAAATCTGCTGAAAAAAGCAACTTAAAAGTTGGTAAAAACCATCCAAACTCACCAAGAGCAACAGCTGAATCTGTAAGTGATATTGTTCAAAATAGTAATACAAATGTTGGTAATGCTATTTATTTAAAACAAACTATAAGATCAGGTCAAACAGTAAGATTTGATGGTAATGTTGTTATATATGGTGACACTAACCCAGGTTCAGAAATTATTGCATCTGGAGATATTATTGTAATTGGCTCACTTAGAGGGATTGCCCATGCAGGTGCAAAAGGTGATGAAAATGCTCAGATAATAGCAACAAATCTTAAGCCAACTCAATTAAGAATAGCAAGTTATATTGGAATGTCTGCAGATAATCAAAAAAATTCAGAATATCCTGAATATGCTTGTGTTACAGACGGAAAAATCTATATAGGAAATTTAAAAAATAAAAGATAAATAAATGTTAACTTGTGATTAAGTTAACATTAAGTTTAATATATTATATATTTGTTTAAGTGTAATTTATGGCAAGGAGAATCCCAGATGGCAAGAGTAATTGTTATAACCTCTGGTAAAGGTGGCGTTGGAAAAACAACAACAACAGCTAATCTTGGTATGGCGTTAGCTAATCTTGGAGAAAAAGTAATTTTAATTGATGCTGATATTGGTTTAAGAAACCTTGATATAGTATTAGGTTTAGAAAATCGTATTGTTTATGATATTGTCGATGTTGTTGAGGGTAGATGTAAACTTAAACAAGCTGTAATAAGAGATAAAAGACAAAATAATCTTGCAATTCTTCCTGCTGCTCAAACTAGAGATAAATCATCTGTTACACCAGATCAAATGCGTCAACTTTGTAAAGAATTAGAAGAAGATTTTACTATTATAATTATTGATTGTCCTGCTGGTATTGAGCAAGGTTTCCAAAATGCTATAGCTGCCGCAACTGAATCAATAATAGTAACAAATCCTGAAGTATCATCAATTAGAGATGCTGATAGAATAATTGGTTTACTTGAATCAAGTCCTAATGAAATGAAAGCTCCTCTATTAATAGTTAATCGTATAAGACCTGAAATGGTTAAGCAAAATGAAATGTTGAATGTAGATGATGTAAAAGAGATTTTGGGAATTAAACTTTTAGGTGTTGTTCCTGATGATGAAACAATTATTACTTCTACAAATAAGGGTATGCCTGCTGTGAATCTTGAAAACTCTGTTGCAGGACAAGCATTAAAAGATATAGCAAGAAGAATAAGAGGCGAAGAAGTTCCTTTTATGGATTTATTCTCTGATAATAATCAAGGCTTTTTTGGATTTTTTAAAAAATTATTTGCGACTGGTAAGTAAAGGAGAATAAAATGGGATTAATAAATATCTTAGATAAACTTATCGGGCGACAAGATAAAAATAGTAAAGATGATGCAAAAAAAAGACTTCAATTAGTTTTACTTCATGATAGAACAGATCTTCCATCTGATAAAATGGAAGAAATGAAAAGAGAAATTTTTGCTGTGGTTTCAAAATATATTGATATTGATCTTGATGCTCTTGAAATGAATCTTGAAAAAGTTGATGAGTGTGTTGCTTTAGTTGCAAATATACCTATAAGAAAAACAAAAAATTTGAATTAATAAGCAATTTTTTCTTTAATTTCAATTGTATTTATTAAATTTAGGGTAAATCATTTTATTCAAATGAGAATATATATTTAAACATTATTTAAAATGAATTTTAAATCCTTACTGATGTTGACAATTCAAACTGCATAACAGATAATTTATCAATCTTATATTCTAGTATATTAACCGGATTAGGGAAAAAATTAATGAAAAAAATTAGTTATTTAAGTGCAAGTATTTTATCCATTTTAGTATTGAGTACAACAGCTAAAGCTGAAAGTAATGTTGATGCAAGATCTGTTGCTTTAGGTGGAACAACTGTAGGACAAGCAAATAATGCATTTGCTCCTTTAAGAAATCCAGCATCTATGGTAGATATTGGCTCAATGAACTTTATTTTACCTCTTTCACCTGTTTTATCTATTGGAAATACAGCAAAGCCTATTAATGCTTTTACAGGTTTAATTGGTAGTAAAGATATGACAGCAGGAGCTTTAGATATTGTTTCAGGATTTTTTCAAACAGACTCCTCAAGACTTGAAGTACAAAGTACATTACCAATTTTAGGCTTTTCTGGTGTTCCTTTTAAAAATGTAAACCTTATGGGTAAACCTGTTGCATTTGGTCTTAATTTATGGGGTAGAGCAGTTGCAAATGTAAACTTTAATTCATCTAAAGGAATAGGAGAATTATTAGCTAATAGTCCTACACTATTTAACTCATTTACTGAAATTCAGAAACAATCTGCTGAAATATCAAGTTCACTTGCTGGAGCTACAAATTTAACAATACCTAATTTACAAAGTTTTCAAAATATTAACCCAACAAATCAAGCATCTGTAAGTGCAGCAATCTCAGAAATTGAAACTTTTCAAAAAAATTCATTAAAACCTTTAATAGCATCAAGTGATACAGCTATAAATTCAATATCAAAACTAACAGATGATTTAAAAAATGTATTAACTAAGTTTGATGACATTTCAAAAAATAGTCAAACAGGTAAAGGAAATATTGTTGCTGATGGTCACGCTGTAGTTGCTGTTTCTAGTGGAGCTCAAGTATTCTCAAATGAGATGGTTGATATATCATTAGGTTTAAATTTTAAAGGATTTTTCTTTCCTGCTAATAATAATTATAGTGCGATTAATAACTCAAATAATCCAAACCCTGTTCTTAGTTTACTTGGTGGAGACCAAGGAGCTAATAAATTAATACCTGTAACTGTTAATACTGAAATACAAACAGGAGCATTTAAAAGTATTGCTGATATAAAAAATGTAATTGATACAAAGCTTTCACCTGTTGTTCAAAGTGCAAAAGATTTAGTTACTACAGCTAAAACACTTGATGGACAACTTGATACAACAATTCCAAAAGCAAAAGAAAATTTCTTTAGTGCTTTAGGAGATGCTACAGCAATACAAGGAACAGTTAATACATTAGTAAGCCAATCAAATACTATAAAAAATAATTTATCAACAGATTTTTCTAAAAACTTAGTAACTGATATTCAAAACTCATTAGCAAATGACCTAAAAGATGTGAAAATAAATATTAATCAGATGACAGATGTTGCTCCTTTTGGTTTTGGTCTTGATATTGGAGCACAAGCAAAAATAATGGATAATATTGTTTTAGGTTTAGTTGTT
>JAXLXG010000020.1:0-92619 GCA_046328075.1 Candidatus Sericytochromatia bacterium
AATTTAAAGGTTTTGTTTAATGCATAGCTATAATACAGATGTTTTCTCAAATAAAGATTTATTTGCTCCTGTTTTTTTCAAAAATGTTTTTACAGATGAAGAATGTAAACAAATTATTAATAGTAAAGATTGCACAGAGGAAACTATTGCAGGTATAGGCGATAATGTTTTAAATGATGCTATTAGACAAACAAAAATAAAATATTTAAATTTAAGTGAAGACAATTTATGGATTGGTAAAAAAATCATTCCCATAATTGAAGGTATAAACAACTCAAGATTTAAATTTAAGATTACAAGATTAAAAGAATTACATTTACTAGAATATAGTGAAAATTGCTTTTATAAATGGCATATGGATTTAAATAGTAGAACTCAAGGTGCAATGAGAAAATTAAGCTTTGTTGCGTTTCTTACAGATCCAAATGATTATGAAGGTGGAGAAATCATTTTTGAACTTAATGATATTGAAAACTCAAAAAATTATGATATGTCTAAGGGTTCTATAATCATTTTCCCTTCATTCCTAGCACATAGAGTATCTCCAGTAAAAAAAGGTATTAGACATACTCTTGTTGGTTGGGTTCATGGCCCTGCATTTCAATAATCATAATATATGATTTTCTATTGCTTTACATATTTCTAGATCAAAATTATTTGAATTTTTTAATTTTTCAATGATTTCTTTATGTTCTAAGTTTTCTCTAGTATAATCTTCATATTGATTTGCTATTGATATTATTCTTGAATAAAGAGGTATACTATTTTCTGATATCCCATCAGGATAACCACTACCATCCCAGTTTTCATGATGATGTAATATTATAGGAGCAAATTTTTTAAGTTCTTGTGACATACTTAAAATCCTAGAACCTATAACGGGATGAGATTTTTCTGACTCTTTTGTTGTACTTAATTTACCAATATCATGTAAATAAGCAGCAATTCTTATCTCATTTTCTTCTTCTTTATTTAAACCTAAGATATTAGAAATACGACCAGAAAGACGACTAACATTTTTTGAGTGATCTTTAGTTATCTGTTCCCTTGATTCAAAAACATCAATCATTGATTTTATAATATCAATATAACTATCTTTTTCGGAGTCATTTTTTTCTATTCTAGATATTGCTTTAATAACTCTTTCTGCAATCTCTTTACAGATATTTATTTCTTCAATTGTAAATTGTCTAATATTTTCATCTAAACAAACTATTACTCCTGAAATTTCTTTATCTTGTTTTATTAAAGGAACTACAAGTAAAGATTCAATGGAAGTTTCTTTCAAGAAGTCATTATTTATTGCTTCTTTTAATTCATCACTATTAATTTGTATAGTGTCTATATGTGTAAGAATTCTATTGGTTAATTTTTCAGACAATAAATTATTGTACTTATCATATATACTAAAATCATTTACGCCATAAAATGACTTAATAATAAAGAAGCGTTTATGTTCATCAATCTCTGCTATAAAAGAAAATTTTGTATTTATTAATTCAGATGTAAGTTTTGAAATATTAGCATAAAAAGTGTTTTTAGTAGATATTGAGCCTATTTCACTATTTATATGAGCTATATTAGTATGAAAATCAATAATTTTTTGATAATGATTAGAAGTATATTTAACAGCCATAGCATAAACTTTATTAAAAATACCTATAATAATTTTTCTTATAAATTCCTTTTCAATCTCAGATGTCTTAAAAGTCGCAATATAATCAAATAACGCTTTTTCTAGATCTTCTATTTCTATTTCAAATTTATAAAAATCTGTTGGAAAATATAACTTTTCTAATATTTGCCTTTGTATTTCAGTTTCTTCTATAGAATTTATTTTTTTATCACTTGAAGATAATTTATTTTTTATCAATCTTATAAAAAACTCTTTATAATCCTCATTTATACTTCTTAAATGTATATTTTCTTCAGAATTAATCCATGAATTAAATTTATCAAAAAAGTCACTCCAAATCTGACAAGCATTTTTATCAAGACTAAAAACAAATATATTTTTTTGTTCTTGAGATTTTTCCTCTTTAGTATATTTTTTCATTATCAATTGTTCTTTTTCAGGAATATATATTGATTTATAAACCTGATTTCTACCTTCATTTTTAGCTCTATAAAGAGCCGTATCAGCCCTATCAATAAATTCAATTTTGGAAACATCACCCATTGTATGTAAATGGCTATTAACACCCATACTAATTGATAACCTTACTTCTCTTTGCTCTCTACCTATAAACTTATGTTCATTAACAACTTTTCTTATTTTTTCTGCTAACTCACAAGCATCATCTAATTTTGTTTCTGGTAGTAATAATGCAAATTCTTCTCCTCCATATCTTGACGCAACGTAAGTCGGTTTAACAAATTTTTTTAAAATTTTAGCAATTTCTTTTAAAACTAAATCTCCTAAAAGATGTCCATGAGTATCATTGAATTTTTTAAAATAATCAACATCAAAGATAACTACAGATGTTTCTTGTTTATGTTGATTAGCTCTTGTTAATTCAGAGTCTACCTGATTTTTGAAATACTTTTGATTATATAAACCTGTTAAACCATCAATTAATGCTTGTTTTTGAGTTTGTTCATATAAATTTATACTTTTTATTGTATTCTCAATTGAACTTATTAATAATTTAATAAATTTAAGGTGATTAGTTGTAAAAGCTTCTTTCTCTTTTGCAAGTAAAGAAATTACACCTATAACTTCACCACTTAATATAATTGGGGAAAGAATGACAGATCTAAACTCTTGCCATTGTTTATAAGAACTTGGGGCAATAAAATTATTATTTAAATGATCTATTCTTTTTGCAACACAATTTTGTAGAGGCCCTTCCTCTAAAGCATCATATGATTCTGATTCTGTATAAACCATATCGTCAGCTTCTCTTTTTAACATAGTAAAATCTTTATTTAAAAGATAAATACTACATCTATCATAAGGTATAAGATTTACAGCTTCAGTACTTATCATACGCCATAAGTCAATAAGTTTATTTTGAGAACTAATTTTTTTACTAATTACATGAAGTTGTTCTAAATCATCATTTAAAAGTTTTAAATTCTCATTTGATTCATTCATACTAATATAATTTCTTATGCCATAAACAGTTATTATTGCAGGTAAAAAAGCGGCTAAAGTAGCAAAAATACCAATAGAATGATAAAAATAAACACCTAAAACAGATATTGGTGTTAAAATAGCTAATTGTGTAAACTCCCATCTATCTTCTTTTATCGTGTCTAAAAACTTAATCCCTGTAGTAATACAAATATATGTATTTACAATTAATGAACTTAAAAGTATATAAATTAAAGTTACAGTAAATGCTATTATAAATAGTGAGAAGATTTGATCACTTTTACTAAAAGTAAAAATTCTTTCTAATAATTTTGTTGCTTGTCCTGCAACTGAAAATATTATTGCAAATAAAGAACTATTGAATAAAACAATTTTCCATGATCTTTTTTTAGTAAATAAATCACTAATAGTCGCCCCAATAATTGCAGAAATAATTGCATAAAGAGGACCTTGAATAAGTAAAACTGTTAGTATTATAGAAAAACTTGCTGTAAGAGAGCCACCTGTTGGTATTTTTGTAATAACTATTTCAGCAAATATATTCAAAACTATAAAGAAACAAAACTCTAATATATTTTTTAAGCTATGGTGACTTTGTGGTGTATCTAAAAATGTAAATATTAAAGCTAGAACTCCAATAAAGGATATACTCCAGAAATATATCTTTGCAAGATAATTTCTATCTATATTCTTAACTTGATTTGTAGAACTAGTTGTAGACATTTAATGCCAAGCTATAAATAATTATATTTGACATTATAATACAGTAATTGAGAACTGATAATTAGTAAATGGAATGTATTGGGAAAAAAATTATTGCATGATGTAAAACTCCTCAAGATGCTTGATATAATATTTTAAAGCTTAATGAGATGTTGTTCAATAATATATGGAAGCATTTTATGGTGTTTTGGTTGTGGTGTAAAACCAGTATCAAAAAAACTGTTTACAGAATTCTTGCAAGGAAAATGGATAAATTTATAAAAAAAAGGATTGAAGGTAATAAGAAGAATTAACTTGAACTAATAAAAAATTATATTAAAGTTAACTATATCTTTACCTTTACTTAAGAAAGAATTATGCAGTTTATTCTATTAAATAACTAACAATAGTAATATTTAGAAGGGTTTGGTTTTAAAGAAATGACATCATTAAATGGTATATCAGGAACACAACAAACGTTTTTGGCTCCTCCTAATACTCTCCTAAATAGAACTGCAACTGGTGGAACAACAGGAGTAAGCTCATTAGGAACTAATGATAAATTTGCTAATACAAATATAGTTCCTCTTAATTATCCTGAAGTTACAAATACAATTCCTGCTAGTATTTTTCCTCAACAAGAGCAAACAAATACAGGGTCTTTACCTCCAATAAATACTACAACAACTACAAACACTAATACAGGTACAACAACCCAAACAACTAATACTGGAACAACAGGAACTACTACAAATACAACACTTAAACCTATATCTATGACAGAAGCTCAATGGGCTGTTAAATTTGAAGAAAAAGTACAAAAGCAAGGTTATAAACCTACAGATGCTGAAATGGCAAAATATCAAGATATAGTTGCTAGATTTAAAGCAAATCCAAAAGTGGATCAATCAATAGTTGAAATTCTTGCTTCTCAATCAACAAGCTTAGGTGCACAAGTTGCAAGTATGAGATATGGTAAAACAGTTACTGCAAGTTTAAGAGGTTTAAAACCATCAACAGGCTCATCCCTTAGTGGAATATCACAAGCTGAAGCAACTGCTTCTGGAGGTCTTATATCATCACTTAAAGGAATAGGCTCTTCACTTGCAAAAGGTTCTGGACTTGGTGCTTTAGTTTCAGGTGGTTTTTCACTTATCACAAATGGAATCCAAGTTTTCCAAGGTAAGAAAACTTGGTCAGATGCAGGTGGAGTTGTTGCTGCTGATACTGTAGGTGGTGCAATTAGTGGTATTACAGGCACTCTTGGTGCTGGTGTTGCTGGTTTATTAGTTGGTGGTGCAGGTTTACTTCCTACACTTGTTGTAGGGTTAGGAGCTATGGGTGGTGCATGGCTAGGTGATAAGCTATTCAAAGGAACAGGAATGTATGACAAAATTAAAGATAAAGTTACAACAATGATTGAAGGTGGAGTAAAACCTCAAACATATGTTCCACAACAACAGCAACAACAAGTACAATTTAACGCAACACAGGCTTATAGATAAAAATTAAATGACCAATTTTTCAAAGGTTGTTCTAAAGTCTGGTAAAGAACAATCTGTAAAACGTTTTCATCCTTGGATTTTTTCAGGTGCAATAAAATCTATTGATGAACTACCAGATGGTGAAATAGTAGAAGTTTATTCTTCCGATAAAGAATATCTTGGTACAGGAATATTTAATTCTGGAACTATTGCAATAAGGCTTTATTCATACCAAAAAACAGAGTTTAATCAGGATTTTTGGATTTCTAAATTTCAAGATGCTTATAACTATAGAGAAAAACTAGGATTAATAAATAATGAAATCACTAATGCTTATAGGTTAATACACGCTGAAGGTGATAATTTAGGTGGTTTAATAACTGATATATATAATGACGTTGCAGTAATACAAGCACATACAACAGGTATTCATAAATTTAGACAACAGATAGCAGAAGCTATTGCTCATGTTTATAAAGGTAAGATAAAAACAGTATTTGATAAGAGTGAAAAAACTTTGCATAAAAGCGAATCTTATGAAAATATGTACTTATATGGTGATAAAAAAAACGAAGTAGTAGTAAAAGAAAATAACAATAAGTTTTTAATAAATTGGGAAGAAGGACAAAAAACTGGTTTTTTCTTAGATCAAAGAGATAATAGAAAGTTACTTGGTGATTATTCAAATAAAAAATCTGTTCTAAATACATTCTGTTATACAGGAGGATTTTCTGTATATTCACTCAATAATGGTGCAGATCATGTTGATTCTGTAGATGCATCAAAAAAAGCTATAGATTTAACTGATAAAAATATTGAACTTAATAATGTATCAGAAAATCATAAATCATATGCTGAAGATACATTTAACTTTTTTAAAAATCATGATATGACTTATGACATTATAATCCTTGATCCACCTGCATTTGCAAAGCACCAAAGTGCAAGACATAGTGCAATTATGGGATATAAAAGATTAAATGCTGAAGCAATGAAAAGAATTAAATCAGGTGGTATTTTATTTACCTTCTCTTGTTCTCAAGTTGTTGATAGAAACTTATTTCATAATACCGTTATGTCATCAGCTATACAAGCAGAAAGAAATGTAAAAGTAATGCATCATCTTTCACAACCAGCAGATCATCCTGTAAGTATTTTTCACCCAGAAGGTGAATATCTAAAAGGATTAGTTCTTTATATACAATAAGTATGAAAGTATTGTATAGCTAAAACAAACTAAAATAATTGATATTAACTAACTAAATCTAATATATTTTCTTCGATATTTATTCCATACATATTAGCTATCTCCTGCAAACCTGTTGGACTGGTTACATTAACTTCACTTAAATAATCTCCTAAAATATCAATTCCAACAAACTGAAGACCTAACTCCATTAATTTTGGTTTAATTGTTTCACATATTTCTTTATCTCTTTTTGTTATTTCACATTTTACAGAACTAGCTCCTGCACATAAATTTCCTCTATGATCATATTCACTAGGTTTTCTTAAAAATGCTCCTAAAGGTTCACCATTTATTATAATTATTCTTTTATCTCCTAGAGTTGCTTCTGGTATATACTTTTGAGCCATTATTGAAACATTTCCATAATCTGTTGAAACATCAATTAAGGCTTGAGTATTTTTATCTTCACTCTTAATAATAAAAATACCTTCTCCACCTCTCTTATCAAGAGGTTTTACAACCATTTGTCCCCCTACTTGGTTTAAAAAATTTTTTATTACTTCTCTATTTTTTGATACTATTGTGTCCGTAATTAAGCTAGGAAAATTTAGAATAAAGACTTTTTCATTTGCTGTTCTTATACCATCTGGATCATTCATAACTTTAGTTTTATTTTTTAATATACTTAATAAATATGTAGAATGTATGTATTCCATATTAAAAGGAGGATCTTTTCTCATAAAAACAGCTTTAAAACTTGAAAGATTAACTTTTTCAGTTATAACATTTTCATAATGTGGAGACTTTCTCTCCACATTAACTTTTGTCATATACGCAAATACTTCACCATTTTCAGCCCACATATTATGAGGTAAACAATACCAATTTTCAAATCCTCTTTTTTGAGAAGCTAACATTATTGCAAATGTACTATCTCTCTCTATATTCATTTCTTCGATTGGATCGATTATAAACCCTAATTTCATTGTATTACCTCATAAACTTATTTATTCTGTTTTAGAAATTATATCTACTATCTTTGAAAGATAAAATATTTTCTTTATACTATATTTTTAAATTATATTTTTATTAGGAGTTTTATTTTGAAAATAAATAAATTATCTTTTGCTATATTTTTTTCAACTATATCTATAATTAGTACAACAAACGCACAAGAAAAAGATAATAAGTGGGAGTATAAACAATACTCTGGAAAAATTAATGATAAATATAAAATAAATATGACTATTATATTTAATCAAGACCCAACATTAATAAATGGCTATTACTCATATAATGGTTCAAGAAATACACTTAAATTATCTGGATATAGAGAAGAAAATAATTCTATAATTATTGATGAATATGATAATAATAAATTAACTGGCTCTTTTAAAGGTGACTTTGTTGGTGATTCTTTTAAAGGAATATGGCACAATTCTAACTTAACTAAAGAATATCCATTTTATGTTACAAGAAATTACAATAATAAAACTTTAATAAAAGATACTCAAACTAAAAATAGTTTAATAGGTTTAAATAATTGCTCTTTACAATGGGTTAGTTGGGATAAAGATAAACTTGGAACTTTAAAAGTACAAGAAAAAGATAAAAAGCTTATAGTTATAGGTTCCCAGAAGTTTAATGGTGAAACATTAGACATAGATGGGTATTTTACAAGTGTTGATAAAAATCGTTTAGATTTTAATGGAAAGATAAGTACTAGAGTTAGTCATATAAATTCTGGTAAACCATGCTATAGAGAGGGTGACATGACATTTTTAAAATATGATGGAAGAAACTTTTGGAGACTTCAAGAAATGCAGAGTCCTTGTGATGTAGTTACTGATTATGTTGATATATCAATAAAGAAGTGATGAGTGAAAAGTAAAAAGAGAAGATGAAATAAAAGAAGAAGTGAAAAGATTCTATTTTATTAAAAATCTACGTTAATACTTTTTATCTGTGCTATTTATGTAATTTGTGAGTTATTCCTAGAATTTTCTTCTCTTATCACTTTTTACTTCTTGTCTTCTTCTCTAATTTATTTTCTTTAAGACATTGGATGCCATAAAGGTAAAACTATAGGTTCTTGTTTTAACATTTCTAATTGTGCTTCATTTAAATACTTTTTAGGAACAACTAATTGGAATACATTTTCATTAAACCATTCGTCAGACATTACAAAAAATCCTTTTTTACCAACATCTGTTCCCCAACTATTTTCAACTTTCCATTTAATTGGCTTATCATCTTCAAGATCAACCCCTACTAGCAACATACAGTGAGTCATTTGTGTTTCACCAATTGCCAATCTTGTCTTTTTATCCATACTAAATTTAGTTTGAAAAATTAAATCATAATTAAAAATTCCTTTTACAAGAAAACCTTCTTTTCTAAGACTATCTTTACCAACATCACATGAGAAGACACAAGGTTCTTGGTTTTTCATCTTTTTAATAGCAAATTCTTTAAAAGTATCAAATGGTAAGTTTAATGATAAATTTCTATCTCCACCAACCATTTTTCTTGTATGAGACATTGTAAACATTTTATTATATGGGGTATCATCAAGTGGTGTACTCCAAACTGAAACATAATCCTCAAGAGAGTGACCTATATATTTTTCATAAAACTGATGAGGTGTTATATTTTTTTCTCTAAAGAATTTTTTATCTTCATCTTTATAAGACCAATTGAATGTTAAAGGTGGTCTACCAAAACAAATAACTAATATTTTATAAATTTCTTCTGTAAATTTAACTCTTTCTGCTTGTATCTCCTCTAATGATTTACCATCTTTAGCCATTTTTAAGATCAAACTAGCATATTCACGTAATTTTGATGATATTACTTCATTATGCTTTGTTGAATCCTTTGAATAAGATGAGTGTTGCATTACAGAAGATGGAACAACACCATATTTTTTAACAAGGTTCACAAACATATACCAATCACCACCATCTGGTAATGGATTTTGAAGAAAAGTTCTTAAGTTTGTGTCATTATAGTCAAGGTTTCTAAATTCAATTATTTTTTCAAGAAAATAATTTGCTTTCTCTAATTTATCCCAAAACATCAAGTATGGACCTGAATACTCAAAGCTTTTTACATTTATTTTCTTTTGAGTTATAAATCTCATAAGATTTAAAGCTGCAAACATCCAGCAAACTCCAACTTTTTGTTGTGCTGTTGCCTCTGGTGCAACATCTATTTCATCTGAAAATGAAAAATCTAATCCTTTTATTAAATCTCTATTTACTGCTAATTCTTGTAAATCTACCCTACCAACAGCATTCATTGCAAGTTTATTGGTTTGATTTTCATTAAAATGCTCATTGAGTTTTTCAACTAAGTCTAATGTTATTTCCATTAAAGCCTCTTTCTTTTATCCTATAGCTAACATTAGAATCATTATAGTATTAAAAAATAAATTAATATTATAAAAATTAAATAATATTTAGCTTATCTGACTAAAAGTAAGTAAGAACTGAATTGAAAAAAACTTTATTAAACTACTATATGAGTATTGAATATTATAATCAATTAATTGAAAAAAGAAGTAAATAAGAGTGTAATCAATAATATTAGTTATAAATAACGAGGAAAATTATAATTTAAATGATAAACTACATTGTTTAACATTTAAATTTAATTATTGAAAATTAAGCTTACCTGTTTGTATAGGTAAATTATTAGATTTTTTAACTTTAGTATGTTTACTTGTTTTAGTCATCTGATTGTTTGATTTACCTTTAGCTTTATTTGAAATATATTTCAAAAATTCACTAGTTGATTTGTATACTATTTTCCCATCCATAATTTTTTACTCCCATGTAATATTATATTGTAATAGTAGTACTATTGTACTTAACTGTAAATACAATTACTTGACTATTAATATAATTCTTATAACTTGATTGTGATAAAACTTGTTTGACTTAACAAACAATTAACAATTAATTAACTATTATAAATTAATAGTAATACTTTTAGAATAATTTTAAAATTTGTAGGCATAAAAAAAATAATGTAAAATTTTAGAATCAAATATATTTTTATATACTGAGTTTATAACTATGAAAAATACAGCTCTTATAACAGGTGTATCTAATGGAATAGGTCTAGAATTAGTTAAAGGTAAAAAATTACCTAGCTTTAAAGAAGTTGCTATTTTGGGATATAAATCTATGATGAAAGGCGAAAAAGTTGCTATACATGGATTTATAAATAATTTACAAGCAAATTTAATCCGATTTTTACCTAAAGATTTAGTTTTAAAAATAGTTAGAGCAGCTCAAGATAAATAATGTATGAAATTATAAAAATTTATAATAAACAAATAAATTTTATCACTATAAATGAACAAGGTACTACTATAAAAAAAAGACAGATAGATTTAGACTATATAAGCTATCAAGATATAAAAGCTAATTTCCCTAAAGACTTTAACCCAGTAGCGATTTATTTTTCATTTCCAGAATATTACTTTATTCCTATAGGCTTAGAAAAAGCTGAAGCTATTACTTTTGCTCTTGTATCAGATTGGAATCTAAATTTTTTACACCTAAAAGATACTATAAAGATTTTTGATTATATTTTAACTGATTTAAAAGGGGTAAAAACTTTTAAAGAACATGGTTTTAATAATGTTAGTTATTTCCCGTTATTTGGTTTACAAGTTGAAAATTATGATAATTTTTTAACTAATGAAAAATTATATGATATTTCTTTTATTGGAAACTTAAATGATAGTATTCAGGTAGAAAGAGCAAAATACTTATATAAGGTATCCAAATTATCTTATAAATATAATATTTTTATTAATTCTAATATTTATAATAATGATTATAAAAAAATACTATGTAAGAGTAAAATTATTTTTAACCTAAGTATTAGAAGTGAATTAAATATAAGAACGTATGAAGCAATGAATGCTAAAAGTCTATTATTCTTAGAGGACTCTAATTTAGAAGCAAATAAATTTTTGAAAGATGGATTCCATTATATATCATACAATAAAGAAAATTTAGAACGTAAAATTGATTTTTATTTATCAAATGATGTAGAAAGAAATATAATAACTGATAATGCTTATAATTATGTAAAAAAATATAATATCAATTATTTTGAGAGAGAATTATATTCTTTAATTTTTAAACAGGAATTTAAGAGAAAAAATCTAAGAAAATATAAAAACATATCAGATAACTCTAGGATTATTATTGATGCATTAAATACTATAGAAACAAAAAGGGTTATTGAAGTATTAAATTATTCTTTTGAAAATATAAAAACTGCAAAAGTAGCTAATCTAGAGCTTTGTAGGCAGTATATAATAAACCAAGATATAGATAGATTAATTGAAGAATTAACTTTAAAAAGTGAGTATTATAAGAATTATATTCCTTTAAAAATAAATTTAATAAAAATATTGTTTATTAGTAAAAATCTAAATGGCTTGAATAAAATTATAGATAAATTGATACTTGACTTAGAAAGTAAGCAGTATTCATTATATAATCTAAGTGGTTTTTTTATTGATGAAGTATTCACAAGATTTAAAACAGAGTATGAAAAATATATCTCAGAAAAAAATATCAAAAAATTACAAGAGTGTATACTATGGAATTTATATAAGATAAAAGCTGATATATGTATAAATAATGATTTAAAAATTAAATACTTACTAAAAGCAGATAAAATATTTGATTCTATAGATACAAAAATAAAACTAGGTGACTTATTCTATGAAACTGATATTAACAAGTCATATAACTATTATTTGGATTCTTTAAAAATTAATCCTTTTAACATAGAACTTATATATAAAATAGATAAAGTTTCTGATTTATTAAATATAAATTATGTTGATAGAGAGTATTTAGATATTATTAATTCTTCTGAGGTTTTTATAGACTTATATAATGAAATAAAAGATTTTAGTATAAAAAAAATTAGACATAATATAGAACTTATAAAAATATACTCAAATGATAAAAAAATAATAGAACATCTTTTAAAAAATCTTCCTGATAATATACCTCAAAATAAGTCTCTAGAAAAGAATGCTAATCTTAACTCTAGCTTAAAACCAATCTCCAAAGAATTTGGCGGAAGTAATGGATTAGAAATACAGAATATCCTTAATACAGATAAATATTTAATTGAGGAATTAGGAGAAATATATTTTAGTCAAAATAATTTTAAAAAAGCTATAGAATTTTATGCAAAACTTTTAACATTATCATCTAGAAAAGATTTAAATATTCTAAATAAGATAAAAATATGTCTTGAAAAATTAGGTGATTACAAAACTATTAAAAGTCTTAATCTATAAAGTAATTTGAACTATTATTTTTTTAATTTTTCTAACTCTCTATTAATATTAGTCTTAGCTTTTACTTCGTATAAATTATACATTTCATCTGTCTTATATATACGTTCCATTGATAAAAACTTTTCAAGTACAGATATTCTACCTTTTTTATATAAATTTTCAGGAACAAAAAAATATTCTTTTCTAATATTTTCACTATAGATATTATATGTTTCAATATCAGTTCCTAATATGGATAAATCTGTATCTAAGAATATTTTTGTGTCAAAATCATTAGAATTAGTTCTATGACCTTTAGTTAAAATTATTAGGTTACAAGTTTTATTTATAGTTTCTTCATCAACATTCATTTTTGTTAGTGAATCAAAAGCAAACTTTGAACTTCTATCTTCATTATCTTTACGCCAAGCTTTATAAATCACATCATGAAACCAGATCGCAAATTTAACTGATTCTTTATTTTTTAATTTATCTTCAAAAGACGTAAGTATTGATAATAATTCTTTAATATGATTTATATTATGATAAAATCTATTTGTTTTAGAGTAATTTCTATAAATTTTTATAAAAATATCAGAATTTGTAAAATCTTCAATTTTATATTTTTCGGTTAGTTCAAACCACTCTTTTTTTAAATCCATATTTATATTTAAATTTTTAAATTATTATCTTCTATTGAAGTACCTGTAATTTGCTCTAAACTACTTAATGACTTTAGATAGTCAATTATAGCATTAAGTTCATTCAATTTTGCTTGTTCCAAATCTCTTTGATATTGTAAAATCTGAAAACTTGTAGAAAAACCTGCTTTAAGTTTTTCATTTTCAGAATTCAACTGTTCTTGAGCAAGTTTTTTAGCATAACTATTTGAGTTTATTCTATTCTTATTAGTTTCTATTAATCTTAAATTGTTTCTTAATTCATTATATATCTTTTGTTTTAAGTTTTCTACAATAAGTTTTTGTTGGCTTTGATTCAGTACTGACTGTTTATATTCGGTTTCTCCTAAATTACCTTGTACTGGAATCTCAAAGTTTAAACCTACATTCCAAAAGTATCCTTTAAAAGAAAAAAGGCTTTGTATTGAGGATGGATAATTTCTATCAATTGTTTGAAGACCTACACTGCTATTAATATCTAATACAGGTAATTTATTCTTTTCATTAATTTCTTTTTGTATATCAATGTTTTTACTATTTATTAAGCTTACTTTATAATCTGGTCTTTCAAGAGCTTTTTTATAAAGTTCATCAATATTAAATTTTTTCTGTGTATATTTAGGTATATCTTTTGTATTTATATTAAATTCCCAGTTTTGGAAAAATTTTTCATCAGGGTTAATTAACCTTTTTAAATTATCTTGTGAGTTGCCAAGATCATTTTTTGCTTGAAATAATGCTTCTTGTCTTGCAGCTATAGCTGTTTCTGCATTTAAAATATCAATTTTAGAAGCAAATCCAGCTTTTAATCTTTCTTTATTGTCTTTTAAAAGTTCTTGTGATAATTTAAGTGAAGATTCAAAAACCTCAACTTTTAATTTTGAAGCTACTAGATTCCAATATGTTTGTTTTGTTTGATTAATTGTATCTATTAATTTAGATTTTAAGTTTATTAATGCTATTTCACTTATATTTTCACTTATTAATATTCTTTTAGAGCCATTAAATGAATTTTTTAGAATAGGATGATTAAAGTTCAAAGATAGTGCAGGTGCAAAAATAGGATTGAAATCCACTCTAGTTGAATTAGTTCCTGTAATTGCATTGTCAAATCTTAAAGAAAGTTCCCCACCACTTTCAAACTTTTTTTTAAAATATAAATTATAATTTTGAAAAAGTTGTTCTAATCTTGTTCCACCTGCTATAAATGAATTTGATGTTGGTTGGATATTTCCTCTTATTTCTGGTGTGAAGCCTAACACTAAATTAAAGGAATCTCTAATTTTTTGAACTTCTAAATTTTGTATTTCTGGGTTTAATGATTCAATCTTTATATCAAAATTTCTACTAACAGACATCTCAATACTTTCTTGTAATGAAAGATCTAGATTCTTTATTTCTTCAGAATTTCCTTTCGGACATAAAAAAAATATAATAAAAGGTACTAAATATTTTTTATTCATTAATTAACTTTTCTATATCTTGCTTGTGTTTTATTTGTTTCTTGTTCTTCAACAACTTGTTTTTGCTGTCTTGTATTTATATTTGCTTGTTTAGATGCTAAAACTAATATCATATCTACATCTACAATAGCACCGCCATTAATTTGTTCTGTTCCTTTTATACTAACAAAATCTCCAGCACTTAATTCTGATAAAAATGCAGTTCCAAGTAATCTATTTTCCTTACTATATACTTTAGTGTCAGAAGAAATCAATGCCAACATCCTTCTTTTTGTAATAGAATCTATTACAAACATTTCACCACGATTCATATCTATATGATCCACATAACCAACTTCAATATTTGCTTTTGGTTTAGGTTCTGTTTGTTTACTAATTAAATTACTTGTTCTTATTAAGAACATACCAGCTAAAATACTAATTGTTGAGATAATGTAATAAACAGCTTTTTCTATTAAACCTCTACCATAGAGCATTTCATTTAGCCACATAATAAATAAAAAGGCAGTTGCAAAACATAATGATGCAATAATTGGTCTTAAGCCAGATTTATCCTGTTTTGAACGCTTCCAAGCTCTAAATAAGAAAATTACAGATAATAAACAGTAAACAGATGTTAATATTAATCTAAAACCATCAATAAAGTAATACCAAATATTTTTACGTAAATCTTCTGCTTTTTGTATTGGTGTTTGTTCTGGCATTAAACTAGCCCAACGATAAACTGACTCAACTATTGCAACACCTTCAGACCATTTTAATAAATCATCAGGTCTAAATGTTTTATCTGGATAACCAGCAGATAATTTAATTATTTCTGCTGTTAGTGAAGCCTTATAATACTTTTGATTAGGATTAAGGTCTTTAAATTTTGTTTGGTAATTTTCTACAACTTTATTCATTTCTTTTTCAAGACCAAAAGCTCTTAATGCTGCATCTATTGCCATTGCTCTTGATAATGGTTTATCAAACCCTTGAGGGTCTAAATCTCCAAATATGCTTTTATCTTTTATATTTGTTACTTTTGAAAGCATAATCGCAAAATCTTTTTGTGAAACTAAAGAATCATAATCAACTTGGTCTGGCATTTTGAATACACCATTTTTATATAAGTTAGAAGCTTGATTATTTACCCAATCTGATTTTTTAGGAATAGCTGTTACCTGTACATTATGAGTTTGAGGTGAATTATTAATTTCTGCTTGTTGATTATTTACTTGATTATTTTGAACATCAATTGTATCAGTTTTATTAGTATTAACTTGATTTTCACTTTGAGTATTATTTGAAGTATTTTGATTTTGAGAATCAGCTTTATTATTAATAGTTGTATTATCTAAGTTTTGTTGTTCATTTATATTTGATTGTTCTAAATTATTATTTTGTGATTGGCTATTAACAGTATTTTCAGCATTTGTAGTATTAGATATATTATTTTGATTTATTGTTTCATTATTTACAGAGCCACTATCTAATGTATTATTTTCTGCATAAACTGAACTATTAACAAATAAAGGAAAAAAAGCAAGAAAAATATATTTATTTAATTTCATCTCAAATTACATCACCAGAATAAACAAAAGCTCATATAAAATTTAAAGCTACTAAGTCATTATATCATTAATTATTTAGATAGTAATTTAAGAAAAATAACTTGTAGCTTTAATAAACTTAAATAATTCTATACTCTAGCTTCAGATTCTATTGATTGATTATTTTCAAGCTTATTTCTTATTTTTCTATACATTAATATAGGTAAGTCTGCTCTTATAAGCTTTTCTCCTGAATCTAAATCAGCTTTTAGTGGTAATTGTGACTCAACTATTGCTTTATCTTGATTTAAGATATACTTATTACTTACACTATTTACCATCCCTACCATATTTTTTAAAACTGGTGCTGTAACAAACTTCTGATAAGCTCTTAAATATATCAGTGTATTTTCATCATCAACAGGAACAAATGCAGCAAAATTTTTAAACTTATCTGTAATATTTAAACACCATATATTAGGAAATCTAAAATCTAAACTTGCTTCTCTACTTTTTAAATACTCTAAATCTTTATCTAAAGTGACTCTTTTTTCACCTTGTTTGTTATTATCAACCCAAACCTTAATCATTTTATCATTAGCTTCAACTAGTGGTCCATTTACTTGAGAATTATCTCCTCTACCTATTGTAGTACTATGAACAAATGCTAAATGTGAAACATCAAGTTGATTTTCTATAGCTCTTGTATAATTTGTTTTCCATGCTTCGATATTATTATTATGTGAGAAACTCTTATCTAAATACTCAAAAAATGTAATTTCTGGGTAAGAATCTTGTTTATCTCCATACCACATCCATATTAAATCATGTTCTTCCCTTAACTCATAAGTTTCAGCAGAGTAATTACTTGATATTGTATGATTTCTTCCATTAGCAGGTATAAACTCACATTTACCATCTCTATCAAATTCAAATCCGTGATAAGGGCACTGAATACAATTATTTTTTATCTTTCCAAGACTTAAAGCAGCACCTCTATGAACACATATATCATTCATACAAGTTAATTTCCCATTATTATCACGCCAAAAAACTAAATTTAAACCAAACCTTTTAACCCCAAGTGGCTTATTTTTTTTTACTTCATTTGAGTCTAAGACTACATACCACATATTTTTAATCATTATTTTTACCTATTTTTAGTTATACTATACTTAACAATATAACATAAAACCGACTAGTTGGTATGTAAAAATTATGTTAAAATTCAAATTATGGAAATTAAAAATATTTATGATACTAAAGAAAAAATAATATACTCAGCTATACAACTTCTTTTAGAAGGTGGATATGAGTCTTTTACATCTAAAAAATTAATAGAAAAAGCTGGAATAAGTAAGGGAGCTTTATACCATTATTTTAAAAGTTTAGATGAAATACCACTTGAAGCTATAAAAAGATTAAAAAAATCTAAAATGTATTTACCACCTTTTAAGGCTAAAGATTATGATAAATTAGATAACTTTTTCTATGATTATTTTGAGTATACAGTTAATCAAGCTTCAAATCCTGATGTTTTATGTATAAATCTTTATTATACTCAAAAAAGTATATCAAATGATGAATACAGACTACATAAAAATGAATTAACTAATGATTTATTTAGTTTCTATAATAACTCAATACAAAGATTTTATAAGAAACAAATCCCACAAGAAAAATTACAAGCTTTATCTTCAATTATTCTATTTTTTATTGAAGGTATAATAGGACATTCTTTTATGTTTGCTGATAAAAATAAATTTATAGATACTTATTTAATTATAATAAATACTATAAAAAATGAATTAAAGGATTATGAGTAAATAAATTTTTCTTATTAATAATTATTAGTCAAAATACCTTCCATTTTAGAGAAATAAAGATTAATAATCTGAACTATTCTACTAATAAAAAAATTTGAAAAATATATTTTCAAATTGTAATATCTTAATGAAACTTAATATTTACTCATTTTTTATGAGAACCTAGTCAACGACTTATAAAATATAAAACACCTATAATGACTAAATAATCTTATGATATAGGTGATTCCATGAAAAAATATAATTTATTATTTTGTTTGTTTATAAGTATTTTCTCATGTACCTAAAATACAAATCAAATTACTCCTATAAAATCGCCTTCTAGTTCTCCGAGTAGAACTACTACAAATAATAATCAAATTCCATCACCAGTTAATAATGAAAAAGAAATAAAACTACCTGATTTTAATATTTATGATCAAACATATCAAAGTAGTATTTCTTTAGATTACAACGAAAATATAATAAGATCATACCCAATAGATTATGATTTTAGAAACTTTTATTTTATAGGAAACAAAGAATTAGTTATAAAGCCCAAAATTGTCTTTTCAAGAACTTATTCTGGTACTGTTTACAATCCAAAAACTGATAATTATATTTACAACTTTAAGTTTGAAAGTTCAGATAAAGATGTAATTGTATCAGATGAAGGTATTATAACTTTTAAAAATTTAAAAAATGAATTTAGTATAAAAATTACTTATAAGCCACTAGATTTTAAGTTTGAAACATTTAATTTTAAATTAATTGATTACAATAAAATTAAAGAATTTTATAATAATGACTCCGAATCAAGAGGTTCTGCTTACGGAAATGTATATGATGTTTATGAAAATAAGTTAAAAGATGTTTTTGTTAATATTTCTTATTTTGAACCATCTTTTGGGAAGGATCTATTAGCTTATTTTAGTAAAGACTTAGTCAATAAAGAATTAAAATTAACAGATAAAGATGGATTTTATTTAATAAAAGATGTTTTTTCTGGTGCAAGGCTACTTATATTAGCCTATAAGAAAGGATATACATATAGAACAAGAAGTGAAGTTTTGCATATGCTTTATGGAGATATTGATGAAAATAGATACGATTTTTCAACTATCTACGCTTTACAAAATGAACCAGAGATCAATTCTTTAGAGATTAATGGAATAACTGTAAATGGTTCTTCTATTGGTGATGTATTTGTAGTTTCAAAAGATACTCCAAAAAATATTAAACCAACTATTTTGGAATTATCAAATGTTGAGCAGTTAAAAGGTATTGGAAATATACCAAGTGTAAAAAATATATCAAATAAAAATCTTGAAGTTAAAATGTGTTTTAGTGAAGAAGTAGATAAAAAATCAGTTGAAGATAATTTCAGAATACAATCACAAATGACTAATTACTTAGGAATAAGTGAAAATATTGATAATAAAAACTCAAATTTAAGATTTGAATGGTATAAAAAGGAACTCTCTGGAAATTTAAATTACATAAAATTATTTGACCCAACTTTTGACTCTATTCCATGTGTTAAAGCTACTTATAATGAATCATTAAAGGCAAATCTAACAGGAGAAGAATTAAAATATTTAATAGACTTTAAAGCACCTTTTCAAGATTTAGAAGGCAATAAAGCTATTGATAGAAGATATTTTAGGTTCAGTCCTAGCCAAATTAATGACTTTGCTGTTTTCTCTGTTCAAAATAATGATAATTTAAGCCCTATAATAGAAAATATTGAAGCAATTAATCGTGATACATCTAATGATATTATTAAAATATTTTTTAACCAAAAACTTAAAAAGTATTTAAAAGACAGTCTACCACTATTACTTAAATCAAATAATAACTTAAAAGACGATAATTATTATAGAGATTATACCCTTAACAAAGAAAAAGATAATTCAACTATTTTGGGATATTTAAATAATGGTACTTTCTATGGTGTATACATGATAGGAAAGATAGAAGCAAATGATATAGATAAAACAAATAAAATTAAATCACTTGGAACAAATGAGAATTTTGATACAGAGCCTAAAAAAGTATATACAAATCCAATGATAAAGAATGTAAGTGTTAATGATGATGTAGTAATACTGGAATTTGATTCAAAAGCATTTAGTAAAGATGATGCAATAATTCTATCATTAGGAAAAAATATAAATGGTCGCTATATAAAAAATAATGAAAAACAAAATCAGACTTTATCAGTATTTGATTGGGAACGTATTAATTATTATAAGTTTATAGATTTTTCTTTACCACAATTCTCAATGGAAAATCATGAAATAAAACCTAATAGCATAATAACTTCAGATCCATTACAAGTAAGTACTTTTGCAAAGGAAAATTAATTATGAAAAAATCAAATCTGTTAATTTGTTTGCTTATAACTATTTTTTCATGCACCCAAAATACAAATCAAATTACTCCTATAAAATCTACTTCAAGTCCTATAATAAATAATTCTATATCAAATTCAAGCAAAGAATCTAAAGAAAATAAACTAATACAAATTGAAAACCCTGATTATAAAAATATTGATTTAAGTAATTTCAATAAAATTATTTATTTAACCAAAGATAATGATAAATATGACTCAAAAAGAAGTTATCAAGAATATAAAGTAGCTTTAGATGAAGATGATATATATATAAAACCTTCAATATTAATAAGTAATAAAGATAAATTTATTCAAGATAATGATATTAAAAATTTTAAACTTCAAAGTCTTTCTGATAATGCAAAAGTAAATGAAAATGGTTTAGTTATTATAAAAGAAAAAACAGATTTTTTTGAGGTAGAGATTACACATACACCATCTAACTTTAAAGAGATTTTTAAAGTTACCATAGAAGAAAATAAAAATTATCTAGATTATACTGAAACTGTAAAATTCTATGGTGATGTTTTTACACCAGATGATAAAGAATTAAAAAATGTTAATGTCTTTTTTAAGTCTATGGATAATATTGAAAATATAAATCCTAAAATTTTATCAAATTCATATTATACAAGAGATACAAATAATTATTTATTTAAAAAAGCTATAACTGGGTCTAGATTAATTATTATTGCTTCAAAAAAAGGTTATTCTACAAGAGTTCGTTCAGAAGTTTTAAAATCAGGTATACCAGATCCACAATTAAATAAATATGATTTTTCAACTATTTATGGATTACAAAATGAACCGGAAATAAATTATTTAGAAGTTAATGGTAATAAAATTATGACTTCATCAAATGGTGATGTTTTTATGACTTCAAGAAACAATCCCAAAAATATAAAACCGACAATAGAAGAATTAAGTACAATTGAGCAAATTAAAGATGTTGGTAATAAACCTCAAATAGCAATACCTCCATATATTAGAAACTCTAATAATGTTCCAAATCAAAAACTTGAAGTAAAAATGTGTTTTAGTGAAGAAGTTAATAAACAATCTGTTGAAGATAATTTTAGAATACAGTCACAAAATAATATAAATGGTTTCCCTGAAAGTGAATTAATCGATAAAAATAATAGTAATCTAAAATTTGAATGGTATAAAAAGAAATTTAGTGAAAGTATTCCAGAATATTTAGAAGAAACACCTTGTGTTAAGTTGAGTTCTGATTCTTATTTAAAAACTAATTTAAAAGGAGAAGAAGCAAGATATTTAATAGATTTTAAAGCACCTTTTCAAGATTTAGAAGGAAATAAAGCTATTGATAGAAGGTATTTTAGATTTAGTCCTAGCCAAATAAACGACTTTGCTGTTTTCTCTGTTATGAATGGTAATTAGTTATGAAAAATAATATAGTTAATAATTGTTTTTGCAAGTTTGTTATTGTCATATAATCAAGGTATAACAAATTAAACAAATAATATTAAACCTTTTAAAAATACTTCGGGCTTATAAACACAAGGTTATTTATTGATATTTTCAAATAATTTATTAAATAAATTCTCTTGAATTAAATCCTTAGACCATTCTGGATGCCATTGAATCCCCCAAACAAAGTCATACTTAGGGTCTCTTATTGCTTCAATAACACCATCTTCCGAATAAGCCATGATTTCTAATCCTTCGCCTAAATCTTTAATACCCTGATGATGAACAGAATTTGTTATTATCATCTCACTATTGAAAAGCTCAAATAGTGGTGTATCTTTTATTATTTCTGTTTTATGATATAAATTATCATACATTTCTTGATCTCTATGCTTTATAGTATTTTCACGGTATATTAATAAATCTTGATAGAGAGTTCCTTTATAAGCAACATTCATTATTTGTAATCCTCTACATATACCAAGAATAGGAATATTTTTTTCTTTAGCTTTTTCTATTAATTTAATCTCAAATTTATCTCTTTGAATCTGTCCTTTCCATTTTTCATTTAAAAGAGCTTCATTATATGAACTTGGATCTACATCTGACCCACCGGATAATATAAGGGCATCAATGATATTAATTAAAGTACTAGTTGATTTTTCTATATCTTGATGTATTGGTAGAATAATTGCTGTATGACCTAGCTTCTCTACTTTTTCTACAATAGAGCTTTCAGCCAAAAAAAGTGATTTATCTTGATACAAAATTCTTTTTTTAGCTTCTTCAATATTAGCACTGATACCTATTATTGCCATTTTTTAACCTTCATAAATCATAAATTGTTTTATAAGCTTTTTTGGCTCCAGATGGTATCTCTCTAATTTCTTTAAACGATATATTATCATCTTTATTAATATTTTCAAGGAAAGATTCTGTTACTAAAATTTCCCATGATTTGGCTGTATCCTCACCCAATTTACTAGCAGCATTTACTTCTGCACCATATACATCATTTTCAGAAATTTTTAATATTTTCCCGTAACCTAAACCTATACAAAGTAAAACTTTCTCTTCATCATCTTTATCTTTATTATATTCTTTTAATAATTTTTGCATTTCAATAGATGATTTTAAAGCTTTATTAGGATCCTTAAATGTAACTAAAAAACTATCTCCTTCAATTTTTAATATTACTCCATCATTTTTTTCAATTATTGGGAATAAAAGTCTTTTAGATTCATAAATTGTCTGTAAAAAATGTATTATTCCAAATTTTTCTACCATACGAGAAAAACCTGAAAGATCTGTAAACATTACACAAAAATCTTCTCCAAACCTATCCCATATTTCTTTATCAATTAGTTCTTTATTTGAATTTTGTGCTAATCTTTTTTCTATAAGATTCCATAATCTTTTTTCAGATTCTACTTCTTGCATATAAACTTATATAAGATAAAATATTTATTGTTAAATATTACATTAAACCTTTTGTATATTCAATATTAATGCAAATAATTAATAAAATAATACTAAGTGAGATTCATTTTATGAAAAAAATGTTTTATAAAACAAAAATATTATTATATAGTTGTTTTATTCTTTTTAGTTCTTGTTCTTATAGTTCACATAATGGAATATATGACCCGCAACTTATATTAACTGATGTAAAAGTTACTGATAAACTAAAAGTAGATATTAGAAAAATGGTTAAAAATCCTTATAATCATGATTTAGAATATAAATATAATGCTGATAGAGGGCAAATTATTGCTAATAATGGTAGTGCTATGACTGATTTATACTACGCACCATTTACAGGTGGTCCTGATACAATAAGGATTGCTATTTATGATAAAACAGATAATATAAATTTACCTATTATTTCACAACAAGTGTTTGTTCAAGGTGAAAGTGTATCTTATGTTGAGAATAAAAATAAAGATAATGAACTTAATCAATTTGAAAATGGTTTAATAAAAGTAGCTTCTATTAGAGGAGCAATAAATAGAAAAGAAATTGGATGGGGAAGAAATCCAGTAATTTCTCCTGATGGAAGATTTATTGCTTATGTAAACTACTTAGATAATAAAACAAGTCAAATAATAATTAAAGACCCTGTAGGTAATGAAACTAATATTACAAAAGATAATAAATCATTGAATTTAAACCCTTCATGGTCAAAAGTAAACACTGATGGTACTTTAAATCTAGTTTTCTCATCTAATAGAGATAACGGTATTTTTCATTTATGGACATTTAATTTTGATAATAATGAGCTTAAACAATTAACAAATGGAGAAAAGAATCATTTAGAACCATCTTGGTCACCTGATGGTTCTAAAATAGCTTATACAAGTGATTATTCAGATAAAAAAATAAATAATATAAGAAACCTTTGGGTTTTAGATTATTCTACAAATCAAAGTAAACAAATAACATTTGAAACAACAGAACATAAAGGTGCTTTTAATCCAGAATGGTCTCTTGATTCAAAAAAAATTTTTTATTCACGTAGATATCAAAAAAAAGAAGCAGAGTCTATTTTAGATTTTCAAAAAATATGGTTTATTGATACAACAAAAGAAAATCAAGATTTTGGAGAAATTGTAACAAAAGAAGTAGACAAAAATATTATTGAAACATATCCAAGTTGGTCTTCAGATAATAGAAGTATTAGTTTTATTAGACATAAAGATAATGAAAATACTCTTGTTTCTCTTAATATTGTAAGTAAGATAGGTAAATTAGACGATAAAGATAAACAATTCAATTCAACAGAACCAATTCCTGAAGGAGATATTAATAATATAATAGAAGCTAGATGGGCAAGACAACGAAGTTTTGGGTATAGTTATAATAACCCTTTAAGTAATCCATTTAAATCACAAAATTAATAAAAGAATTAAATCTATTAATAAGTTTCTAATGAATTGAGCTTAAAGTTATTTTAATATGCTAGAATATTACTATAATTAAAATACAATATACTTATAAGGTTTTTTTTTGAGGAATAATTCTGAGTGGATATTTAATCCTATCAATTATGAAAAGGCTTACCCATTATCTGAACAAATAGGAGTTAGTTTGTATACTGCTCAATTACTTATAAATAGAGAAATACAAACACCTGAAGAATCCAATACTTTTTTAACAGTACCTCACCATTTAGAAATGAAATCTTGGGATATAGATACAAGTAAAAAAATTGGTGAATTAATTAAAAAAGCAATAAAAAATCAAGATTTAATAACAGTTCATGGTGATTATGATGTTGATGGTGTTACAGGTGCTTCTGTTTTATCACAATTTCTTAAAAATAAAGGTGCAAATTTTAGTTATTACCTGCCTGATAGATTTGGTGATGGATATGGTCTAAATCCAAATGTAATCAAAAATCTTGCTGAAAATGGAACAAAAGTATTAATAACAGCAGATTGTGGCATAAGTAATAACAATGAAATTGATTTAGCAAGAAGCTTAGGAATTAAAGTAATAGTTACAGATCATCATACATTACCAGAAGTTTTACCTAATGCAGATTATATTTTTCATCCTGCTTTAAGTGATAATAAAGATTTCCATATATTATCAGGTGTTGGAACAGCATTCCAATTAATTTGTGATATTGATAAAATGATTGATTCTGTTAAAGATTCAAGACTTGATGATTATATAGATTTAGTTGTTATGGGAACTATAGCAGATATAAGTCCATTAAAAGGAATTAACAGACAAATAGTTCAGTTTGGTTTATCAAAAATGAAAAATACAAATAGAATAGGTCTTTTAAAACTTTTTGAAAAATCTAATATTAAAATAAAAGAATTAACAGCAAGAGATATAAGTCATAAAATATCACCAAGAATTAATGCAGCAGGTAGAATGAATAAAGCTGTAATAGCACTTGAACTATTATTATCTGAAACTGAAGAAGAAGCTGAGATTTTATCTCAAAGACTTGAAGATTTAAATAATCAAAGGCGTGAATTATCAGAAAAAACGTTTAAAGAAGTTGAAGAAATTATTACAAATGAAATAGATTTAGATAAAGAAAAAGCTATTATTATTGCGGGTGAACATTTTCATCATGGTGTTATTGGTATTATATGTTCAAGAGTTTTAGATAAATATAATAGACCTGTTTTTATTATGGCTAAAGAAGGAGAGTTTTCAAGAGGCTCAACAAGAAGTCATAGTATTAATGTAGTTGATGCTTTAAAATCAGCTGAAGATATTCTAGTAAAATTTGGAGGTCATCATGGTGCAGCAGGTTGGTCTGTAAAAACAGAAAATATTGATTTATTTAAGCAAAAAATTTTAGAATTTATGGATAAAAATTTAACAAGTAAAGACTTAATTCCTAAAATAAATATTGAAGTAGAAATACCTGTTGATAAAATTGATTACTATGTATATAGAGAATTACAAGATCTTGAACCTTTTGGTTTAACAAACCCAGAACCAGTTATTGGTATGAGGAATTGTATAATAAAAGATCAGTATTTAAGTAAAAATGGTCTTCATTTGTTTTTTACAGCTTTAAATCCAGAAAATCCAGAAAAAACTATTAAAGCTAGTTATTGGTATGGTGGAACTAATTACCCATTACCTGATAAAGCAAATATTATATATTCTATTAACGAAAATTCTTGGCAGGGTAAAATATCACTTCAGCTTAAAATAAATAATATTCAAGAAGAAAAAAAAGAAGAAGTTTTACAAATAAAAAAATTAACTAAGATAGAAAAAGAAACAAGTCTTGAAATTGAATTTCCTATTAAAGAATTAATGACAGAATCTATAAATTCTGGTTATTTATCAGGAAGTTTTGGTCAACATAAAGTAAATTTTCCAATAGATATTAAAACTTATGAAAAAAAATTAAATGTAATTGATAAAAGATCTTGTATTAATAGGTTTATTGAATTAGAAAAATTATATAAAGAATTTGGTTTCGAAAATATTAGTATTTTTAGTACTGGTAAAGTAAATATTGATTGTTTTAAAGAAATAAAAGTGCCTAATAATACTCAAAAGCATTTAGTTATATGGGATTTACCATTGAAAAAACAACATATTCACCATATAATAAATATAATTGAAGCTGATAATATTTATATGTTTTTTGAAAAAAATAATAATCACAATAAAACAATTAATGCGAATATACTAAAGGATATTCTAAAAAATCTTTATGTTAATACAGATAGTATGAATAATTTTGTTAATTCATGTTTTGAACTAAATCTTGAAAAGAAACATATTTCTATAGCATTAGAATTTTTAACTGAAGCAAAATATATACTTAACTCGGACAATAAAAACTTTTTGAGAATACCAGAACAAGGTATAAGACTAAGTGAGCTAAATTCATATAAAAACTATATTCAAGATATAGAAGAGTATGAACTTTTTTGTAATATAATGTTAAAAGGTTCACTAAATAAAATAAATGACATAATCGGAGTTAAAATATAATATATGGAAAACAATGAACAAATTGAAAAATTAAAAACAGGTATTAGAGATATTCCTAATTTCCCAAAATCTGGAATTCTTTTTAAAGATATAACACCTCTTTTAAAAAATCCTGAATTATTAAGACTTTCAATAGATTTATTTGGAAATATACTTGGTGATACCAAAGTTGATTATGTTGTAGGTATGGAGTCAAGAGGTTTTATTTTTGGTACAGCCCTTGCTTATTCTCTTGGAGCTGGTTTTATTCCAATAAGAAAACCAGGGAAATTACCTTATCATAAAAAAAGTATTAGTTATTCATTAGAGTATGGAGAAGATACTCTTGAAATACATGAAGATGCTGTAGAAAAAGGAAAAAAGGTTATCATTGTTGATGATCTTTTGGCTACAGGCGGTACTGCTTCAGCTACATATAAGTTATTAGATGATATGGGTGCTGATATTGTATGTGCTGCTTTTTTAATTGAATTATCTGAGTTAAAGGGTAGGGAAAAGTTATCTGCTTGCAAAGTAGTGAGTCTAATAAAGTATTAACTAAAGACTTAAAAGAAGAAGAAAAAGATCCTTATAAAGATTGTCTTGTTTCATTTGATCCAGAGGCTCAACCTAAGCTTGAGCATTTAATAAATGAGCTTAAAGAAGTTGGGGTAACTGAACAAGAGTTAGAAACAGTTAAAAAAGCTTTTGCTTTAGCTGTTAATCTTCATGGTTCTCAAAAACGTGCATCAGGTGAGCCTTATTATCAACACCCAATAGAAGTTGCAGAAATACTAGTTACTTTAAAAGCTGACCCTGAAATGATTTCAGCAGGACTGATGCATGATATTTTAGAAGATACACCTTATCCACCTGAAAAAATGAAAGAAGTTTTTGGTGATACTATTTATTCTATGGTTGATAGTCTAACCAAACTTGGAAAGTTTAATTTTTCATCTAAAGAAGAAAGACAAGCAGAAAGCTTTAGACGTATGTTTATGGCTATGGCAAAGGATATACGTGTAATTGTTATTAAACTTGCTGATAGACTTCATAATATGAGAACATTACATCATTTAGCAGAAAATAAACAAAAAAGAATAGCACAAGATACTATTGAAATTTTTGCCCCTTTAGCAAACCGTTTAGGTATGGGTAAAATTAAATGGGAACTAGAAGATATGTCTTTAAGATATCTTCATCCTGATGATTATTGGAAAATAACAAGACACATTTCACAAAAACGTGAAGTAAGAGAAAACTATGTTTTTAGAGTAATTTCTGATATTGAAAAATCACTAAAGGAACATGGAATAAAAGCTGAAATTAGTGGAAGACCAAAACATTTTTATAGTATTTATCAGAAAATGAAGCAACAAAAAAAAGAGTTTCATGAACTTTATGATATTATTGCTATGAGAATAAAGGTTGATTCAAAAGCTGATTGTTATGAGGCATTGGGTGTTGTTCATGCTCTTTTAAAACCTGTACCAGGTAGATTTAAAGATTATATCGCTATTCCTAAGCCAAACCTTTATCAATCCTTACATACAACAGTTATAGGCCCTGAAGGGTTTCCTTTAGAAATACAAATAAGAACACATGAGATGCACCGTATAGCAGAATATGGTATTGCAGCACATTGGGCATATAAAGAAAAAGCTGTAGGTAAAAATATTGATAAATCATCTCAGAGTCTACAATTAACTTGGTTAAGACAGTTAATCGAATGGCAAAATGATTTAAAAGATGCAAATGAATATCTTGATACTGTAAAAGTAGATTTATATAGTGATGAAGTTTTTGTATTTACTCCAAAAGGAGATGTTTTCTCATTACCAAGAGGTGCAACACCTATAGATTTTGCATATAGAATACATACAGATGTTGGTCATAGATGTATTGGTGCAAAAATTAATGGAAAAATTGTACCTTTAAATGTTTCTTTAAGTAATGGTGATCAAGTTGAGTTAATGTTATCAAAGACAAAACAACCAAGCTTAGATTGGATTAATTTTGTTTCAACTTCTCATGCTAAAAATCGTATAAGACAATGGTTTAAAAAAGAAAAAAGAGAAGAAAATATTATTAAAGGTAAGGAAGTTTTAGAAGCAGACCTTATTAAAAACAATATGAATGATATTCCTGAGCTTAATAAAAAACTTGAGGAAATAGTAAAAAAATTAAATCAACATACAGTCGATGATATGTATGCTGCAATTGGTTATGGTGAATTAACTACAATGCAGGTTTTATCACGTTTAAAAAGTGATATGCAGGCTTATGCACCTGTTGTAATCCCTACAGCAAATGAGTCTAAATCAATTAAATCAAAATCAAATTCTGATATTTTAGTTGATGGTATTGATGGTTTATTACTTAATATAGCAACTTGTTGTAATCCAATTCCAGGTGAAGAAATAAGAGGCGTTGTAACTCGTGGTAAAGGAATGATGATTCACGGAGTTGCTTGTGTAAATCTTCAACAGGTAAATCCTGACAGAATAATAAAAGTAAGTTGGGGGGCTGTTGATAAAAATAAAAATAATTCTTATCCTGCTGAAATTGAGATTACAAGTTTTGACCGTATTGGTTTACTTAAAGATATTATTGCAAAACTTTCTGATAGTAAAATAAATATTTTGAGTGCAAATGTTATTACAAATAAAGATAAAACAGCTATCATTAATTTAAAACTTGAGGTTTCTAACTTAGAAAACTTACAAAAAATAATGTTAATGTTAAGTCAGATTAGTGATGTTTTAAATGTTGCAAGAGTTCAGAAAAAAACAGTTATAAGAAAGAAATCTGCCCCTTCAGTTGCAACAGCGAAGTTTGTTAAAAAGACTTCTTCTAAGAATACAAATAAGTCTAAAACAACTAGTAGTAAGTCAAGTACTAAGAAGAAAAAGTAGATATAGATAGAATACAGATTTGTTACTAATGAGTAAGAAAGAAGAAGTAAAAAGATAGTCAAAGAAATTTAGAGTGTTATGACTATTAAATATTTATTTGATAATCATATCTTAAATCATATCTTAAGTTGTTGAATATCCCTATATGGTGGCATACCTAAAATACGCTTATACTCTCTATTAAATTGAGAAACACTTTGATATCCTACTAAATTACTAACCTCATTAGAATTATATCCTTTATTAAGCATTAATTGTCTAGATTCCTGTATTCTTAATTGCTTTTGATATTGAAGTGGGCTAGTTCCTGTTATATTCCTAAAATGTTTTCTAAAACTAGAAGGGCTCATATTAGCATTTTCAGCTATTTCATCTATATTAATAGTTTTTGTAAAGTTCTGTTTTATCCATATTATAGAACTTAAAATTTGTTGTTCAGGTGTTTCTTTAATAATAAGATTTTGTAACATATTACCATACACTCCAGAAATCAAGCGAATATGTATTTCTTGAAGAAATAATGGAGCTAATTGTTTAATAAGTAAAGGTTCATCTAATACTTCAACTAAACGACAAATTACATCAAGTAAAACTTGTTCAGATTTATAGACAGAAACAGATTCAAAAGCTAGTTTTTTTTGTAGTTGTGGTTTCTTAATTTCATTCATAATTTGTATTAGTAATTTATAATCTATATCAATAACTAAAGCTAAGAATGGCTCATGATTACTAGCTTTTGTTACATGAGTTATAACAGGTACATCAATTGTTGTAATAAGTAATTCTCCTGAACCATAGTTGATTATCTTATCTCCAAATAATATTTGTTTATTACCTTGTACTACAAGACCCAAACTTAAACTATAAATACATGGTAATGGCTCTGTTGGAGCATTTCTACGATAAAGATTTAAGGAAGGAATACTTGTATTTAAATCTCCTGATTTTAGAGTATTACGTTCAATTGCAGAACTTAATCTTTTAAGGCTTTTATCCCATAGCTCTTCTTTTTTACTTAAACACATATTTAAACCTCTAAGAATAAATTTTTTATCTATATAATCTTATATTTTTAAATTATTTTATACAATAAATATATAGTTAAAATCAATTTATAACAAAAAAAATATCAAAATAGGCAATATATGTATTAAAATAGGCAAAAATATTCTCATCACTTATATTAAAATTTTTACTATAAATAGTTATTAGTTATTAAGAGAAAGGATAAAATTATGGAAAAAAAAATAAGTTTCCAAAATAGTAACAATGAGCATATTACCATGTCTGCAATTATACATTTTCCTGAAGGATTTGATGAAAGTAAAAAATATTCTGCTGTTGTTGTAAGTCATCCAGGTGGAGGAGTCAAAGAACAAACTGCAGGATTATATGCACATAAATTATCACAACATGGAATTATAACTATTGCTTATGATGCTTCTTATCAAGGCGAAAGTACAGGAAATCCCAGACAATTAGAAAACCCATATATCAGAACAGAAGATGTGAGTGCTGTGATTGATTACTTAACAACACTCACATATATAGATATTAATAAGATAGGTGCAATGGGAATTTGTGCTGGTGCTGGTTATACTGCAAATGCGGCTATAAATGATCATCGTATTAAGGCAGTAGGAACTGTTAGTGCTGTAAATATTGGTTCTATGTTTCGCAATGGATGGGATAATAATGTAAAAGATGCTGATTCACTACCTTATTTACTTGCAGGGGCAGAAGCAAGAACAAATGATATAAAAACAGGAAAAATTACAACAATGCCATTAGCTCCATTAAGAAAAGAAGATGCACCTAATGATGAATTAGCAGAAGCATGGGAATACTATCATACAGATCGTTGTCAATGGTCTACTGCTCCAGGGTTTGCAACTTCAAAAAATCTAACACAAATTATTACTTATGATGCTTATAATAAAGCAGAAGCATTTTTTACTCAGCCTTTACAAATTATTGCTGGAAGTAATGCTGGAAGTAAATGGATGAGTGATGATTTATATAAAAAAGTTGCAAGTAAAAATAAGAGTTTTCATATTATTGAAGGTTCAAATCATATGTCCTTATATGATGTTCCACAATATGTTGATGAGGCGGTATCTGTATTAGTTAAATTCTTTCAATCACATTTATAAAATTCCTGTTTAAAGTAACAACAATACAGATTACATTGAGAAACTCCTTTACTAATTATTTGATGAGTAAAGGAGTATTTTTATAAATTTGTAAAATCAATACCTTAGACATTTGAGAATTTACCAAAATATAAATCCTGTAATAAAATTAATTTTGCAAAAGAATTAAATAACAGGATTTAATACTAATTATGCCAGAAATATTGTTAATAATAAATTGTTTAAGAAAATATTTTCCAAAAAACTTTAATACATTTTCGTTAATAATATTTGCCTTGCTTAGTATGTCAGGTAGTAAGACAATGTTAAATATTTCTAGATATACAAAAGATGAAGCATGTTATAAAACAATAGAAAGGTTTTACAATAGAGTAATACCTTGACTTGAAATGAATTTGCTTTTAATTAGTAAATTTGTTAATAGTTCAACATTTATACTTGCAAGTGATGAAACACTTTCAAGTAAATCAGGCAAAAGACTTATGGAATAGATTATTTTTCAGTAGCATAATTCAAAAACCAATAAAAAGTTTATGTTTTTCTGGTTTATCAATAATAGTACCAGAAAAGAATAAAAGTTATCCATTACTAATGAGTCAATTAATATTTACACCTGAAGAGAAAGAGATTTCTAAAGCCAAAAAGAAAAAGCTAAAAAAGTCAAAAGGTAAGAGAGGTCGTCCAAAAGGCAGTAAAAATAATAAGAATAAAAATGAAGTTCTAGCTCCTACTTTCAGATTATTACAAGAACAATTGACAAAGGTACAAAATGTTTTAAATCTAAAGATAAAACATTTTGTTGGTGATGGTAAATATGGAAATAATACTTGTGCAAATCTTTGAAAGAAATTCAAAATGCTCTTAATATCAAAATTACAGCATAACTCAGAATTGTATTTTGAAAATACTGAGCCTTATTCTGGTGTTGGAAGACCTAAGAAATATGGAAAAAGACTTGATTATAAAATCTTCCTTCAGAATATATGGTAAAAGAAGAAATTAAGGATAATGAAATTACTATGATTACAATATGACTTTATTAAGTAATCTTTGATGATAAGTTAAATTTAGTAGTTATTAAGAAAATTATAGATAAAAAGGTTGCTCATGTAATATTTTTTTCAACAGATTTGGAATTAGATTATCAGAAAATAATAGATTATTATTCATCAAGGTTTCAAATAGAGTTTAATTTTAGAGATGCAAAGGAATTTTGGGGATTTGAAGATTTTATGAATGTTAAAGAAATCACTGTAAATAATGCTGCTAACTTATCTATGTTTATGGTTAATCTATCAAATATTCTTCTTGATAAATTTAGAACTTCAAATAAAAATCAGAACTCTGGTATCAGAGACTTAATTTCACATTATCGGGGGCTTAAATATTTCAATGAAACTTTAAAATTATTACAGAAATTCAATACTAATATTTATATACCTAAAACTATTGAAAATGTTACTTCCATAGGATTTATTCATGTATAATCATGTCTAAGGTATTGTAAAATTAATTCAATTAAAAAATTAAAGTATAACTAAGTAAAATAATTAAAAAATAACTGTTCTATTCTTATAAACAAATATTCTATCATTTATAGCTAAATCTAAAGCTTTAGATAATACAAGTTTCTCAACATCACGACCTGCTTTTTGCATATCTTTCCAACTATAACTATGATCAACATTTACAGTATTTTGAAATATTATTGGTCCTTCATCTAAACTTTCATTTACAAAATGAGCAGTAGCACCAATAATTTTTACGCCTCTTTCATAAGCTTGTTTATATGGATTTGCCCCAATAAAAGCAGGTAAAAAAGAGTGATGAATATTAATTATTTTACTCTCATATTTTTTTACAAAATTTGGAGTTAGTATTCTCATATATTTAGCTAAAACAATATAATCAAATGAGTAATTATCAATTAAGTTTATAACATTAGTTTCATGTTCTTCTCTTGTCAAATTTTCATGGCTAATAAAATGAAATGGTATATTAAATTTTTCAGAAATATCTTTTAAAGAACTATGATTTGATATTATGGCTTGTATATTTATATCTAAATCACCTGCATAATATCTCATAAGAATATCGCCTAAACAATGTGATTCTTTAGTAACTAAAATTACTATATCTTTTTTTCTCTTTTTTAAAATATTTATAGATGAGTTTTCTGGTAATATTTTTATAATCTCATCTTTTAAACTATGTGAGTCTAAATCACCATCAACCTCTGTTCTCATAAAAAATATATTATTTTCTTTGTCAACAAATTCATCATTTTTTTCAACATTAAGATTGAGAGTATAAAGTATTTGTGTAACTCTAAAAACTAAACCTTTTTGATCTTGAGATTGTATAGTGATTATATGCTTATTCACATTAATTTACCTTATGAGTTTACAATAGAAGCTACTGATAGACTAAACGAGCCATCTTTACTAAATGAAATATCATAATTAGCAATTAAAACATCTTCATTAGGAAACATTTCATTTTTTCTATCAATTAATATTTTTAAATCTTTTTCTAAAACGTCTTCTTTACCTAACTCTTGTTGTTTTAATGCTTCTATAACTTGTTTTAAAGCAGAGTCGTTTCCTTGTCTTTTCATTATAACTGATGTATTCCATGCTATTATTGCAAATTCAACTGCTCTTTTAACTTCCTCATCAGTTTCAGCACTTTCTGTCATATCTTTTGTGAATTCGGACATCATTTGAGATACGTTTTTCTCATAATCTCCAATTTTTAAATTATGTTCATTTCTAAACCCTTCTGTCTTTTTTTCTAGTCTTTTGATTTGATCTTTTACCCCACCAACCTTACTTGCTTTTGATGAAACTTTTTTCTTTCTTTTTTTTGAAACAGCCATAAAAAAATTACCTAATAAAAATGAATCTTTAAAAATTATATCAAAGAATATAAATATAATATAAAATTATTAAACCTTTATACCCTTAACTAGAGTTTTTTTGATGTTATAAATTATAATAAAGTAACTTATAAGTTTGTATTTTTATATTTATTAAGTAACTATTTTTATTCTTATTTCGTTTGGTATTTTCTATGGAAGAACTAGATTTTATAGATAACAATTATCTTAAAATAATAAGAGAAAAAACTTGCATAGGCAAAAATGTATGGGTTTATAAACTTTCAAAAAATATTGATGATTTGCTTTTAGATTTTTTAAAACAAGACTCTAATTTAACTTATCCTTTAGGAGAAAAATATCCCTATTTTGTAATTCAAAGTGTAGGAAAATTTGTTATAAGTGGAATAAAGGGAGAAAATGAAATTAAAGTTGTGCCTAGGCTTACAGCTAATTCAGAGATTAGAAAAAAAATAGAACAAAATTTAATACAATTCCTTAAAGATTAAAAATAATAATTGATTTAAGAAAACTTATAAAGCAAAACTTTTTAAACCTCTAACTCTCTTCACTTTTTACTTCTTATTTGCTTACTTAGTAATTTAACTTAAGATTTATTTGTCCTAAAAATTAAAAATATTCCAATTATTCCAAAAAGTATATTTTGTATCCATGCCGCAATTATAGGAGGTAGAGTTCCTTCATTTCCAAAAGCTGTTGCATAAGAATGAATTATATTCCAGATAAAAACTATAGCTATACAAATTGCAACACCGAAATATGTTCCTTTTTTAGCGAATCTAATACCTATAGGAGCACTAATAAGAGTCACAAAAAATGTAGCAAGAGGAATAGACATTTTTAACTGATATTGAACCTCTATAGGTTTTGTGTTATCACCCTTATTTTTTAAATCATTTAGTTGTTTACTTGTTTCGTCCATATTCATTGCATTTGCTGGTTTGATTCCGAAACCCATATTATTTTTATCAATTTTAAAACTTAATTCCATTTCTTTAAATGTGGTTTCATAAGATATATGCCCATCATTACCATAACTTTTCAGGCTTCCATTATATAAAACCCATTTACTATCTTTTCTTTTAGCTGTTTTTGCATTAATAACACGTGGATAAAAATTTATTTTAGCATTTCTTTTGTTTGGATTTATATAATTATCAAAAACTAAAACTTCTTTATATATATTATTCTCTTTATCTATTTTTTCAACATAAAAATATCTACCTTCTTTAGTATCTAAGAACAATCTTTCTCTTACAGGCATTATTTTTGGATTATTTACCATTTCAAGATAAAGATTATTTTTTTTATCATTTGCATAAGGTACTATTTTTTCATTAATTAAAAAACTAAGCCCACTAACAATTAAAGACATAAATATTACAGGTGTTATAATTCTATTAAATGTTATCCCACATGAATTTAAAGCTATTATTTCATAATCTCTTGATAGTCTACCTAAAACTAAAAGTGTTGCAAATAAAAAACCTATAGGAAATGATAAAACTATGATTTCTGGAATATTGTAAATAAAAAAACCTAAAACAATTTTTGGAGGTACATTAGCTTTATTTACCATTTCCATAAAATAAAATATCATATTTGCAACAAATAATACAAAAGAAGCAGAAATACCAGCAAGAAATGGGCTAATTAATGAAAAACCTATATATTTGTCAATTATCATAATTTAATATTTTTCATAAATTAGAATCTTAAGTTATATTGTTTATTATAAAAGATGGTGTTCTAAAGCTTTTAGGAATAAGAAACATAGAAAAAGGGTTTGTAAATATATTTCTTGCTTGTGCTTGATCTTTTGAAATATCAATAAATACTCGTAACTCGTTATTGATTTCTACAACACTAGATACAGTTATATTATAGCCTGATGTTTGTTTTGTTCCTGCAAAGATTGCTATTAATGAATTATTTCCGAAATCAACTTCTGGTAAGACAGATGAGTTACTTCCATTATGTTGTGTCCAAATATTTTTAAAATCATCTTTTGATTGTATAACTAAAAATTGAGCTGTTTTTATATTACTATTGTCACCGTTAAGAAAAGTCTTAACATTTAGATTAGTAGGGCTACTGCTATTTACAATTCCTGAAGTAGATTCAAAATTATTAACAATGATATTAATATCAAACTTTATAGGTAAATCAGTTTTAGGAAAAGTAATAAATTGATATGGAGTTGTTATTACTGGATTAAGTTGAGAGTTAGGGCTTGGAGGAACTTCACTTGCTTCAATAACTATTTGTGAATCTGTTCTTATAACTTTTTTTACATTAATACTATATCCAGATGAAGGTCTCTCACCCAAGAATACAGCTGCTACCATATCATTTCTAAAATCAATTTTTGGAAATACAGTAGCATTAATATTTCTTTGGCTTGATAAATGTTCTCTATAAAGTTCAGCAAATTCTTTTTCAGTTTTGGCAACTCTTTTTGAAAAATCTTTAATACCACTATCATAACCTGTTTCTAGATCTGTAAAAGCTAATTCCTGATTATTTAAGTTTGTAGAATAAGGTTTTTCTATTAGAAATCTTTTATTACTTTTTTTGGTTTCTATTATTAAAAAAGGCTGAGTTACTTCAGCTTTTACTTCAGATCCAGATGGTGGTTTATTTTCTTTAAGAGAAACTTTAATTAAATCTTTAGTCTCTTCTATATTTGCAATATCTATACTAAAGCCTGTTGTTGGTCTCTCACCTAAGAAAACTGCTATTACACTTTTAGCTTCAAAATCAATTTTAGGTATAAATAATGGATTTGTTTTACTTCCTGTATGATCATCCCATAATTTAATAAAATCACTTTGGCTATCTATAACTCTAGTTTCATAATTCCTTATATTACTCTTTTCTCCATTAAGTATTCTTCTAAATTCTAATTGTCCTAGAGTTTCATTTTGTATAACAATATTTGTATTACTTGGTGAAGATGTTGGAGTTGATTTTAAGTTATTAGCTAATTTAACTTGACATGATAACTGAGGTATTATTATTAAACTAATAAAAAGATATTTTATATTTTTTTCCATTTGCAAACCTTAAAATAAGCTCTGAGACATTTGAATTATATCAGGGTCTTATATTAATCAAAGTAACTGATAGTACACTTTGATTATAAATTTATTAACATTTATTTAGATGTTTGTTCTGTATTATGTTCAGGGAAGCTTTCAAATGCCGTATTCATACTCTCTAACATACCAGGTGCAAAGTTAAGTTTTGCTGCTAATTCTTCAGTGGAGTAACTGTCTTTAACTGGCAAACCTAGAGCCTGAAGTGTTTTCTCTTCAATTTCACTTATTTTATTATATAATTCTTCACTTGTTTTACATTGAAATATAAACATTAGATCTTCTTCAGAATAATTATCTTTAATTGGTATATCTTGAACACCAAGATTATGTACTATACCTTTTGCAATAAAATTTATATAATCTTGTGGTAATTTATTCATAAATTTAAACTTTCCAGCATTCTCCTGCTTTCATTGACATACATTTTTTTAAACATTCAGGACTTTTTTTGTCTTCATCTGTTAATCTGCCAAGATAACAAAAAATATTACCTGAACGATTTTTTGAATTATCATCTGGTGACTCACTATCAAAATAATATTCTTGAAATCCGTTATCGCAACCGAAAGTCACAGGTTTCATCAAAATTGGCATTTATAACTATCCTCAAAGAAACAAATATTGCTTAAAATTATACCCTAACATTAAAGTACTAAGTGTTAACACAAACACATTACACATTATATATCATAAACTATTTATAGTTATAAAATCCTTTTCCTGTTTTCTTTCCTAAATGTCCTGCATTTATCATTTTTCTGAAAAGAGGACAAGCTCTGTATTTAGAATCTTTGTATTCTTCATACATTATATCAAGTATTGATAAACATACATCTAAACCTATTGCATCTGCAAGTGCTAAAGGTCCAATTGGATGATTATAACCAAGTTTCATCCCTTGATCTATATCTTCAGCAGTTCCAACACCTTCAAATAAACAAAAAACAGCTTCATTCATAAGAACCATACCTAGTCTTGTTGTTATAAAACCTGGATAATCTTCAGAGGCAGAAACTTCTTTTTTAAGAATCTTAGAAAAGTCTTTTATTTTTTCAAAAGTTTCTTTACTAGTATCCATTCCTTTTATAATTTCTATTAGTTTCATTCTATCAACAGGAGAAAAGAAATGCATACCAATAAACTTATCAGCTCTTTTTGTTGAAGCAGCTAACTTTGTAATTGGTAAAGAAGATGTATTAGAAGCAAATATAGTATCAAAGCTACAAATAGAATCTAATTTTTTAAAGAGTTCCTTTTTTACTTCAATATTTTCTGCAACAGCTTCTATTACTAAGTTAGTTTTTGAAGCATCTTCAAGATTAAGAGTTGTATGCAATCTCGCTAAAGATTGTTCAACTTTTTCTTGAGACATCAAGCCTTTTTGAATTGCCTTAGAATATGTGGTTTTTATTCTATCAATACCCTTTTGTAAATATTCTTCTGATAAATCATATAAGTAAACAGGTAATTCTGCATCTGTTATAATAGCATGAGCTATACCAGAACCCATTAATCCAGCACCTGCAACAAATACAGATTTAATTTCAGACATAAGTTTCCTTTCTTTTACTTAAATGAAAGGATTTCTTATATTGAAAAATAATATTTATGTTTACATAAAATTACTTCTATAATAGCCCTTTTATTTAAAAAAAATTTTGATTTAACTATAATTTTCTAAAAACAGTTTTTTATATACTTAAACAAAAGTGGTTTGAGAAAACTAATAAAGAAAAGACTTGTAATTCTTGTCATCTTCTCTGTTCACTTTTTTTACATCTAATAAGGTATTGTTCCTGGTTTTAATGAATCTATAAAGTCACCATCATTACCTTTACCATAATTTGAAAATGTTGCATGAATCCAGAAAGGACTATCAGTAAAAGGATGTCTTAAAGTTTCTAAAATTGGCTCTTCTACTAATGTATAGTTTGATAATTTAAACTTTACAGTTTTACCAACTTTTTCTTGTAATGTTTTATTATCCATTAAGAATTGACCTTTAAATAATAATCTCATTGGAATTGGACTATCAGTTATTACAAGTGAAGTATCTCCATCTGCAAACCATACTCTTGCTACTTTTGCACTACCTTCAATTGTTGAAGGAAATACTTTTGAAAATATTTCTCCAGCCTCTGTAGGCCCTGCTTTTTGCATTTCAATTTTATATTTTATATCTACAAGCTTTCCATTTAGTGCTGAGTCTTCAAGATTTTCAAAAGACTTATGTTCATAATGATAGCCTCCAGAAGCACCAAGTATAACAGAAGCACAAGCACTTAATGTTAATAAAGATATTTTAGATAATAATTTCATATTCTTCTTCTAATTCCTAAATATAATACAGGTTCTATAAATTCTAAAACAAAGGTATTTTATCACGAAAATTTATAGTGTAGACAAAACGATATCTAAAATTTAGTTAAGTCAGAAAGAATTTTTATTATACCTTTGTTTACAATGCTTTACAATATAGTGATTATTTGTTACAATTGTTTACATATATAGGGAGTTTTATGAAGGTTGATTAGATTATTATGCAAGATAAATTAACATTTACAATAAATAATGAATTAATTGAGCTAGATTGGGATGAAATCAATAGAAGAAAGTCATTAAATTATGGACTTAATAATTCTGCTCTACTTAAAAATGATAAAAAAGAAGAACTAACATTAGAGTCTATTAAAGATCTAGATAGTTTTATAGAAAAAAACTATTATGAGATTTCATATACTAAGCCTAGTGTTCTATATAACCCTAGTTTTAAAAAAACTCCTAAAATGGAAGAAGATAATTTCATCCATAGAAAAGTTGGTAGATTAAAAAAATCTGACTTAAAAAAAGATTATACAAATGAACAAGAACAAGTTGTTCATCAACCTATATCTAAAAATAATTCATTGATGGAACAACAATATGATGCTACAAAAAATAATTTACTAAATACAAGTAAAAAGTTTTGTTCAGAGCTTGTTTATCCTATCTTTCAAAAAATTAAAGATAATTTAGAGATTCATGGAAGAGAAGTGGATTTATTTATTGATGTAGAATCTTTAGAGGTAACTATACAAACTAAATACATATCACAAAATGAGTTTCATTATCATATATTAATTAAAAATCCTTTAATTAAACCATTTTTATATGTTAGAGCACAAAAAGATAAAAGCTATTATGAGTTAAGAGATAATTTAACAAAAATCAAAATAGAGAATATTTCAGAAAATGATATCTATCAAGATTTCTTACAAGCTTATAAACAATTTGTTTTTAATGTGTCAAAGACTTAAAAGTGTTAAATTTTATTTAAAATATGTTTAGAAGTTCTTAATGGTAAGTAATTAAAAATAAATATTTAAAAATAAATATCACAACATGAAATAAATCTGTTAATATGTAGTTAGCTTTAATTAACACTTAATAAGTTAATTAAATTTTTCTCCATTTTAGAGTTACTTATTGGGGGGGTCCCTTGCGCGCTAGCGGTTATACAGATGTAGGCAAAGTAAGAGAAGTTAATCAAGATAACTTTGCTGCAATAGATTTATTAGGATTATACATAGTAGCAGATGGTATGGGTGGGCATGCAGCTGGTGAAAAAGCAAGTTTAAGTGCTGTTACTACAGGTATAGAAGTATTTTCATCATATGATTTTGAATCTCAAAAACTTGCTGGTAGTGATATAACTCTATCAATAGAAGATGTAATAAAAGTAGCTCTTAAAGAAGCAAATAATAGAATAATTCAATCTTCAATAAGTAGTATACATTTGCAAGGTATGGGGACAACAGAAGTAATGGCTGTTTATTATAAAAATAAAGTTTATTTTGGTAATGTTGGAGATAGTAGAGCTTATTTAATAACTCCAGAAAAAATAACTCAGCTTACTAGAGATCATTCTGTAGTTCAAGACTTAAAAGATCAAGGATTAATCACTGAAGAAGAAGCAAAAGTACATCCTTATAGGAACGTTATTACAAGATGTTTAGGTATGCAAGCGGAAGTTGAAGTTGATACCTTTAATTTAGATTTTGATATTGGTCATAAAATAATAATGTGTACTGATGGATTAACAAACTTAGTGTCAAATGAAGAAATAAAAGATATGGTTCTATCTTCAGATGATTTAGAAAATATATGTAAAAATTTAGTTAATACCGCAAATGAAAGAGGCGGTCATGATAATATTACAGTAGTTTTATTACATAACGATGGTAATGATTAAAGCTTTTTCCTTGGAGTAAATATTATATAGTGATTATACTTGAAAAGTATCAGATAATAGAAGAAGTTGGTAGAGGTGGAATGGGTCTTGTATATAAGGCTCTTGACCTTAGGCTTGGTCGTACTGTTGCACTAAAAGAACTTGTAATAAGTCCAACAATAATTGGTGTTGAAAAAGATGATATTGTTGCTCGTTTTAAGCAAGAAGCACAAACAGCAGCCTTTTTAAATCATCCTAATATTATTACTATATATGATGTTGGTGAAGAAAATAATAGACATTTTATTGCAATGGAATTTCTTCCAGGTAAAACATTAAAAGACTATTTAGATGAAGATTATAAGTATACAACAGACGAATTATTAGATATATTGATACAAATAGCCTCAGGTTTAGATCATGCACATTCAAAGGGCATAATACATAGGGATATTAAGCCTGATAATATGAAAATTCTAAATGATAATGTTGTAAAAATAACAGACTTTGGTATTGCTAGAATTGAAAGCAGTACAAGTAATTTGACTCAAGACGGAACAATGCTTGGTACACTAGGTTATATTTCTCCAGAACAATTACATAATTCAAAAGGTGTAGATACAAGGGCTGATATATTTTCTTTTGGGGCTATGATGTATGAAATATATACAAAAAAATTACCTTTTGATGGAGGGACTGTTGGTTCTACAATATTAAAAATAATGACAGAAAACCCTGTTCCACCTAAAAAAATTAATCCTGACATTGATGATGATATTGAAAAAATTATCATGAAATGTTTAGAAAAAGATCCTAATACAAGATATCAAAAATTAAAAGATGTGGTACAAGAATTAACACTTATTAAAGCATTAGCAGGTAAAAAAGAAAAAGATCAGAAAGAACAATCTAAATCTCAACAAGTTCAAAATACATTACCTCCTGTTAATCCTAATGATATTTTTTATAATAATAATGTTTCCTTATTAAAGAATTCTGTTAATAATATTCCTAATAGACCACCAGAAAACTTTAATAATCTAGAGCTTAATAAGCCTGAATTAAATACTAATGATAATAAAAATTTATATTCTAATATGATGAGAACTACCTTAAGTAGTTCTGCTAGTCAAGCTCCTATAAAAAAACCTGAGCCTACAAATCCACCTTTAAATAAAATTAGTTACCCTCCTATTGGTGGAGATCCTAAATCCTTATATAATAATCAATCTAGTATAAGTTCTAAGCCTACCCCTTCTTTAAATCAATCTAATATTACTCCTATGGCAACAGACATAAAAATTGCTTTTGTAAGAATGTTTGGAAAATCAGGTATTAGTAAAGGAGATTTTTCTTCGCCTAAAGGATTAGCTGTATCAAATGATGGTATGCTATTTGTTGCAGATACACAAAACAGACGAGTACAGGCTTTTAATGGTTTTGGAAATTGGCAATATAATATACAAGTTAGTGAAATGCAATCTCCTGTTGATATAGCATTTGATTCATCTAATAAAATATATGTTATAGATTCTAATGATTGTCATATAAGAGTTTTTGATTTTTCTGGTAATTTAATAACAAAATTTGCTGGAAAGGGAACTGGTAGTGGTCAATTAAAGTCATTAAGTGGTATTTCTATTTGTAACGATAAAATTTATGTAACAGATACTGAAGGGTATCGAGTTTGTGTTTTTGCTCTTACTGGTCAAATGACATCTGTATTTGGTAAATTTGGCACAAGACCAGGTGAATATAAATCTCCTTATAGTATTACATCAGACGAAAGTAAAATATATATTCTTGATTATGGATTCCCAAGAGTTCAAGTCATAGATAAAGATGGTATTTCAAGACTTGTATTTGGTGAGAGAGGAACTGCAAAAGGACAATTTAGCATTCCAAAAGGAATCTCAGTTGATAAATTTGGAAGAATATATGTTTGTGATACTTTAAATCATAGAGTTCAGGTTTTCGATAGAACTGGTAAGTGGATTTATTCATTTGGCAGTAAAGGAAATGGACAAGGACAATTTATGGGGCCTGAAGCAATATCTATTTCTAACGATAGTCATATATATGTGTTAGATAAGGGTAATAGTAGAGTCCAAGTTTTTACGTATGATATTTAAAATAAAAAGCTTTATTAAATTACCAATTACAAAATATCAATAAATTTATAAATTTGTTTTCTACTAAATTTCATGATAATAAAAAATAAAGTTTTAGCATATATTATAAATAATAAAAAGTTATTAGTTTTTAATCAACCTGATTATCCCGAAGCTGGAATTCAAGTTGTAGGAGGAACTGTTGAAGATAATGAAGATATAAAATCAGCAATAATAAGAGAAATAGAAGAAGAAACAGGATTAAAAAATTTTACTGTAATTTCTTATCTTGGTAAAACGGAAAGAAATATGGAAGATTATGGAAAAGATGAAACTCATATAAGGCATTTTTTTCATGTTACAACAGAAGAAAATAGAAATAAAAGTTGGACTCATATAGAAAAGTTTTCATCTGGTAGTAAAAATAATATATTGTTTAATTTTTATTGGATTGATTTTAAAGATGCTAATAATTTAATTTTAAGTCATGGAGAATTATTAGATCTTATAAAGCTTAACTAAAACTCTATCCATATATCATTTGCTTTATTTTTTTGAGATTTTATACTTTCTAGGTAATGGTTTATATCAGTATTTTTTAAGTCTTTTATAGATTCATATAAGCTTAAAAGATTTTTTATTTCTAAACTACTTAAAAGATCATTATTAAAACTTATATTATTCTTTATCCTAAGTCTATTTAACAAATTATAGATTTCATCATTTTTTGGATTGGATACTTCAATTATTGAATATTCATTTAGATAATATTTTTTTATGATTTTATTTAATAGCTCTAAATTATCGGTCTTTATAATAAAATAGTTTGATGTATTATAATTTTCGTATAATACATTAAAGATATCTTCGTTATTTTCAATATCAATAATATAAAAAGTTCTTATATCTTGTTTTAAAAAAAAACTCAATTGCCTTATAAATTGTTTTTTAAAAATTTGTTCTAATAAGAACTTTTTATTAGAGAATGTAATTAATTTTTTATAATCTTGTTCCTGAATAGGATTTCCCAAGAAGCTATTATATGACTTACTATCATAAAAGAGTACTTTATCTTTATTTATAAATGCAGTTCTAGAATCTTTCAAAATTTCATATGATTGATAATCAAAATTACTTAACCTGAATTTTTTATCACAAAATAAATCATCAATATTTCCATATATAAAAGAAATATTTGTTTTAATTTCTTTAAATAACTCTATTAGTCTCTGAGTAGTCAATATTAATTCCTTATATATTATTTAATTTGAAATCTGATAATAATTCATAAACTAATTTTAAAGTAATGTCTTCATTTTCAGAGTCAATCTTAATTTTATAATTTAAAAAATCCATTTTATCATTTTCTATTGAAATAGATAATTTTTCTGATAATTTATTTTCCATTATTAAAATAAGGGCTTTATTATAGTTATTATCTAAAAAATATTTATCATTAACTTGATAGAAAAAATAATATAATATTTTAATTAAATAATCTGAGATATTAAGTCTTATAATTAATTTTATTGACTTTATAATTTCTTCTTCAAAGTCTTTGCTATATTTTTTTATATATATTTCAGACTTATTTATTAAACTTTTAAGTTCTTCTATAGATATAAAATCTTTTTCAGTAACTAAATTTTCAATATTTTTTACCCATCTATTAATTTTATTAAAAGTCTCAGGTATTAGATTTATATTATCTATAAATATAGTTTTATTTAATATTTCCTTTAAGTATTTAATATTTTTATTAAGTATATAACTTAAATATATGGATTCTTGCTCTTTTTTTAAGGTTTGTTCTTCTAATTCTAATAATATTTTATAACAGTTTCTAGCATTACTAAAAGCTGATTCATAAAATTCAGCATCAAAATCTTCTTTTATCTCAGATAATAAACTTCTTGCATACTCATATTTATTAGGAAAAAACTTAGAATGTGGTAATAATTTTATACTTTTACTTAGAGTTTTTAAGTTATTAAGAATTTCTAAAACTCTTTCTTTTTTTTTATCTTGTTTTTTTAAAATTACTAAATCACTAATTAAATCTTTATTTAAAAATTTATCTATTTCTTCTAATAATTTTTTAGAATGGTTAAAAAACAAATTTGTATATTGTTCTTTTTCATTCTTAAAAAGTTCTAAATACTCTTCTCTTAGGAATCTTATTTTTTTATTTTGTTCGTCTATTCTATTCAAGAGTTGGGTTTCAGCTCTTCTTATCTCACCATTTAACTCATAATTAAATTTTTGTAGTTCTATTTGTCTTTTCTCTATTTTTTCTAGTTTATAATTTATGTCAAACTCAAGGTTTTTATCAATTTCTTCCAAACTATTTTTATGAATATTTTTAGACAAAACTAATTCTTTATGAGATTTTTTTAAAATCTCAAATTCCTCTTCATCTATACATATAAAAGTGGGTATTTTACTCATTTAAAAAAATCGAATTTTTATATAATAAATAATATTTAAATAAGGATAAGTAATAAAAAACATTAAAATTTAATATTCTTATCCTTTCATTTTTTAGATTTTTATCAGATAAAAGATATTAACAAAATATCATTTTATACCTTTTCATAGAGCCTTTCTAATTCTTTAGGTGTAATTTCTTTATTTTGTAATTTATTATATAAAGCTAAGTTTTCATCAGATCTTAAAAATATCCATCTTTCTCTATCTTTTTTCAATACAGAAGAATAATATGTTTTAATAAAACCCTTTTGCTCTAGATCTTCCATACGCTTTAGTAAATCTGATATCGGAATTTCTATAAAATCAGCTAATTTATTTAAGTTATATTTACTATAGCTTTTCCTTAATTCCTGCATTGTTGCCAATATATCAGTTAAAACTCTACCTAGTCTAACTTCTATTTTTGTTACTTCATCATAAAGTTCATAAGGAAAATTTGGTATTTTGTTTTTTTCAATCAATTTATCATTAATTTCTTCAAAAACTTTTTCTGATTCTTCTTCAGTATCTCTTGGTTCACACAACTCTACATGTTTTGCATGAACTTCTGATGCATACCATGGTAAATCTTGTTCATCTATTTTTTCTATATCTTCAAACTTAATACTTTTAAGAGTTAAACTGTCCCATTCAATAAATACTAAGTTTTCTTCTAAATCAATATCTGATATTCTACCTTGCCAACCTTTTAAATTTAAGTTTGTTTCTGGATCTGTATAATCATCTTTTATTGTTACAGAATCACCTTGTTTTAATTTATCTATAAAATCAGGGAAAAACTCATGTTTTATCAATGCTATATCACAATCAAATTTTTTTAATTCATTATAGTAACTTTTTGCTTCTTCTTCTTTAGAATTATTCATATAGTAAAATATTAATATTTGAGCTAATATTTCATATTCTGGTAAATCTAAATCACATTTTTTACCAATAATAGACTCAGGAGTTATTTCTCCTTTACATATTTCTTTTATTTGATCAAATTTCTTATCTACAGCTAGATCATTAAGATATAAAAGTCTTCCAATTAGTTCATCAGGAAACTTTTCAAATATGTCCTTGGTTAATGCTATAGATTCATTATCCATCTCATTTAAGTTATAAATAAGATCTAATGCAGTATAAACTTTTAAATCTGTTGGATTTTCATTAATAAGTTTTTTTAGTTCATTTATTAATTTATTTGTATCATCTTTATTTGTCTCTATTAGTTCTTCAAGTTTTTTATCTATTTTTTTATCTGTGTTCTTAGTTTTAAAATTACTTTCATCTGTTTCTACTAAATATCCAGAAAGAGTTTCTACCAACATAATTAAATTACCTTAATAAAATATTTTGATGATATATTATACAAAATAATTTAAGCTTTATAAAAAATTTGACTATATTTTTATTTGTAATTTTATTAATAAGCTATTCAACATGATATTATATTTTAGGTAATCTTTCTCAAGTGTTATATTTTAGAGGTAATTAGTGAATATTAAATTAAAAGAGACAACTCAAGAGTTAAAAAATCAAATAGTTTCTTTTGCTCAACAATTAATACAAACTCCTAGTCAAACTGGAGATGAGAAAAATATATCGGAGTTAATTTTAGAAGAGTTAAAGTCATTAAATTATGATGAGTGTTTTATAGATAATTTTGGAAATGTAATTGGAATTATTAAAGGAAACACTAATAATAAATCTATAGGCTATATTTCAAATATGGATCATAAATCTCCTGATAAGATAGATGATTGGTTTGAAAGTCCAAATAGTGGAAAGATTATAAATGATTATATTTATGGAATTGGCTCTAATGGTTCAAAAGGAGCAATTGCTTCACAAATTTATGCAGGATACATTTTAAAAAAGTTAGATTTAATAAAGAATGATTATGTAGTTGCTTTTAGTGTTCAAAAAAACTCAGATACTTGTTTTGGTATCAAAAACTTATTTGAAGATACTTTTGTTGATAAGAATATAAATCTTGGAAATGTTATTTTGGGTTACCCTACTTCTTTAAACATTTATTTAGGTCAAAGAGGGCGAACACAATTACAGATTGATATTATAGGTAGAACTAGTTTAAGTGCAGTTCCGTGGCTTGGAATTAGTCCATTAAATAAATTAGGTTCTGTTATTAGAATGATTGAAAATTTAACTGATAATTTACCATCTCATACCTTACTAGAAGAATCTACATTAGCTATAACTAGTGTTAATACTTATCCAAATAAAGATAATTTTGTACCAGACAGATGTATTTTAAAACTTGATCGTTGGTTTTTAAATAATGAAACTATTGATGAAGTTAGAGGACAAATACAAGCGATTTTAAATAAACTAATGGGTGAAGATCATACATTTAAGGCAGTAGTTGAGATTCAAACACAGGTTATTAAATCATATACAGGTTATACAGAAGAATTACCAAAATTTTCTATGCCTTTTTTAACAGATGTTGAAGACCCTATAATAAAAAAGATTTATAATCCTCTAAGGGAAGTTCAAGAAAATATTAATTTTGGAGCTTGGTATGGTTCTAACGATGGAGGATATATTTCTTGTATAAAGAAGATACCATTAATCGGCTATGCTCCAGGTAATCAAAGATATTGTGATACACCGTTTGATAAAATAAAAATTGATGATATATTAACAGCTACTATTGGTAACTGCGTTATATATAATAGTTTATGCCTAAATTAGTTATTGTTCTTTGTTATTAAGGTTAGAGATAAATAAATTTATATCATCTATATCATTTACTTTATTAAATAGATATTCACTAACTATTTCATCATGGCAATCTCTTAAAACAGTATTATTCTGAACATAAATACCAACATAAAAAGGGTTTTCTAGTATAGTTTTAATTGTATTAGCTTGCCACTTTCCGCCTCTTTTTGTCGCAATATCATCATTAGTTAAGTCAGCGGATATTTGTCTTAGAGATCTTCCTGATAATCTTTCTCTAAATATACGTCTTACGACTTGTGCTTCTTCTTCAATGATCTTATATTGGTTTGATTTACTGTCTATTACATAACCATAAGGACAAGCCCCTCCAGAATATAATATTTCCTGACTTCTTTGTTTTTTCTTTGGATCCGGTGGTTGAGTCCATTGAGCAATTTGTGGTATTTTTAATAAAGACTTTAGAAGAGTTTTTCCTTCTTCTGATTTTGTATCAATATTTTCATCAATACTTATTAAACCTGTATATCTGTAATTAAATTCATTTAAAACAACTATTGCATCATGAAACCTACGACCTACACTATATAAAGAATCCATAACTAAATATTCTATTTTATTCTTTTCTATGTATTTTAATAATTCAGACATTTCAGATCTTCTAAGAACTGTTCCTGTGCTTCCAAGATCTTTAAACATTTTTTTAAATATAAAATCTTTTTCTTTGCAATATTCTAAAATCTTATTCTTCGCTTTTTCGGACATTTTTTCTGCATCAGGATTATTAGGGCTTGTCCAGATATACCCAATTACATTAACTTTTTTATCTAATTTTCCATCATTATGATCTAGGTTCTGATCACTTTGAGCCTTTATTCTTTCCTCTTGCATATAATCCCCGTTAATTTAAATAGGAGTTAAGCTTTAATAATCCCCAGATGGGGACTCTTTTTAGTATTAATTCTGGATAAATAAAAACCAGATCCAAAGAATTTGGTAAAAGCCTAGATTCAAAAATCTTAGCTATCATTAATACTAATAAAACTAATTGATACCTAGTTTTATAGAATATTATTTTAATAAAAAGCTTATTTTAAAATATATTGTAGAATATAACAGAATTTTTTCCAAGTAAATTTGTATGTAATCTGTTAATTATTAACTTAAACTTTATAAAAATTCTTTAAGCTAATCTACAGAATAACTATTAATATATATATACTTGAGTGTTACGATTTATTTGAATGAATGAATTTTATATGATAAAAACAAATTTAAGCCAAGAAGATGAAAGACTTTTAAAATTACTAGATGATGAGTGGAATTATACTTTAGAAAATATCCCAGAAATTGCGACATTTTTAGGAAATCATGAATATGATAATAGATTAACAGATTTTTCAGAACACGCTTTACAAAAAAGACATGAACATAATCTTAAAACAGCAGAAATACTTGATACATTTGATATGCATGAATTGTCAAAAGATAATAAAATAAACTATAAATTATATTGTGAAAAAATTGAAAATGAAATTAGAGAATATACATTTTTTTCTCACTTAATGCCTTTAAATCAAATGGATGGTGTTCAAAATAGTTTTTTACAAACTATGCAAATGATGCCTTTTAAAAAAGAGAAGGATTTTCAAAATTATTTAGCTAGACTCAAATCATTTCCTAGGCAAATAGATCAAATAATTAACTTGTTAAAAAAAGGTATTGAAACAGGTTATACAGTTCCTAAATCTGCAATTATTAATGTAGTTTCACAAATAGAAGGGCAAATACCTGAAGATTATAAAGAGAGTATGTACTATAAGTTATTAGGTGAACATAAAAAAATATCTAAAGACTTAATTGCTAATATTGAAAATGTAATACAAAATGATTTATATCCTAGTTTCAAAAGGTTATCATATTTCTTAAAGGATACTTATATTCCTAATTGTCGTGATACTTTTGGCTTAGGTTCTTTACCTAATGGAATAGATTTTTATAATCATAAGCTTAGAATGATGACAACTACAGATCTTTCAGCAGAGCAAATTCACAAAATTGGTCATGATGAAGTTGATAGAATATATCTAGAAATGGTTGAAATTGCTGATAGTCTTGGCTTTAAAGGAAAATATAAAGAGTTTTTAAATCATTTAGAGACTAATCAAGATTTATATTTTAAAGATCCAAAAGATTTAATGTTACATTATAGAGATATAGCAAAAAGAGCAGATCAAGAATTACCAGCTTTATTTAAAGTATTACCTAGGTTACCTTATGGCGTTGTTGAAATACCTCCACACCAAGCCCCTTCTTATCCAACAGCTTATTATATGCCTCCTGATATGGCTATGACAAGAGCAGGGATATTTTATGCAAATACACATCAATTAGAAATAAGACCAAAATATGAAATGGAAGCTCTAACTTTACATGAAGCTGTTCCAGGTCATCATTTACAAATTGCTTTATCATTAGAATTAGATAATTTACCTAAATTTAGAAGAATGGCTATAGCTGATTATACAGGTTATATCGAAGGTTGGGGCTTATATTCTGAAAAACTAGGTGAAGATATGGGCTTTTATAAAGATAAGTATTCAAAATTTGGTCAATTGAGTTTTGAAATATGGAGAGCTTGTAGATTAGTTGTAGATACAGGTTTACACGCTTTTGAATGGAGTAGAGATAAAGCTATACAATATTTACATGATAAAACAGGTAAAAGTTTTGATGCTTGTGCTGTAGAGGTTGACAGATATATGTCTATACCTGGACAAGCAACAGCATATAAGATTGGAGAATTAAAGATATTAGAACTTAAACAAAAGTTTATGAATTCAAAAGGTGATGATTTTGATATAAGAGAGTTTCATGATGTTATACTTAAAAATGGAGCTATACCTCTTAATGTTTTAGAAGATTATGTTAATGAGTATTTAAATAATTAAATTTTGGAGAAAAATAATGAAAAAAGCATCTTTAGTTTTAGGAATTTTAATATTATTTTCAAGTAACGCCTTTTCCTGTCCAGAATCAAATAATGGCAAAATAAGTTTTCATAATCATCATAAAGTTAATTTTAGTGGAGCTAAACATTCAAGTTCTTCTTTTTTTAAATCGGAATCTGTTTTTAAAGTTAAAGGTATGACTTGTCATAGTTGTGTAAAGAAGGTAGAAACAGCGATAAAGTCAATAAAAGGGGTTAAAACTGTAAAGGTTGATTTAAAGTCTGCACAAGCTAAGGTAGTATTTTTTAAAAATACAAATGAGAATTTAGTAAACGAGAAAATAATCAAGTCTCTTGAAAAATCAGGTTTTAAATCAAATAAAGTATAAAAAGTAATTTAATAGGAGTAAACAATATAGTTTTAATCTTATTATAGAGTTTATTTCCTATAAACAATCAGTTTATAGTTACTAATTGTACTTATCTAAAGTATTTTTTATAATCTCTATAGAAATTGGCTTAGAAATATAATCATCCATACCAGCATTTAAACAATTATCTTTATCTTCTTTCATTGCATTAGCTGTCATTGCAATAATTTTAGGTCTATCCTTAAAATTCTTAATTATATATTTTGTTGCTTCTATTCCATCCATTTCAGGCATTTGAATGTCCATAAATATCAAATCATAATTATGAATTTTAAGTTTTTCAATTACTTCTAAACCATTACTAACCTTATCTGCACTGTATCCAAGTTTTTCAAATATTCTAAGTGCTAGTTTTTGATTAATTAGATTATCCTCTGCAAGTAAAATTTTTAATTCAGATTTTTCGTGATTATTCTTTAGAGTATTTTCAGGCTTCTTAATTATCAAATTATTTTTAAATAAAATATTTTGTAAAACATTAAATAATTGATGGTTTTTTATAGGCTTACTTAAGTATGCAGAAAAAATATTTTCTATATCATTATATTTACCAAGAGATGTTAAAACAATTATTGGTAACTCTGCTTCACTATATTTAAGTCTTATTTGACTTGTTAAAGTATAACCATCAATTTCAGGCATTTGCATATCTAATATTGCAATATCAAAAATATTTTTATCTTTTAAAATTTCTAAAGCTTTATGAGGTGAATTTAGAATAGTAGGAATCATACCCCAATTTTTAGTTTGTTCCTCAAGAACTCTAAGATTAGTATAATTATCATCTACTATTAAAACTTTTTTATCTTTTAACTTAGAGTTTAAATCGCTTAAATATACTTTAGGTATTCCTTCGGATATTCCAACTAAAGTAGTAAAGTAAAAATTGGTTCCTTCTTTTTCTAAGCTCTCAACCCAAATTTCTCCTCCCATGGTTTCAACAAGTTTTTTAGAAATTGCCAAACCTAAGCCTGTTCCTCCATATTTTCTATTGATAGAAGAATCGGCTTGAATAAAAGGTTTAAATAATTTATCAATATTTTCTTGGCTTAATCCAATACCAGTGTCTTTTATTGAAAATTTTATTTTAATTTTATTATCATATTTTTCTATTAATGATATAGATACAAAAACTTCACCTTGATCTGTAAATTTAATTGCATTACCTACTAAGTTTACAAGAATTTGTCTTAATCTAGTTACATCTCCTTTAACAAAACTAGGTATTTTATTATCAATTAAATATATAAGGTCTAGTTTCTTTTCATGAGCTTTGGAGCTAAGTAGATCAAATACATCTTCTATTGCTGTTGAAAGTTCATAAGAAAGTATTTCAAGATCAATTTTTCCAGATTCTATTTTTGAAAAGTCTAAAATATCATTTATTATTGTTAATAATGTATCTCCACTTGTTCTTATTGTATCAACATATTCTTTTTGCTCTGAATTTAGAGAGGTTTGAAGTAAAAGGCTTGTCATTCCTATAACTCCATTCATTGGAGTTCTTATCTCATGACTCATAATTGCTAAGAAATCAGACTTGGCTTTATTAGCCATTTCAGCTTCTTCTTTTGCTTGAATTAAGTCTCTTTCAATTAATTTTTTACTAGTAATATCTTTAGCATAAATACTAATACCTATAATATCATTTTTTAAATGTATAGGCTTCATTGAAAACTCAAAATATTTGTATTCACCATTTAAATTAACTTTAAACTCATTAGATATTATTTCTCCATTTAGAGCACTAGTGTAATATTTCATCCATAAATTATAATCATGGTTATCATAATCAGAATAATTAAATAAATTTTTGCCTACATATGGCTCTTCACCATACAATATTTTAAATTGATTTTTATAATTACTATTAAAATGAATTAGATTAAGATCTTTATCAAGTAACCAAATTAGGTTATCTGTATTTTCAATTAGAGCTTTTAGATTTGTTCTATCTAACTCAATATCTCTCTTACTTTTTATTAGTTCATAATCTATAACTTTTTTATTAGTAATATTTTTAGCATAAATACTTATAGCAATAATGTTATTATCTAAATAAACAGGTCTTATTGATAGTTCATAATAATGTTTTTTATCGTCTATATCAATTTCAAATTCATATTCATAGAAATTTAATTTACCAGATAAAATTGTGTTATATATTTCTTCCCAATGCTCATACTCTTTTAAATGGCTAAATTCACTAAAATGCATACCTTGTCTTATTTTAAAACCTCTATGTATGCTATAAAGTTCATAAAAACTTGAGTTGAAGTATATAAGCTTAAGATCTTTATCAATAAGCCATATTAAATTATCAGTATTTTCAATTAAAGCTTTTAGATGTGTTCTCTCTAGCTCTACTTCTTTTTTTCTCTTAATTAATTCTTCTTCTATTAATCTTCTTTCTGTAATATCTTTTCCAAAGATGGTAAAAGCAATTGTTTTATTCTTATGAAATATGGGGTTAAAAGAAAGCTCATAATAAATTAATTTACCATTTATAGGAATATTAAACTCTATTATATATTTTTCTCCAGTTAAAGCTTTATTAAAGTAGTTTTTCCAAAATGTATAATGTTCATTATTACCAGCATATTCTTTTAGATTCATTCCTATTTTTGGGTAAAAACCACACATATTATGAAATAACTTTTCTAAGTAACTATTGAAATATATAAAGTTAAATCCCCTATCAATTGAGCAAATCAAATTATCACTACTTTCTAAAAGAGCTACTAAATTTGCCTTATCTATTTCTTCCTGCCTCTTTGCTTCAATAAGCTCAAACTCTATATTTTTTCTATGTGTTATATCTGATATCTGTGTAATAAAATATATTGGTTTATTATTAGAGTCATATACCAAAGATGAGTTAATAAGTATCCAAACAACAGTCCCATTCTTATGAATATATCTTTTCTCCATTTGAAAGAACTTTTCTTCACCGCTTATAACTTTATCTAAACCTGATAAATTAAGATTTAAATCGTCAGGATGTGTTATATCCTTAAAGGTTTTTGTTAATAATTCATCTAAAGTATATCCAGTAATCTCACAAAACTGAGAATTCATTCTTATCCATTTTCCTTCAATGGAAGTTATAGCTATACCAAGAGGACTATAATCAAATGCATTTTTAAAAAAATTTTCGCTTAATTCTAGTTTCTTATAGGTTTCATTTAATTGTATCTCTTTTCTTTTAAGTTCAAGTTGACTCATAACTTGAACTGATAGATCTTTTAATGCTTGTAATTGTTCTTGATTAAGTTCTTTAGGTTTATCATCAATTACACATAAAGTACCTAAATTGTAACCCTCAGGATTTTTTAGAGGAACTCCTGCATAAAATCTTATATTTGGTTCTAGTTTTACTAAAGGATTATCGGCAAATCGTTCATCTTCTAAAGCATTATTAATTACAAAAATATCATCTTGAAGAATAGCATGAGCACAAAAAGCAACATCACGTGAAGTTTCTTTGGCATCTAAACCTATTATAGATTTAAACCATTGTCTATCTTTATCAACCAAACTAATTACTGAAATTTTAGTATGACAAATATATGAAGCAAGTTTTGTTAATGAATCAAATACTCCCTCTGGGAGGGTATCTAAAATATTGTACTGATATAAAGCTTTTAATCTGTTTTCTTCATTATCAGGAATTTTAGCACTTATCAAAAAACTAGCCCTTTTTTTCCTTAATTTTTTAATATATTTTATCAGTAAATGTTTTATAAGAGTTAAATAAATTATTGTATATATAAAAAAAATTAATATACTAAGTAAGATATGAAAATTGAAAGTATAAGATAAGTGTTTTTAATAATTTCCTTGTGTAAAAAAATAAGTGATAAGAAACAAGGGGGCTAAAGCTTAGGAGTGCAGACTGTTATTTGAACAATGGTGCTTTAGACTATTGCAATATATCATTAATTATCAAATACCAATCAATTTTGTGTGATTCTAAGTTTATTAAAATTTTAAAATGAGCTCTTAAACTCTTCATAATCACTCATAACCTGTTTACTATAGCTTTTAGCAAAATCACTAATTAAATCTTTTTTAGAATCTAAATCATTAAGTATCTGTTCACCTTTACCAGATTTAGCTTGAGCTTTAGCAATAATAGCAGCAATAGTTTTTATATGTTCTTTAAACTCTGAGTTTTTGTCAATCTTTTTTAAATTAACTTTTTCATCTGGCATTACTCTTCTAACATAAAAGTCAATATTTCCTATTTTTGTTATTCCATAGTAATTATCTGTATAACTCAAAAAGTATTTAGTTGCTTGAATTACTCTTTGAGCTTGATTACCTGAAAGCTTTGTTTTATTAATGGTTGATGAAGGTTGAGTAGCTTCTTTTATTTCTAAAACTAAATCATCATTTGTTTTTGTAGTACTACCATCAAATAAAATTATATATCTATATCTGCCAAGACTGCCTTTACCTGCAATATAAAATGCAATATCTTTAACTTTACCAATATTTGAATTTTTATTAGTATTTAAGTAAGTCTTAATAGCATTATTTACGTTATTAAATTCTTCAGGGGGAATTTTTTTTATTTTATCAGAATATATAAATTTACCATTAGATGATATTTCAGATATAAAATCTTGATAAGAATTTGAAAACGTTTTATCAACTGCTTTTTGAGCATATTTTGTTAAGTTTGTAAAAGGCTCATTTATAAGGTTTTTATTTTTTGTGAAAACTTTTAAGTAATTTTGAAAATGCTCAAAAAATTCTTTTGAAAAATCTTCTGCATCACTTCTACTAAAATTCATCTCATTAGCTGCTAAATAAATACTTGTTAAAAGCCTTGCTAAATCATAAGTATAAGACCCTGTAAATGAGTCATCGAAATCATTCATATCATAATATACTTTTCCATTTGAAGAAAAATATGTCCCTATATTATCAAGATGCAAATCACCTTGTAATGGAATATTGATTGATGAATTAAGTGATGTTTTTGATAAATCCATATAATATAAATATGCTGTAGCTCTATAGAATGAAAAAGAAGATTCACTCATTGCTTGATATTTGAGTCTTATTAATTCAGGATTACGTTTTTTATACTCAGAGTTATTTTTTTCTACAATAGAAAAAATACCTCTATTAGTAGTTTTATCAGATTTAGAAAAGGTTGATATATTATCATCTGTATTTATATTTTTTGTATTATCACCACAACTTGATAATAAGAAACTTGATAATAAGAGGCTACTAATAACTTTTTTCAACTTTTTTACCTGATTTAATTATATATTCTCTACTAAACACTTTTAATTAATTTTATCATTATTATTAATTGAATAAAACAGTTAATTTAAAATATTATTCAAGAAGTAGTAAGTGTTTATAATATTTATTCAACTAAAAATTTTGCTTTTTATTGGTTTTAGTTTTGACTTTTTATCAAAATTAAACAAGGCTCAATAAATTATATTTTAAGGATTTTACAGATTCTAAATAAGTATAAAAATTAGATTGACTATAAATAAAGTTCAACTTATAATTGAGTTAAATTAATCTTAAGCTAGAGGTATGATAGTGAAAAAATTAAAATTATTAGCTTTGTCATTAACTTTAATTACATCTTTTACAAGCTGTGATCAAGGCTCTCAAAATCAAACAAGTACGTTACAAGATTCTATAGTATTATCTCAGTCAAATAATAGTTCAATACCTTATTCAAAGTTATTTAGCTCATCAATACTAGAAACAATAAAAACACCTACAGAAGATCCTAATCCTAATGATATATTACCAAAAGACGAATTTACACATGAATATGTTGATCATTTTAGATTTTTTAATGATATAGATGTAAGTGGTTCATCTATTGAAGAAGTATTAGAGCATGATGGTTATACAAATGCACAAAAATATGTTGTTTTTTGGCGTAAAACTTTAAGTGATAATATGGATTGGCCAGATCATGAGAGTACAACTTATAAGGGACCATTTCCTGCTATGGAACATGGTTTAACTAGAAAAGGTAAAGGATGGTTTGGTTTAAAAAATGCTAAACAAAAAGCTGAAGAGTATTATAGTAGAGCTTTAAATGCTTGGAAAAAAGGTGTTCCTGCTACAGATCCTCAACAAAAAGAAGCTTGGGAATGGTTAGGAAGAACAGCACATTTTATACAAGATTCAACTGTACCTCATCACTCTATGGTATTATTACGTTTTGATCAATTAACGCATCATCCTTATGAAAAGAATTCTTCTAAAAATTTCTCTAATTATTTCCCATCAAAAAATTATAATCCTGGAACATGGAATAATGGTGGGCCATATCCTCAACAAGGTCAATGGGGAATATATAGCAATAAAAATGCAGGAGAAGTTGTTGAAAACAATTTAAATATTGCAAATGGTTTATTTAAAACAGTTAATCATAAAGAAGATGAAGCTAATGGTAATTGTGATAAATCTAGATCATTGATGTTACCTTTAGCTGTAAAAACTTGTTCAGGATTAATTGTAAACTTTTTAGAAAGAGTTGGGGAAAAACCATAATAAATTACTAAAAAAGTAGTAACTTACAAGTTGCTACTTTTTTTATCTTCTTATACTTCTTTATTTACCAATTCCAAGGCATATATGAAGAGTTTTTTATAGAACTTCCAACAGATGAAATACCTGAAGAAACAGTATTATATGCAGAAGAAACACCAGAATAAACTTTACCCACTGTATTACTAACAGCTGTGATAACAGGTTTTGCTGCCTTTACTACTGCTCCTGTTGCTTGTTCTATTTTACCACCAACATAAGTTATAACTTTTCCTGTTCCTTGTGAAATTTTTCCTACTACATTAGATGTTTTTGATAAAGCTTTTAAACTGTATCCTATAGCTTTATATTTTATTTTTTCCCCTCTGCTTAATCCTTCTTGTTTTGCTGCTTCAAGGTTTGCATCTGCTTTTACATTAGCCACATGAGATAAGCCTTTGGCACTTCTACCAAATTTATCAAATGCTTCACCTGTTTTCTTAACTTTATTAGCAACCATTACACCACCAACAGCAAGTGTTGAAACTGCTGTTTGCATTCCACCAGCAACTTTACTAGATACTTTAGCTGCATTTTTATTTCCTGTAGTCTTTAAAACCCTTTCTTCAGTTTCTTTTTCAACAGTTTTTATATATTGTTTAGCTGTTTTAGCCTCACCTTTTTCATCTTTAAACCATGCATTTTTCTTAACATCATTATTTGCATCTATAGCTGCCTGTTTAATTTTTTGTGGTATTTTAGGTATTTCTGTAATTAAATCCTTTGTTTTCTTTACAGCATAAATTCCTAAAAGCGGAGGTGCTGTAATTAGAGCTAATTTAGGAGAAACTAAAGTTGTTGCAGCAACAACAAATGGGATGCCATCTGTTGCCTTTGAAATAAATCCATCTTCTGACTCAGGTTTTCCTGTTTTTGTGTCATTTCTACTAATAACTGTAAACATTTTATCTTTAAAGTCTTTTTCTGACATTGTTTCAGGAGCACCACCTGATTGAGTATTCTGGAATGTAACAATACCATCTTTAATTGATAAAATATTCACATAATGCATTCCCCATCCTTCATTATCTGTAAAGTAACCTGCTACAACTTCTTTACCTTCATTTACTCTTTCTTTTGCTTTTTCAAAGTCAAACATATTAGTATCATAGTGGTTACCTGTGATACTCTGAAGCATATTTTTAATTTTGTAAGGATCTGAAGCTGAATCCCCAGTTAATACTGCTTTACCATCTCCAGTATCATTTTCAACATTATAATCAGTATATTCGGATAAAAATGACTGACTTTTCATAAGTGAAGATTGGAAAATTATATCAAAATCTGTTCTATCTTCTTCGCTACCATCTTTCATTTTATTTCCACTATGCCAAGTATCAGTATTAGTTCCAGCTTTCATCACTGACTTATCCCTTAATGTTACTTTTCCATTTTGAGCCAGTTCTTTAACTATTCTAATCATTTCTGCTGGATCTTCGTTCCATAATAAATTTTGTGCTGCACCTGCACCACAAGTTCCATGATAACCTTGTGTTATTTTCCCTCTATCTGCTAACATTGCAATTGTTTCATCAGCAAGTTTTTTACCGTCTATTGTTCCCTTCATTTTAGACGAAGACATTTCTTTAAGGTTTTCTAATATTGTTTTACCACTTGCGTCTTTTTGATTAAGCTTACCTGACTTATAAAGTTGTTCAAATGTTGCCTTATCACCTACTGTTGTTAACAGAGTTTCATAATCTGTTTTCTTATCAGGGAATATTGTTTGTACTGATTCTGATTTACCTGTTTTAATATTTGTTACTGCTTTCTGATTTTTTAAAGATTCAATATACTCTTTTTCTTCAGAGTTAACCCCATTCTTTTCAGCTATCTTATTTAGTTGATTTAATTCATTTTGATCAATTTTTCCATCATTTTTTAAAAACTCTTGACCTTTTTTATATAATTCTGGATTACTTTTTAAACCAACATTTGTCACAATAAATCACCTCAAAATAATTATAAAGAGAGATATTTCAATAAAAGTATAATTTAAATTTTTATCAAAATATAAATCTTATATAGAGTTTATAGAATTTATTCTGACTCCAAAAAGTTAAAATTTATCCTAATCTTAAATTTATACAAGCAGTTAAGAATTATAATTTAATATTAACAAGAAAAAATTAATAGAAGGTATAAGTCAATAGTAAATGGATAACGAAAAAATTCTAGATTTAATAGTTGACATTGATTTACTTTATAAATATGCTGAGTTTATACCAAATAGTTATAAATCAACATTTAATCAGAGCCTAAATAATATTAAATTACAACTTAAAGAGTTGATAGTTACTAAAACTACTAAAGAAGATGATACAGCATCATCCCCTAATATATATGATCAGAGTCTTATAACAAATCAACTTGAAAATACATATACTAAAGTATTTGAAGAGGTTTTAGAGTTTATTTTAGTAACTAATAATACCAATGAAAAAAACTCATTAAAAAATTTATTAAAAGATCAAGATAAAAGCTTTTTAGATTTTATTGACTATTATCAAGATTTAGAATCAAAAAAAGAAATAAGCTTTTCAAAATCAGATAAAAAACTACCAAATAGAGGATGGATAAAAACTGGTGAGTTATTAATTAACTCAGGTGTAATTGATTTAGATTCTTTAGAAAGAGCAATTAATCATAAAAATAGTAAAAATGACTTATTCTTAGGCGAAGCTATGATTGAGCTAAAAGTATTAAATGAAAATAATCTTAGAAAAGCACTTAAAGCTCAAAGATGGTTATTTAAAATTTGTGAGGAAATAAATAAGCAGTAGTATAGTTTTTTAGTTCACTTTACTACTTCTGCTTCAATTTTTCCAGCACTTACACTATTTATATCTAACTTATGCAATTTACTTAATGTTTTATTCTCTGAAATATTATCAGCTAATAAATTAACATCGCCATCGGTTTCTATTTCAAAAAGAGCTTCTTTATTTCTAAAACCTCTACTAGTGACTTTTCTAACACCTTTTACTTCTTTTAAAGCGTTAATCATCTCTTTAGCTTTAGCAAAACTTACACCTTTTATTGATAACTGTATATAAGCTGTTGTAGATGCTGGAAGTTTCATTATTTGGCTAACTAAATAAGCTCCTGCAATATTTCCACTATTTTTAAGAGCTTCTGCTCTAACATCCTTACCAGCACCAACACCAGCACCTTCAAACGTCTTTGTTGCTAATAACTCTGCTGTATCTGCTCTTACGACTTTTGTATCTAATCTTCCCTTTGCCGAACTTAAGTAAACATTAACACCATAGGCATCAACATTATTTCCAGCTACTTCTTCACTATGAGCTTTTGCAATAACTAAAACATCAACCCCATTATCTTTTAAAATCTGAGATGCTGCTAAATAATTTCCTGAATTAATTTGTTTTAAAATATCAGGTTTTTCTAGACTTGAAATTACTTCTTGATCTACTACTCTAAAACCACTATTTAAAACATTTTCATTAATAGCAGTTAATGCAGCTTCTGAATAATTTTTATTTTCTTGTGAATTATCTGCCATAAGAACAGCAACAGTCCATTTTCTTAATAAACCTAACTTTTTTAAACTTTCTACAAGAGGTTCAACACTTACAGTGGCTTTAACTTTAACCTTTACAGTATCTTTACCAATATTTTTACTTATTACTTCATATTCACTTACAAATCCTGTGGCTTTTGTATAAATTTCATCAGAAAGAGTTTGAAAATTTTGTACTTTAGTTTCTGACATTAAATAAACACCTGTTGCTTGTTCGACTGCTGTTCTTAATGCTTCTGCTACCGCATTTTTTTCAGCTGTAGAGGTTGAATCAACAATTGCAGATTCTCCATCTACCATAATAACTGAGCTTTCAGGTATTTTACCTGAAGCATTTACAGGATTTGTATATAAAACAAATGATAAAGCTAAAGCCGATAAAAATTTATAAATTCTAACCTTCAATTTTAAAACTCCAGAATAAGTAAATATTTAAAATAATAATAGCATACTAAAAGACAAATTAAATTTTATGATAATTCATCTTTTAGTATGTAAAAATATTAGTCTAGATTTTAGCCTAAAATTTCTTTAAGTAGTTCTTTTGCTCTTTCATCTGTTCCTATAGGATCTTGGAAATATGGTGTTTTTAAAATTTCAGAAAACTTAGGTCTTTTTGTAGGGTCTGCTTGAACAAGACTATTAATCATTTTACCAAGCTCTGTTGGATCTGTTTTTCCTTCAACTTCTCTTAAGCTTCTTCCAGAATTTACAAATTCTTTACTTTTATCATGCATTTCTGATTTTTCTTCAAATACTTTCTCACCCACCATTAATTCTTGTAAAGTAAGACCTATACTCCATTGATCTGATTTATTATCATATTTATTTGTGTTGTACATTTCTGGAGCAACATACCCTATTGTACCACCTGAACCTTCTTTTAATGAACTCTTATCAGATATACCAAAGTCAGATATTTTAAATATTCCACTACTCTTATCAAATAAAATATTTTCTGGTTTAATATCAAGATGCATCATATCTCTATTTTCAGATATATGAACCATTCCCTTAATTATATTTTCAGATATATATCTTTTTAGATTTAATATATCCTCTTTGGAGTATTTTTTAGAACCCAAAGCATTATTAATATTTTTAATAGCACTCTTTAGATCTCCACCATCTGCAAATTCTTGAATAGACAAATAATTTACATTATCTCTTTTATCTGCGATAATAGCACCTTTAAATTTTGTGACATATGGGCTTTCATTCTCTATTTTTCCAGTAGCCAATCTATGTGCCTCAACTTCTTTAAGAAAGTCATCAACACCTTTATTTTTATTCATTGATTTTACAGCTAAAGCTTTTCCATTTTCATTCTCATACTTGAGAACAAGACCAAAAGCACCACTCGCTATTTCTTCTTTGGCAGTATAAACTTCCCCATCAACTATTATTTTAGATATATTTTTTTCATCAACTAACTTTACTGGTAATTCTTCCTTTAGACCTTCAAAAATTTTGTCAACTAAAATTTGTTTTTGCTCAATTTTTAATTTTGGAAACTCAGAATTTACTTTATCTAATAATTCAGTTTTTATGCCAATAAAATCTTGTCCAGATTGAAGAATATTATTTTGAAATAATGTAGATACAGACCAAGATATTTCACCAAATGGATCTTTTTTAATTATCTCTTTAGCTTTTGTTTTTAATTGTTCTGCAATTTCCTCAAAATTATTTATTTTTTGAGACTTAACCGATTGGATTATATTGTTTGTTGCATTTCCAACTTGATTCAATTTACCTCCTTGTGTTTGAGAATACTTTTCAGTAAGAATTTGCTTTGCTTCTTGTAATCTTCCACCTAATGCTTCAACCCATTCTATTTTAGAACTTTCTTTTCCTCTCTTATTTATAAATAACTCAACTTGCTTAATTGCAGTATCAAATGAATCTAGTTGGTTTTTTATGTCTGGAGATATTGAAATTGCTTCTTCGAGTTTATCTAATGCTTTATAAACATTTTTTATTTCACCACCAAATAGATTTGTTTTAAAGTGATCTGTTGCTTTTTTAAAACCACTTACAAATTTACTTATATTTTGATCTTCATTAGTTAGAGATATTTTTGGTAAATATTTCTCTAGTAATTCTGTTTTTCTAGTATTTAATATATTTGCAATACTAGGGTTGTCTTTAATAGCTTCATCAATGGCTTTTAACTGACTTCTTATAGGTAATTTTTCTATTGGTTTAAATATTTCTTTTTGTAATAATGGTTTAATATCATCACTACTTTTGAACTGATTATATGTATCATTTATAGTTATTTTTATATCACTAACTAATTTAGGTAAAGAATCAAAGGCTTTATTGTAATCTCCAGCTTTAATAGCGTCATTAAAAGCTTTAGCTGACTTACCTGAAACATTTACTCCTGTAGTCTTTTGGTCTAGATCGTACTTTTTTTGAAAATCTATTAAATTTTCCATTGTTGGTTTAGGAAGTAATTTTCTAACATCATCAAGAAAATCTAAATTTTCTTTTGAATAAGATTTTTCAGCAAATTTAATAAACTCTGGCATAGATTCAACTTTATTTTGGTCAAATTTATCTTTTACAGGCTGACCATTTAATTCTTTATTTATTGAATTTAATATCTCCTTTTGAACTGTGTCTTTATATTCATCAGTCATAATAAATCTTGCAAATGGATCTGTAGCATTTGCAACTGATTTACTAGTAATATCAGGAAGTTTTTCTAAAGCACCAGATATATCCTTATTGTCTAAACAAGCCTTAAATTCATTGACTAATTTTTGTTCTTTAGAAGTCATATTTATATATCCAGCTCCTTTAGGGGATAAATAATTAATATATAAATTAGATAAATCTCCTAAGCTTAAATCTGGCTTATTAATAATTTTATTTACTGAACCCAAAAATTTTATATCTTCATAAGATTGATCTTTTAAAGAGAATTTTTCAAAAACTTTAAACTTATCTGGTGAGTTAATAAAACTTTTTATACCAAACTTTTCATCAGGATTAGGTTTAATAGAATTCAAAATTTGTAACTTAGCATCCTTAATTTTAATTGATTCATATTCAGGAGTCTGATTAAATCTAAGAAATGTATCAGTTACATTTGTAATAACATTTAAAGTTACACCATTTAATAGGTCTAATGATTTAGCAATATTACCTTTTGAAATTTCTATTGGTAACTCTTTTAAGTACTTTGCTTCAATATTTAAGTGTTTAATTTCAGAATTATATAATTCTGACAATGAACTCATTGAAGGATTTTTCATAAAACTTTTGACAGAATTTAAAAAATCTAGATTTTCTGTACTAAATTCTTTTTTTGAGAAATTATATAAAGCTTCTTCTTTATCACTATCACCACTAATATATTGACTTAATTCATTTTTTTTATTAAATGTTTCCTTAAGGTTTTCTAGTCCTTTCTCTAACGCTGTTTTAGGTATAGATTGATTTTTATCAACACCAGAACCAGCTTCAATTTTTTTTAAACCTTCTTTTACTTTTGACAATTCTTCTACTTTTATAGAAGATAATGGTTTCCCAGAGTTTTGAATTTTCTCTATACTTTTTTCAACTGTATTTTGAATATTTTCAGATTTTGACAATTTTGGATCTTCATTTTTTTGTTTCACAGGTTTTACTGTATCAACACCAATACTATCAAGAATTTTTTGAACTTGTTTAGGTTGCTTTATTTCTTTAGTTTCTTTAATTTCATCATTCTTAGTTGGAGCTACTGAGAAAGAATTAGATTTTATTAAAGTCATTATTTTTTACCTCTTTAACTATTTATGTAAATAGAATTGTAATTCGCTTTTATATTAAATAAGAATGTTTTTTATAACAAAAAAAGTGTGATTTTTTTATCATTATCTTTTAGAAAATATTTTCCAAAAGCTAGATTTTTCGTTTACAATAACCTTTGTATCAACTGGTTTCATTGCTTTTATAGAATCTATTAAGCTCATTTGAGGTTTTTCATCTTGAACATTTCTTGAATAATTTATTTCGTCTTCTATCTTATTTTTTATTTCTTTAATTTCATCAGGTAAGCTTATTATTTTTTCAGCTAAATCAAAATATTTTAGTGCAAACTCATCATTTTCAAGAATATAAAAAATATATCCTAATGAAATATATGGTCTTGGATCTTCTTTATTATATTCAATTGTATTTGAAAAAATTTTTGAAGCATTTTTTAAGGTTTCAAAATCTTGAGTCTCATAAAAATCATCAAGGAGTCTTGAACCTTCTTCATAAGAATCTAATGCTACACTTTTTCTTAATTCTTGACTTCTTGATTTTGCTTGGCTTAGAATACTTAGATCCATTAAAAACTCCTAAACTAAAATTATTTTAATAAAACTTTTTGTATTATATATAAATCTTAATAAGAAACAAAGATAAAATAATTAGCGAACTATTCATAATTTAATAATAAATTTTAAAAATTTTAAAAAAATATATTGACTTTTTTTTTATCTTAAGTTTACTATTGTGTGTTAAATCATTTTATCTATAGGATCAAGTTAAAAAAATTGTATTTCTTATATCTTAGGAATCATTTATATAATGAATGATGATATTGGTTATTGGATAAGCTTTAGTAAAATCAATGGTTTAGGTCCAGTAAAATTGTATAGTATTTTTAAGTATTTTAATAATATTAAAGATGCTTGGAATGCAGAGCCAGAAGAGTTTCTAAATATTGATAATATAAATCAAAATAATGTGGAACAAATAAGAGAAGCAAAGCTTAATATAAATCCTATTAAAGAAGCAGAGCTATTAAATAAAGAGAATATAAAAGCAATAACATTAGTTGATGAAGATTATCCTTTTATGTTAAAACAAATGCATGATCCTCCTTTTGTACTTTATTATAAGGGAATATTTGATAAAAATAGACTTAATAAGTGTATAGGAATGGTTGGAACTAGAAAGCCATCTTATTCTGGAAAGAAAACTGCTTATAAAATAAGTTTTGAACTTGCACAAAATAATATAACTGTTGTAAGTGGTTTGGCTTTAGGTGTTGATACAGAATCACATAAAGGAGCATTAAAAGCGGATAATGGATATACAATAGCTGTTTTAGGTTCTGGAGTTGATCATATATATCCATCTTCAAATAAAAACCTTTATTATGAGATTATGGAAAAAGGTATGCTTATTTCAGAATATCCACCAGAAACACTTCCTGATTCTTGGAGATTTCCTGCAAGAAATAGAATTATAAGTGGGCTTTCAAAAGGTGTTGTAATTGTTGAAGCAGCAGAAAAAAGTGGCGCTTTAATAACTGCTGATTTTGCATTAGAACAAGGAAAAGAAGTTTTTGCGATTCCAGGGGATATAAACAACCCAATGAGCAAAGGTCCAAATAATTTAATTAAACAGGGAGCATCAATAGTAACAGATGTTAATGATATTATTTCAAATTTTAATTGGAAAAATAATCAAAAAAATATTGATAAAAAAGATAATCCTGATATACTGAGTCTCACTGATTCAGAAAAAATTATTTATATGTCAATGGATGATAATCCACAACATATTGATATATTAATAGATAAAATACAATTGCCATTATCGGAAATTAGCAGTAACCTTATTATGCTTGAGATAAAGCAATTAATAAAACAATTACCCGGAAAATTATTTGTTAAGGTATAAGAGAGTAAAATGACAAAATCATTAGTTATAGTTGAGTCACCAGCAAAAGCTAAGACCATTGAAGGTTATCTTGGTAAAGACTTTAAAGTTGCATCAAGTTATGGTCATGTAAGAGATCTCCCAAAAGATGATAAAGCTATAGATATAAAAAATGGTTTTAAACCTACATATCAAATAACAGATGATAAAAAACAAGTTATTAGTGATTTAAAAAAGCTTGTAAAAAACTCAGAAATAGTTTATCTAGCAAGTGATGATGATAGAGAAGGAGAGGCAATTTCATGGCATCTTAAAGAGGCTTTAAATTTAAAAGATAATAATACTAAAAGAATTGTATTTAGAGAAATTACTAAAAATGCTATTTTAAATGCTATTCAAAACCCTAGAACTATTGATATTGATTTAGTTAATGCACAACAAGCAAGGCGTGTTCTTGATAGATTAGTTGGTTTTGAGCTTTCTCCTGTTTTATGGAAAAAAATAAAAGTAGGTTTATCTGCTGGTCGTGTTCAATCTGTAGCAGTTAGAATGGTTGTTGAAAGAGAAAGAGAAATTGATAAATTTAATTCTAAATCAGCTTTTAAAGTTACGGCTAGTTTTGATCTTGGTAATGGAAAGCTTTTAAAAGCTGAATTAGGGGATAAGTTTGAAAAAGAAAGCGATGCAAAAGCATTTTTAGAAAAATGTAAAGATGCTAATTTTTCAATTGATAATCTTGAAAAAAAGCCTGTGAAAAAATCTCCTGCACCTCCTTTTACAACATCAACACTTCAACAAGAAGCTAGTATTAAGCTTGGATATTCTGTATCACAAACAATGACTCTAGCTCAGAAACTTTATGAAGCAGGTAAAATCTCATATATGAGAACAGACTCTCTTAATTTATCTGAAGAAGCTATATCAAAAGCAGTTGATAGTATTACAAAACAATATGGTAAAAATTTTGTTGAAACAAGAAAATATAAGACAAAATCAGAATCTGCTCAGGAAGCACATGAAGCGATTAGACCAACAGACTTTTCAGTCCAACAGGCAGGAGAAGAAGGTAGAGAACAAAAACTTTATGAATTAATTTGGAAAAGAGCTATAGCATCTCAAATGGCAGATGCAAAGCTTGAAAGAACAATAGCTACAATAGGTATTTCAAACCAAAAAGAAAAATTAATTGCTTCAGGTGAAGTAATTTTATTTGAAGGATTTTTAAAAGTATATATTGAAAGTTCTGAAGATGATGATGATGAAAGTAAAAGTGTTTTACCTCCTTTAAATATTGGTCAAAAATTAATTTTAGATTTTATGAAAGCAAGAGAAACATTTAGTAAACCTGCTGCAAGATATACAGAAGCTAGTTTAGTAAAAAAGCTTGAGGAAATGGGGATTGGACGACCTTCAACTTATGCTCCAACAATTTCTACAATTATAAAAAGAGAATATGTAGTAAAAGAGTCTAGAGAAGGCAGAGAAAGAAAATATAAAGAAATAACTTTAAAAAATAAAAAAATTGAAACCCTAGAAAATAAGGAAATTACAGGTACAGAAAAAAATAAATTATTCCCAACTAATATAGGAATGATTGTTAATGATTTTCTTGTTGAATATTTTAATGACATTATTGATTATTCATTTACAGCAAATGTTGAAAAAGAATTTGATGATATAGCAAATGGTAAAAAAGTTTGGAATAAAATGATTGATAACTTTTATGGAGGTTTTCATTCTAAAGTAGAAACAACATCAAATATTGATCGTTCAGAAATAAATTCTGGAAGAGAATTAGGAATTGATCCTGTAAGTGGTAAAAAAGTAATAGCAAGGCTCGGAAGATTTGGAGCTTTAGTTCAAATTGGTGAGACTACAGATGAAGAAAAACCAAAGTATGGAAGACTTAAAAAAGGTCAATTTATTGAAAGTATTACCTTAGAAGAAGCTTTAGAACTTTTTAAATTACCTAGAGAAATTGGCGAATATGAGTCTCAAACAATGACAGTTGCTATTGGTAGATTTGGACCATACATTAAGCATGATAATAAATTCTACTCTTTAACAAAAGAAGATGACCCAATGACTATTACAGAAGAAAGAGGAATTGAGATTATCAACGCAAAGAGAAAAGCAGACGCAGAAAAATTAATAAAGTCATTTGACGAGACAGAAGATGTTAAAGTTTTAAATGGTAGATTTGGACCTTATATTAAAGTTGGTGCTAAAAATGTAAAAATACCAAAAGGTAAAAATCCTCAAGATATAACTTTAGAAGAGTGTTTAGAGTGGGCTGAAAGTGTTCCAGATAAACCAAGTAAAAAATCTAAAGTTACTTCTAAAAACACTAAAGCAACAACAAAAACAACTAAGGCAGCTAAAACAAGCAAAGCTAAATCTTCTAAAAAAGATGATGAAGAAAAAGTAGTTAAAAAGAAAACTAGTACTACTAAAACATCAAAAGCTAAAAAAACTGAAGTTGAAGAAACTGTGAAAAAAACAGTTAAAAAAGTTGCATCTAAGACAACAAAATCAAAAGTAAAAAAAACTGATGCTACTAAAAAGAAAGTTGCTAAAAAATAATTCTATAAAATTAATTATTTTTTATTATTTGTATGCCATCAATTTTTATTGATTATAAAAATCATAGCAAAATAAAAAGTTAGAAATAGCAAGAGTTATAATAAAAAATCGAGAACTAGTTTAATTATTAAGTGATAGTTACTATTTATAATTTATTACAATCTGATGTTTCTAATTGGTTTAAGAGAGTTATAGTTTCTCTTTTTGACTTAGAAACAGCTATTCTACCAGAGCTTACAAATTCAGAAACTCCATAAGTTTCTAAACTTTTTAACAATTTACGATTACTTTCTCTATTACCAGCTTTTTCAAATAAAGTATATTCATAATCATATTCTGTTGGTAAGATTTTAGCTCCGTGATTATTAATTATTTCCATTATTTCAGGGTTTAAATCAATAATTTTTTTGGATATCTTATATAAAGCTAGTTCTTGATAATGTATTTGTTCTTCTTCATATAAAAAACAAGCTAAAACATCAACAAGTTTTTCTATTTGCTTAACTACTTTTTCAGCCATAGAACGAGTGGTTTTTATAACAATGGTATACCTATAAACTCCCATAACCTCTGAATCTGAAGCATTAATAGACTCAATATTTACTTTTCTTCTTGTAAATATAATAGTTATAGAATGAAGTAAACCTATACTATTTTCTGAAAGAATAGATATAGTAAAATTTCTTACTTCTTCTTTTTTATCATTTTCTGTATATATTGATTTATCTGTCATATATTTTTTTACTCATCAGGATAATAATCAAATTCAAAATCACCTATTTTTATAGTATCACCTAACTGCACTTTCATTTCTTTTAATTTTGTTAAAACTCCTGCACCTGTTATTATCTTCATAAATCTATTCAAGGCTCTTTCATCATAAACATCTGTTAAAGCTAATAGTTTTTGTATTCTTTGATGTTCAACTACATAAACACCATCTTCATCTTTATAAATTTTTACTTCTTCTTTAGTGTCTATTTCTTCTTCATCTTCTACAGGAGTATAAGCATCTTTAGGGATACTTGGTAAAACTCTACTAATAAAATCTACCAATTCTTTAACTCCTTGATGAGCTATTGTTGATATTGTAAAAGCTTTTACACCTAACTTTTCAAACTCTTCTTTTACTAAATCAACTTCTTCTGGTAAGAGTAAATCTGTTTTATTTAATACAACAATTTTTTGTTTATTTTCAATATCCCCAGGGTATAAAACTAATTCATGATTTATTGTTTCAAAATCAAAAACAGGATTTTCACTTGAAATATCAACTAAATGAAGTAAAAGTCTGCATCTTTCAACATGTCTTAAAAATTTATGACCCAAGCCTATTCCTTTATGAGCTCCTTCTATTAAACCTGGAATATCAGCCATTACAAAACCATCATTTTCACCAGAAAGTTTAACAACTCCTAAATTTGGTGTAAGAGTTGTAAAGGGATAATTAGCTATTTTAGGTTTTGAAGCTGACACAACTGATAAAAGAGATGATTTACCTGCATTTGGTAAACCTACTAAACCAACATCTGCTATAGATTTTAATTCTAAAGTGATTTCTTTTTCTACTCCTGCCATACCAGGTTCACTATAATGTGGGGCTTTATTAGTAGAAGTTGCAAACTTTGTATTACCTCGACCACCTCGACCACCTTTGGCAACAATAAATTCTTGTTTATCACTAGATAAATCTGCAATTATTTTTCCTGTTTGATTATCTTTTACAACTGTACCTACAGGAACTCTTATTATTAAATCTTCTGCCTTTTTTCCGTATTGATTTTTTATACGCCCATTTTCACCATGATTTGCTATAAACTTATGCTTAAACTTAAAGTCCAAAAGTGTTTGCAAATTATTATCTGCTACAAGAACTACAGAACCTCCAGTTCCTCCATCTCCTCCAGCAGGGCCACCATTTGGAACATACTTTTCTCGATGGAAATAAATTCCACCATCTCCACCATTCCCACTTTGTACTTTTATTGTTACTATATCAACGAAATCCATTATTCACCCAAATCATAAAAATCAATACTTAAAAAATTTTTTTATACTAAGAATATATATAAAATTAAAAATTACACTTAAAAAAATTGATAAAAAAAACTATTAAATCTTTTTAGTCTTATCTTTTTACTTCTTATCTTCTCACTTTTTACTTTTTTTCTCTTTTAAGCTTCAACCTTAGTTAAAACATCACCTCTAAGAGAAGAAGAGGTTGCATCTGTAACTTTTACATCAACTATTTGACCAATTAAGGAGTCATCACCATTAAAGTGAATATTTTTATTTCCTCTTGTACGTCCAAAATAATTTCCTTTTTTCTCATTAAAACCTTCAACTAAAACAGACTCAACTCTTCCAATTGCTTCAATATTTTTCTTTTTAGATATTTCATTTAAAACTCTATTTAGATGATTTAATCTTTTATTTTTTTCTTCTTCAGGTAATTGACCTTCCATTGTAGCAGCAGGAGTACCAGGGCGAGGAGAAAAAGCAGCAGTATTAGCTCCATCAAATTCATATTTTATACAAGTATTAACTGTATCTAAAAATTGTTCTTCTGTTTCACCAGGGAAGCCAACAATAAAATCTGTTGTTAAAACAGCATTAGGAACTTTTAATCTAATATAATTAACTAACTCATCATATTCTTCTAAATTATTATGCCTATTCATTGCTTTTAACATTTCATCATTTCCTGCTTGAAGAGGTAAATGAAAATATTCACAAAGATTTGGCAACTCAGCAACAGCATCAACTATTGATTTTGTCATATATTTAGGGTGAGATGTTAAAAATCTAATTCTTTCAATACCTTTAACAGCACTAACCTTATAAAGTAATTCATCTAAACTTGTTCTTGGTTTTAAATCTCTACCATATAAATCTATAATTTGCCCTAAAAGAGTAATTTCTTTATAACCTTCAATTGCAGCTGTTTCAACTTCTCTAATAATTGAGTCTACAGGACGGCTAACTTCATGACCTCTAACATAAGGAACAATACAATAAGTACAATATCTTGAACAACCATTCATAATAGTAATCCAAGCATTAAATTTACCGTCACGTGTTACAGGCATTTCATTATCATAAATTTTTGATTGTTTTACTATAGAAACAATAGGCTGTCTTCTTTTCTCAAATTTTTCAACCATAGTATGAATTTCATTAAAGTTTTGAGAGCCAAAAACTATATCTACGTGTTTTGCTTTTTTCCTGATATTTTCTTTTTCATGTTGTGGAACACACCCACCAACAGCAATTATAAGTTCTGGATTAAATTCTTTAAGTTTTTTAAAAGCACCAAGATGTCCAACTAATCTATTAACGGCATTCTCTCTAATACTACAAGTATTTATAACAATTAAATCTGCATCTTCACTAAACTCTGTAGATTCATAACCAATTGTTGAAAGTAAACCAACAATTTTTTCAGAGTCTGACTTATTCATTTGACAACCAAATGTCTCAATTTTTACTTTTTTAGTCGCAACCATAAAATTCCCAATAACATTATTTTGTTTTAATATCTCAAAATCAGCTTAATTGTATAATAATTATCTTTAGGATAAAATAATTTTAAAATTAAATTTAACAAGATTAACTTTATAAGTTCTAAATGTAAAAATATGTTTATGTAAAACAAATAAAAATAATTTAATACAATATAATTTCTAATAGCAAAATTTTCGTAGAATAATTTCTATTATTAACGATTGATAAAATAAAGATATTTTTTAAAGTATTTTAAAAAATAAATAGAAATGAGATGTTTTAATGTCTAAAGAAAAAGAATTAATATCAAAACCTGAAAAAAATAAAACATATACACCAATGATGGAACACTTTATAAGTGTTAAAAATAGTCAACCTGATGCTGTTTTACTTTATAGAATGGGCGATTTTTATGAAACATTTTTTGAAGATGCAAAAATAGTTTCAAGAGAACTTAATATTGTTTTAACTGCTAGAGCTTCTGATGACGGAAAAATCCCAATGGCTGGTATTCCATATCATGCACTTGAATCATATCTACCAAAATTAATCAATCGAGGTTTTAAAGTTGCAATATGTGAGCAAATGGAGTTACCAACTCCTGGAAAAAAACTTGTAAGACGTGAATTAGTAAGAGTTTTAACTCCTGGTACTTTATTAGAAAACAATTTTTTATCAGAAAAACAAAATAATTATCTTGCAGCAGTTATAAAAAAAGGAAAGTCTTATGGTTTAGCTCTTGTTGATATTTCAACAGGTGAATTTAAAGTAACTCAAATAGATGGAGCAAAAGCTGATAACATTCTTTTAAGTGAATTATCAAGATTACCAGTTTCAGAATGTTTACTATCATCTGAAAATCCTGATAGAAAAGAAGATATTGATAATACAATATGGAAAGATATTATTCCTGAAACTGTAACAGTTACTTGGTTTACAGAAATTGCATTTAATCCTAAAAGTGCAGAAAAAAAGCTATTAGAACATTTTAAAGTTAATTCACTTGAAGGTTTTGGTATTAATAATTCACCTTTACTTATTGGAGTTGCAGGAGCTATTTTGTCCTATGTAGAAAAAACTCAAATGAAAGCTCTTAGCCAGTTTAATTCTTTATCAACATATAAAATTACAGATTATTTGGTTATTGATAATATTGCAAAAAGAAATTTAGAGTTATTTTCTACTTCAAGAGATAATTTATTCCAAGGCTCTTTACTTTCAATATTAGATCAAACAAAAACAGCTATGGGAGGACGATTATTAAGAGCATGGTTACTTAATCCACTATTAGATAAAAATAAGATAAATCAGAGGCTTGATGTTGTAGAAGAACTCTTTAATAAAAATATGCTTAGAATGGATTTAAGAGAATATTTAGGTAATATTAGAGATATAGAAAGGTTATCAAGTAGAATTGCAATAGGTATGGCAAATGCAAGAGAAATGGTTGCTTTAAGTATAAGTATTAATACATTACCTTTAATTTCTAATATTTTGGAAAAGTATCAGAGTGATATTTCAAGACTTCTAAAAAATATACCTAAAGAACTTATAGATTTAGGTAAAAAGATTTCTGAAACTCTTGTTGATAATCCACCACAAATAATTACAGATGGTGGATTAGTTAGAGACGGAATTAATAAAGAATTAGATGATTTAAGAGCTTTACTTTATGATGATAAATCATGGTTAACTGAGTTAGAACAAAGAGAAAGAGAAAGAACAGGAATAAAAAACTTAAAAATATCTTTTAGTAAAGCTTTTGGTTATTTTATAGAAATTACAAATTCTAATAAAAACCTTGCTCCTGCTGATTATATTAGAAAACAAACATTAGTAAATGCAGAAAGGTTTATAACACCTGAATTAAAAGAAAGAGAAAATGCAATTTTAACAGCTGAAGATAAAATAAAAGATTTAGAATATAATATTTACTGTAAATTAAGAGATGAAACATCGACCTTTACAGAACTTCTACAAAATATAGCATATGAAATTGCTAGATTAGATGTTTTATCAAATTTATCAGAGGTATCTGTTAAAAATAAATATATTAGACCTAATTTAACAGATTCTAATGAAATCATTGTAGAAGAAGGTAGGCACCCTGTTATAGAACAAATAATTCCAGCAGGTCAATTTGTATCAAATAGTGTTGAGTTAAATACTTCTGATTCTATTCTTATGATTCTTACAGGGCCTAATATGGCAGGTAAATCTACATATATGAGACAATTAGGATTAATTATAATAATGGCTCAAATGGGTTGTTTTGTTCCTGCAAAAAATGCAATTATAAGTATTTGTGATAGGATTTTCACAAGGGTAGGAGCTGTAGATGACTTATCCACAGGTCAAAGTACTTTTATGGTTGAAATGAATGAAACAGCTAATATTTTAAATAATGCAACAAATAAAAGTTTTATTATTTTAGATGAAGTGGGTAGAGGGACAAGTACTTATGATGGTGTTAGTATTGCTTGGGCTGTTAGTGAATATATAGCAAAAGAAATTGGAGCTAAAACTATTTTTGCGACACATTATCATGAATTAAATAAAATGGAAGATAAAATAAAAGGTGTAATAAATTATCAAGTAGCAGTTCAAGAAACACAAGATAGAGTTATTTTTTTACATAAAGTTATACAAGGTTATGCTGATAGAAGCTACGGTATAGAAGTTGCAAGACTTGCTGGTTTACCTCTTGATGTAATAAATAAAGCTAAAGATATAATGGGTGATATAGAAAAAAGAAGTAAAATACAGGCTAGTTTACTTAAAAAAGGTATTGATAGTGGAGAAGTTAAAACAAAAGAAAAATCTCAACTTTCATTATTTGAAGTTTAATAATTAAAATAAAAAATTATTGTAATACGATAATTTTTTGTTGACATTTGACAAATAAATATTGTAATATACTTTATATATTATTTTTTATAAGGATTTTTAAATGTCAAAATCAAACAGAGATTTACTTGATAAAAACAGAGAAAGCATAAGAAGAGGTGTTTACTATTTTGGTATAATTGGAAGATTATCTTTAATCTATGGTATATGTAATATTATATCTGAAGTAGTGATACTAATCTTTCTATCTAAACATAGCGAAATGAATCTTGGAGGAGTAGTTGATGGAGTAAAATCTGTAATATATGGTTCATTATTTCTTATTGGTAGGGATGCATTTAATGCTATAGATACTCTTATAAGTGAAATGCAGGAAATTGTTTAATGACGATTATAATTAATATTGATGTTATGATGGCTAAAAGAAAAATTAAATTAAATGAGTTAGCATCTTTATTAGATATAACAGAGGCAAATGCATCTAATCTAAAAAATGGTAAAATTAAAGCATTTAAAATAAGTACTCTTAACGAAATATGTAAAGTTCTTGAATGTCAACCATCAGATATTTTAGAATACAAGGATGATTGAAAATATCAGGATGATTCAAAGTTAATAAATGATAGATTATAAAGAGCATCAAAAATATATAAGAGCCATTCAAGGTTTTGGTTTCTCTTTAGGTTCTCCGCTTGGTTTAATTTTTGTAAGATTTTTAGAAGGGATTCCTCCTTCTGTTGAAATTGCCACAAATTATGACATTTATTTATATATGACATTAGGTACAATGATTACCTTTATTACATTTGGTTACGTCATAGGGAAAAATGAAGGAAATCTTGAAAAATTATCAATTATAGACCCCTTAACAAGCTTATACTTGCAATTAATTAGTTTGCAATAAAAGAATAAAAATATTTGTCAAATAGCTAAAAAAGATATATTGTGAATGTATGTTAGAGAAATTAAATTTATCATTAGAAGAAATAGAACTTCTGAGAGAACTTCAAAGAAATGAGAAGTATAAAAAAGACTATGTAAAAATAACATCAATTTTAATGTTAAATGATGGTTTATCATTTGAGTTTGTTTCAAGATATTTGGGAATAGATATATCAACAGTTAGAAGATATATGAATAGTTATGTATCATTAGGTTTAGATAAATACTTATCTAGTAATTATCATATAAATACAGGTAAATTAAGTATAGAACAAAAATATTTATTGAAATTAGAATTGTCAACAAATTTACACTTAACAAGTCGTTCAATTTGTGATTATATAGAGCAAGAATTTAATGTAATTTACACACCAGAAGGTCTAGTTCCTTTGTTACACAAATTAGGTTTTAGTTATAAGAAAACAAAGCTAGAACCTTGTAATTATGATGTAGTTAAGCAACTAGAATTTATAGAGAATTTTGAATTTTTAAATACTAATTTACCAGAAACAGAATCAATTTATTTTGCAGATGCAGTTCATCCTCAACATAATACAAAGAGTAGTTATGGTTGGATATTGAAAGGTGAAGAAAAAGAAATAAAAGCAGTAAGTGGTAGGCAAAGATTAAACATAAATGGTTTGTTAAATGCTAATGATGTAACAGATATAATAGCAATAGAAAGTCCTACAATAAATATGCAAAGTACAATTGAGCTATATAAAGAACTTGAGTTAAGAAATCCTAATAAAACTAAAATTTATGTCATTTGTGATAATGCTCGATATTATAAAAATAAAATCCTAGAAGAATGGCTTAAAACATCTAAAATAGAACAAATATTTTTACCTCCATACTCTCCTAATCTTAATATTATTGAACGGCTTTGGAAGTTTATAAAAAAAGAGCTAATAAATTCTACTTTCTATAGAACTTTCTCAGAATTTAAAGAAAATATTATGAACTTCTTTAACAATACTAATAAATATGAATCTAAACTTAAGTCATTACTTACTTTAAAATTTCATATTAAAAAAATGCAAACCAATTAATTGTTAGTATATATAATAGAAGATATTTTGACGCAAGATCTAATGATGAATTTGCAGTATCTGAAAGAAATAATAGACCATTATCATTAGCAATTATTGATATAGATTTTTTTAAGAAAGTAAATGATGAATATGGTCATGCAATGGGAGACAAAGTTTTAGTGCAAGTTGCACACGCAATAACTAATGTTGTAAGAAAAGGTGAAACCGTTGCAAGAATTGGAGGAGAAGAATTTGCAATATTATTTCCTGATTGTAATCAAGAGACAACTTTAGCTATTATTGAAAGAGTTAGAAAATCTATTTCTAATACTACAATTGAAGTAAGTACAAATAAAAAAATTTCAGTAACAGCTTCAGCAGGTATTGCCTGTAATAGATGTAATGATTCAATAAAAAGTTTTAGACAGCTCTTTGAACAAGCAGATAAAGCTTTATATCAAGCAAAAGAAACAGGTAGAAATAAATCTTTAGTTGCTTAGAAATTGAATATTAAAATTATATTAAATTTGACATATTACTTTACATTAAATCTATAACAGATATTACCTGATTAAAAATTGGAGATTAAACTAATGAGTGAATTTTCTTTATCAAAAATTGGTGTAATCAATAATAATGAAAACACAAATAAAACTAATAAGTCTAATAATACTCAAAATAAGCCTATTGATGATTCATTAATTAAAGTTAGAATGTTTACACAAGGGTCAAGGATAAATACTAATGATCAAAATAAGATAAATTCACTAAGAGATTCTCAAAACTCAGTTAATACTCAAGACTTTTCCAATAACATAGAAAGAACAGCTTTAGAGAATACTATTAATAATTCTTCTCTTACACCACAACAAAAAGAAACAGCAAAGAAAATATTAAAGTCTATAAGTAATGATAATCTAGACGATTTTAAAAAATTACTGGGAAATGGATTATTAATGAAAAAAGATTCTGCTGGAATAACTATTTTAGATAAAATGATTTCTGAGCCAAGAAGTGAAAAACTTGGTAAAAGTAAAATCAGTGCAAGTGATATCTTAAATCAAACAGTTCATACAATATCTAATCCTTTATCAATACAACAAGGAGATAATAAAGGAACTTGTGGTGCTGCTACAATGGAATATATTTTAGCAAAACAGAATCCAGCTGAACTAGTAAAAATAATAGAGGGAATAACTTCAAAAACTCAAAGTGTACCCCTCAAAAATTATATTGGTCCAAGAATGAATACAAGTATGAATTTACCTAATAACGCAATTCCAAAAGATAATTCAGGTAGAAAAGATATTGACAGAATGATTCAATCATCAATAATGAACCAAGCTAATTTAATGGGAGCTAATTATGATAACCCAAGTGATGATGGTGGTGCGATTGCTGTACTTGGCGGTAATAGTGCAATCCCTATAGGGAAATTTAAAGATCTTTATCAATCTATATCAGGTAGAGGAATGGATGATCCTAGTTGCTATCTTTGGGGGGAATCTGATGTCGCAGCGAGAGTTCAATCTGCTGTTTCAAAAGGAGAGAATGTACCTGTTTTAACTAGTTTTGGTGGGAAGATGGCTTATCATTGGTTAACAGCAGAAAAAATGACATATGACTCTAACGGTAAGCCTGATAAAATAATTTTAAGAAATCCTTGGGGTGTTGATGATGCAAGTGGTGCACCACCTAGAAAAAATCTTGGTAATGGATTGATTGAAATGAAATGGAGTGATTTTGTTAAAATTCTAGATGGAGCAGTTGTAGCAAAGGATCTTGCAGGTAAACCTTCTACTATGCCTGTTCAGGCAAAGGTTGATGCAATAAAAACATTAATGAGTGGTTATACTAATGGACAAGAAGAACAAAGTATAAAAGATATGTTATTGAATTCTAGTCCTCAAGATTTAAGTGATATTCTTAGTAAGTTAGACAGATCTCAGATTGTTGATGAGTTAGATCCAAAAGATTTAGCACCAATAATGAAAAAACTTGCACAAAATGCAGGAGTTGGAAAAAATGCTGAGCATTTACTAAGAATGATGCAAAGCTGTAATGATGATAAAACTAAAGCATTTATTCAAAGTATGAGTGATCAAGACTTAAAAGCATTAGCATCAAATCCAAAAGGTAGAGAAGCACTAGTTAAGGCATGGCATAACTTAGATGATGGATGGACAAATGATTCAGAATATAAACAAATGGATAGAATTAAAAAGGCTACAGGTTAATTATGAAGGAATTTATATTAAAAGATGAGAATATAAATAAACTATTAGATAAGAATTCAAAGAAGATAACATCTGGAAATTCTGAAAATAATACTAAAGAAGAAGACTTGCAAAGAGATGAAATTTTTAAAGAGGCTACATTGAGTAAAAATGTTTCTGATAGAATTTCTGTTGCAGGTGATTTATTAACAAATCCTAATTTATTAGATAAATTATCATATGATGAAATAACAGAAGTAAGAATAATGGTTTCTGAAAATCCTAAAACTTCTCTAAAAACATTAGAGTATTTGTCTAATGATAAGTCTATTGGTGTTTTAATGGGTGTTGCTAAATCAGAGAACTCCTCTTTAGAATTACTTGAAAAATTGTCTAATAATAAAAATGAATTTGTAAGAATGGCTGTAGCTGTTAATAAAAATATTTCAAATGATATTATGGAAAAATTATCAAATGATAAAAGCCAAAATGTAAGAATTGGTATTGTTTTAAATGATAATCTAAATGATAATATTTTAAAAAAGCTTAGCTTAGATAAAGATCCAGAAGTAAGACTTGCTGTTTTAAAAGTTCCTGATATATCAAAAGAAATTATAGATTCTTTATTAAACGATAATGACAATAGAGTTAAATTAAAAGCACGATTTTTAAGTGATTTAATTTAATTTCAATAATTTTTATATCTTAATTTTAAAATTATTTACTTTTAAACTAAATAATTCTACAATTTAATAGATTTATCATTTAAATAAAAAAAGAGGTTTCTTAATGTCAAATATTGGAGTTAATTCAAAGAGAAGTTCAGTACTAAAAAATAGTACTGAGCAAAATAAAACAATTATTTTAAATCATGAACTTAACACTAATGTAAATAAATCAGAAAATAATAGAAATACTAAAGCTTATAATACAAAACAATTAAAAAACTCTAAAATTTTGGATACATCATCTGACCTTGAAATTTTATCTAATGATTTAGAAAAGCTTGAAAATAATAACCATAATCAAGAAGAAAATAAAAATATAAAAAAAACAAAGAAAGTAACCTTTTCAGATGTATTAGAAAATGATAAAAATATAATAATTGACAAAGATAAAAGTATTCTAAAAAAAACTAGTACAAAAAATGTAGATAATTTAGATACAAATGAACCTGATGATATAAAAATAAAGTCTAAAATTGAGAATTCAATAAAATTAATAGAAAATTTATTTTTCATCAATGATAATAAAAAACTAAATGAATTAAAAGATTTACTCGAAACTAATAATTCAGAATTAAAAAATGTTCCTGAAAATCTTAAAGAGTTATTATCTGCACTAAATAAAAAATCTACTGACAAAGTAATGCAAATCTCTAAAAAAATTCTATTAGAGATTAATCCTAATCAACAATTTGAAGAAAAAAATATAAATTTTTTATTAGGGAAATTAAACTTAGAAGTAAATAAACTATTCTCAAATCCTAATTCTCAAATTTATAACATTGTAATTTCAGTAAAAAAAAGCGAATTATATAAATTATTAGATAGTAAAAAAAATTTAAAAGATAAAGTTGTTTATTTAACAGATAAAATTAATGAATATGATAAAAAAATTGACAAATCAAATAATGAAATAAATAAAATAACAGATGATATATCTAAAATAAAAAATAAAGCTATAGTAAGAGAATATTTGCATTTGGAAAGTATATTAAGTATAAATAATAAAGAAACTATGGAAAAAAAGAATCTTATAGAAGATATCTACAAGAATCATTTTACAAAAGATGAAATAGAAAAAATTAAAATCTTAAAAGAAAATTTAAAAGCATACATATCAGAAGTAGAAAGTAATTTATTTTCTAAAAAAATTGAGCTTATAAACAATGATTTGGATAGCTTTTATTCAAAGGCTCCACCCACTCTTAAGCAAGTTGAAGTAGAATTAGATAATTTACAAACGAATAAAGAAGAAATAGAGAAAAAAATACAAGAAATAGAGAAAAATAAAGATTGTGAACAATTTAATAATAAAATAGCGAATTTACGTGATATAAAGGGTGATATTTTATATAATTCTAGAGAAAGAGATTTTTTAGATAATACTAGAAATGATTTTTTAGATAAATATCTTCCTAAAATACCTATGAGAAGTGGATTAGATTTAGATACATTTATTTCAAATTTTAAAAAATCTACTAAAAACTTTTGGTTTTTTAACAAGGGAAAAATTTCTAATGTGCATAAATCTCTAGATAACTATAAAAGATTTAAAAGAGTATGAAATAAATAAAAAAACTTAAATATTTATAACACTAGCCTTTTGAAGAAGAGTAATCTAAGTAAAACTACAAAATAAATATAATATATCACTCAATAAACTTAAGAATCAATAAATAAATTGAAAGTGAAGCTGAAAAATATTTAAGCGAAAAACCAAAAAGTTTTAAGTCTGCTTTTGTTCAAGAAATTGAAATAGGTATTAAATCTCTAAAGAAAGAAATTGATAATGAGAATGTAAATTTAGAATTAGAAGAATTCAATTATACAGTTGAGAATAGAATTAATGATCTAAGAACAGATTTTAATTATAATAATAAAAAACACGAAGAATTTAATAATAAAGCTTTTATTGATAGAGTTGATGATATTAAGACACTTAAAAATAAATTAGAGTCAGGAAATATATCATTAAGTGAAATAATAAATGAACCAGCTTTTGAAATGATTAAAGCTCAGAAACAAAAAACTAATGACTTAATATTTTTATCTATACAAACTGAAAATAAGCTATTTCCACAAGTTTTAACTTCAATAAAAAATAAAAATAAGGATAATAATTCTTTAGCTAATAAATTTCTTACTTCAATTAATGACTTTGATAAAATTTATAATGATAAGAACTCTATACTTATAAAAAAATTAAATTATGAAATAAAAAGAATGAATATCGCCGAAATAACAAATATTTTTGATGAAATTGCTAAAATAAAATCTGAATTAACTAAAAATTATAATGAAAGTGATAAAATTAAAAATTTTGAATTTATCCATAATTCATTTAATTCAAGAAGGGTTTTAGTAGATAATTTAGAGTTTAATTTTATAAATAAAATTCTTAATAGTAACTTAGATGATATTAGTAAAAACCCTGAAATAGAAAAGATTATAAAGGATAAAATCATTAAAAATATTATAATAGGTAAAAATAATGATAAAGACTTTATTGATCTAATTTTAGGAATTAATATTAATTATATAGATTCAAGTAAAGTTTATGATTTTGCTTCTGATTATATCAAAAGTAATGATATTATAAACTTTATATACGCCATAAAAGAAAATTTTGATTTAGGAAAAGATTTTTTTACTACACATTTTGATAAACTGCCAAAATCTTATTATGAATTAGTTAGTTGTAGTCAATTATTTTTAGGTGAATTGGGTCAAACCAATAATGAAAAATTTAAAACTACCCAACATATTTTTATAAGAGATATTTATAAGAATATAAATAATAATTTGGGTATTAAAATTTCGACTATAGCCTCTATTGATGAACTTTTAAGACAAAGAGATTCGATAAGATATTCTAATACTGACTCTATTGTAGATTTATCTAAGGCTTTAGATAATGAAGAAAAAATGGTGTTAATACATAAGCTAAAACAAAGAGCTATAAATGATAAGAGCTTAATTATTTCAGAATTAGAAAATATATTAGGTAAAGAGTTTAAATCTGATAAATACCATATTGGAGTATTTGAAGCTATAGTTGATTATGTACATACATAAAATAATTTATAAATCAAAATAAATGTAATTTAGTAATAGATAAAAGACGGTTTATACTCCTTTTATCTAACTACTAATACTTTGATAAAATTAAATTTATTATAGTATCTTGATTTATCAAAAATTTAAATAAACAAAATTTATTTTACACTGTACTAAGCTTTATTATATTTTCCTAACCCTTGTTGTATTCTTTGATTTTCTTTTCCGCCAATTCTTTCTTTTAGTGAGTCAACCCCTGATAATTTGAATCCACCTGCCCCAACATTAGCTCTTTGTACTTCAAAATTACCTGCATCAACTACAAAATTAGAAAAATTTTTCTTGAATCTATCATCTTTTTCTAAACCAAAACCTTGTAATGTATTATCAAGCTCTAACTGTGTTAAAAAGTTTTTTACTTCTACATCTAACTGACTTGTTCTATCCTTACCACTTTTACAATTATAAGCAGGTATATTTCCTGTTAAATAAGATAAAGCTAAAAGTCTTACAGGCATCTTGTAAGCATCATGATTATCTGATTTATAAGACTCACTATTCCATATTTGTTTTATCTGCTCTGCTATTTCTGTTATTTGTTTACGTTTTTTCTCAAGTTCTGATTTAACTTTAGGCTGATGGCTATTTCTATTAATTTCTTTAACTAAGTTAGATTCATATTCAAATACAATACCACCATTAATTGCTCGATTAATTTTTTCCCCTGACTTGTAACCTAATAATTCTTGCATTGCTTTTTCATTATATTTATCTGACTCACTCCACCCACCTATAACTTTACTTAATGCTCCTACTGCACCTGCATTAACACCAAAATTAAATTGAATCGGATTAACTTTTATCTGTACATCTTTTCCATCTATATTAAAAGACATTATTGTATTTTTTATACGATTCCAAGAATCTGCTTGTTGTTTCAACATCATTGCTTCATCATGTTCTTTATCATAAGCAGCCCAGATTTTAGAAGTTCCACCTCTAAACATTGTAGGTGTAACCAAAGATATAGAAGGTAAATTTAATACAAGTTCTTCTTCATCTGGTTTTCTATTCATTGCTTTATTAAGAAGTTCTTTATTTGATAAAAGTGCTGATAGAACTATTTCTTGGCTTCTTGTATCATTTGCTTTTTCTCTTTCAATTTTATCTTTAATTGTAAAAGCTGAGTTTATCCCATGTCTGAGCCCTTTAAACAAGTCTTTCCCATCTTGTGTTTTTAATTCACTAGTCCATAAATTAACAGCATGATCTTCTCTTCCTCTATCAAAACAACTTACACCTCCAATACCTTCATATTTTATATCTGTATTAGAATTTTGAAAAACTTTAGATGCAGGAGTCATTTTACTTTGTATATTAATTGTTTGACCATTACTTTTGGTATATTTAACATTTTTTTCAATTATATTCCATTCTTTCTTATTAAGATTTTGTGTATATTGTTCTTGAAGTATTTGTTTCGGTTTAGATTCATTAAGAACATTAAGCATTTCTTCTCTTATGGCATTAATAAGTTTATCAATTTCTTTTTTATTATATTTTTCACCTTTTACATTAGGATCATACTTATGTTTACCTATACCAGAAGATTCAAGCTCTTTTCTTAAAATTTTTAACTCAGATTCTAATGTTTTTTCAGCATTTTTTATTGATTGCTTTAAAGTAACCTCAAGTAATTCTCTATCTTGAAAATTTTTACTTGAAATTCTTAAATTTCCATTTTTTAGCTCTTTAATGGTTTTAGATTTAGCTCCACTTTTAGCAAAAAAACCAGCCTTTTTATCACCCATTAAATCTTTAATTTCTTTTTTTGATAAGATTTTATTATTGTTTTCATCATTAAGAAACTCATTTTTTATTTCTTGCTGTCTTTGAGAAAGAATTATTCCCATATTTTTAAAAGAATTAGACACATTTTCTTTTAAATGATTAAGTCTATTTCCAAGTTTCATAGTATTTATAAGAGGTCTATCATCTTGTATGATATTCCCTGCCTTGTTATAGCTATCAAAATTTAGTTTCATTAAATCATTACTTAATTTTAAAGAAGTATCAATTGCTGTTTTATTCCATAAAGCCTTAAATTGACCTATTTCCCTTTTTGTAGTTGGTAAGTTAGTATTATTTAGTTGTCCTATTTTACTTTCTATTTGTTCATTTAAAATGTCATATTGCTTATAAAAAGAATCATATAAGCTATTAAGCATATTTTCTGTACTTTTGTCTAGCTTGAGCTCTTTAATCTGGACATTAAACTGTGTTTTATATTCATCTCTGTTTTTAAAAACTGATATAATTTCTTGCTTTGTATTATTTAGTTCTTGTAATAGTTTAGTATTGTCTATTGAATTATAGTCAGAAGTATCTTGAGATAATAAACTTACAGAACTAATAAAAGAATCAATTGATTTATTTGATACTAAATTAAAGTTTTTAATATTTCCATCAAGATTAGCTATTTTATCTAGTGATTGACATATATCAAATATTGAATTGAGACTTATATTGTTTCTATCATTAATATCATCGCTCTTACTTAATTCTTTAATAGAGTTTATTAGAATTTTCTTTAACTCATCTTTTGTTTCTTTTATTTCATTTCCATTAATAACAACAAATCCATCTTCAGTTATTTCAGACTTTTTAGTATTGAGTAAGCCTTCACCTGCTAATTCTTCTGGAGAACTCTCTAATATTTCAGTTAATGAATGTTTTTTATTGATAATATTTTCAGAATCATCTATTGAATCATTAATAAAATCCAAATCGTTTGACGAAGCATGAATGGAGGTGTTACTACGTCCTCTATTTTCAAATAATGCTTTATTAGGAGTGTTTTTTTTTGTTTCATCAATAAATAAATTATCTTTTTTAGTAACTTTAATATTAGAATCAATGCTTATTTTTTCTATATCATTTAGTTTAGGTAATTGTACTGATTGTGAACGAACTCTTATTTTTCCACACATAAAAAAATTATCTCCTAATTTTTGAACTATATAAGTTTCATAAAATTATACAAAAATCCTTTATAATAAATCAATAAAATTCTAAAGCTCTTAAAGATAAATTAAATGAAAATATTTAATAATTAATTTATTTTAATGTTATTATTTAGTATAATTCTAAACAAAATAACTAAATAGAATTATTATTTTAACTTAAGTAGTTAAATTAATAAAAATAATATTATATTATTTAAAAATCATTATTTATATTATTTGAAAGATTGTTTTATGATAAATTATAATATACATTCAATTCATCCTGATGCGACTATTAGAGAAGCTAGTACTACTATGTGTAATCTAAATATAGGAGCATTAATAGTTGGTTCAGCTGAACATCCTTTAGGAATATTCACAGAAAGAGATATTTTAAAAAAAGTTGCAGGTGTTGGATTATCTATTGATACTACATTAGTAAAAGATGTAATGACAAAAGAGCTTATTACTATAAAAGAAGAATTTGATCCTATTGAAGCTCTTAAAATAATAGAAGATAAAGCAATAAGACATTTACCTGTTGTTAATGAAAATAGTGAAATAGTTGGTATTTTAAGTTTTAGAAACTTATTAAGTTATATAATTAGTGAGCTTGAGCAAGAAAATGAACAATTAGGTAAATTTTTAATAGAAGAAATAAGTCATGATATTGAAGATATAGAGTCATAATTAATAAATATGGTAAATTTTAATGTTTTAAGAGAAGCTCAAAGTATTTCTCAAATATTGATACATGATAATAGAGAAATTCAAGCTGAACAATATTTTAATGAAGGTCTTGAATATTTTCAAGCTTATGAAACGTCAAATAATAAAGGATATTTAAAAAAAGCTGCTGAATTGTTTTTTGAATCAATTAAAAATAAACGTAAACAGGTTGATTCATACTTGTATCTTGCACATACTTTTCATATTCTAGGAAATGATAAGCTTACAATTAAATATATTAAAATAGCAGAATTGTATGATCCCGAAAACATAGAAATATTAGAGTTAAAAGCTATAATAGGATATGAGGAGCCAAGTTCAACTAGTAAGACTATTATTAATCAGACAAATCACCATTCTCTTAACTCTTTTTCTGAAAATGTGAAAATGCTTTTTAGTATGAAAGTAAATTCTTTGAAAAATAAGAAAACAGATTTAGACTTAAGATAATTAATTGTTTTATCTAATATGTAAATTATTTATGTTTTAAAGCCTAGGTTTAATATATTGCTAACTAAAGATCATATACCTATAACTTATATTTTTAAAAATATAGAAAAAGAAACTGTATTTGTATCATTATATATGTTATTAACAATTTATTTAGATGATGTATATAAAATAGATAAAAGCTTAAACATACCAAGTATTGTAATTGCTGTTTTAGGAACAAATATCTCTTTAGCCCTTAGTTTTAAAACAAATCATTCTTACCAAAGATGGTTAACTGCTAGAAGTTCATGGGGCAAAATTAAAAGTTTTTCAATAATATTAGTACAACAATTACAATGTTTTTTATCAAGGAATGAAAATAACTCTGAAGACTTATTAAAATTTTCAAGGAGACAAATTGCCTTAAGCTATATAATTGAAAGTAAATTAAGAAAAAAACAAATAAACCAAATTATAAGTAAATATTATGATGCTAATGAATCAGAGTATATTATTGATTCAGAATCCTCAATTCCTTGCCTTTTAAAACTTCAATTTGAAGATATTAGAAAAATGGTCAATGATAATAAATTAGATAAATCTTATCAAATTGAGATGCAAAGAATATTAAATAGTTTATATGAAGATATAAATGTTTGTTTTGGTATTAAAAGCACTGTTTTTCCTGTACTATATAATCTTTACGTAAAATGGATGTTATATTTATTTGTAATAATATTACCACTTGCTCTTATTGATTTTAACAATTATATTGAGTTTTTTATAGTTATATCAATTTCTTTATTATTTTTTCTTATGGAAAAAGCATCTTCTTATCTACAAGATCCTTTCGAAAATTTACCGACGGATGTAAATGCCCTTTCAATTGCTAGAGAGATTGAAATTGAAATTAATAAAATTTTGGAACTAACTGATACTCCAGAACCTTTATCTAAAGAACAATTTTATATAATGTAATTTAGATAAATAAAGTAAATCAAATAAAAAAAGCTTATGAAAAAAATCATAAGCTTATCAAAATTCTAAAATTTAAGCGGGGTTGGTACTTTTACTGCCTTTACCATCAGCAACTTCTCTCCATGTAACTAAAAGAGGACTTGCAATAAAAATACTAGAATAAGTACCAGCAGCAATACCAATAAACATAGCTAAAACAAAATCTTTAATTGTTTCACCACCAAATAATAACAAGAAAAGTAATGTAATTAAAACACTTAATGATGTATTGATACTTCTTGTCATTGTTTGATTTAAACTATCATTAGCAACTTCTGCAATTGGAGTTCCTCTTTTTGCTTTTCTGGAATTTTCTCTAATTCTATCATATACAACAATTGTGTCATGAACAGAAAAACCAGCAACAGTTAAAGCTGCTGTTACAAATAAACTATCAACTTCCATTCCAAATAATTTCCCAAATAAAGCGAAAGTTCCAACTAAGAATAAGACATCATGAACTAAAGCTATTATTGCACATATAGCATAATCATATTTAAATTGAAATGATAGATATAAAATTATACCAGTTATAACTAATCCAAAACCTAACATTGAGTTTGTAAAAAGCTCTTTACCAATTGTTGGACCAACGACTTCAACTTTTTCTGTTTTAAAATCACCTAGGTCTTTTCTAAGATTATCAAATAAAGTAGTTTGTTGTTTGTTATCTATTGATTTTGCCTTGATAGTCATTAAAGTATCAGAGGGTTGAACTATCGCATCACCATAAAATTGTTTATCAGTTTTATCTAATACTTGTTGAACTTGTGTTACTGTAGGAGGTTTATTAAATTTTAATTCCATTGCAGTACCACCTACAAAGTCTAATCCTGGTTTCATCCAACCCATTATTAAAGCTATTATACCAGGTATAAGCAAGGCAAGAGATATACTAAACCATATATATCTATATTTTATTATCTTATAATCTTTCAAGGTTTATTCTCCACTAAAAATTTTATTAGTTAAAAAAAGTTTAACACTATATTATATTATGAAAAGTATATTATAAAATTATAAGATTCTTAAATTATATTTTTAATTGTATTTTTTAGAAATAGAACACAGATAACAAGGATATAAAAGATAAACACAGATTTTATATTAAGTGAAAGGTGAAAAGAGAATAAGTAAAAAGTAATGAGAGAAGAAGAGAGGACTTAGTTATTTCAATAATTCTTGTATCTTTTCACTTGTATGATAAAAGAAATGCAAAGCAAGAAAAGTTGCATTGCATAATATAAA